>CAYYHU010000013.1:0-50853 GCA_964471865.1 uncultured Ilumatobacteraceae bacterium | reverse complement strand
GCCTTCGGTGGGAAGCCAGTCGGGCCACCAGTCGTTACCCGAGAGTTGCACTCCTCCGCTCGCCACGATGCCGATCAGTAGTCCACCAGCGGCGGCCCCGACCATGGACGACAGGTTTCCGAACAGGGCTGCTCCCAGAGCGGGAACGACGAACAGCACGAACAGCGATGGCTGGGTCTTGTGGAGAAAGACGATGCCAGCGATTCCCGCCAGCACCGAGGACAGAATCCAGTTGGCGCCTGCGAGCAACTGCGGCGAGTACCCGAGCAGGCTGGCGCCCTTTTCGTTCTCGTCAGCGGCGCGCGTGGCCAGGCCGAACCGGGTGAAGGTGTACAGAGCCCACACCGCGACGGTGATCACGATTGCAGCAGCAGCAAGGTAGAAGTTCGAACGAGGGACGGTTCCGCTCAGGACGCCGATGGGGTCGGTGTCGGAACGGAATCCCCAGAAACCCACATCGGCACGGTTTGCGCCTCCGAAGTTCACCGTGATGACCGAGTTCAGATACAGCATGACGCCGACCGATCCGATGACCTTGCCCAAGGTCGGGGCGTTTCTCAGCGGCCTGAACACGGCGATGTGCATGAGAAACCCGATGAAGGCCGCCATCAAGAGACTGATGATGACAACGACGCCGACCGCGGGTGCAGAGTCTCCGAGTGAGATCTCGACGGGCAGGTTGCTGATCTTGAGCGTCTTGAGGAACCCGAATTCTGGAATCGGGTCGAACCATGGAAGGTAGATGTTCCCCGATTCGCGCAGTTCGTCGAAGGTGTACGCCGCATACGCAGCCACAGCTCCGTGAGCGAAGTTGATGACTCCCGAACCTCGGAAGGCCACCACGAGCCCGACACCGAGTATGGCGTACAGGCCTCCGGCGCCGATCCCAGCGATCAGCGCAATGATCAATTGCTCCATGGAATGCCGTCCCCCCGAACAGACACGAGCGTGGTGTGTGGACACGACGACGAAACGCAGTCAAGCGCGTCATCGCCGCCGAAGTGTCGTCGGGCCGTCCGGTCCACGCTGACCGGACGGCCCGACTGAAAGGAAAGTCAGATTCCTGAGATCAGGACTGACGAGGATTGGTCTCGGCGACCGCTGCGTGCAACGGGGCCACGTCGAGATAGTCCGGACCCAAAGGCCCGTACTCGAACGTGGTTCCGTCCCAGAGATAGAAGTTGTGCAGCGTGTTGCAGATCGATTCGAACTCGCTGCCGTTGTTGCTGCAGTTCACCGGCGGACCGTTATGACGGTACAGATTGTCCTGGCTGGAGAACAGCTCGAACACAGCGGCGGCGTCGTTGAGATCGCCACCGGCAGCGTCGAACAGGCTCAGCTGCACCCAGGCCGACATCATGACGTCATAGGCGGTCTCCATGAACGCTGACTCGGGAGCATCCTTGTTCGGACGGGCCTCGAAAGCCGCCGTGCGAGCGTCGGTGGTCTTGGTCTCCCACTCAGTCCACAGGTCGGGCCGATACGGGATCTTGCTCGCCGAGGAGAAGTAGGCACCATGCGATGCCGGGTTCGCCTCCACCGACGTGTCGCGACATGAACCCGAGGCGACAATCGTGTTGGTGTTACCAGCCGCCGCGAGAGCCGAGAGGATCTCGTTGCAGTCTGAGGACTGGATACCGAAGAAGATCGAACCATTCTCCGCGTCCGACAGGTACTCGATCACACCCTGAGCCACGGCGTCGTTGTCGGAAGGATCACCCGAAGCATCCGGGAAACCGCGGAAATCGCCGAGAACCCCAGTATCGACGTAGTGCTGGTAGAAGCGGACTTGGGTGTCCTGGTAGCACTCGAAACCGGGACCGGTATCAGAGTGGACCACCGCCACCTTGTCGTTGCCGAGTACCTCGGCTGCGAACATTGCCGCACCAGGGAAGGCGTTGGCGCATCCACCCTCAGTGGACAGAATGCCCGCGGTGTCGAAGTCCGAGATGAAGATCGGCACGGTCTCGAGCACCGGGATTCCGGCTCCCAGGAACACTGGCCACATCAGTGGGTTGAAGAAGTTGATGCCCTGGATGTGCAGCGTCGGCTGAGCATCGGCGACTTCGTTGGCGCAGTTGGTCGCTTCGTTCGGATCGAGTCCGTTGACGCAGACCTCGAGTTCGATCGGTCGGCCGTTGAGGCCACCGAGGTGCTCGTTGATCTCCTTGACTGCGGCCTCGGCACCCTCACGGATGTCGGGGAACGAACCCGCAGGCGAGCCCTCCACGTTGGTCATGGTGATCAGTACCGGCTCGAGGGATTCGTCAGCCTTCCCCGGCTGAGCGTCGTAGACCGACTCCCAGAACTCGGCTCCGTCACCGTGAATCGAGTCGTCGGCGAGTCCGCCGCCGCCGCCCGTATCGCCGCCCCCATCAGGTGCCGCGGTAGTTGCAGGAGCAGCCGTCGTGGCTGGTGCCTCGGTGGCCGCCGGGGCGGCCGTGGTGCTACCGAGCACTCCGCTGCTGTCGCCCCCATCGTCGTTGCCGCATGCCGCGATCGTGATCGCACCAGCCGCCAACAACGCGAACGCGCGATGTCCGCGTCGCAAGGTCATGGATTCCCCCTCTGTCGAAATTCACTCCGAGGACCGGAGCGGCACCTGTGACGTCAGGCACGATGGGAGACTGTAGCGACCCCGATTTGGCTCCCACGTGTCAAAGCGCGCCGACACCGAACAAAATCATCACCGGCGTACCAGCCCTCTCAGGTAGCGTCGTCTCGTGTCATCGCCAACGCCCTGGCCACCCCCCGATCGCTCGGATTCGCCAGTGGGATCAGGCCCGGCCACAGCGACCGAGCACCGGGGTTCGAGCCCGGGACCTTGGACTCGACGAATCGTTCTGAGTGCCACCGCTGCGCTCTTCACGCTCGGAACCATTGGATCGAATCTCGGACCCGCCTGGGTCGATGAACGTCCGGCGGTACTGCTCGCGATGTCTGCGCGAAACCGGAACTTGTTCGGTTCGGTTCCGTTCATCGATCCGCTCCCCTACGCCGTGATCGGCTTTGTGCGAATCCTGGCGGCGGGAATCGCTCTCTACCTCGTCGGCCGCTGGTACGGCCAACGAGCGATCACCTGGTTCGAAGGTCAAGTCGGTGAACTCCCGACCATCTACCGATGGTTCCAAACTGGAGTCGATCGCGCCGGTTGGCTCCTGGTGTTGCTCATGCCGGGATCGAATCTGGTCTGTCTGATGGTGGGTCACCGGCGGATGTCGCCGTGGCGGTTCATACCGCTGCTGGCTGTGGGCATCGCCGGCAAGTTGGTAGTGCTCTGGGCCGGAGGACGGGTCTTCGAGGATGAGATCCGAACCTTTCTCGACTGGATCGACGGCTATCAGTGGTGGATCGTCGGCGGGCTCTTCGCGCTCAGCTTCGTGCAATCGATAGGGCGGGCACGCCGTGACATTCCCGATGTTCTGCACGAAATCGAACATCCTCATCTCACCGAAGACGACGCTGTGTCTGGAGACGACAATGAGCATCAACAACCCCGCTGAGCCTTCATCCCCCAGCACCCCAGAACCGCTGTTTCGGGGAGTGGCGGTAGCCCTTGCCACCTTTTTCGACGCTCAGGGCGCCGTGGACGTCGACGCCACTGCAGCACTCGCAGCGGAGCTCGCCCAGGCCGGACTCGATGCCATTCTCGTAGCCGGGACCACCGGGGAAGCCGGGCGCCTCTCGCCCGATGAGCGTCTCGCCACGGTGAGCGCGGTCCGGACTCGCCTCGACCCATCCATACCGGTCATCGCCGGCACCGGCGACCTTCCAGCCGATGCGGCAATCGACGCGGCGACACTGAGCCGCCAAGCCATCGAGGCTGGCGCCGACGCAGTGCTCGTCCTTCCCGGCGCGACCGAAGATCCTGTGTCGTTGTACGCGTCCATACGAGCCGAGATCCCCACGGGCGGACGGATCCTCGCCTACCACCACCCCTCGCACCGACCGCCCGGAATCGACCTTGCGGCGCTGTGCGCCGCCGATGTCGACGGGGTGAAAGATTCCAGTGGCGATGCGGGCCGGCTCCTCGACGAACGAGTCCGCTTCCCCCACGCGCTGTACACAGGCAGCGCCGCGCTGGTGTTCACCGCTGGAGCGATCGGTGCGGCCGGAGCGATTCTGGCTGCTGCCAACCTCGAACCTCGTCGTTGTCTCGATGCCTTCGCCGGTGATGTCGAGGCCCAGATCGCGCTCCAGGAGACCATCGACATCTTGCGGCCCAGTGCGGCGGGAGCGATCAAGGCTCGGCTTCATGAGCGATTCGGCACCACCGCCCGTTGCCGCTGAGAGCTGCCGTCCTCGGTCACGCAACGCGATGGGACAGATGCCACACTGGCGCTCATGGCAACCGTGACCTTGGGGGGCAACCCCGTCAACACCGTCGGCGAACTCCCTTCCGTGGGCTCCAAGGCCCCAGACTTCACCTTGACGGGTGCTGATCTGAGCGACGTCACTCCCGAGTCGCTGGCCGGCAAGAAGGTGGTTCTCAACATCTTCCCGAGTATCGACACCCCGACCTGCGCGACCAGTGTGCGCCAGTTCAATGAGCGGGCCGCCGGCCGAGAGGACACCGTGGTGGTCTGCGTGGCCGCTGATCTTCCGTTCGCGATGAGCCGGTTCTGCGGCGCCGAAGGCCTCTCGAACGTCCAGGTGGCGTCCACCTTCCGTTCCGACTTCGGTGACTCGTTCGGGATCTGCCTCGCCGACGGCAAACTCGCCGGTCTGATGGGTCGGGCCGTCGTGGTTCTCGACGAGAGCGGAACCGTGGTTCACTCTCAACTCGTTCCCGAGATCGCCCAAGAGCCCGACTACGACGCGGCTTTGGGCGCGTTGGGCTGACCTCGCCGATCACCTGAGCTGTGGTGCCAGGACCCACAGTCCTGGCGCCGGTCACCCGAAGGCGAAACTCCGCGGGTTCAGACCCCCAACAGCGAGTCGATTCCCATGGTCAAGGGATCGCTCAGTGACCCGACGCGGGTGCATGCCAAGGTCACCCCGGGCATGAACGACTCTCGGTCGTAGGAGTCATGGCGCAAGGTCAGGGTTTGACCGGCCGCGCCCAGGATCACCTCTTCATGAGCAAGCATGCCGCGCATCCTCACCGAATGGATCCGGATACCGGCGGGACCCGCGGCACCGCGAGCCCCCGGAAGGGTCTGGGTGCGAGTCGGGTCCGGCGCCCAGTCAGACGATGCCGCTGCCATCTTGTCCACTGTCGCCATCGCCGTTCCCGAGGGCGCATCGATCTTGGCATCGTGATGAAGCTCGATGACTTCTGCCGTATCGAACCACGGTGATGCGAGTTCGGCGAACCGCATCAACAACACCGCTCCAATGGCAAAGTTCGCAGCAATGAGGCAACGACTGCGGGTGAACAGGGCACTCAACCGTTCGCGATCCTCAGGCGTGAACCCGGTGGTTCCCACCACGGCATGAACCCCGTGAAGAGCAGCCCAGTCGAGAGTGACTCGCGCCGCCTCCACTGTGGTGAAGTCGACGAGCACCTCGACATCGGCGTCCGCGAGGGCCTGCAGTGTGGAAGCGATCTCGATACCTTCCACCTCCCGACCGGCCGCTGCCGGATCCACCGCGGCCACGAGCTCGAGTTCGGGATGGTTCCGCACCGCCGTACACACCGTGGCCCCCATGCGACCTCCGGCGCCCACGACACCCACGCGGATCAGAGGTGATGTCGATGTGCTCACCGGTTCATGATCCCACGTTCATCCGCCACGGCGATGATCCACTGGCCCGACTGCCACGCTGATACGAGGTCCGGCCAACGTCCGATTCAACACTCGATCCACGTCGTCACCCGTGACGCTGCGCCACCGGTGGATCTGTTCCTCGACGGGAATCACCCGACCCAGCGTCGTCCATTGCCCACCCGCACGAGCCATGCGCGCTCCGGTGTCGTCGAGACCGAGTTCATACGACCCGGTGAGATAGCCCACGGCGATCTCGAGTTCCTCAGGTGTCACACCGCCAGTCACGAGGCGTTCGATCTCGTATTCGAGAACATCGCGAACCTCGTCGACGTGTTCGGGCATCGTTCCGACATACAACGACACCGCCCCAGAATCGGCGTAGGCGATGGTGCCCGAGTACACCGCATATGCCAATCCGCGCCGTTCCCTGATCTCATCGAAGAGTCGAGACGACAATCCTCCCCCGAGAACATGGTTGGCGACATCGAGTGCTTCTCGATCCTCATCGGTACGCGCCACTCCCGGCCAGGCCCACACCAGATGCACCTGTTCGGTGTCGTCGGGCACTGCGAGCGTGGACGCCACCGGAGCACTCGGAGCCTCGCGACCCGGCCGCTGGGAGGACTCGGCGTCGGTCATGAAGCCTCGCTCCACCGCCTCGACCACCGCGTCGTGCACGACCGGGCCCGCAACCGCCACGGTCGTCGTGGCCGGCGTATACCAGCGTCGAAAGAACGACCGGATGGCCTCGGGTTCCATCTCGGCGACCGTCTCACGTTCCCCGGCGGTATCTCGACCCAAAGGGTGACCCCGAAACAGAGCCGCCATCGATTCGCGGTGAGCCACGTCGTCGGGGCTGTCGTCATCCATCGCGAGTTCTTCGAGGACCACGTGGCGCTCGCTGCGGACGTCATCGGCATCGAGACGAGGTCGCGACATCACGTCAGCGAGCAACTCGACGCCCATCCCCCACTCACCGGCGGGTAGCCGGCAGTGAAACGCGGTGTATTCCTTGGTGGTGAAGGCGTTGAAGTCACCCCCGCAGCGGTCCACGCTGCGGGCGATGTCTTGAGCCGACCGGGTCGGCGTACCTTTGAAAATCAGGTGTTCGAGAAGATGCGAGACCCCGGCGAGTTCACGAGGCTCGTCACGCGACCCGACACCGACCCAGGCGCCCACAGCCACCGAGCGGGCATCGGGCATCGAATCGGTGATGACCGTGAGGCCCGTGGGCAGAACCGAGATCTCGACATCGGTCATGCCCACGAGGCCCTCGAGGTCATCGAGATGACGTCAGCGACGACGTCGACGGGGTCCCGAACGACGATCGCCATCGCGGTCGGACCGCTCCGAGCGCTCCGCGCCCGCCGGGCCCAGATCACCGAGTTCCGATGAGATCTCGGCATCGAAAGCATCCTCGAAGGACACCGCCACGGCATCGGAGCCGCCTGAGGACGTCCGCGGCGCCGGCGCCGACTCCGAGGACGTGTCATCGCCTTGAGGTGCCGCACCCGCAGGAGCGAGGCTCACCTTGCCCTTGTCGTCGATGTCCTCGACGACAACCTCGATCTGATCACCGAGTTGGACGACATCTTCGACCTGAGCGATCCGCTTTCCGCGGCCCAGCTTCGAGATGTGCACGAGACCGTCACGACCAGGAAGGATGTTGACGAAGGCCCCGAACTTGGTGATGTTGACGACCGTTCCGAGATAGGTCTTGCCGATCTCGGCCAACGGGGGGCTCACGATCGCTTCGATGCGTTCCCGGGCGGCAGCCACCTTGAGTCCGTCGGGGGATCCGATCGAGACGATGCCGTTCACCCCATCGTCGTCGATGGTGATGTCGGCGCCGGTTTCCTGCTGGATCGTGTTGATGATCTTGCCCTTGGGTCCGATCACCTCACCGACTTTGTCGAGGGGGATCTTGAACGACACGATCTTGGGAGCGGTCGCTGAGACCTCGCTGCGAGGTCCATCGAGCGCTTCGGCCATGACCGCGAGGATCGCGAGGCGGGCGTCGCGGGCCTGATTGAGCGCTGCGGCGAGGACCTCAGCAGGAATGCCGTCGATCTTGGTGTCGAGCTGCAAGGCCGTGATGGCGTCAGCGGTACCAGCCACCTTGAAGTCCATGTCTCCAAAGGCGTCTTCGGCTCCGAGGATGTCGGTCAGGGTGGTGTACGCGCCCTCGGCGTGGACGAGACCCATGGCGATACCGGCGACGGGCGCCTTGATGGGCACACCTGCATCCATCATCGACAAGCTCGACGAACACACCGATGCCATTGAGGTCGAACCATTGGAGGCGAGTACTTCCGATACCAGGCGCAAGACATAGGAGAACTCGTCCTGGGGCGGAACGACGGGCAGCAAGGCCCGCTCGGCGAGCGCTCCGTGGCCGATCTCGCGGCGCTTGGGCGAGCCCACCCGTCCCACTTCACCATTGGCCGAGGGCGGCATGTTGTAGTGGTGCAGATACCGCTTCTGAGTCACCGGGGTGAGGGTGTCGAGAAGCTGGTTCATGCGGGGCATCGCCAGGGTGCACACGTTGAGAACCTGGGTCTCTCCACGCTGGAACAAACCCGATCCGTGAACCGTGGGAAGTACTCCGACCTCGGCCGACAGCGGACGCAGATCGGCCGGACCGCGTCCATCGATCCTCACTCCTTCAGAGACGATGCGCTTGCGAACCAGCTTCTTTGTGAGTGACCGAACCGCTTCTTTGATCTCTTTCTCCCGACCGGCGAACGCGCCCGACGCCTCGGCGGTCCCGGCGAGAGCTTCCAGAGCCCGAGCGGTGGCAGCATCGGTGGCGGCGTTGCGTTCGGCCTTGCCGGCGATGCGAATCGCCGCTGAGACGTCCTCGCTCACGGCGGCCTCGACGGCGGCCATGACGTCGTCGCCGTAGTCGACCACCGGGGTGTAGGGCAGCGGGGTGATGGGACCGTGGGTGGCGATCACCGACGCGACCAGTTGGCGCTGAAGTGCGATCGACTCCTTGATCCAAGTCTTGGAGGCTTCGAGTCCCTCGGCGAGCACGGCCTCGTTGACCTTGGGCGCACCCTGCTCGTAGTACTCGAAACTGCGCTCGGTGCCACCGGCCTCAACCATCATCACCGCGACGTCGCCGTCATCGAGTTGACGACCTGCGACGACGAGTTCGAACGTCGAGTCGTCACCCTCGGCATAGGTCGGATGAGGAATCCAAGTGCCATCACGGCCATAGGCGACTCGGACCGAACCGATGGGCCCATCAAAGGGGATACCGCTGATCATCAACGCAGCCGATGCCGCGTTGATCGACAGCACGTCGTGGGGGTTGACCATGTCGGCCGCCAACACGGTGGTGACGATCTGGGTCTCGTTGCGAAAGCCGTCGGGAAACGAAGGCCGCAACGGGCGGTCCGTGAGACGGCAGGTCAGAATCGCGTCCTCGGTGGGTCGACCTTCACGGCGGAAGAACGATCCCGGAACCTTGCCTGCGGCATAGGCCCGCTCCTCGACGTCCACCGTCAAGGGGAAGAAGTCGATGCCGTCTCGCACGGACTTGGCCGCATTGGCCGTGGTGAGAACTGCAGTGTCCCCGATACGAGCCACCACGGCTCCCTGGGACTGCTGGGCGAGTTTGCCCGTTTCGAAGGACAAACTCTTGTCGGTACCGGACACGGCACCCGACACTCGAAGGGCGTCAGCCACGTCGAGCTCCTTTCTGAGCCCGTGAACGCGTCGATCGGGCCCTATGGAGCGGCTCGGCCGGTTCCCAGTCGGCAGCCCCGCACCTCACCTCGAGGCGCGACGTCGGCGACTGACAACCGACTCCCTGCCGCATCTGTGGTCATCGGTTCGGTACCCACCCGGGGCGAGTACCGCCGCGCATCTTACCGGCGCAGACCCAACTTGGCGATGATCGCCCGGTAGCGCTCCACGTCACGATCCTTGACGTAGTCGAGGAGACGGCGGCGCCGACCCACGAGCATCAACAGTCCCCGACGGGAGTGGTGATCCTTCGCGTGAACCTTCAGGTGCTCGGTCAGGTGGTTGATGCGCTCGGTCAGCAGTGCGATCTGGACCTCGGGGGATCCGGTATCGCTGTCGTGGAGTTTGTGCTCGTCGATCGTTGACTGCTTGGGCATGTCGTCATTCCATTCCGGGTCCGGGGCCGCATGACAGCGGCTAGTGGCCACGTAGACGCCCTGAGGGCGACCACACGCGCCACGAGCACCGAGCCCATGGCGAGCACGGTGATGCTAGAGGTGAAGCCCCCCGGTCTCCAACCGGTTCCCACCGCGACGAGGTGCACAATCTCGACCTCGAGTGCGCTCCACGATGATGCAGCGTTCCTGGCCCCAGTCCGAGCGCCAAGGCACCACAACCGAGCCATGCGCCGACTCTCCCCTACCGACTCGGCATTGCTATGGTCTGTGTCGCGAGGCTTTTGGGGGATGTCGTCCGCTCGCATACGGCATCTGGTTCCCGCCACGCACTGACACATCAGGAACGATCCGTCCCCGAGACGGCCGACCCGAAGGATGGCGTCAGATGCGCGTCCCCATTGCCGACCTGTGTGATTCTCCGAGCCGCGAGTTGTTGCTCTCGAGTGATCTCGACTCGCTCATGGCCGCCGCTCGCACCGTGCGCGACCGACACCACGGCACGAGAATCACCTACTCCCCCAAGGTGTTCATTCCCCTCACGATGCTGTGCCGCGACACCTGCGGCTACTGCACGTTCGCTCAACCTCCCGCTCGTTTGGAGCGCGCCTATCTCACCCCCGACGAGGTTCTCGCGATCGCCCGACGCGGCGCGGCCCAAGGATGTCACGAGGCGTTGTTCACCTTGGGTGAACGGCCCGAAGAGCGCTACGAGGTGGCGCGACGGTGGCTCGACGATCACGGATACGGCTCCACTGTGGAGTATCTCGCCGCAATGGCCCGCCTGGTGCTCGAAGAGACCGGAGTCCTCCCTCATGCCAACGCCGGAGCGCTCTACCCCGATGAACTGGCGCTGCTGCGACCGGTATCGCCCAGCCAGGGCATGATGATCGAGTCCTTGCGCGAGGACCTCGCATGTCACCGCGGAGCTCCTGACAAGGTGCCGAGTCGTCGACTGGCGACCCTGGAAGCGGCCGGGGAACTGGCGATTCCCTTCACGACCGGAATCCTCGTGGGGATCGGTGAAACCCGCGCAGACCGGCTCGATGCTCTCGAGGCGATCGCGGCATCCCATCGTCGTCACGGCCACGTCCAAGAAGTCATCGTGCAGAACTTCTTGCCCAAACCGCGTACCGGAATGGCCAATGAGGCTCCCTGCCCCGATGACGAGTTCTGGTGGTCGATCGCGGCGGCCCGGCTCGTTCTCCCCCCGGAGATCCACCTCCAGGCCCCGCCCAATCTCTCTGATGACTTCGGGGTCCTCATCGACGCCGGTATCGACGACTGGGGCGGGGTGTCTCCGGTCACCGCAGACCATGTGAACCCCGAGCGTCCATGGCCCGCACTCGATCGCCTCCGCGAGGTCACCGAATCCCGCGGCCACGTCTTGGCTCCACGGCTGACGATCTACCCCGAATTCGTTCAGGCTCCGCAGCGGTGGCTCGACGAGAAGCTGCATTTCCCGGTGATGGACCGCAGCGACGCCGAGGGCTTGGGGCGCGACGATCCCGGATCGTTCTGGCCAGAACGCGCCACGGCCGCCGACGTGGTGCACGACGGCGCGGAGGTGGTGTTGGTAGGCCACCGTTCGACTCAGTGGTACAGCGGCTCGACCGAACCTGCTCCTCGTCTGGTGCCCGCCGCGGGACATGCCCGGGCGGGCTCGCCGGTGCGTGAAGTCCTGGCTGGGGTGCGCGCTGGCCAAGAGATCGGTCTCGACGAGATCGTCACGTTGTTCTCGGCTCGCGGTCCCGAGGTGGCCGCCGTGGCCGGTCTGGCCGACGAGATGCGCCAGGCCGCCGTGGGCGATGTCGTCACCTGGGTTCACAACCGCAACATCAACTACACCAACGTGTGCACGTTCAAGTGCCGGTTCTGCGGATTCTCCAAGGGGCCGTTGAGCCTCAACCTGCGAGGCACCCCGTATTTGTTGACCTTGGACGACATCGCGCAGCGGGCCCGCGAAGCCGCCGATCTGGGAGCGACGGAGGTGACGCTCCAAGGCGGCATCCATCCGGACTTCGACGGCGACTACTACATCGATGTCACCCGGGCGGTGAAAGATGCCGTTCCGGACATGCACGTTCACGGGTTCACCGCCCTCGAAGTCACCGAGGGGGCTCGCCGCTTGGGTGAACCCCTCGAGACCTATCTGATACGGATGCGCGACGCCGGTCTCGCCTCACTTCCGGGTACTGCAGCAGAGATCCTCGACGATGAGATCCGGGCGATTCTGTGCCCCGACAAAGTCGACACCGAGGAATGGCTCGAAGCCCATCGCACCGCGCATCGAGTGGGTCTGCGATCGAATATCACGATCATGTTCGGATCGATCGAACATCCTCTGAACTGGGCCCGCCATCTTGTGCGCACCCGGGACCTTCAGCGCGAAACCGGGGGCTTCACCGAATTCGTGGGCCTGCCGTTCGTGCACATGGCATCGCCGATCTATCTCCAACGTCGAGCCCGTCGCGGGCCCACCTTCCGCGAGAACGTACTCATGCACGCCATCGCTCGAGTGACCTACGCCGGCCTGATCGACAACGTCCAGGTGTCCTGGGTGAAGATCGGCGTCGATGGGGCGCGACAGATGCTCCAAGCCGGATGCAACGACTTGGGTGGAACCCTCATGGACGAAAACATCTCTCGGGCCGCGGGCGCCAGTCACGGTCAGGGGATGACGCCGGAACGTTTCGCCGATCTCGTAGCACCTCTCGGGCGCCGTCTCGAGCAGCGCACCACGCTCTACGGCCGTGTCGAGCCGGGTCAACGCGACCTCACCTCGGTGAGCTGAGGTCGCCGCGCCCTCAGATGCGCTGGGCACCTGCGAGGGTGACCACGGTGTCAGTCGAGAGCGGTTCGGGCGTGCTCGACGTCGAGTTTCAACTGCGCGACGAGTGAATCGATGCCGTCGAACTTGCGCTCACTGCGCAAGAAGGCCACGAAGTGCACTTTGGCGGTTTCTCCATAGAGGTCCCCGTCGAAGTCGAGAAGGTGCGCTTCGAGCAGCGAGGTCTCGGCATGGTCATAGAAGGTCGGCCGCCGACCGAGATTGATCGCGCAGCGATACCGGGTGCCGTCGGGACGTTCGTACCATCCCGCATACACGCCATCGGCAGGAAGACAGATCGATGCCGACACCGCAACGTTCGCGGTGGGAAACCCGAGCAGACGCCCGCGCTGATCGCCGACCTCGACGGGGCCGCGCGCCTCGAAGGGCCGACCCAACATGACGGCGGCTTGCTCCACGTCGCCACCTGCCAGTGCCCGACGAATCGCCGTGGACGACACGGGTTCGGGGACTCCGTCGCTGCGATCGAGAAGCGGCACGGGGGCCACGTCGAAACCGTGACGGGCACCGAGACGACGAAGTTCAGCAACATTGCCGGTCCGACCCACACCAAAGTGGAAGTCTTCCCCGACCACGACGAGGCTCGCGCCCAGACAGCCCGCCAGGACTCGCTCGACGAAGGCCTCGGGGTCCTCGCTGCGTAGGTCGTCGTCGAAGCGCAACAGCACAGCGGCATCCACGCCGGTCTCGGCGAGCAGTTCCAGCCTCTGTTCGTCGTCGGTGAGTAGCCGGGGTGCCGACTCGGGACGCACCACGCTCGCGGGATGTGGACTGAACGTCACCACGGCACTACGCGCACCGTGTTCTGCAGCGAGACGACGTACTTCAGTGATCACGGCCCGATGGCCGCGATGGACGCCGTCGTACACGCCGATGGTGATGACGCTGCGTTCGCCAGGCCAGCGGGGGGAACCGACATCGGTGATGATCTCCACGGGCGCCGAACCTAGCGTCAAGCACCGGCTGCAAGCACCACCGAGGGCTTGGCACGTCCGTCACCGTGCGCTTCGTAGACCGCGAGAAGGTTTCCATCAGGCCCGACCACCGCCCAGGGGCCCGAACCCTCGAAGATGTCGAGGATCGCTCCATGGAGCACGGTCGTTGCCGTGGCGGCATCCACCGCGACGGTGTCGAACCCGGCCAGACACGCCACCGGGTCGAGCCGTTCGGCCTCGTCGATGCCCGCCGCCATATCGATGGTGAACCGACCGATCCGGGTTCGCCTCAGCGATCCGAGATGGGCTCCACCTCCCAGAGCAGCCCCGAGATCTGCAGCGAGTGAACGCACATAGGTGCCCGCCGAGCAACTCACCTCGAAGCGATACCGGAGCGGGTCGGGAGTCGCGTCGACGACGAAGCGGTCCACGCGTATTCGTCGGGGAGCCCGATCGATTTCGGTGCCCTCGCGAGCCAGTTCGTGGAGGCGCCGCCCCTGCACTTTGATGGCTGAGACCATGGGAGGAATCTGATCCTGTTCACCAAGGAACCGGGACTCGATCGCCGATCTCACCGCGTCCAGAGTCACATTCGACATGTCATGGGTCGCGACGACGGACCCAGCGGCATCGAGGGTGTCGGTTTCGGTCCCCAAGACGATCTCGCCGATGTAGTCCTTGTCCTGTCCCGACAGGAATCGCACGAGCCGGGTCGCCACCCCGACCACCACGAGCAGCACGCCGGTGGCATCGGGATCGAGCGTTCCGGCGTGGCCGACTCGACGTTCACCGAGACGACGGCGAATTGCGCCCACCACGTCGTGCGAGGTCATACCCGCGGGCTTGTCGATCACCATCAGGCCATGTACGACCGGTGGGCGCCGACGCGCCATCAGCGAGTCTCCACTCCTGATGCCCCGGAGTCCGGGCTCGACTCGTCCAGATCGCTTTCGGGTTCGGGGGGCCGTTGCGGCAACGTGGCGGCATCTCTCAGGATCTCGTCGATGCGTTCAGCAGACCGGATCACCTCATCGGGTGCGAAATCGAGAATCGGAGTCTTCTTGGCCCGCACCTGTCGCCCGATCGATGCCTGCAGGCGACGGCGGTGCTCCGCGAAGGCTTCAAGGATCTCCTCATCACCTTCCTCCCCGCTCAAGGAGTCGTAGTACACCGTGGCTCGGTTCATCTCGGGATCGACCACCACGCGGGTCACCGCCACCATGGCCAAACGCTCGTCGTCGATGACGACGAGATCGGACGCGATCACTTCGCGCAACAACTCCCCTCGTCGTACGGCTTTGGTCCCTGAACGAGGTGCGGAACGACCTGGACGACGATCTCGGCTCACGTCGGCACCCTACCGGGACCTCCCCGAAGCGAGGGGGCCCGAGGCGTCGTGAGCGTGGTCAGGTGAAGTCGGGACGCGACCGCAAGGAGCGTTTGAGCTCGGCCAACCCCGAGGTCGTCGCCAAGGACTCGACTGCATCCCACAGCGCCACGGCCTCGGGGCCCCGAGGAGCTCGAGCGATGACGGGTCCGAAGAAACTGCCTTCGTCGTCACGTCCGGGACGAAAGGTCATAATCGGGGTACCGACATCGGGACCGGTTCGGTCCAACGCCAGGGTGGTTTCAGCCCGAAGATGTCCGTCACGTGACTCGTCCAGAGCGGCTTCGCCCAAATCCGCTTCGAGATCCACACGTCGACAGCAGTCGGTGAGAAACGCCACCGGATCGTTCTCGAGTTCACCCCGACGCCCCTGAGGATGGAGCCGTTCACCGATCTCGGTGTACAGCCGGTCCACAGCCGCATTGCCGTGGCGTTCCTCCGCCGCTACCGCGACGCGCAGCGCTTGGGTCCCGGCGACATGAATCGCACGGTACTCAGGCGTGTACCACACGCCGGTCTGGTTCTCATTGAGGATCATCAGCGAGATGGGACGCCACATCACGTCGAGACCGCGCTCGGAGCGAACCTCACAGACCCATCGAGATGTGATCCAGGCCCACGGACAGACCGGATCGAAGAAGAAGTCGAGGTCCCTCACGTACGGGGAATTTCTCTTTCTTCGAAGGTTTCGATCAGGTCACCCTGCTTGAGATCCTGGAAGTCCGACAGCCCGATACCGCATTCGAAGCCGTCGCGCACCTCGCGCACGTCGTCTTTGAATCGCCGCAGCGACTGAATCGAACCCTTCCAGATGATGACGCCATCGCGCAGGAAGCGGACCTTGGATCCACGAGTGATCTGTCCGGTTCGCACGTAGCAACCCGCGATCGCTCCGATCTTGGGCACCCGGAAGATTTCGCGGACCTCGGCTTCGCCGGTGACCACCTCTTCGAACTCGGGAGCCAACATGCCCACCATGGCCCGTTCGAG
This sequence comes from uncultured Ilumatobacteraceae bacterium, assembly GCA_964471865.1. Classification (GTDB taxonomy): domain Bacteria; phylum Actinomycetota; class Acidimicrobiia; order Acidimicrobiales; family Ilumatobacteraceae; genus CAYMUC01. Next base: position 34,831 of record CAYYHU010000013.1, on the reverse strand, counting down.
ATCTTCGAGCAGCTTGTAGATGATCTCGTAGGTGCGGATCTCCACCCCTTCGGCATCGGCCATATCGCGAGCCTTGCGGTCGGGGCGGACATTGAATCCGATGATCGTGGCGTTCGTCGCGGACGCCAACGTGATGTCATTTTCGGTGATTCCACCCACAGCCCGGTGCACGAACGCCAATTTGACGTCATCGCGTTCCAGGCGCCGAAGACTTTCGGTGACCGCCTCGAGCGACCCATGCACATCGGCTTTGAGCACCAGGTTCAACGTGGCGATCTCACCAGCCTGGATCTGAGCGAAGACGTCTTCGAGTTTGACACCGCGCTGCACTCGGGCGTCACCGCGCTGAGCGAGGATGCGATGGCGTTCGGCACGAGCCTCACCCACGGTGCGCGCCGTGCGCTCATCGGGGGCCGAGCGGAACTCGTCACCAGCGTTGGGCACCGAAGACAGACCGAGCACCTGAACCGGTGTCGACGGGCCCGCGGAGCGGATCTGGTTGCCTTGGTCGTCGAGCATCGCTCGCACCCGTCCCCAGGACCCACCTGCCACGATCGGATCGCCGACGTTGAGAGTTCCTTTGTCCACGAGCACTGTGGCCACGGGACCGCGACCCACGTCCAGGTTGGCTTCGAGAACGATGCCCTTGGCTCGACCGGTCGGATTGGCTGCGAGCTCTTCGAGTTCGGCCACCACCAGCAACTGCTCGAGGAGTTCATCGACCCCGAGTCCTTGTTCGGCCGCCATTTCGACACAAATCGTGTCGCCACCCCAGGACTCGGGCACGAGATTGTGCTCGGCCAACTGCGACATCACTCGTTGCGGATCGGCGTTGTCCTTGTCGATCTTGTTGATCGCCACCACGATCGGTACCTCAGCAGCTCGCGCATGGTTGATCGCTTCGATCGTTTGGGGCATGACGCCGTCGTCGGCTGCCACCATCAACACGACGATGTCGGTCACCTGAGCGCCACGGGCGCGCATCTTGGTGAACGCGGCGTGTCCAGGCGTGTCGATGAAGGTGATCTTGTGACCGATGCGCTCGGTTTGATACGCCCCGATGTGCTGGGTGATGCCACCGGCTTCACCCGAGACGACGTTGGCCGAGCGGATCCGGTCGAGCAGGGTCGTCTTACCGTGGTCGACGTGACCCATCACGGTGATCACCGGCGGGCGCGGTTCGAAGAGGCTCTCGTCGTCGTCATCGCTGTCGTCGAAGAGGGCCTGCAGCTCCATTTCTTGTTGTTCGCCGGGATCGACGAGCAACAAATCGGCTCCGAGTTCGAGCGCGAACAGTTCCATCTGTTCATCGCTCAGAGTCATGGTCGCGGTGACCATTTCCCCGTTCTGGAGCAGGAACCGCACGACGTCGGCAGGGCTGCGATTCAGTTTCGGCGCGAACTCCTGAGCCGAAACCCCGCGCTCCACCACGATCGTGCCCTCGGGCACCGGCGCACTCGACGGGACGTAAGCGCCAGCGTTCTGAGGCTCCAACTCGTCGATATCGAGACGACGACGTGCCCGCTTGGAACGTCGTGGTGCCCGGCGCTGACCGCTGGGGCGACCGCCGGGACGACCCGGACCGCCACCAGGGCCGCCTCCGGGGCGCGGACCACCACCGGGGCCACCGCCAGGACGGGGACCACCGAAACCGCCACCGGGACGCGGACCGCCACCAGGACGCGGACCGCCACCGGTGCGCGGCGGGCCACCCGGACCTCCAGGACGCGGACCTCCTCCGGGGCCACCGCTCGGGCGAGGGCCTCCGGCGCGCCCCGGGGGCGGCGGGATGACCTTGCCCGATGGCGACAACGGCCGTCCGGGGGGCGGTGGGATGACCTTGCCCGATGGCGACAACGGCCGTCCGGGGGGCGGCGGCGTACTCGCCTTGGCGGGAGCATCGCCACGAGCCTCACCAGGAACCGGGCGAGTCGAGGATATGCGCCGCGAGGCGTCGGTTGGGGTCGAAGCCGGCGGCGCCGAAGGCGCTTGTGGCGCCGCCGGCGCAGCGCTGGCTGCGGCCGCCGGAACCTCGGGAGCCACGGGGGCAGGAGATTCCACCGGCGCTGGTGCCGGCGTCGGCGAGGACACCACGGCCGGACGGGGTGGCGCAGCCGGAGGAGTCTCCGACGGCGTCACAGGGGCTGCGGCCGGCGCCGGAGCCGGGGCTGGGGCCGATGGAGCTTCGGGGGCCGGCGCGACAGCGGGCTCGGACACCACGGGGGCCGAGACGACAGGCGCGGGGGCCTCGGCAGGTGCCGGCGGTGCTTCGGCCTCGACGGGCGGCGCCTCGGGGGCACTCGAGGGCGCCGGGGCCGGAGCCTCAGGTTCCGCCTTGGCGGGCTCCTCGGTCGTGGTGGTCTTGGCGGCCTTGGTCGCCTTGGTGGCCTTGGTCGCCTTCACCGGCTTGGGCTCTTCGGGCTGCTCGTCTCGGATCAGGCCGTCGCGGGCCGCCCGGCGGCGCACCATGTCGCAGTACGCCTCTTGCAGCGATGACGAATGGCTCTTGGCCGCGATTCCGAGGTCCTGGCACAAATCCAGGGTCTCTTTGTTCGTCATCCCGAGCTCTTTTGCGAGCTCGTGCAACCGCATGTTCTTCGCCACGTTCTGGTCTCAGCCTTTCGCCGCACGACAGAGGTCGGTCCCCATGTCGTCCGGACTCATCGATTCTCGCGCGTCGGAACCGACCGACGCGAACGCCTTGGTGATCCCCCCGACTGCCTCGGGAGGAATCGTCGTTCGGAACGCCGTAGCGAACCGGTTTTTCTTGATCGCCCGTTCGAGGCACGTCTGGGACCCTCGACAGAGCCAGGCGCCTCGCCCCGGCGAAGCCCCTGTGACCATGACCCCGGCGTCCTGGTCGAAGCCACAGCGTACGAGCAGGTCGACGTGAGCCCTACGCCGACACCCCACACAGGTGCGCACCGGACCCGACTGTTGCGTCACTCTCAGGCGCCGCCCTCGGCGTTCTCGCTCGATGCTGTTTCCTCGGCTGCGGTGTCGCTGTGTGACTCCGGCGCCTCGGATGAAGCCTCATCGACGACCTCGGCGGAGGCTTGGGCGGTGCGTTCCTCGTGCTGTTGACGCTCCCAATCGTCAGCCGACACGATCGAGCCATCCGCAGCATGCCACTCGAGTTCCCCGGTCTCCCGGTTCTGCACCCAGGCACCCTCTGCGTATTCGACGGCCTCGGCTTCAGGAACGATTCCGGCGGCTTCGTCTGCGGCTTGGGTCTCACTTTTGATCTCGATGCGCAGTCCGGTGAGACGCGCGGCGAGACGAGCGTTCTGTCCTTCCTTACCGATCGCGAGGGACAACTGGAAATCGGGCACGATCACCTCGGCTTGGCCGAGATCGTGATCGATGTTGACCGCGGTGACCTTCGCCGGTGACAACGCCTTGGCGACGAAATCAGGCAGGTCCTCGCTGAAAGGGACGATGTCGATCTTTTCGCCCCGCAACTCGTTGACCACCATGCGCACCCGCGCACCCCGAGCGCCCACGCAGGCCCCGACCGGGTCCACGTTGTTGTCGTTGGACCACACGGCGATCTTGGTGCGATGCCCTGGTTCGCGCGCACAGGCCTTGATCTCGACGATCCCATCGGCGATTTCGGGCACTTCGAGTTCGAACAAGCGCTTGATGAGTCCGGGATGGGTCCGACTGACCACGATCTGGGGACCCTTGGCCGTGCGTCGAACCTCGACGATGTAGGCCTTGAGACGGGCTCCGGGCTCGGGGCGCTCGTAGGGAACCTGTTCGGCCTGGGGAAGAAGTGCTTCGACCTTGCCGAGATCGAGCAGGGTGAAACGAGCGTCGGTTTGTTGGATGATCCCCGTGACGATGTCGCCTTCACGGTTGGCGTATTCCTCGAACTTGCGATCCCGTTCGGCCTCGCGGATCCGCTGGCTCATCACCTGGCGGAAGGTCTGAGCCGCGATACGACCCAATTCCGCACTCGAGGGCGTGTCATCGCGAGGGTTGACCAGGTTCAGGTCCTCATCGACGTCATAGGCCGTGAACGTCATCGCGAACGTGGCCGGATCGATCGAGACCATCACCTCCTCAGCAGCTCCAGGACGCTTCTTGTACGCCGTGGCGAGCGCATCCACCAGGACCTGCAACAAGGTGTCCTGGGAGATGCCTTTCTCCTCGGCGAGAAGACGCACGGCTTCGGCCATGTCGAGGTTGCTCATCGGGGTGCCTCCGTTGAGGAAACGGACTCCTCGGACTCCGCGGGGGAAGTCCGGTCCGGACGGGACCCGGCTCCGCGGCCGGGTTTGGGAGTGGGTCCCCACACGAAGACCGTGCGGGCCCGTTCGATCTGATCGATGTCGAGTTCGATCCGTCGGCCCTCACAGGCCAACACGATCGATGAGCCATCGGCTTCGACGAGGGTGCCTTCGAGGCGGCGACGCCCGTCCACGACCTGATGAAGACGCACCGCAACGGTCTTTCCGACCTCGCGGGCGTAATGCTCGGGGCGACGCAAGGCCCGCTCGAGTCCGGGGCTCGTCACTTCGAGGGTGTAGCGCCCTGGAACGGGGTCCTGATGATCGAGTTCCCTCGACACCAAGCGTGTGACCAGGGACAACTGCTCGAGATCCACTCCACCCGGGCTGGCTGGAGGCGTATCGATCACGACGCGCAGCGTTCCTCCGGCGAACTCGCAGTCATAGAGTTCGAGACCCAGGTCCTCCAGGATCGGAGCGACGAGTTCGCGGACACGGTCCAGTACGGGGCTGTCGGCCATCTCGTCGTCCTCCTCTCGTCTTGCCGGGTCGTTACCGTTGCCCAGAGACGACGAAGGCGTGGGGTTCACCCACGCCTCGCGCATCCGGTGATGTCCTTTTGGGGACCCTGAGATCATACCGGTCCGGGAGGTAGTCTGCTCCGGCGATGGCGCCGGTGGCCGCCGTCGCCACCCTTTGACCCCCAGGACCTCCGGGAGGCCCCGTGATCCGTCGATTCTCACGATTGTTCGTGCGAACCTTGCGCGAGGATCCCGCCGATGCCGAGGTCGCGAGCCATCGTCTCTTGGTGCGCGCCGGATACATCCGTCGCGCCGCGCCGGGCGCTTTCACGTGGCTTCCTTTGGGCTGGGACCTCTATCGCAAGGTCGAAGACATCGTCCGCTTCGAGATGGACGCTTCGGGATTCCAAGAAGTGCACTTTCCCGCTCTGTTGCCCCGCGACCCCTATGAGGCGACGAATCGTTGGACCGAATACGGAGACACCCTGTTTCGTCTCGTGGACCGTCGAGGTGCGGACTTCTTGCTGGCACCGACGCACGAAGAGATGTTCACGCTGCTCGTGAAGGATCTCGTCGGTTCCTACAAAGACCTTCCCCTGTCGCTCTATCAGATTCAGACCAAGTACCGCGACGAGGCACGTCCCCGCGCGGGGCTGTTGCGAGGCCGGGAGTTCGTCATGAAGGACTCCTACAGTTTCGACCTCGACGAGGATGGGCTCGCTGCGAGCTATGCCGCCCACCGTGAGGCCTATATCCGGACCTTCGATCGACTCGGGGTCCCGTACGAGATCGTGTCGGCGACCTCAGGAGCCATGGGTGGCAGTGCCTCCGAGGAGTTCCTCTCACCCTTGGCGGTGGGCGAAGACACCTTCGTGCGATGCCGCTCATGTGGGCTGGCGGCGAACACCGAAGCCGTCGATGTGGCGATACCAGAGGTCGCCGATGCCCACGCCCAGGCGACTCCGGCTCCTCAGATCATCCCCACCCCCGATACGCCCACCATCGAGACCCTCGTGGCTCATCTCGCCTCCACCCCTGAACTCGATGCACCCACGGGGTCCTGGAGCGCCGCTGACACTCTCAAGAACGTCCTGGTCATGGTGCGCAACCCCGCGGGTGAGCGCACACCTCTCGCCATTGGAGTGCCAGGTGATCGCGAGATCGATCCCAAACGTCTCGAGGCTCGGCTCGCTCCCGACGAGATCGAAGCCTTCACCGAGGAGGATTTCGCTCGGTGGCCACAACTGGTCAAGGGGTACATCGGTCCCGGCGCTCTGGGTGAAGAACGCGGCATCCGCTATCTCGTGGATCCGCGTGTGGTTGCAGGAACCTCGTGGGTCACCGGCGCCGATCGAGCTGGCCACCATGTGATGAATCTGGTGTGCGGTCGCGATTTCACCCCCGATGGGCTGCTCGACGTGGCCGAGGTCGTTGCCGGTGACGCATGTCCGCACTGTGGTGGGGATCTCGAGATCGCGCGGGGCATCGAGATCGGTCACATCTTCCAACTCGGACGCAAATACGCCGAAGCCCTCGGCCTCAAAGTCCTCGATCACAACGGTAAGCAGGTCACGGTGACCATGGGCTCGTATGGGATCGGCGTATCTCGACTCGTCGCCGTCCTCGCCGAGGTCAACCATGACGATCGCGGATTGTGCTGGCCCGTCGGGGTCGCACCAGCGCCGGTCCATCTGGTCGTGGCCGGCAAGGACGACAGCCTGCTCGCTGCCGCTGAGTCGATGGCTGTAGATCTCGACGAACAGGGTGTGGACGTCCTCATCGACGACCGTCGTTCGGTGTCTCCAGGAGTGAAGTTCAACGATGCCGAACTCATGGGCATGCCGTATGTGCTCGTGGTGGGCAAAGGTCTCGCCGAGGGTGTGGTCGAGGTTCGGGACCGTCGCGCCGGCGAACGTCACGACCTGGCCCCTGAGGCGGCGGTTCGCTGGTTGAGCGACGCCGTGAGTGCCGAGCTTCGTCGCGGAGCATGAACCATGCACCGGATACGGGGGCGAATCCAGCACTACGCCTGGGGTGACCCCACGACTCTCCCCCGTCTCCTCGACCAACCCCCCGACGGTCAGCCGTGGGCCGAGTACTGGTTGGGCACCCATCAGCGGGCCCCCAGTGTGGTGATCGGGCCATCCGACACCGACACGAATCTCGAGGACCTCACGGGACCACTGCCCTATCTGTTCAAGGTTCTGGCGGCGCGAGAAGCCCTCTCGCTGCAGGTGCACCCCGATGCTGCGACCGCGCTCGAAGGTTTCACCGCCGAGGAGAACCGAGGCGTCGCGCTCGACGACCCTGGGCGCCGCTTCGCCGACCCCGATCCCAAACCCGAGTTGATCTGCGCGTTGGAGCCCTTCGAGGCGCTGTGTGGATTCGCACCCGACGACATCGTGGATTCGCGCTGTGAGGTTCTGGGAACTCTCGGGGCCGAGATCCGGCGCCGCCGAGACCTCGGCGGGCGCCGAGACGTCGTGGCCTGGCTCCTGGGTGAGCGCCCCGACCTCACCGGTCTCGTGGAGAACGCCGCGCGATTTCCTGATTCTCTCGGTCGGCACCTACCCGAGGTGCTGACCCGCTGGCCGGGTGACCCCGCTGGAGCGGTCGCAGTGTTGATGAACCATGTCACCCTCGCTCCCGCTCAGGCCCTCGCGTCGACCCCTGGACTCCTCCACGCCTACCTGCGGGGCACCGGGGTCGAAGTGATGGGTCCGAGCGACAATGTCATTCGCGGTGGATGGACGACCAAACCCGTGGACGCGACCGCCCTGGTCGCGTTGCTCGACGACTCCGTAGTACCGAACCCGATCATCGACCCGGTCCTGATCGCGCACCCCTACGCAGAGGTGGTGACCTGGCCGACGCCGACGATGCCGTTTCGACTCGAGCGTTGGACCCCACGCTCCGACACGAGGATCGTGGCGACGGCGACGGAACTGTGGTGGTGTGAGCGACCCGATCCCGATCTCGACCCCCGAGACCGAAATCTGGTGGTACTCGCCGAGGAGTCGGTCGTCATTCAGCCGGGTTCGGTATGGTTCCGCACCCGACCTGAGCCGTGGTAACCAGCGCTGTCATCTGGGGGTGCTGCCCTATGGCAGTGCTGTGACGCAGACACCGCCGCGGCGGCGATCCTGGGGTGTCACGAACCCAGACCGATGGCGGCGTCGAGTGCCAACTCGAGAAGTCGATCCCGAGCCGTGGTGTTGGTGTTCCAGTTCCGATGGTCCCAGGACTCCGCAGAGACGTCATCGCCTGCATACAGCAACTGCCCGTAGACGACGTCTCGGTGGGCGGCCACCGCGAACATCGCGGCGGCTTCCATCTCCACGGTGAGACACCCCTGATCGCGTCGGCGTGCCACTCGATCAGGGGTTTCGCGAAAGAACGCGTCTGTGGTCCACGTGCGCCCCCGATCATGAGGCACACCGCCCGCCGCGAGAGCTTCATCGATCGCCGCGACCGCTTGCGGGTGGGGTCGGGCCACTTCCCCCGCCGGGAGGTAGTGGTAACTCGTCCCTTCATCGCGTACGGCTTCGGTGGGCACGATCACATGCCCCGGGTCGAATCCGGGCACCACGATTCCGGCACCCCCACAGCCGATCACATACCTGACGCCACTCGCGATCACCAGCTCGAGAGAGGCAGCGGCCAATGGCGCTCCGACCCCGGGAAAGAACAACACCACGGGCACGCCCCGGTGCTCGACCACGTGCACCGGATGATGTTCGCGCTCCAACGCGATCGAGAACGCAGGGACATGACCGGCACAACGGCGAGCGACCACGTCGCCGAACCAGCACGCCACGGCGCGCACCGGAACGTCGATCTCGGTGCGCGGGGCCCAGGGTTCGATGACGGCGCGACGCGCCAGATCGTGTTCGAGTAAGGGAACGTCGTGGTGGTTCATTCCGAACCCACCCGGCGCCTGATCTCCACGATCCGCTCCTGTGCCTGGTTCGCATCGGCCCCTTGGGTTTCGAGCAGCATGGAGCGATCCTTCGCGGCTTCGCGTTCGGCCCGTTCGATGTCCGCGCGGGCCATGGCGGCCTCGACACCCTCATGGTGGATCACTTCGGCCCATTCCACGAGCGCATCCACCATCTCGGATTCGGGAACGACCGCGACATTGCGTCCCTTGACGAACAAATGGCCGCGCTTGTTCCCCGCGGCGATTCCGAGATCGGCTTCTCGCGCCTCGCCTGGACCATTCACGACACATCCCATGACCGCCACCTGCAGGGGGATCTCGCGTTCCCCGAAGGCCTCCATGGCAGCTCGGGCGACTTCGATCACGTCGATCTCGGCGCGTCCGCAACTGGGGCAGGCGATCAGATCCACGTTCTTGCGCTCGCGCAGACCGAGGGATTCGAGCAACTGTCGACCCGCCCGGGCTTCTTCGACGGGATCGGCCGTCAGGCTGTAACGGATCGTGTCCCCGATCCCTTCGAGGAGCAAAGCCGCGATCCCGGCGGTGGCCTTGACGAGCCCTGCCGGAGGCGGTCCGGCCTCGGTGACCCCGAGGTGCAATGGATGGTCGGTCACCTCGGAGAGTTGTCGGTACGCCTCGACCATCAACGGAACGCTCGATGCCTTCACACTGATCTTGACGAGATCGAAACCGACCTCGTCGAAGTAGGCGAGTTCACGCAACGCGCTTTGCACCATCGCCTCGGGAGTCACACGACCGCCATGGCGTTCGTACAGTTCGGGATCGAGCGATCCGCCATTGACTCCGATACGGATCGGAACGTTGCGATCCTTGGCCTCGGCGGCCACGGCTTTGATGTGTTCAGGACGCCGGATGTTGCCCGGGTTGAGACGGAGTCCATGCACACCCGCTTCGAGCGCCGCCAGGGCCATCCGGTACTGGTGATGGATATCGGCCACGATCGGTACTGGCGACCGGGGAACGATCTGTGCGAGACCCTCAGCAGCATCCGCGTCGTTACACGTGCAGCGCACGATGTCGCAGCCCGCAGCCGCCAATGCATAGATCTGTTGCAGTGTGGCCTCGACGTCGGCGGTCTTGGTGACCGTCATCGACTGGACCGAGATCGGCGCGTCGCCACCGACGGCGACCGAACCCACCTGGATTTGACGCGTGACACGACGCTCGAACATGGATGTCAGTGTGCCACCGCCACCGACCGCTCGCGCATGCCGGCCCCGATCGACTGAGTCGAGGCCCACCGGACGCGTCGATCAGAAACGATGGAACCTCGTGTGAGCGTTGCGCTCGATCAGCCCAAGGGTCGGGTGACGTCGAGGTACAACCCCGCCAGCAGCAACATTCCCAAGACAGCCACGACCGCCGTGGCCACAGGCATCATCTTGGCCACATCGGCGTAGTAGCGCCGGCCGCGTCGGCTGCGGGCCCGTTCGTACATGGCGATGACAGCATGTCCCCCGTCGAGGGGAAGCAGCGGCGCCATGTTGATCACGCCCACGAAGATGTTCACCGCCGCGAGCACCGTGAGCACCCCGGCGAGTCCGTCGCGCTCACCGACCGAACCCGATACCTGAGTGGCGCCCACGAGAGTCGTGGGTCGCGTTTCGAGATCGGTGGATTCCCCGGTCAGATGTTCCACCACGTTCACCGGGTTGAGCACGGTGACGACGCCACGCAACGAGTCCCACACTCCCAGTCCCAGATCACCAACGGCACCGATGAAGGCGACCGGAACGGCATCCCGGATCCGACCATCGGACTCAGAGACGACACCCAGATAGGCCACTCCCTCGCGCCCCGGATACGGATTGGATCCCAATCCGACCTCGACATCGAGCACCTCACCGTCGCGTTCCACGGTCAAGAACACCCGGTCCCCGGGGGAACGAGAAAAGATCTCGCCCAGGAACTCGTCTCGTGTGGTCATCGGTGTGGCGTCGAAGGCCAGGACCACGTCTCCGGTGCGCAGTCCCGCTGCCTCCGCCGGAGTGGATGCCGCCACCAGGGAAATCCGAACCTCACCTGTGGGCTGTTGGGAACCAAAGACCGAGTACACCCCGGTGAGCAACACGATGGCGATGATCACGTGCATCAACGATCCCGCCGACACCACGAGCAACCGTCGCGGGAACGATGCCTGGCGGTAGGTCCGATCCTCGTCATCGGGTTCGACCTCGTCGAGATTGTTCATCCCGACGATCCGCACGAACGCACCCAGTGGCAGGGCGCGAACGCCGTACTCGACTTCGCCGCGTCGCATGGACCACAACCGGGGACCGAAGCCGATGAAGAACTGCGTCACCTTCATGCCTGACCACCGCGCCGTCAGGTAGTGGCCGAGTTCGTGGAGCACGACCGAGATCACCAACCCGATCACGAACACGAGCATCCAACCGTTCACGGTTCCCAGCCACACGAGCAGCGCACCAGCGACGACGGCCCCCAGAAGTGTGCGCGACCAGGGAACGACCTCGGTGGACTCCTCGACGGCACCACCAGCGATCAACTCGGCTCGACGACGCTCACCTGGGGATCTCATCGCATCACCGAGTGTGAATCCAGCATCTTCGCCGCCACCGCCCGCGACTCGCGGTCGGCGTCGATCACGTCTTGGACGCAGGTGGGAACGTCACTGGATCCGGGATGACGATCGAGGGTGGCATCGATGACATCAGCTATCTCGCACCACCGCAGTCGACCCTGGAGGAACGCGTCCACGGCCACCTCGTTCGCGGCGCTGAGCCATGCCGGAGCGCTGGCTCCGATGCGACCAGCCCGATAGGCGAGATCCAGACATCGAAAAGTGTCCCGATCCGGTGCCATGAAATCGAGAGATCCCAACCGGGTCCAGTCGATCACGCCGAAGGGCGTCGTGATCCTGTGGGGATAACCCAACGCGTATCCGATGGGCAGACGCATATCCGGCATCGACAACTGAGCGATCGTGGATCCGTCGGTGAACTCGACCATCGAGTGGACCACCGACTGCGGATGCACCACCACGTCGATCGAGTCGTAGTCGACTCCGAACAGTTCGTGGGCCTCGATCACCTCGAGTCCCTTGTTCATCAGCGTGGAGGAGTCCACGGTGATCTTGGGTCCCATCGACCATGTCGGATGATTCAGGGCTTCCGCAACGGTCACCTCGGCCAGTTCGTCACGTCGGCGGCCTCGAAACGGACCACCACTGGCGGTGAGTATCAGTCGGCGCACCTCGCGGCCGGGCGCCACACTGGACCGAAGACACTGATGGATGGCGCCGTGTTCGCTGTCGACGGGAACGAGTTCGGCTCCTGGCACCTCGCGCAAGGGACCCACGACCGGGCCTGCTGCGATGAGACTCTCTTTGTTGGCCAAGGCCAGGCGGCGTCCCGCCCGCAACGTGGCGATCGTGACGGCGAGGCCGGCGAAGCCGACCACTCCGTTGACGACGACATCAGCCTGATCGACGACCTCGGCGAGATCGGCGATCACCTCGACACCCACCAATGCGTCGGCCACGTGGGCACGAGCCTCGGGATCGGCAACAGCGACCACCGCGGGTCGAACCCGGCGGGCTTGCTCGATCACCACATCGGTCGCGCTCGACACTCCCAAAGCCACGACCTCGAAGGCATCGGGTTCGGACGCGATGACGTCGAGAGTCTGAGTCCCGATGGATCCCGAGGATCCGGCGATGGCCACCCTCGTCATGGTCACGTCGAGCAGTCTGGCAGCGTCGACGCCGGCTTCCTCACCGGTGCCGCTGGACCAGGGCTCGCGCAGCCCTCGACCCCAGGATCACGAGGCCCACGGTTCCAGTACACGCAACAGGTAGTAGGCACCGGGCAGCACGAACAACAGTGCATCGAAGCGGTCGAGGACCCCTCCGTGACCAGGAACCAGGGTTCCGAAGTCCTTCACGTCGAGGTTCCGCTTGAACATGGATTCGACGAGATCACCCAAGGGGGCCAACACCGAGATGACCAGGGCGAGCAGGATCCACTCGCCCAGATCGTTCCAGGTGTCGGACTGGATTCCCACGAGCACCACGACCAGGAACGTGAACACCGTGCCGCCGATGAGTCCCTCGACCGACTTGTGGGGACTGATCCACGCTCGTAGCGGAGTTCGCCCGATACCCGACCCCACGAACAGCGCACCGACGTCGTTGGCCACGACGCCGATGATCACGATGAACAACGTGTCGGTTCCCACGTTCTCGAGCCCGCCCCCGGCTGCGGACACTCCGGCCAACAGAGCGGCAAAGGACCCGAGAATTCCGATCCAGATGACGCCCAACATCGTCACCGCGGTGTTGGCAAGCGGATTCGACTGGATGCCCGAAGCCCCCGTGAATCCTGCTGCTGATGCGATGAACGCGAAGACGAACACGAGGACGACGGCACTCTCCCCGACCCAATAGGCAGCCAGAGGCGCCAGGGTGCACGCGATCAACCCTGCGATCGTCGCGGGGCGGTATCCCCGTTCGGTCACTCGTCCGAAGAACTCGACCGCGGCCAAGGCCATGACGACCGCCACGAACACCACCACCGCCGCGGGTCGCCACAACAACGCTCCGAGGAACACTGCCGCGATCACCAACGCCGCGGTCACAGCGGTGGGGAGGTTCCGTCCGGTGCGTTCGGCCACCGAGGAACCAGCCCGGGCCGGACTCGGTCGCGTCCTGGTGCCCACCCCTGATCGACCCCGAGATCCCGAGGTGCGCGAGGACGTGCCCGGGCGCTCTCCCGGGAGTGGAGCCATGGCCACGTCACCGGTGGGATCGGTCCCGATCTGGATCCGCGATGATGCCCGTGCCGGTTCGGTCACATCCTCGTCGGATGCGGGAGGGTCCTCGGACTGCGTCACCACATTCTCGTCGTCGCTGTACGGACTCGACCCCGAACCCGACTCGTCGCCGAGTTCGGGAAAGAGGGGCTCGTCTTCCCAGTCGAGGGCCTCATCGGGTTCGCTGCGCACACCTGATGAGGTATCGCTCGGGCCGACGGCGGGTTGCACGGAGGTGGGAACGGAATCACCTGGTTCGTCAGGCTCGGAGGAGAACGCCGACCAGATGTCGATCTCACCGGTGGCATCCTCGCTCGGACCAGGACTGACGGCTTCGGTCGGGGTGAAGGTGGGAACCTCACCAGTGGCGGGTTCGGACCAATGCGGCAACGAGCCACTGTCTGAACTTCCAAGACGAAGCCGTTCCTCGGAATCGTCTCGCCACCTCAAGGCATCGGAGTCCTCGCGTGGTCGGGGCCTCCGAGCCTGATCGCTGTCCTCACTCGATCGCCAACCGTCGTCACTCATGTCGTTCCCTCCCGGCATCGCCAACCGCTCGCGTCCTCAGACCTCGAGCAGTTCGTGCTCCTTGTGGCTGAGCGCTGCGTCGATCTTGTCGATGTGGTCGTGGGTGAGTTTTTCGAGTTCCTTCTCGGCGCGCTCCACCTCGTCGGCCGACACATCCCCCGCCTTTTCCGAGGCATCGAACTGTTTGCGGATATCGCGACGGATATTGCGCACCGCCACCCGGCCGTCCTCGGCCATGTTCTTGACGATCTTGACGAACTCCTTACGCCGTTCCTCAGTGAGGGGCGGGAAGTTGAGACGGATCACGGTGCCGTCATTGGCAGGGGCCAAGCCGAGGTCACTATCGCGAATGGCCTTCTCGATCGCACCGAGCGATGAGCGATCGTGGGGCTTCACGACCAGAACCCGCGCTTCGGGCACCTGAAACCCGGCAAGTTGCTGAAGGGGCACCGGTGAGCCGTAGTAGTCCACGACAATGCGTTCCAAGAGCGCTGGAGCCGCCCGACCCGTTCTCACGGTCAGGAACTGGTCGCGCACGTGGGCGACCGCCTTGTCCATTTTCTCGATCGCTTCGAGCAGCGCGTCGTCGGTCACCCGACCAGCGTACCGATCGGTTCACCCCGCAGGATGGACCTGACGTTTCCTCGACCGAGAAGATCGAACACCACGATGGGAATCTCGCGGTCCATACAGAACGTGATGGCGGTCGCGTCCATGACCTTGAGACCCTGATTGATCACGTCGAGATGGGCGATGCGATCGTAACGACGGGCATCGGGATGCAGTTTGGGGTCAGCGTCATAGACCCCGTCCACACCACTGTGGGTGCCTTTGAGAATCGCATCGGCGTCGATTTCGGCGGCCCGCAGCGCGGCGGCGGTATCCGTGGTGAAAAAGGGGTTTCCCGTTCCGCCCGCCAGGATGACGACTCGTTGCTTTTCGAGGTGTCGTAACGCTCGACGCCGGATGTAGGGCTCGGCGACCTTGGGCATCTCCACCGCGGTCATGACCCGGCTGTGTTGACCGACCCGCTCCAAGGCATCTTGAAGCGCCAGGCCGTTCATGACCGTTGCGATCATCCCCATGTAGTCGGCCTGGGCTTGGTCCATCCCCCGACCGGCCCCTTTGAGGCCTCGCCAGAAGTTGCCACCGCCCACGACCACGGCGATGTCGACGCCGAGTTCGGTGCGCGCCTCAGAGATCTCCGAGGCCACCTGATGCAAGACTTCGGTATCGAGGCCGAACCCGGTGGGTTCGGCCAAAGCCTCACCTGAGAGCTTGAGCACGACCCGGCGCCACGTCGGTCGGGCGTCGGATCGGGTGCTCATCTCGTGCTCTCCTCGGGTTCCGGTTCTCAGCCGATCTCGACCTGGGCGAACCGCAGGATCGATGCGGATCCGATCAGCTGGCTGATCGACACCTTGTCGTCTTTGGCGTAGGGCTGCTCGAGCAGTGCGACGTCCTTGAAGAAGCCGTTGAGGCGACCTTCGACGATCTTGGGCAGTGCCGCTTCGGGCTTGCCCTCGTTGCGGCTCAGGGTCTCGAGCGTCGCGCGCTCGCGCTCGACCTCATCCACAGGAACCTCATCGCGGGTGAGGAAGCGAGGACGAGCGAACGCAATGTGCACTGCGACGTCATGAGCGAGTTCCTGGGAGGCGCCCTGCATTTCCACGAGCACGCCGTTGACTCCCCGACCACCCTGAACATGCTGATAGGAGTCGATCACGTTGCCGGGTGCCGCCTCGAAACGCACGACCTCACCGAGTTCGATCTTCTCTTTCAACGTGATCTTGAGATCCTCGAGTTGTGCGGCGCGCTCCGCGACGGCCTCGGGGCCCTTCGCAGCGACGAGGCGCACGAGTTCCTCGGCCTCATCTTTGAACTGGTCCGAACCCGCAACGAAGTCGGTCTCGCAGCGCAACTTGACGATGGCGCCAACATTGCCTTCCACAGACATGGCGACCACGCCCTGAGCGCTTTGACGGTCGTCACGCTTGGCCGAAGCCGCAAGGCCCTTCTCGCGCAGCCACTGCTTGGCGGCTTCGAGATCACCTTCGTTGGCTTCGAGAGCCTTCTTGCAGTCCATCATTCCGGCGCCCGTCGACTGACGAAGCGCTTGGACGTCCTTGGCAGTGAACGACATGGTGATCAACTCTCCGAAGCGGTGGGGGGTTCGACAGCGGCGGCCTCATCGGCCACCAGAGGAGCGACCGGCTCGACAGCAGGGGCTTCAGCCGGTGTCTGGCTCGCCGCAAGACGAGCATCGCGCTCGGCCTGGGCAGCTGCAGCCTGGCGGCGCGCCTCGGCCTGCGCAGCAGCGAACGCGGCTTCGTCTTCGTCGCTGCGCTTGGGAGTCTCGACGACTGGCGTGCGCTGGCGGGCGATGTAACGACCCTCGATCACCGCTTCGGCGATGACCCGGGTCGTGAGGTCGTTGGCGCGGATCGCGTCGTCGTTGCCCGGGATCGGGTAATCGATGACGTCGGGATCCACGTTGGTGTCGACCACGGCGATGACGGGAATCTTCAGCTTGTTCGCCTCGGTGACCGCGATCTGCTCTTTCTTGGTGTCGATCACGAACACGGCGTCGGGAAGGCGGGCCATGTCTCGGATACCGCCGAGGTTCCTCTGCAGCTTTTCGAGTTCGCGGCTCAACAGCAGCGCCTCTTTCTTGGTGAGTGCATCGAACTCACCCGAGGCCTGCATGCGCTCGTACTCCTGCATCTTCGCCACCCGCTTGGCCATGGTGTCGAAGTTGGTGAGCATGCCACCGAGCCACCGCTCGGTCACATAGGGCATTCCGCACTTCTCGGCATAGCTGCGGATCGGGTCCTGAGCCTGCTTCTTGGTACCCACGAACAAGATCGATCCGCCATTGGCGACCAGATCACGCACGTATCCGTATGCGGTTTCGACCCGAGGCAGGGTCTGTTCGAGATCGATGATGTAGATGCCCCGGTGCTCACCGAAGATGAAACGACGCATCTTCGGGTTCCACTTGCGGGTCTGATGGCCGAAATGAAGTCCGGCCTCGAGCATCTGACGCATGGTGACGACAGCCACGGTGACTCCTCTCCTGCGGTTCTCGGTCACCGCCTCGTGCGCCCAAAGGCGACCGCAGGTCGAGGCGGCGCTGTGTTGATGGTGCTGATATGAACTCGAACCCCGGTTCGGGGCCGTCGGCATGCTACCGGCTGAAATCGGCTGCCGACCAGCCCGGAATGGCCAGCCGTGACTCACCGAATCAACAGACAGCTCGGATCGGTATCGACACGGGGTCGCTGGGGTCGGCTGTGGTGATGACGGTGCGACGCCTCCGAGGCCGGGGCCGGCTACGAATCCGCTGAGCACCGATGAGCGCGCCGCCCGAACCCATCCATGGACACGAGGCGAACCCGAGCCGTCCTCGACAGCACGATCGCCGGATCCTCGTAATGCTCACCACGACGAACGCCGAGATGAAGACGCTCACCAGACACAGCGAGAGCATCTCCTGGCGCCACCAGACTCCCGGCTCCGACCGAGAACTCTGCCACTCCCCCATAGGTGATTCGACGCCCCGAAGCGGTGACCACGACGACGTATCGGGTTCCGGCCACGGTTCCTACGAAACCGACGCGCCCTGAAGTCACCGACCGCACGGGCGCTCCCATCGGGGTCGAGAACTCGACACCGCGATTTCCCGCGCACCAACGACACAGCGGAGCGCGAAACGCATCGATGATCTCCGCCCCGTCCACAGGAACCGGAGCCTGTTGGCAGCCCGGGGACGCAGCGCGAACCCACGGTTCGCCGTCGACGGCGGATCCGACCTCGACCTCGGGATCTGCGCTGGGGAGAATCTCCTCGACATCTCCCGCTGGCGACAGCACTCGACCAGCGGTCGAAGTGGACGCTCCCAGATCGATCGGTGATGTCGGGACCAGCGCCAACGTCCCCACCAGCGCCACGGCCACCCAGCCCGCTATCGCCATGGACGCAGCCGGAATCAGGCCGCGCCCGAAGCGAGCAACCGCGACCGCAGCTGCAGTACCGCTCGAGCGTGGATTTGTGAGACCCGACTCTCGGTCACTCCCAGAATCTGCCCGATCTCGACCAACGTCAAGCCCTCGTCGTAGTAGAGGGCGAGCACCATCCGCTCCCGATCGGGAAGTCGTCGCACTTCGCTGCGAACACTGTGACGCAATTCGCGATCCTCGAGATCAGCCTGAGGTGAGGGGTCATCGGCGGGAAGGTCGGCGACGCTGTGAAGATGGGCTCCCGAACGCACGACATGATCGAGCGGCCCGACCGTCGCCACGGCGATGTTCGCGAGCCAGGTCTGGAACTCTTCTGGGGCCACACCGAGTTCCGAGGCGATCTCGTCGTCGGTGGGGCTGCGCCCCCATGCCATCTCGAGACGAGCGATTGCGTCCTGCACCGCACGTGACCGGCTCCGCACGGATCGGGGAACCCAATCCAGGGACCGCAGTCCGTCCAGGATCGCTCCTCGGATTCGGGGAACGGCGAACGTCGAAAAACGGGTTCCTCGTTCCTCGTCGAATCGGTCGATGGCATCCATCAGACCGAACACCCCGAACCCGACGAGATCGCCAGGATCCACCGAATCGGGAAGTCCCGCCCCGAGGCGACCGGCGACGAATTTCACCAGCGGCGAGTAGTGCATGATGAGACGTTCCCGTGAAGCGGGGTCCCGGGTGGTCCACCATCGACGCCACGCCTGGTGGATGAGATCGGGATCGGTATCGGTCATGCGCGGGGATGGGCAGCGGAATACACCGAGCGAAGACGCTCGCGGCTCACATGGGTGTAGCGCTGCGTCGTGGCGACATCGGCATGGCCGAGAAGTTCTTGTACGGCGCGCAGATCGGCGCCCCCGTCGAGCAGATGGGTCGCGAAGGTATGTCGCAGAGCATGAGGATGCGTCGGCACCGGTGAGCGCCGATCGACGATGCGACGCACGTCTCGCGGGGTGAGACGCCGTGATCGCTGGTTGAGAAACACCGCGTCGGTGTCCTCGTCGAGCTGATCGGTGCGCACTGCCAACCACCGCTCGAGCGCCACGGCTGCCGGTTCGCTGATCGGTAGGCGCCGTTGCTTGCCCCCTTTGCCCCACACGGTGATGAAGCCCCGAGCGAGGTCCACTGCGGACCGGTCCAGGGCGCACAGCTCGGAGACTCGCAACCCACTGCCGTACAACATCTCGAGAACTGCGGTGTCGCGCAGGTCTCTCACATGCGTATCGACGTCGGCCTGAGTTACCGAGTTCACGTTCGTGTCGGAGCCTTCGTCGCCGTCTGGTTGCGACCGGGCGGAGGTGGTCGCAACGGGTGGACTCAACAACACCGAAAGATCCTCGGCTCCCAGGACTCGGGGAAGGCGGCCGTCGCCTCCAGGAGATCTCAGGCCCGCGGCCGGATTGCCCTGACAGCGACCGGTGCGCGCCGCCCAGGCGAAATAGCGCCGCAGCGAGGAGACCTTGCGCGAAATCGATCGTCGCGCGTAACCCCGGGTGAGTAACTGCGCGACGTAGCGCCGCAAAACGAGGCGATCCACCCCCGAGGGGTCGTCGTGGCCGACGCGCTGAGCAAAGACCACGAAGCCCCGAAGGTCGGCGAGATACGCCGCCACCGTGTTGGGTGCCGACGCGGTCAGTGACCGCGCAAAGGCATCGAGGTCCCAGGCCATGTTCGGCAGGGTACCGGTTGGAACCCGTTGGGTCAGGGACATCGCCATCGCCCCCGTCGCGACGCATCACCCGGGTTCCCCAGGACCCGAGTGTGGGCTCATGGGTTGGCGCCCTGGCGGCCACCAGGATCCTCCCCGCCAGCGGCGAGACCGACTGGAACCCGTGGGTGCACTCACCCGAACGCTGCGTGCGGATCAGGATCGACATCGGCTGGACTCCTCGCCATCGACCCCAGCACGACGAGATCGGTACGTCCATCCCGCCATGCCAGGCGAATCAACGGGCTCTCCCCGAGCCGAACCGAGAACCACTCTCCCGGGCCCGACTCGAACCCGGGTCGGATGCGAACTCGCAGAGTACCGCCATGCGATATCACCGCGTCGGTGACCGCCGTTCGAACCCTCCCAACGGCCAGACTGAAAGGTGTGAGAAGACTCCTCGGTTCGGCGATGGTCGCCATCGCTGTCGCCATCACCGGGTGTTCGAGTGAACCCCAACGCAGCACCACCGGGTTTTGTGAGCTTCTCGCTGACTACGGAGCGTTTCTCGAGGGCCCATTGTCAACCCCCGCCGAACTCGCCAGCCTCTTGGGGCGCTACCGGGAACTGGCCTCCCGTGCGCCCTTGGCCATCGAGGAGGACTGGAATCTCGTCGTCACCCTCGTCGATACCGCTGCATCAGTGGACCGAGATGATCCCCTCGCCCTCGCCGATCTCGTCGATTTGGCTTTCGCCACCGACCTCGCGGCGCGCCGACTCGACGAATGGACCCAGTCTCGGTGCGGTCTCGTGCTCGTCGTTCCCGACCCCTTGGCTCAGATCCCACCCACTACAGGTTCTGACTGAGCAGCCTCCGTGGCGAGGGTTCCCGCCACTGCCCCCGGAGCCGCGCCAATTTGGGTTTGACATCAGAAGCATGGTTTGCTCAGCATGTGAACACGGAGTCCGTCGATGATGAGCGCCCGGCGTGGACGTTCTTCACGAATCATGCCCACGTGCTGATCTGTCTGGCCCGTCGCCCGGATCTCCGCCTGAGTGAGCTCGCCGATCTCGTTGGCATCGGCGAACGCGCCGTACATCGGATCGTCCATGAACTCATCGAGGCGGGATATCTCGAACTCGACAAGGTCGGTCGACGCAATCACTACCGGGTGGATCTGGATCGCCCGTTACGCCATCGCCTCGAAGCCCACCAGCTGCTGCGCGCCATCGTCGAACCGCTCCTCGAGGACAACCCGGGCGCAAGGTCCACGCCCAGCGAGAACCGATGATCGCGTCAGCCGTCGTCGACAACCTGTTGAGCGCCCCGGTGGTGGCGTTCGTGGTCGCGGTCGTTGCGACCTTGGCCCGATTCGAGTTACGCCTTCCCGAGGCGTTGTATCCGATCCTGTCCTCCTATCTGCTGTTCGCAATCGGTATCAAGGGTGGTCGGGCTCTGGCCGATGCCGACCCGGGCGATCTCTGGGCGCCCCTGGTAGCGGCTTTGGTGATCGGGGTCGTCACCCCGGTGATCGCCTTCGCGACAGGACGAGTCCTGGGACGCCTCACCCGCATCGACGCCGCGGCGGTCGCGGCCCACTACGGGTCGGTCTCGGCGGTCACCTTCACCGTGGCGCTCGCGTCGCTCGATGCGCGAGACATGACCTATGAGGGGTATGTCACGGGTCTTCTCGCCGTTCTCGAGGTGGTCGGCATCGTCGTCGGATTGGCCCTGGCCCGCCCCGGAGGCTCCGGGGCGGCAACATCCTCGGAACAGTCGGGGTGGCGAGCTGCTCTGGGTGAGGTCGTGCGTGGCCGCAGCATCGCGTTGTTGCTCGCCGGTCTCGTGGTCGGCGGTGTCGTCGGGGACGAGCGTCTCGCCCCCACCGATCCACTGTTCGTCGGGCTGTTCACCGGCGCGCTCACCCTGTTTCTCGTCGAGATGGGTGCCGTCGCGGCCGAACGACTCCGAGACGTCGCATCCGTGGGTTGGCGCATCGTCGTGGTGGGCATCGTGGTACCCCTCGTCAATGGAATGCTGGGAGCCCTCGGCGGCGCAGCTGCGGGCCTGTCCACGGGAGGCGTTGCCGTGCTCGCAACGCTGGCTGCCAGTGGGTCCTACATCGCCGCTCCCGCCGCGGTGCGGATCGCGCTTCCCGAGGCCAGCCCCGGGATCTACATCACCGCCTCGCTCGGGATCACGTTCCCGTTCAACCTCGTGGCCGGAATCCCGTTGTACATCGCGGTGGCCGAGGCTCTCACCTGATCGAGACCAGGCCCCGACCCCAGGTGGAACTCTGACATGCTGGAGGCGTCATGGAGACCACACCTCGCCTGTTGTTGACGGTGATCGCCGAAGCGGTCCTCGAGAGTCGGTTGATCGCTGAGGTCAAGGCCTGTGGCGCCAAGGGCTACTCGGTGGGCCACGTGACCGGTGAAGGCGCCACTGGACGCACTCTCGAGCTGAACGGGCCCAGTGTCCGACTCGAAACGGTGGTCACTCCAGCGGTCGCCGACGCCATTTTGGATGCTCTGGCCGAACGTTTCTTCGAGCGTTTCGCCGTCGTCGCGTGGCTGAGCGAAGTCCGTGTCGCTCGCCCGGACCATTTCTGAATCCGGCCTATGAAGGGGCATGCCCACGGCCCAGCGCGTGAACCCGAACCCGTTCGGTTCTGAGTTCTCGCGGCATTGGTCTCGCTACGAGACGCTCCAGCGCAGTGATGTCCAGCCCGGGGATGTCCAGCCCGGGGATGTCGCGGTCAGCGCAGTTCGCCGCGGCGCACGATCACGTGGTCGACGAGCCCGTAATCCTTGGCCTGATCAGCGGTGAACCACCGGTCGCGCTCGCTGTCGGCTTGGATCTGAGCCACATCCTGGCCCGAATGGTGCGCGATGAGTTCCGCCATCCGGCGCTTGATGAAGGCCAACTGTTCAGCCTGGATCGCGATATCGGCGGCTTGGCCTCTCAAGCCCGCGAGCGGCTGGTGCATCATGATCCGAGCGTTGGGAAGCGTGTACCGCTTCTCGGCGGCGCCTGCGGCGAGGAGGAATTGTCCCATCGAAGCGGCCAACCCCAAACAGACCGTGGCGACATCACACGACACGAACTGCATCGTGTCGTAGATCGCCATTCCCGCCGTGACCGATCCGCCGGGGCTGTTGATGTACAGCCAGATGTCGGCGTTGGGATCCTCGCCCTCGAGGTACAGCAACTGGGCGCACAACTGGTTGGCGATCTCGTCGTTGACATCGGTACCCAACATCACCACCCGGTTCTTCAGCAGGCGGTTGAAGATGTCGCTGCGAGGGTCGAACCCTCCGGCCTCGAACGCTGCGGGCATGGGGATTTCGGACATGAGGCGCAGGCTACCCGCGAGCGCGCAGCGAGCCTCAGCGAGCGACCCCACTGGCCACGATGACCACTCGTTCGTCGTCTCCGACCTCGTCGCGAATCGCCATCAGACCGGCGAGACCAGCGGTTCCCGTCGGGCTGACACCGCGTCCGAGATCGTTCGTCATCAGGTCGTGGGCCGCCACGATCTCGTTCTCGCCCGCCACGACCGGCCACCCGCCGGTGGCGTCCATGGCACTGAGCACTCCGAGCCAGTCATAGGTCTCGTCGTCGAGGATGCCATCGGCAAGCGAAGACGGGTCAGGCCAGGGCGCCATACAGTCCTGCCAGTGGGCGGCGGCATCGACACGCCCGCCCGGCATGTCGCCAGCACACCGCCAAGCGCGCTCGAGAGGTGCACAACCCTCGGCCTGAACAGCGTGCAGTCGAGGCGGAGACTCGGTGACATCGACGAGGGCTCCACCCACACAGGCCGCAAAGGCTCCCCCGCCGACTTGGATGAACACCCGATCGAACGCCGTGGTCTCGGCTGCGATCTCGAATCCGAGGGTGCGCCCCCCATCCAGACACCACGCGTTCTCAGGACCTTGGACACTGAACGGAATCGCCCCGACGGCCACCGCATCACGAAATCGCATGAGGCACGGATCGCCCAGAGGATCATCGTTGCGGCGCGCACACGACATCACCTCCGCCCCCAGGCGATCGAGGGCGGTGGTGACTGCGGGCTGCGCCCAGGTCGGAACCATCACCGTGATCGGCCAGGACACTGCGGCCGCCAGCGTCGATGCCGCGATCGCCGCGTTGCCGCATGACGAGATCGCCAGTGGGGGCCGTTCGTCGGGACCATCCCAGGGAACCTGGTGGGTGGCTTCCGCGGCGAGGAGATGCAACAGGATCGTGACGAGGTGGCGAGCCTTGTGGGAGCCGGCGACATTTCCGGTCTCATCCTTCACCCAGACGCCTCCGACTCCTGAGAACCCGAGTCGATTCGACACGGCGTCGTCGCGAATCAGTGGCGTTCTCACGAACCCATGTCCTTCGACCACCTCGAGCGATCGTCTCAGCCCATCGAGGATCTCGAGGCGAGCGGGGTGATCCAGGCCTCGCGCCTGCGCGAACGCCGCCCAGGCCAATTCGGTATCGAATGCCACATAGGGGTCGTCATCAGAGGTCCACGACAGCGGAGTCCGGTCCCGCACCGGCATCAACACGTGACGCCAGTCCTCGGCCGTGGCCCGAGTACACCGCCATTGCAGGGCGGTGTCGATGGCGACCTCGGTACCGCAGACGCGACATCGCCAACCGAGGATGTTCATGGGTGCCCGGTCACACCGCTCGAACGCGAGCGTTGAAGTCCTCGATCAGTTCGTCCCATCGCGGCACGAAACGATGCAGCCCTGTCCAGAATCCGAGATCGCGACGGGCTTCGAACAACTCGAAGGGAGTTCCTTGTTGTTCGACCCAGGTGTAGTAGCCCAGGTTGAAGATCCGGTTGCGGTCCGCGAGCGTCGTGTCGAGTACGTGGTCGGTGGTGACCGCCGCCAGATGTTCCGCAAAGACGCCGGCGGCGTCCACAGCATCGAACTCGCCGCCGAAGCGCCGCTCGAGTGTCTTGCGCCGCTCGCTGGGGTACAGGTCGGCTCCATCGGTCGCAACGGTCAACACCGCCTCGTCGGGTCCGAGATCCCAGGTCTGAGCCATCTTGATCGCGGCCAGGACGTTGCAGATCGCCGAGAACCCGAAATGCTCGAGGACATCGACGATCTCGGCGGGAACGCCGACCCGGTCCACGAGATGGGCCCGGCCTGCGGGCGTGTTGAACAACACGTCGAGTTCATCGGTGGAGCGATCCGAGATGGCCACCACCGCATCGGTGTTCATCACGTTGTGGATGAGCGGGATGTGTTTGTCACCGATGCCCTGGATGTTGTGTTCGCCGTAGCCGTTCTCGAGCATCGTGGGACATTCGAGCGCCTCGACGGCCACGATGCGGGTTCCGTAGAGCTCCTTGAGTCGGTCACCAGCCGCAATCGTGCCTGCGGACCCCGTCGCCGATGTGAACGCCGCGAGACGCAACCCGGGCCGCGTCGCTGCCACGGTCTCGAACACATGAGAAAACGCCGCTCCGGTGACGGTGTAGTGACCGAGATGGTTGCTGAACTCACAGAACTGGTTGAACACGAAATTCGATGGGTCCAACGCCATGTCGTTACAGGCGTCGTAGATCTCTTTCACATTGCTCTCGGTCCCGGGAGTCCGCACGATGTCAGAAGGATCCGCCACCCACCGGTCCAACCATTCGAAGCGTTCCGCCGACATACCTGCGGGCAACACCGCCACACCGCGTGAATTCATGATCCGACTGATCGCCACCCCACCGCGGGCATAGTTGCCCGTCGAGGGCCAGATCGCCCGGTGACGGGTGGGATCGAACTGGCCGGTGATGACTCGAGGAGCCAGACACGAGTAGGCCGCGAGAACTTTGTGAGCCGTGATCATGGGGAACCGATCACCGAATACGACGATGATCGGAGCGTCCACACCGGTCAACGACGATGGCAACACGACGTGATCCGGGACCGCCACCCGGTCCCCGGCCATGTCGTTGTACCAGTGGACTCGAAACAGGTTGCGAGCATCAGGAGCGTTCTTGTCGACCCCAGCGACCAGCGAGGGATCGATCCGAGAAGGATCGGCGAGTTCGGCAAAGGTCGGCAACTGGATGCCAGCCTCTGCGAAGCGCTGCACACTGCGTTGACGGGACTCCTCGTCGACGATTTCATCGGCGAGGCCATAGACGTCTCGAAGGGCGCGTTCGACATCCGGGGAACTCAGATGTCGCTCGGAAGCGGAGGTGCTGGTCACGGTCACGTTTGACATTCTGTCAAAGACCTCGGCGCTACGCTCGCACATGCTGCGGGCGTGGTGGAACAGGCAGACACGCGGGGTTTAGGTCCCCGTCCCGAAAGGGGTGAGGGTTCGACTCCCTCCGCCCGCACCACGATTCTCGTCGATCATGGGCGAAGCACTGAGCCGTTCGGCTCTCGCCACCTTGCTGGTGACGAGACGTTGCGCCGAGGTAGCGACGCGTCCGATCAGGGTCGCCGACCAAGAGTGTCGAGCACCCCGACCACATCGGCGGGCCCGGCAAGACGGAAACGGGCTGTGGATGGCCCTGGACCGATCTTGATTGCCACATCCTGATCCCCGAGACGACGAAAGACCTGTTCATCGGTGACGTCATCACCAAAGAAAGCCATCGAGGTCGCATCGAACTCGTAGCGAAGACTCTCCATTGCTGCACCCTTGTCCAACGGCGCGACCCCGGCCTCGAGCACCGCCGAGCCGTCGAGAATCGTCCAGTCGTGCTCGGACGCGATCTCTCTGTAGGCGTCGAGAAGGCTCTGACGGGACTCGATCGCCGCAGTGCGAACATGCAAGACGACGCTATGGGGTTTGCGCTCCACCCAGGCCCCCGAGTCCCGACTGGCGATCAGGCGAGCTTGGATCTCGAGTTCATCGAGAGCGGCGGTATCACCGCCTAAGGGATGCGAGTTCCCGTCATGGTGTTCGTGTCCATGGCTGCCCACGACCCGTAAGGCGCGAGGCAGTCCGAAGGTGGTGATCGCATCAGCCCGGGCTCGTCCAGTGACCACGACCACCTCGATATCGTCACGCTCGTCGAGGGTGAGCAGGGCCTGGAGGGCTCCGGGCCACAGTCGGGCGGCGCGGGCATGATCGACGATCGCGGCGAGGGTGCCGTCGAGATCGACGCCGAGCACCAGTCGTCGGCGATCTCCGCAACGCTGAGCCAACGCGTCCACCACCTCATCGGGCGATGACCAGACCACTGCGACCTCGGGGTCCGGGCTCCACGCAGGACCCCTCGAGTTCATGGGGCGAGACTCTCGGTCTCGCTGGTCTCGAGCGAATCGAGGAAACCCTGTACCCAGGCATGAACATCGTGGGTTCGCACCTCGTCGCGAAGGATTCCCATCCGCCGACGCATCTCGGAACGTTCCATATCGACCGCCGCCACGATCGCGTCGCGTAAGGCGACGGTGTCATAGGGGTTGACGAGGATCGCTTCGTCGAGAGCATCGGCAGCGCCGGCGAATTCCGACAGAACCAGACTCCCCGAACCATCGAGGCGACTCGCGAGGTATTCCTTGGCGACCAGGTTCATCCCATCTCGCCACGGCGTCACGACCATCACGTCCGCGATCCGGTAGAGCACCACCAGTTGGGCGAGATCCAAGGATCTCTCGAGGTAATGCACCACAGGAGCTCCAAGACGTCCGAAGCGACCATTGATCGCGCCGACGAGACGCTGAATCGCCTCGCGTATCTCGGCGTAATCCTCGACTCCTTCTCGACTCGGCACCGCGATCTGGACGAATACCGTCGTGTCGGGGTCGAGTCTCCCGGTCGCGAGCAACTCGTAGAGCGCCTCGAGACGTGCGTCGATCCCCTTGGTGTAGTCGAGTCGATCGACTCCCAACAGCACCACATCAGGATCACCGAGACGAGACCGCAACGCCGCCATGTCACGCTCGATGCGAGGACGGTCGGCGAGTTCGAGGATGGTGTCCACGTCGATCGAAACCGGATGGGTCTCCACCCGCACCCGACGACCGTCATAGATCACCGCATCCTCGACCACGGGCACTGCCAACAAGCGCTCCGCAGCGGCGAGCACGTTGTCCACTCCCCCGCGGCGCTGCATCCCTACGACATCGGCCCCCAACATGCCCTCGAGGAGATCGGCTTTCCACGGCAAGCGGTCGTAGAGCTCGATCGGGGGGAAGGGAATGTGGAGAAAGAAGCCGATTCGCAGATCGGGGCGAAGCCGTCGCAGCATGGCCGGCACCAGCATCAACTGGTAGTCGTGGACCCAGGCCTGAGCGCCATGAGGTGCGACATCTGCAGTTCGACGAGCGAAGCGTTCGTTCACTTCGACATAGCGCTGCCACCAGGTTTCGTCGATCGTGGGCGCCCGAATCGCGTCATGGAACAAAGGCCACAGCGTTGCGTTGGCCATTCCTTCGTAGCAGGCGGCCACGTCCTCGGCATCGAGACGGACCGCTTCGAGCCGCATCCCGTCGTGACGAAAGGATCCAGGATCGTCATTCGCGATACCGCTCCAACCCACCCACGTTCCCTCGGCGCGCACCAGCACCGAGGTCAACGCCGACACGACTCCTCCCGGTGAGGTCTCCCAGGCGCCCGTGGAACTTCGCCGGGTCACCGGAAGCCGGTTGGCGACGATGACGAGACCCCGTGGCGATGACTCCGGCGACCCAGCGAGCGACCCAGCCGGCGACCCGGCGGGTGACTCGGAGTTCGAACTCGTCGACGGCTCAGACATCACCATGTCGAGGGAACCACGTCTGGGCCGCCACCGCAAACCGACTCGGGACCTCAGGCCCCGGGTCCAAGGGCCTGGCGGAGTGCGTCGATGGCCTGAGCCCGATGCGACAGTCGGTGTTTCTCGACTGCGGTCATCTCGGCGAACGTCCGCCCATCACCGTCATCAGGAACGAAGACGGCGTCATAACCAAAGCCCAGCTCCCCTCGCTCGCCACTTGCAATAGTCCCTTCACAGACCCCTTCAGAAAGGATCCGGGAACCGTCGGGTCTCAGCAGAACGATCACGGTGACAAAGCGCGCCCGACGAGCGCGGTCCCCGCTCGCGTCGAGTTCGCCGAGCAACCGAGCCCGGTTAGCGACATCGTTCGCGACCTCACCGGCATAGCGGGCCGAGTGAACCCCGGGACGACCACCGAGGGCGTCGACGAACAGACCGGTGTCATCGGCCAATGCGGCCTCTCCCGTGGCCTCCATCACGGCCTGAGCCTTGAGCATCGCGTTGCCCGTCAAGGTGTCGGCATCCTCGATGACGTCACCGAGGCCATCAGGCCGGGGTTCGAGATCGAGGAACTCACCCAGAAGGTCAGCCAACTCGGTGACCTTGTGGGGATTGGCACTGGCACACACCACCCGGGGACGGGAAGGCATCGTCATGTCAGCGCAGGCGGGGAGGCTGTGAGAGCACCGCTTCCTGCGCAGCGGTGATCTCGGCGAGACCCGCTTCGGCAAGACCCAGCAACTGATCGAGTTCACCTCGGCTGAACGCGACGCCCTCAGCGGTTCCCTGCACCTCGACGAACCGAGCAGCAGAGCCGTCACGTGGCTGGATCATGACCACGTTCATATCGACCTCAGCAGCGGAGTCCTCGACGTAGGGCAGATCCAACACCGGTACGCCCCCGACGATCCCGACACTGATGGCTGCACAGGACGAATGAAGTGGATGATCCGTGATCGCACCTCGAGCCTGAAGGCGGCTGAGGGCATCGTGCAGCGCGATGTATCCCCCGCAGATACTGGCGGTTCGCGTCCCCCCATCGGCCTGGAGGACATCGCAATCGACCACCACCTGACGTTCACCCAGGATCGTCATGTCACAGGCCGCTCGCAGACTCCGGCCGATGAGTCGTTGGATCTCCACCGTCCGCCCGCTCTGACGCCCTTTGGCCGCTTCGCGTCCCACTCGCTCAGGAGAGGATCCCGGCAACATCGAGTACTCCGCCGTCACCCATCCGCTTCCCGACCCCTTCATCCAACGCGGAACGTTCTCGTCGATGGATGCCGTGCACAGCACCCGGGTGCGTCCGAACGAGACCAGAACCGAGCCATCGGCCATCTCGGTGAAGTCCCGTTCGAAACTCAGCGGTCGCAGGTGGTGGGGTGCACGGCCATCGGGTCGGGTCATGATGCTCCTCATGGGTATCGGTGAGCGTCTGGTCCAGGGACCAGCGGGGTCACGCTCAGGTCCTCAACCGGAGGTGACCCCGGGGAACCATCGTCGCGCACTGACGAGTTCGGGACCTAGGAGACGCTGTCCGGTGGCCACGAACCAGTCGACATCTCCCGAGGACCAGAAACTGTGCTGCCCGACGTGACGACCCGAACCTGGCGGCGGCGAGGACCCGAGCAGCGAGGCGAGAGCGAAAGCGGTCTCATCAGCGGAGCTGACCAAGACGACATCGGGTCCCATGACCTCGGCGATGACTCGGGCGAGGAACGGATAGTGGGTGCAACCGAGCAACAAGGTGTCGACTTCGGCCTCGACCACCGGCGCGAGCAGTCGTTCGGCCAGGACCAGGACCTCGTCACCGTCGATCTGGCCACGTTCCACGAACTCGACGAAGCCCGGGCACGCGGCACAGGACAACTCGACGTTCGCTCCGGTGGCCTCCACGGCACGCACATACGCTCCAGATCCGATCGTGCCCACCGTTCCGATCACTCCGACGCGGCCGGAACGAGTGGCGCTGACGAGCGATCGGGCGCCGGGATCGACCACCCCGAGAACCGGCACCCCGAGTTCTTCGGCCACCTCCTCGAGAGGCACTGCTGCAGCCGCGGTGTTGCAGGCCACCACGATCACCTTGGCCCCGAAGTCCTCCACGAGACTGCGCGCCAACTCCCGGGCGTGCTCGCGAACCTCGTCGAGAGGTTTGGAGCCGTAGGGATAGCGAGCGGTGTCGCCGATGTAGACGAGGTCCTCATGCGGCAACAGATCGATGACCGCTCGGGCGACGGTCAACCCGCCGAACCCGGAGTCGAACATGCCGATGGGGCGTCGAGTCGAGTCTGGTACCACCGTTGGGCGAGCGTATCCGCTTCCTCGATCGCGGTCGTCCTCGGCGGCGGGGGCGCCTGAGCGCCACCGAACCTAGAAGTAGATGATCTTTCCGGCAGCCGCCTCGGCGGCGTCGAGATCGTCGGTGTAGGCCCCCGTGGACAGGTACTTCCAACCCCCATCACACACGATGAACGCCACGACCCCTTCGTCGATCTCGCTCGCGACCTTGACGGCTCCCGCCAACGAGGCTCCCGAGGAGATTCCCGCGAAGATTCCCGTCTCGGCCACGAGACGGCGGGTCCATTCGAGCGATTCCCGCGGACGCACGACCCGCTTACGATCCAGAAGGTCGAAGCCGTGCCAGTTGTCGAACACTGGCGGGATGTACCCCTCATCCAGGTTGCGAAGGCCTTCGACGAGTTCGCCGAGGGGCGGCTCGACGGCGACCACCTTGATATCGGGATTCTGCTCTTTGAGGAAGCGTCCTGCACCCATGAGGGTTCCACTCGTTCCGAGACCGGCGACGAAGTGGGTGACCTCGGGAAGATCACGCCAGATCTCGGGACCCGTCCCCTCGTAGTGCGCCCGGGGATTCGCATCGTTGGCGTATTGATAGAGAAAGCACCATTCCGGGTGCTCTTGGGCCATGACCCGAGCTCGAGCGACGGCACCATTGGAACCCTCTTCGCCGGGGGTGAGAATCACCTCGGCGCCATACACCTCGAGCATCTGGCGACGTTCCACCGACACCGAGGACGGCATGAGGATCTTGATCGGATGCCCTTTCATCCGTGCGATCGCGGCCAGCGCGATCCCGGTGTTCCCCGAGGACGGCTCGACGATCGTCTGACCCGGGGTGAGGGTGCCCTCTTTCTCGGCGGTCTCGATCATCGACTTGGCGATCCGATCCTTGACCGAACCGAAAGGGTTCTGACTTTCGAGCTTGGCCACCAAGCGAACTCGGGGGTTGGGCGACAGAACACTCACGTCGACCATGGGGGTGTTGCCGATCAGGTCCAGCACGCTGTCATAGGGGTACATGTGCATCACGCCTCGTCCAACACCAGAGCCGGTGGTTTAATTCCGACCAAACCGATCAAGAGAGTAGCGGTTTGATGCGGGTCACCGTCCACGCGGGAGGAGAATCTCCTCGGTGATCGTGCCCTCGACGATGCGGTACGACCGAGTTTCGGGTGTTCCTCGTTTGAGACTGACGATCACGTAATGCCAGGTCGGGTCCGGGGCCTGGGCCACGTCGGTGGGGCTGGGATAGGGCTCGGAATGGGTGTGGCTGTGCATGACGCCGACCACTTCGAGGCCTCGATCCTCGGCCTCGCGCTCGATCCGAAGATGATCCCGGGGATCCACCGTGTAGACCCGCGCCGATTCGGCGGTGTTGCGAGTCGGCACGAAATTGATGATCTCGTCTTGCCCTGCGAGCCCGAGCAACAACCCACATGCCTCGAGCGGATAGGCCTCATACGCGTGCGCAGCCATGTCGACGAGCAGTTCAGCAGGAAGGGTCGGCACCCGGCGCAGGGTACCCGGCCGGTACGCTCGACGCTCCCATGACCTCGCCCACCAGACGCAACGCCGGGCCCGGGCCCTCTCGCCTGATCGCCGCCAATCGGCGAGCGCGTCGCGACTACGACATTATCGAGGAACTCGAAGCTGGGATCTCCCTACTGGGGAGCGAAGTCAAGAGCCTGCGCGAGGGCCGAGTCCAACTCGCCGACGGGTTCGCACGAGTCGATGAGCGTGGCCAGTTGTGGCTCGAGAACGTCCACATCTCCCCCTACAAGTTCGCCGTCGGATTCGGATCCCATGACCCCGAGCGGCGTCGAAAGTTGTTGATGCATCGCGCTGAAATCGATCGGTTGCGGGCTCGCACGATGCAAGAGCACCTCTCGCTGGTCCCGCTCGCACTGCGATTCAACGAGGACGGACGGATCAAGGTCGATCTCGCACTCGCCCGAGGCCGACGGAAAGCGGACAAGCGCCAGGCCCTCGCCAAGGCCGATGCTCAGCGTGACATCCAGCGCGAATTGGCTCGTCGCCGTAAAGGCAACTGAGTCGGCCTCGACCGCGACATGAGTGTCGTCTTTGGGCCGTCGCGACGTCAGGAACCTTCGCCCGTGGTCGTGAGAATCGGCTTCAGGGTCAACTCCGGCCGATCCGCTTCGAGGCGACGCAGCCGGTACACCGACTCGAACAGCGCCACCAAGGCACCATCGCCGCGCTGAAGTATTCGGATTCCGCCGGTGGCTCTCAGTTCAGCCGCCGACCCGGCGTCGGTGAGACGAATGGCCTCGTAGGGCGCGGACGACAACTCGGTCGGGGCACCGAACTCGGACTCGAGCCGGTAGGCGAACACATCGAACTGCAAGGGTCCGACTGCAGCGATGACCGGAGCCTGATCACCGAAGTCGGGGTCGCGCAGAACTTGTACCACGCCTTCTTCGTCGAGTTGTTCTAGGCCTTTACGGAACTGCTTGAACCGACCGGTATCACGGGGTCTCGCCGTGGCAAAGGCTTCGGGTACGAAGCGCGGAATTCCTGGAAAATTCACTAGAGGTCCGGCATAGATCGTGTCCCCGAGCAGCAGTCCCGTGGCGTTGACGAGACCGATCACGTCACCCGGGTACGCCGTCTCCACGGTGTCACGTTCCGAGCCGAACACGGTGGCCGCATACTTCGTCAACACCGGCTTTCCTGACCGGGCGCAGGTGGCGTCCATACCCCGCTCGAAGGATCCCGAGCAGACTCGGGCAAACGCGATTCGGTCACGATGCGCGGGATCCATGTTGGCCTGCATCTTGAACACGAACGCCGAGAACGGCGCGCTCACGGAACGGGGCTCCCCCTCTCGATCTTCTCGATTCGAGGGAGACGGGGCGAGATCCACCACGGCATCGAGGAGATGCCGCACTCCGAAGTTGGTGAGCGCCGAACCACACAACACCGGCGTCGACTCTCCGGCCAAGAACGACGCCACATCGAGATTCGACCCCATGGCGTCGAGAAGCTCTGACCCTTCGACGGCATCAGCCCACGCCGATCCCTCTTCCGCAGCGGCCTGGTCGGGATCCACCAGTTCTTCCGGAGCGATACTTTGGCCTCGAACCGTGCGTGTGAAGCGGGTGAAGGTCCCGTCTCGTCGATCGAGCACCCCGCGCAGATCCCCTCCGATACCCACCGGCCAGGTCACCGGAGTGGGGCGAAGCCCGATCTGGTCGTCGATCTCGTCGAGGAGTTCGAGCGGATCGCGTCCGGGTCGATCGAGTTTGTTGAGGAACGTGAGCACCGGAAGTCGTCGAAGGCGGCACACCTCGAACAACTTGAGCGTTTGGGGTTCGATGCCCTTGGCTGAGTCGAGAACCATGACGACCGAGTCCACGGCGGTGAGGACTCGATACGTGTCCTCGGAGAAGTCACGGTGGCCGGGGGTGTCGAGGAGATTGCACACGACGTCTCGATACGGGAACTGAAGTACCGTGGACGTGATCGAGATCCCGCGCTTGCGCTCCATCTCCATCCAGTCCGAGGTGGCCGAACGTCGGCCGGAACGGGCGTGAACGGCGCCAGCTTCTTGTAGGGCTCCCGCGTAGAGAAGGAACTTCTCAGTGAGAGTGGTCTTGCCGGCGTCGGGATGGGAGATGATCGCAAAGGTGCGGCGCCGTGCCGCCTGGATCTCCACGTCGTCGCTCACCGTCACCCGTCCTCAAACTCGCTGCGGATCTCAGACCGTCAGTCCGAGCGAGAACGAGAGGCTACCCGGGAGACCCGGTCTCGGAACCTATGCCACGGCATCGCCTAGGTCGTAGCATCGCAGCGTGGACCCCGCTCCCCTTTCGCGTTTATGCCTGGCCGCCGATGTCGATGCGGCCGCAGCGACCCTGGCGCGAGCCTTTTTCGACGATCCGATGGTGACATGGCTTCTGGGCGCCCCCCACGACCACGACGGTGGTCCCGAGACGTGGCTGAGTGAGGCCGCCAACGGCTTCTTCATCCCGTGTCTCACTGCGGGACGACGCCGAGGTCACACCTACATGGTGAATCGCGGCGATCGCCAGGCGGTGGGTTTGTGGCTCCCTCCGGATACCTCGACGTTCACAGCCGACGAGCGCGGGGACTTGATCGCAGCAC
>CAYYHU010000012.1:52414-53772 GCA_964471865.1 uncultured Ilumatobacteraceae bacterium | reverse complement strand
ACACACTCGTCATCGCCGCCGGAGACTCGGCTACCAGTCTCGGAGTGACCGTGACCGGAACTGGCGGCTTCACCCCCATCACGCCGCGGCGAGTCCTCGACACCCGTTCTGGTACCCGTCCCGGGGCGGGAGCGACCGTCGTCGTACCCGTCGTGGGAGGTCCGGTGCCCCGCAGCGCCACGGCGGTCGCGCTGACGGTGACCGCCACCCGTCTTGGCGGTCCGGGCTTCGTCACGGTCTGGCCCTGTGGCACGGCCCGTCCCGACACTTCGACGCTGAATCTCGTCAGCGGTGATGTCGCGAACGCGGCGACGGTGCCGGTGGGCGCAGCCGGAACCGTGTGTCTGCGACCCAGCGTCGGGACCGATCTGCTCGTGGACGTGACCGGCCACTGGTCCCCTGAGGGTTCGGACCGCTTCACCCGGGTCACAGCTCGGCGGGTGCTCGACACCCGTGCGGGTAGCCGACCTCGACCCGGGGTCACCGTCGAGGTGCCGATCTCGGCGATTCCCTCGGGAGCGACCGCCGTTGCCGTCAACGTCACCGCCGTGAACGCCCCCACGGCCGGTTTCGTCACCGCGTGGCCCTGTGGAACGACCCGTCCGGACGCGTCCAGTCTCAACCATGGGGCCCGGGACACCGTGGCCGGTTCGGTGCTCGTCGGGGTGAGTTCGACGCGTCGATTGTGTCTGTCCTCTTCGGCGGGGGCTGATCTGCTCGTCGACGTGGCGGGATGGTTCGGACCGGCCGGCGCCGGGGACCTCGAGACCGTGACCACGACCCGGCTCCTCGACACGCGGACCACCGGCCGGCCGTTGACACCGGGTGTGGTGCGTCGCATCCCGACCGGTTCGGCGCCCGGGGGAGCGGTCGTGGTGAACGTGACCGCGGTCGAACCCGTCGGTGCCGGTTTTCTGACCGCCTTCGACTGTTCCACCACGATCCCCGAGGTATCGAATCTGAACGTGTCACCAGGTGGAACCCGAGCGAATCAGGCGATCGTCGCGACCTCGAGCACCGGATCGATCTGTGTGACGTCGAGTACGACGACCCATCTCCTCGTCGATCTCACCGGCCGTTTCCCCTGACCTCGGGCCGCACCCATCACCGTGCGAAGAGCCGGCTCGGGTCGCAGGTGCGGGCGTATGCTTGCTCGGTTCCCATGTGGAGAGGTTGACGATGACGACATCCCCCGAACGACTCGTGGTGCTCGGCCTGGGCTACGTAGGCCTACCCCTCGTCGCCGAGGCGATCCGCCAGGGCGTGTCCTGTGTGGGGCTCGATGTGAGCGATCGGGTCGTCAACGGCCTGAACGCCGGGCGTTCTCATGTCGATGACATCTCCGATGCCGAGGTCGC
>CAYYHU010000012.1:0-52314 GCA_964471865.1 uncultured Ilumatobacteraceae bacterium | reverse complement strand
CGCGAAGCCGAGATGGCCAAGTTGCTCGAGAACACCTATCGCCATGTGAACATCGCCCTCGTCAACGAGATGGCGGTGTTCTCCCATGAACTCGGCGTCGACCTGTGGGCCGCCATCGACGCAGCTCGAACCAAACCGTTCGGGTTCGCGGCGTTCTACCCCGGTCCCGGAGTCGGCGGCCATTGCATTCCGATCGATCCGAACTATCTGTCCCATCAGGTGCGGTCACTCGGCTATCAGTTCCGATTCGTCGAACTGGCCCAGGAGATCTCGAACCGGATGCCGGCGTTCGTGGTGAATCGGGTCCAGGACCTGCTCAATACGGCCGCCAAAGCGGTTCGGGGATCGCGGGTGTTGTTGCTCGGGCTCACCTACAAACCTGATATCGCTGATGATCGTGAAACTCCAGCCCGTCAGGTGGTGCGAGGTTTTCGTCGGCTCGGTGCCGACGTGATCGGCCATGATCCGCATCTCGGGTCCTTCGAGGTCGACGGCGATCCCCTCGAGATGGTCACCGATCTCGACGCGGCGCTCACCGAGTGTGATGTGGCGGTGTTGTTGCAGGCCCATTCGGCCTATGACCTCGACGGGATCGTCACCCGGGCCCCGTTGGTGTTCGATACCCGGGGCCGTCTCGACGGTCCCAACGTCGCTCGACTCTGACGCGAGATCACGGTGGCCGGGTCTCGACTCCGAGTCCTCGTCGTCACCGTGGCCCATCGGGGTGACGACGCGCGCATCGTGCATCGCGAGGCGCGAGCCCTGATCGACGCCGGCCATGAGGTGGTGCTCATCGCTCCCGATCCCGGACCGGCGTCACGCGAGCGTGATCCCCACGGTCTCGAGCGCGTCGACGTGCCCCGAGCGACCGGACGGCGCCGGGTCGGAAGCTGGCGGGCCGCCCGCCGGGCGGTGTCGCGCCATGGTCGACGTAGCGATGTCGTGATCGTGCACGATCCCGAACTCGTACCGGTTCTCGGATGGGCTCGAGGGTCCTGGAGACGCGCGGCGTTGATCTGGGATGTGCACGAGGACTACGTGGCGTCGGTGCCGACCCGTCGATATCTGCCCTCGTGGAGCCATCGGCCTCTGCAGATGGCGCTCGGTGGTCTCGAACGTCTGGCCCGCACTCGCTTCACGCTGATAGCGGCTGAGGACGCTTACCGGGATCGTCTTGGCGATGTCGTCGTGGTGCCGAACTCTGCCGTCGTCCCCCAAGAGCCCGCCCCGTATCGGGACCCTCCCCGCGTCGTCTACGTCGGGCGACTTTCTCTCGGGCGAGGCGCCGCCGAGATGATCGCTCTGGCTCGGCGACTCCACGAGGAGGCAGTGGCGCGTCTGGTGCTCGTGGGTGCCGCCGACGCCGAGGTCAGGGCCCGCCTCGACGAGGCCGTCGCCGAGGGCATTCTCGAGTGGAAGGGGCCACTGCCGAGTCCCGAAGCTCTCGGGATCGTGAACGGGGCGCTCGCAGGTGTGTCGTTGCTGCACGACGAGGCCAACTATCGGATCTCACGGCCCACGAAGTGTGTGGAGTATCTCGCGGCCGGGGTGCCGGTGATCACGACCCCGTTGCCGCTCGCGGCAGAACTCGTCGAGGCCAGTGGTGGGGGTGTGGTGCTGTCGGCGTTCGCCGGTGACGAGGTCGTCGAGGACTGTGTGATCGCGATCCGCCAACTCGTCGCCGAGCCGAACCGTCGCCGTGACCTCGGGCGCCATGGACACGCCTACGTGGCGGTTCATCATGACTGGGGACGTGACTCGCGCGCCTTCGTCGACCACGTCGAGCGATCTGCTGCGACGTGATGTCTCACATGAGCCGTGACCGACATCGGCTGACCGGATGGACTGTGTTCTTTTCTGCCACGACACGATGGAGAGAGGCGAGCGCGTCCTCTGTCCGCGGTGCGACAAGGTCGGCTGTGGACCCTGGCGGGATCGCTGCTCGGCCTGGTGCTGGCGATCGGACTCGTCGCGGGGAGGTGTCCACGCAGCATCTCCTGCCGATGCGCTCAAGGGGCCGAGTGTGACTCTGAGTTCGGTGACTCAACTGTCATGGTGGGTGCCACCCCCAGCCCGGCAACTCGGACCGAACACCTCGATGATGCACGCATAGCCCACCACGGCGATCGGTGCGTTGCCGACCACGGTGCGTGATCGCGATATCGAGTGGCCCAGACTGCCGGAACGCTTCCGCGGTGACGCCGTTCTCGAGCGCTCCCGAGTCGCTGTGGAGGATGACACTTTGGGCGGATCACGACGACCAGGACGGTTGGGTTGCTGTGTGTGGCAGCGGGTGGCACAATCGTGACCATGACGACCGACTCGTTGCGAAACGTGAAAGACCGGTTCTCCGAGTTCGTCGATCGGGTCGATCGAGAGCACGAGCGGGTCGTGGTCACCCGCAATGGCCGACCGGCGGCGGTGTTGATCAGTCCCGATGACCTCGAGAGCCTCGAGGAGACACTCGCGATCCTCGGTGACACCGAAGCGGTCAAGGCGCTTGTCGAAGCAGAAGCTGCAGTAGCGGCCGGTGACGTCGTACGAGGTGTCGACGCCGTGCGTTCGCTGCGCCCCGCTTCGACCTGATGGCGGACGAGCCATACGAGCTCGTTCTCGCCCGGCCTGCAGCCCGAGCGATCGCGCACGACCTCCCCGAATCGATCGCAACCGCCGTGATCGATTTCGTGACCGGACCGCTCATCGAGAACCCACACCGTGTGGGCCGAGCACTCCGCAACGAACTGGCCGGCGTGCACAGTGCCCGACGAGGCACGTATAGAGTGTTGTACCGGATCGACGACGACGCCCGCGAGGTCATCGTCTTGAGGATCGAACACCGAGGCGACGTCTACCGACGGCGGTGACAACAACGATGTCGAGCGCTCGTGCCACAGGACGCTTCGCTGATCGACGCCGCTTTCGGTCCAGATGTTGTGCCTGCCGGTACCGGTTGCCGTGCCGCTCGTGCGCTGGAACTGTGACGCTGCCCGGGCCGGTCCAGGTCGGCGAGGGCAAGCTCGGCGACGATGTCATGCCAGGTGTCGAGGGCGCATGGTTCTCTGCGCGCCGACGCCCCGGCGCAGTCGAGAACCTCCCGTCAGCCGTCACCTTCGAGCCAGGATGCTCGAAGCACGTCGCAGCTGGGACACGGTTGCGTCGCCCAGACCTTGTACCGCCCACGTCGTTCGGTGTGCCCTCTGCCAGCGCCCACCGCACTCAGATGTGGGACCCCCTTGCCGCCAGCTCTCTCACCGTGGTGCCGAACTCAACCCGTCGGGACTGGCTAGGGGCCGACAAGCGCGAGCGGTATGACGGCCACACCGTCGGGGCGGCGATAGGCCTCAGGACCGGTGTGGATCACGACGGTGTCAGCGCAGCGATCGCCGAGTCGATCGCGCAGCCAGAGAAGATGGCGCACATCGTGATCATGGACGCTGCCCGAGAGTTTCGCTTCGATGCCGACGACGCCCGAGGGTCCCTCGATGATGAAGTCGACTTCGT
This sequence comes from uncultured Ilumatobacteraceae bacterium, assembly GCA_964471865.1. Classification (GTDB taxonomy): domain Bacteria; phylum Actinomycetota; class Acidimicrobiia; order Acidimicrobiales; family Ilumatobacteraceae; genus CAYMUC01. The sequence goes on along the minus strand of CAYYHU010000012.1, from coordinate 48,813 downwards.
GCCGGCCTCCCTGAGTCCGCAGATGAAAGACCTCGGCACCCCCATGTTGGGCAGCGACCCGGAGAGTGAGCGCGACGAGTGACTCGAACAGTCCCCCCAAGAGTCCGCCCTGTCGCCCCACGACCGGTTCGGGAGCCGCACCGCTGAGCAGTTGGTCGACACTCGTCTTGAGGAGACGACCAGCAAGTGCTGGATCGGCGAGATGGTGCTTCGGTGCGGCGACCAACCCGGCGAAGCGGTTCGTCGAGGGTGTCCATGCCGGTACCGGGTCGAGAATGCGCAGAGCGGTCAGCAATTCGATGTACGGCTGCGTCGTCGTTCTCGCGGGGATGGCATCCGTACTCGCTGTCGCGGCGCCGCGGATCTTCTCCCATGACGCGGTCGTTCCCGTGGCGGCCGCATAGGCCCGAAGCCAGGCGAGGACGGTTGCCGGATGTCGAACTGCGAAGCCGGCTGTCGGTAGATCGTGTTCGGCGATCTGGTTCAGATACCCGTCCAGCGCGACAGTGTGAGCGCGCCCGGACAAGTGTCGTAGACCAGGCAAGCCTCCAAGGATGATCTCAGCAACGTACCCGGCGAGGTCGATGTCGCTGCGCCCGGCGACGGTTGCCTCACCGGCCATGAGCGCTCTCAGGGATACGGTTGGGGTCGCACAGCCTCGTTCCTCGAGTGTGAGTGGGCGCATGCGAACAGAGGTGATCCTCCCGGCCCCCGAATGGCTGCTGGCATCGGGCAGGGATCCGGTGAGGAGAAACCGACCGGCACGGGGCGATGTATCGACTGCTCGGCGCACCACGTCCCACACCGATCGAACGCGATGCCATTCATCGAGAAGCACAGGCGCTTCATCGGCCAGAATCACTCGCGGATCGGCCGCAACCACTGTCGAGGTCGCCTCGTCATCCAGGTGACGTTGCGTGACGCACCGGCGTTGCGCTGTTGCTGTCTTTCCGACACCCTTGAGGCCATCGAGCAGGATCGCCGGCAACTGGGCGAGGAGTTCGTCGAGTTCATCGTCGACCACCCGCCGGCGGTAGCCGTTGCGGAAGTCGACCCCCGGCTTCATCGCACAGACACTACAGAATATGCACCCTCTACACTACAATGTATGCAACCGCTGCACTGCAACGTCTGCAGCGCGTTGGCGGTTCCAGGATGGCGACTCGGGGTGGAAACCCGTCGCTGCCGCCCTGAGGCGCACGATGATCTGGGGCCCGGGACTCCACGAGCCGTGGTCGTGCCGGGTCAGGAGTCCTGTCGTTGAGCGGCGAGATAGGCGTCCACCACCCGAGACGGTGGGCCGTCGTCGACGACGACTCCGCGGTCCATCCAGATCACTCGGTTGCATGAGGCCCGGATCTCTTTGGGGCTGTGTGAGACCAGGATCACTGCTCCCGAGGCCCGGCGAATGTCGGCGATACGCCGGCCCGAACGCAATCGGAACTCTTCATCGCCCACGGCGAGGGCCTCGTCGATGAGGAGGATGTCGGGAGTGGTGACCGTGGCGATCGAGAAGGCCAGTCGGGCTCGCATACCCGAGGAGTAGGCGCTGAGTGGTAGGTCGATGAACTCGGCGAGTCCGGCGAACTCGATGATCTCATCGGAGCGTGAGGCGATCTCATCGGGATGCATTCCCATGGCGAGACAGCCCAGTTCGATATTGCGTCGGCCTGACATCTGGGGTCGCAGTGCGGCTCCGACCCCGAGAAGCACGGGCCGGGTCCGGACCCGGATCCGGCCGGATTCGATGGGCAACAAGCCGGTCAACGCTGCGAGCAAGGTCGATTTCCCCGAACCGTTGGCGCCGACGATGCCGAGGGAATCTCCTTCACGTAGCGCGAACGAGACCCCGCGCACGGCGTGAACCCGCCGGGTTCGTGATCCCGAAGATCGCGCAAGGCGCGATTTCAGACTCGCTTTCACATCGGCATGCACTCGGTAGACGACGTGGACGTCGTCGACATCGACGACGAGGGCCCGATCCTCGGGCGGGATCGCATCCCAGGGTTCGAGTTCGCTCGTGTCGTCCATATCCCAGGCCCTCACGCTCCGTAGCGGTGTTCGCCTCGGCGAAACCACCACCAACCCGAACCGAGGGCCCCGAGTGACCAGACGATCAGGCTGAGCGCCACCGCCGGTGACGTCTCGATACCGAGAATCGACCATCGAGCTGCCGTGATCGCCGCGTAGAACGGGTTGAGAGCGAACAAGGAGCGGATCCAGTCGGTCTCGATGAACGCGTCGACGCTGAAGAGCACCCCGGAGATGTACAACAGGACTCGGAACGCGTGCGGCATGATCTGCACGAGATCGGGAACCGTGGTCGCAGCCCGCGCCGTTGCGAAGCCGAGACCGAGGGTGAACGCCGCGGTCGCCGCCAACACGATTGGCAGTGCCAAAAGTTCGAGTCCTGGACGCACTCCGTCGATCGCCGCGACGATCAACACGAGAGCGAGACCGGGGATCAACGCGTAGAGCTGTTCGAGCATCTGAGCGATCGGGATCAGTGACCGGGGGAACTGCAACGAGCGCAGCAGCCCCAGGTTGCGAGCCAGACTCGATGCGCATCCGGTGATCGTGGACTGGGCGAAGCGAAACACGATCACCCCCGCCACGAGGAATGTCACGTAATGCTCGACGCCGCGTCGAGCGTCGAGGACGAGACCGAAGATCACGAAGTACACCGCGATCATGAACGCCGGGTTGAGTACCTGCCAGGTCTGACCGAGCAGGGTTCCCAGATTCGCGGAGCGGACCTCGGATCGGGCCAGAGCCGATGCGAAATACCGCCGGTTCCAGATCTCGACGAGCGCCCGTGTGGGCGGAGGAGGGCCGCCGAGAGTGATGAGACCGTCCGCGTCCCGTTCGACACCGGGTTCCGCGGTGGCAGGGGTCAGAGGGGACGCAGCCATGGCGGGATCGAACCCTAACGGCCCGTCGAGCGCCGCAGTGGACCACCGATGAAGAAGCCGACCCCCCATGACAGATGCATCGTCGCAAGTGCCGCGGTGAGGCGCAGGATGTCTCCCCACGTGGGGGTGAGACTCGGGGGTGCGTCGGGGGTGTCGGTGACGGGGTCGGAGCGTCGAGAGGATCGGGAGGTGAGCGTCGAGCCGATCACGAGCGCCAAGAGGTAGCCGAGGGGAACGATCAGGACCCGAGGTCGACGGATCGCAGCGAGCAGCGAAAGGGCGATCGCCGCTGTTGCGAGCGGAGGCGCAGCCTGCCGTGGCCGCAGTGAGCGGGGATGCAGACCCAGAACATGGCGTTTCCACGCCCCGTACTGGGCATATTGGCGAGCCAACGATCCCAGGCTCGGTCGCGGCCGGTACTCGACGTCGAGTTCGGGATCGAACCACACGGTTCCGCCGGCCTCGCGCAGGCGGATGTTCAACTCGTAGTCCTGATTGCGGATCAAGGTCTCGTCGAAACCACCGACGGCCTCGAGAGCTTCGCGTCGAAACACTCCGAGATAGACGGTGTCGACGGGACCCTCGACGCCTCCGAGATGGAACCGGGCGCCCCCGACCCCCAAGGGCGACGTCGTCGCCGTAGCGATCGCGCGTTGCATCGGCGTCGTGCCCACGGCCCGTTGCACACCGCCGACGTTGACAGCACCGGTGCGGGCCAGAGTTTCCACGGCCCGGGTGATGTAGCCGGGGGAGAGCCGTGCGTGACCGTCGACGCGCACCAGGATTCCAGCCGTGGTCGCGGCAATTGCGGTGTTGAGACCGGCCGGGGTGATACCCGCAGGATTCGCGACCACGGTGATACGGGGATCGCGAGCGGCGAGTTCGGCCGCGATGGTGTCGGTGTCATCGTCTGATGGGGCGACCGCGAGGCAGATCTCGAGTGGTCCCCGATAGTGCTGATCCAGAATCGCGGTGATCGCGGCCTCGAGATGGGTGGCCTCGTTGCGGATCGGCATCACCACGGCCACTGCTGGCCATTCGGCCTCGAGCGGCCCGTCGGTGGCGGTGGGTGACATCGACGACTCGACGGGATCAGACACGGCGAGCGAGCACCACCCAGATCGTGCGCACGAGAATCGACACATCGAGCGCGGGGGACCAGTTGACGAGGTATTGCAGATCGTGGCCGACTTTGAACGCCGCGTCGGTGTCATAGCGTCCGTTGACCTGAGCGAGACCGGTGAGCCCGGGCCGCAGTTCATGGCGGCGTTCGTATCCGGGAATCTCCCGAGCGAGACGGTCGGTGAATTCGGGACGTTCAGGCCGAGGCCCGACCAGTGACATGTCGCCTCGTAGAACGTTGATCATCTGGGGAAGTTCATCGAGACGGGTGGAACGCATCCAACCCAGACCGGTCACGACGCGAGGATCCCGGGTCGATGCGAGCACCGCACCGCTGGTTTCGGCATCGCGCACCATCGTGCGGAACTTGATGAGTGTGAACAAGCGCCCTTCACGGCCGACCCGGACCTGGCGATACAACACCGGGGACCCCGCTCGCAGGCGCACATACAGCGCCGTGAGCACCAGCATCGGAATCCACACCGGGGCGGTGACGGCGGCCAGGGCGAGATCGAGCAGGCGTTTCAGGCGCACCTGATGTGCTGCGAGGGTGTGAGTGCGAAGCCGCACGAAGGGCATTCCGGCGACCTCGCGCACCGACTGCAACCCGAGCAGGGTTTCTTGAGCGCCCACCCGTTGGAGAAAACCGACCCCCGCGGCTTCACAGGTGCTCAAGGGTTCAGGAAACACCCGTCCGAAGGCGTCCACGTCGAGCAGTAGGACGTCGGTGGCGCCGGATCGCTTCACGAGACCGACGAGATCGGCGGTATCGGATGCCGTGGCGACGACGACGGCTGCGGCATCGCTTCGAGCCAGTTGGTCCCGGGTGGCCGCAACGACATCGGAGGGACCGATCAGCGCGACTGCCGGTGGACCTTGATACCAGCGGGTGAGGCGTCGCGACAGCGTGCGGTTCGCCGTCAGAACCGCACTCGCCACGACCCCGAGGACCACCAGGTTCAGCCGAGGCATCAGATACCGGTCGAGAACCACGAAGGCGACACCTTGAACGCCGATACCGATGCCGGTGGCGAGCATCACGCGGGGCAGCCAGGCGCGATGACCCAGCCGCGGTTCGCGTTCGTAGAGGCCGGTCAGGTAGCCCACGACGAGATGGATGCCCGTCGCGATCGAGAAACCGACCAGATAATGCGACAGGGGATACGTCGGCCAGTCGGTTCCGAAGCGGATCGCGTTGATCGCAACCATCGACGCGTACAACGCGACAGCATCGAGAACGAACAAGAAGCGAAAGCCGCGACGCCATAACGGGATCAGGCGTGGCGACACGCGTCGTGCGAGCCAATCGGGGGATCCCCGGGTGGGACCGGTGGTGTCCATGGGCGGGCGAATCGTACCAAGCCACCCGCGATGGCTGGGGCTGTGCCAACCTTCGGAGTCGTGGCGTCCCGATCACCGTCCCCGACCTGGTCCTGGCGTCGGGACATATCCACCGTGGTCCTGGTGGTGGCGTTGCTCGCGTTCACCAAAGGCCCGGTGTATCGGATCCGGGTGGAGATCGCCGATCTCGGACCAGGACGTGATTTCATCGACGATCGATGGGTGCAAGCCACGTTCCTCGCGGTCTGTGGCGCTCTGATCGCCGTGTCCTGGCCGGCTCGGTATCGACTGCTCACTCATGCCCGCACCGTGGTCACCACCCAGGCGGTGTTCGTTCTGGTGCTGATCGCGTCGTCGATCTGGTCGATCGCGACCCGACGTACCCTCGAACAAGGCGTGATGCTCGCTGCCGGGACAGCGGCGTTTGCGCTTGCCGCAGCGCGTTTCCATCCGGCCCGCTTCCTCGCAGCGTTGTGGAGCGCGATGCTCATCGGGGTCCTAGCGAGCCTCATCGCCGGGGCTGGTGACTGGCGCTATGCCACTGATCGCAACGGTGATCTCGCGGGGATCTACTTCAATCGAAACTCTCTGGGTGCCGTCGCCGCGATCGGGGTGTTGGCCTCGGTGCTGCTGACCGTCGAGATGGTGCGACGGTTGAAGCGCACCGGTGATCGGCGCCATGTCGTTGCCGTGGTGGTCGTGGTCGCGGGCGGTGTCGTCGATCTCACCGTCTGGTGGCGCGCCGGGTCGCTCACCCCGGCCTTCGCTCTCGTCATCGCGTTGGTGGCGGTCGTGGTGGTGGCGATGGCCACGACGCCGGGTCCCCGCCGTGATCTTCGGCGGCGGATCGCGATCCTCGTCTCCGGGGGCGCGGCCGTTGCGGCCGTCGTCGCCGTGCTGGCACGGACCTGGCTGACCGATCTGCTGGGTCGATCCCCGACGTTCTCGGGTCGAACCGAGATCTGGGCGGAGGTTCTCGACGCGTTCAGTCGACGTCCGGTGGGCGGGTTCGGCTTCATGGCGGTGTGGTTCGATCCCGAGTTGCGCGCCGGTCTCGTCGAGCGAGGCCGCGACGTCTACGAAGCCCATTCGGGATATCTCGAAATCCTCGTCGGAGCCAGCATCCTCGGTGCGGTGATCCTGGGGGTGGTGATCGGGGTCGGGGTCGTTGCGGTGGCCTCCCGGGTGATCGAACGCGCCGATCCGATGGCTCTCGCCGCGGTCGGACTCAGCGCGTTCACGTTGGCGGCCAACCTCGGTGAGACGTACATCGGTGCCAATCTGGTGGTGTGGACACTGTTCGTGACAGCGACGGTTCAAGCCGAACTGGGGCGGCGATGACCGCGGATTCGGATCTGCAACAGGCTCTTGTCGAAGCCGAGATCCTGATCGCTCGCCTCGACGCCGAGAACGAACGGCTGCGGCTCAAAGTGCTCGAGGTCCTCGAATGGATGGAAGAGGCCGTCTCGGCGGGTGTCGATCAGGAACGGCGCGCCGATGCGCTCGAAGCCGAACTGGACGCGATGCGGTCCACGTTGATCATGCGCACTTTGGCACCTGTGCGTTCGCTGTGGGGTCGGATTCGTCGGCGCATCACCGGATTGCGAGTGCGACGTGGCTGACAGCCTCGGCGTTGCACGCCCGGATCAGGTGCCGGTGTTCATCCCGGTGCGCGACCGCCTCACACCGCTGCTCGAGCTGCTCGACTGGCTCACAGCGGCCGGCCACGACGAGATCTGGTTGATCGACAACGCGTCGAGTTGGACGCCGATGGTCGAGTTCCTCGCCTCCACCTCGCATCGGGTGGTGCATGCCGGGGCGAATGTCGGACATCGGTCCCCATGGCTGACCGGAGCGGTGCAACGTCACGCCCATGACCGGGCCTATGTCGTGAGCGATCCCGATGTGATCCCGGATGAGGATTGTCCCCTCGATGCCACGGTCCATCTCGCCGGATTGCTCGCCACCTATCCCGAGATCGACAAGATCGGCTTGGGTCTGCGAATCGACGACCTTCCCGACCACTATCCCTTGGCCGAGGCGGTGCGATCCTGGGAAGCGCGCTTTTGGACCGATGAGATCGCGCCAGGAGTGTTTCGCGCCGATGTCGACACGACATTCGCGCTGTATCGCCCGATGCGGCGCCGGGCGCGCGAGGACCGGGCTCTGCGCACCGGAGCCCCCTATCGGGCCCGTCACCTGCCCTGGTACAGCGATCCGAACGCGTTGAGTGAGGAGGACCGCTACTACCGGGACCATGCTGATGCGTCGGTATCGAACTGGGATCGCAGCGAATTACCGCGATGGAAACAACGGTGGATGGCCGCGCGCCACGACGCCGGGGTCGACCCCGCCTCGACGACGACACCGCACTGAGATCGCCGTCGCCGGCGGCGTCATGTGTTGCGCCGGGATCAGACCTCTTCGGGAAGCCGGCGCGCCAACCTGGTGAAGATCCACCAGCCGAGCACCAAGGCCGCGATCGACCACAACGCCACGATTCCCAACGAACCCCATGGTGGCGCCGAGCCGTCGTAGAGCATCGCTCGAAACACCTCGGCGAACCGCGAGGTCGGGTTCTGCTCGAGGATCCTCGCCGCCCACGACGGGGCATTCGCGTCGATCAACGACGGCGGATAGACCACCGGGGTCGCAAAGAACCACACCTGTAAAGCGATCGCCCACAGATAGGTGAGGTCGCGGAAATAGACCGCGAGTGCGCTCAACGCGAGTGCGAAACCGGTGGCGAAGGCGGCGAGGAGCACCATCGTGACGAGAACCAACGGGATCCACGGCCAGTAGCCGCTTCCGACGATCGCCAGGACGACGGCGAGCAGAGCCATCTCGATCGCGAACTGCACACAGGCATGACCGACATTGGCGAACACCAAGGTTTCGCGCGGAAACGCCACCCGGCGTACCAGTCCGGCGTTGTTCGCGATCGCTCCCATACCCAAGTTGTTGACCAGAGCGAAGAAGTTCCAGGGCAACAGTCCACACAACATGAACACCGCAAAGGACTCGACCCCGCTCGGATCCCCCACGGGAGCTTGGGCATCGAAGAGCACTCCGAAGACGAATCCGTAGATCGCGACGGTCGCGAGCGGGTTGAGCATCGACCAGGCCCAGCCCAGAAACGAACGGCGGTACTTGGTGCGTAGTTCCCGCAACGTCAGGTTCCACAACAACTCTCGGGCGGCGATGACCCGGGTGATGGGGTTGGTGGCGGAGATCGACATGATGCGGTGATGCTGCCATGACGAGGCCGTGGGGGCACGATCATCTCGATGACCCGGCGATGCTACCGAGGGCTGTAAGACTGGGCGCGTCATGTCGATCGGCTCCCCCCAACGCGCCCCGTCACCATCGGGTTCCTCGACCCCGGCGATCTCGGTGGACGGGCTGTGGAAGAGCTACCGGCTCTATCACGAACGCAACCAGTATCTGAAGGCTGCGGTGCTGCGCGGCCGGCGAGCTCGCTATGAGGAGTTCTGGGCTCTCAAAGGTATCGATCTCGAGGTGCCCACCGGTTCCACCTATGGCGTGATCGGATCCAATGGTTCGGGTAAATCGACGTTGCTGAAATGTTTGGCCGGCATCCTCACCCCCGACCGGGGTCGGGTCCAGGCTCGAGGTCGACTGTCGGCACTCCTCGAGTTGGGAGCGGGCTTTCATCCCGAACTCACCGGTCGCGAGAACGTGTTCATGAACGGTGCAATCCTCGGTCTCACCCGCAAGGAACTGACCCGCCGATTCGATGACATCGTCTCGTTCGCCGGGCTCGAAGAGTTCATCGACACCCCGGTCAAGAACTACTCCTCGGGCATGTTCGTACGTCTCGGTTTCGCCGTGGCCGCTCATGTCGAACCCGAGATCCTCCTCATCGACGAGGTGTTGTCGGTGGGCGATGAGAGTTTCCAACGTCGCAGCGCCGAAAAGATCGACGAGTTCCGTCGAGATGGGCGCACCATCGTGTTCGTCTCTCATGGTCTGTCCCAGGTCGAACAGTTGTGTGAGACCGTGGCCTGGATCGACAAGGGTGACCTCGTCATGATCGGTTCTGCCCCCGAGGTCATCACCGCGTACCGCGGTGACAGCCATGACGCCGTGCACGAGGTCGGTGAGATCGGGTCGCGTTGGGGTTCCGGGGAAGTCCAGATCGTCGGGGTGACATTGCTCGACGCGCACGGAAACCCCACGGGAGTGTTGAACACTCTCGAAGCCGCACGTATCCGCATCGAGGTCTCGGCCCATATGCCCGTCCAGGACGTGGTGATCGGGGTGCGCATCGACGCGATGGGGGGGCCCGGAGTCTGGGGTACGACCACTCGGCGCAGTGGAACCACGATCGGCGTTGTCGCCGGTGCCGCCACCGTGGAGGTCGCGATCGAGTCGTTGCCCCTGCTCGAAGGGATCTACGACCTCACCGCGTACATCACCGACCATTCCGAACATCATCCCTATGACCATTGGGAGGGTCGGGTGCGCTTCGAGGTCCGTCAATATCGGTCGTTTGCGTCAGGCCTCGTGGACATCCCCGCCACCTGGGATCTCTCGGGTGTGAACCGCCTCGGCACCCCTTAGATGGCGGGCAGGGTGGCGGCGATATCCGAACCGGTGGTGACCGCGGCCCGGTCACCTCTCATCGTGTGGCCCGCGATCGCCGCGCCGACGGTGTCGGTGGTGATCGTCACCTACGGTGACACCCCGACACTGCTGGCAACCTTGGCAGCGCTCGCTCGCCATCATCGGCCCCGCGAACTTCCCGTCGAGGTGATCGTGGTGGTGCATCCCGACGCCACAGGCGCTTCGACCAGTGACATGCTCGCCACGTCCACAGCCGGGCTGACGATGGTGGTCCCTGGCGAGAACCTCGGTTTCGCCGGGGGGTGCAACCGAGGAGTGGGGGTGGCCCGAGGCGATGTCATCGCGTTGGTGAACCCAGATCTCGTCGTCGTCGAAGGCTGGTTGGAGCCTCTCCTCGCCGCTCTCGTCGACCCCGTCGTGGCCATCGCCGCCCCGCCTTTGCTCGAACTCGACGGCAGCATCCAAGAAGCCGGTCAGGTCATCTTCGCGGACGGCGGCACCGACCCGATCGGTGGGCCGAGGATGTTCACCAACGACCCCATGGTGCTGTTCGACCGTGATGTCGACTACGCGTCGGGAGCGTGTTGGGTCATGACCCGGAATCGTTTCGACAGCCTCGGCGGTTTCGATTCGGCGTATCACCCGGCGTATTTCGAAGACGCCGATCTCGCCATGCGCGTCGAGGCCTCAGGGGCGGTGACCCGCCTCGTGACATCGCATCCAGTTCTGCATCACCGGGGCGGGACGTCGGCTCCGAGCGCTGCGACACTCGATCTGGCTCAACGTTCGCGCATGGTGTTCGAGACCCGGTGGGCGAGCGACTTGACCCGCCGGGTCGTGCGGCCCGCAGATGGTGTGCTCGATGAGATCACGATGCTCGAGGCTCGAGATCGACTCTGCCGTCAGCGCATCGTGCACGTGCTCGCTGGAACCTCGTCACAGATCACCGCGGCGGTCACAGAGCTCGCAGCCATGGCCCGGTCCCGACCCCGCGACCGGATCACCGTGCTCGTCGATCCGGCATATGGCGATGTCAGCGCCCGTGAGTCCTGGCACCGGATGACGCAGCCGGCGGGAGCCGAACTCGTCATCGGCGATGCGGTCATGACGCTTCGTCGCCGGTCGGGATGGTGGAGTTCGACCGTGGTGAACGCTCGGAGCTGGGAACCTGACGGAATCGATGCCGCCATCGCCGAGCTCGCCGGTCTCGAGCGCTACCCTGCGCGCTGATCATGTGGCACGGACGAACCCTCGCGGTGGTGCTTCCCACCTACAACGAAGCCGGATCGATCGCTGAATGCATCGCCGGATTCGAAGCTCTCGGCATCGTCGACGACATCGTGGTGGTGAACAACAACGCCCATCCCGATACCTCGCCGGCCGTCGCTGGTACCTCGGCGCGTGAGGTCCACGAGAGCGTTCAGGGGTACGGAGCGGCGATCCGGCGAGGCCTGGCCGAGACGACCGAGGCCGATCTGGTGTGCATCTGTGAACCCGACGGCACCTTCGATCCGGCGGATCTGTGGAAGTTGTTGCCGTTCACCGCGGATGTCGATGTGGTGCTCGGCTCCCGGACCGTGCAGACGTTCATCCTGTCGGGCGCCAATATGGGCTGGTTCCTGCGGTGGGGTAACTGGGCGGTGGCCAAACTCACCGAGGTCCTCTACAACACCGTGTATCTGTCCGATGTCGGATGCACGTTCCGAGTGTTGACCCGACGGGCTGTGGACGAGTTGTCGCCCCGGTTCGAAGGGACCGGTTCGGCCTTCGGATTCGAGATGATGCTGCACGCAGCTCGGGCTCGGCTCGCCTTGGTGCAGGTACCGGTGCGATATCGGGAACGCGTCGGAGAATCCTCGGTGACGGGGAGGCGTTCGGCGGCGGTGACGCTGGGTCTCGAGATGATCGTGCTGTGTCTGCGGATGCGAGTTCAACGCCAGTCGGGACGCACGCACTCCCAGGTCGCAAAGTGATAGGCGGGAAGAAACCCGAGCCGTCGTGACGTCTCGTCGTCAGCGATCCCGGTGAGGTCATCCGCCCGGGCGTGTTCGACGAGATCGTCGAGGTGGAAACCGTCCCCGCCGGGATCCGGTGTGACGACCTCGCGACGCAGAATCCGGGCATAGGCGTCGGGAACGAGCACCGTGGTCGTGAACCCGGCTGCGCGGAGTCGATCGGTGAGATCCCATCCGAAGTTCCAGAACACCGGGGTGTTGTCGGCGTGGAACTCAGGGGTCGTGGGTGCCGCTGTCGTGCCGTAACAGGTCGGAACCTGCAGATACATACGGCCTCCGGGAGTGAGGACCCGGAACAACTGAGCCAGTGCCCGATCGGTGTCGGGTACGTGTTCCAGCACATGAGGAGTGAGGATCACATCGAGGGACGCGGCGGGAAGAGCGATGTCTTGGAGATCGATCTCGAGATCGGCCCGATGCGCTCCGCCATCGAAATCGCTGGCCCGGTAGTCGAAGAACCGCCGCATCATCATCCGGTATCCCTCGCCGAGACGAGGACTGGTCTCGAGGATCCGGGCACCTCGATGCCGCAGGGCCGGTGCGCGCTTCACCGCACACCACCACAGAAAGCGGTCACGAGCGATCGAGCCACATCGCGGGCAGGTGGCGGCTTCGGTGTGATGAGGGCCCAGAAATGCCGCTGTTGCCGCTCCGCAGATGTTGCACCACACCCCACCGTCGAGGTCGCGCCGCCGCGGTGGCTCCCAGGGGGCTCGATCTCCCTGCCACCATTCGTCGACGCTCGCAGCGAAACCGAAGCGTCTCGCGATCGGGCGCAGACGATCCTTCACGCCAGCCGGTAGGCGGTCGCGAAGCGACGTGAGGTCCACATCGGCATCGTAGCGGTAGCACGATCACCCGTCTCGGGCGGTTGAGGCATCCCGCAGCCGAGAGTCGCGATGAGCCTCAGGACACGAGCCGACCGGCGAACACGAAGATCGAGTTCACCCCCGCCACGATCGTGGCGAACCAGAGGAGTTGTTGACGCATGGCCTGAGCCATCTCCGCGCGAAATCCTCCGAGTTCGACGCGTCCCGTGGCCATCTCGCCGCGCAACTCGCCATGCAGTGTGGCCATCTCACTGCTCAATTCGCGACGCAGGGTGGCCATCTCGCTGTGGAGTTCCTGACGCAGGGTGGCCATCTCGCTGTCGAGTTCCTGACGCAGGGTGGCCATCTCGCTGCGCAACTCACCGCGCAACTCGGCCATGTCCGCACGCAGCTCACCACGTAGTTCGGCCATATCCGCACGCAACTCGCCACGTAGTTCCGCCATCTCGGTGCGCAGGTCGCTGCCAAGTTGCGTCATCTCCGCACGCAGTTCATGACCCAGCACCGCGAGGTCGTTCTTCGTTGCGAGTTCGTCCCAGTGCATCGGCGGCAACATCACCATGATCGCTTCGGCGACCTCAGAGCCGAGATGCTCACTCAGCGCCTTGGTCACCTGAAATCTTCCCATGTCGTCCATCGGCACGGTATCTCACCCCTTTCAGGATGTCACGATCACATCTGCGGGTGAGAGAGCCAACTCGGTGGCCGGGAACCGTTCTTCAGGCCTACTACCGTGACTCGACGTGGGAACGGTCAAGAACCTGTTGCGGCCCCTCTATCGGCGTACGACGATCGCTCGGGTGTCCGCGCTCGAAGCCGATCTGGCTCAGACCCGTCAACTCGTGGCCGAGATGCACCGGGTCCTGATGGAACTGAATCACGAGATCCGAGGAGGTGGAGAGCAGGTTCTGCCATTGTTCCTCGGCGCGGCTGACCGGTTGCGTCTCGACGCCGATACGGCGATCGCCGCCACCGAGGTGATCGAGCGTCAACTCGCGCTCCTCGATGCTCGACTCGAGCACTTCGAGACCTTGGCTGCGGGTACGAACGCGGCACAGTGACGGTTCCCCGACGATGACTGCGCGTCCGGTGCCCGTGCTCGTGGACGCTCGACCTGTCGACCATCCCACGGCTCGCCACCGGGGGATCGGTCGGTATGTGACCGGACTGTTGAGCGGTCTCGTGACCGCTGACATCGAGCATGTCGCGCTCGTCGGATCCCGGACCGAGGCCGACGTGCTCGCTGAGGCAGTGCCCGGTGCGTCCCTCGACTGGTGGCGTCCTGCCACGATTCGTCGCGTCCTCGACCGTGCGAGTTCCTCATCTCCATGGATGCCGCCCTGGTACGTCGCCACTCAAGCGATGCTGCATCCGGTGACCTTGGATCCGATTCCCCGGTTGATCACCCAGGCGCGATTCGCAGTGGCGGCCGTCATGTACGACGTGATCCCACACCGATACCCCGAGCGCTACCTCGTCGATCCCGCAGCGCGTCGACTCGCCGAGGTGAGAGCGCCCCTGGTGCGCACGATGGATGCAATGGTGGCGATCTCGGAGTTCGCGGCCGATACGGCATCGGATGTGTTGAATGTCGATCGCGACCGGATCGCAGTGATCGGCGCCGGTGTCGAAACCTGGTTCTCGCCCGCCCCCGAGGGCCACGACCCGTGGAGCCGACTTGGCGATGTGGTCCCTGGTGACGTCCTGGCATCCCGGCGTGGGCTCGTCGTGGCGGTCACCGGAGGGGACGAACGCAAGAACACCGAGGGTCTGATTCGGGCCTGGGGTCGTCTCGATGCGGACCTGCGGGACCGTCACCATCTCGTGGTCGTGGCAGCCCTGGCTCCGGCGGTGAGAGACCGCTGGACCCATGTGGCCCATGAGTCTGGGATGGAGGTGGGTCGCGAGATCACCTTCACCGGAGGTATCTCCGATGAGGCCCTCGTGGCCCTGTTGCGAGTCGCCCGAGTCGCGGTCATGCCCTCGCTCGAAGAGGGTTTCGGTCTCCCGGTACTCGAAGCGGTGGCCTGTGGGACCCCGGCGATCTGCTCGCGGGTGTCTTCACTTCCCGAGGTCCTCGCCGAACCCGCTGCCACCTTCGATCCGCATCGACCCGACGCGATCGCCGCCGCGATCCAGGCGGCCTGTGAGGATCCACCACATCGCGAGCGGCTCGTCGAAGCGGGTCGGCGAGCGGCTGAGCGGTGGCGGTGGGATCGGGTGGCGAGCGACATGGTCGAGGCTTTGCATCGCCTCGGACCGCGGCACTGGTCGCATCCGGGAGCCCTGAGTCGGCGCATGGCGTTGGTCGGTCCCTTCGAAGGATCCGGATCGGGGATCGGAACCTATGACACCGAGTTCGCTCGGGCCCTGGGCGCGGATCACACGGGTGACGGGGATCGCGCTGGCGACGATCACCCCGGTATCGAACTCGACGCGTTCGTGGACACCTCGGCATCACCGCTACCGGTGCGTGACACCGAGACCGCGACGCCACCGACTCGCCGGTTCCCCGCCGGAGCTCTGGCCCGCAGCATTCCCGCTCATGGCTATGACGCGGTGATCGTCGCAGTGGGGAGTTCCTCTCACCACCTCGCAAGCGTCGCAGCGGCTCGCCGGGTGATGCGCACCGGGGTGCCGGTGCATCTGTGGATCCACGAAGCCTCTCTCGTGGGAGCCGAGGTGGGACTCGCGCACCGATCCGGCTCTGAACCCTGGGCCCGATGTCATGTGAGCGCAGCGCTCGAAGCGAATGAGACCCCCCAGACCCGAGCCCGACTCGAGGGCCGCGACATCCTCGATGCCGAGACCCTTCACGCCGCTGGCGTCACCCTGATCGGCGATCTCGCTCGTGGGGCTGCGAGCCTGATCGTGTCGAGTCCCGATGCCGCCCGGGTCCTCGAACGAACCCTTGGGGATCTCGGCGCGAAGGTCCCACCGATCCTGATCCTGCCGTTGGCGCATCCTGATCGTCTCGATGACGACGATTCAGCGACGCGGCGGGTGGCGCGAGTCGTCACGGTGGGCTGGTTGGCCCCCAACAAGGCTCCCGAACTGGTTCTCGACGCGTTCTCGAAGAGCCTCGAGATTCTCGCTGCCGGTGATGAGCGCGCCCGGCAGATCGCAGCACACGCCGATGTCGTCGTCGTCGGTCCCGTACAGCCGGGCCAGGATGCCGTGGTGATGTCCCAGGCGCGCACCCTGGGACTCGAGGACCGGATTCGTCTCACCGGACGCGTCGATCGCGACACCTACCGCGACCTGCTGGCCACGGCCCGGGTGGCGATCCAACTGCGTCGTGACGCGACCGGACAGGCCTCGGCTGCGATCGCCGATCTGGTGGCGGCTGGGGTGCCCACGCTCACCAACCTCGACGTCGCATCGACCCCCGACGGGGGAGATCTGAACGGGGGACGCATCCTGGTGCCCTTGGATGCGACCGTCATCGCCTCGCAGATGACTCGGCTGCTTCTCGACGATGATCTGTGGACCCGGACCCGCCAGGCCGGTCTCGCGGCGGCCTCGAGTTGGGGTTTCGCCCACGTCGCGACCGCAGTGGCGAACTGGGTCGATGACATCGGGGTGCCACCAGCGCCGGCGCTATCGTCCTGACGATCATGCAAACGCCGCCCGCCCGAGTTCGTGTCGTCGTTCTCAACTACGACGGTGGCGCGATGACGCTGGACTGTTTGGACTCGGTACTCGCGAGCGAGTGGCCCGCAGAGGCTCTCGAGGTGGTGCTCGTGGACAACGGTTCCCTCGACGGCATCGCTGAGGTGGTGCGCACCGATGAGCGCTATCGCGATGTCATCCTGCTCGAACCGCTCGCCAACCTCGGATTCGCCGGTGGATGCAACCTCGGGATCTCTCATCCCGGTGATCACACCCATGTGCTGTTGCTGAACAACGATGCCACGATCGCTCCGGACGCGATCGGTCATCTCGTCGCGGCTTCGAGCGATCCCCGTACCGGTGCCGTCGCGGCGAAGATCCTCTTTGCCGATCCTGCCCAAGGCGTCCGGCTCGAATGCGCCGAGGCGACTCGCCTCGCTCCGGGGGATCCCCGCCGTCTCGGGGTGCGGGTGAGTGGTGTTCGTCTCGACGCCGAGCGCGTCGATGAGCGCATCGGCTTCGACGAAGGCTTCTACGGTCCCGAGGTTCCCGTGGCCGCGGATGACGAAGAACTCGCTCGCTGGTCCCGCACAGCGGGTGCGGTGCGGGTGCGGATGCGTCCCGGTGACGATCCGGTGCGAGTCGTATCGCTGCGGTTGTCCTGTCTGAGCGAGCGGCAGGTGACGGTGCGCGACGAACTCGGTGGAACCGGTGAGCGCACCGTGACCGTAGGACCCGAGCCGATATGGGTGGATGTCGAGGTGGACCCTCGACCCTTCGATGTGATCAACAACGTCGGATCCGAGTTGTATCGCGATGGGTTCGCCGGCGATCGCGGGTTTCTCGAAGCCGACCGCCACCAGTACGACGAACCCGCTGAGGTGTTCGCATGGTGTGGGGGAGCGGTGCTGTTGCGGCGCGACTATCTGGATCAGGTCGGGGTATTCGACGAGCGGCTGTTTCTGTATTACGAAGACACCGAACTGTCTCTTCGGGGTCGGCGTCGCGGCTGGAGCTACCGCTATGAACCCCACGCGGTGGTCCGCCACCGTCACGGGGCCTCCACCGGAGTGGGAAGCGACACGTTTCGGTACTACACCGAACGCAACCGGCTCCTCGTCACGGCTCGTCACGGCCGGGCATCGGTGGCGGCGCGCATCGGGCTGGGGGAGTTGCGTCGCGGGGTCGCAGCTCAGATCCGCAGTTATGTGCTGAACCCGTTGCGCCTGCGGATGCCTCGTCGCGCCGAAGCGGCGTTTCGCCGCCGAGTGCTTCGGGGCTATCTGACCTTGTTGCCCGCGATGCTCGCGGCGCGCCGGGATCCCGACGCCGTGGTCTCTCGACGAGCGATCAGCGCGTGGGAGCGGGACAAGTGGGGTGAGGGGTCGTGACACGCCATCGCATCGGGGTCTACGACTTGTACTGGTCGACTATGGGCGGGGGTGAACAAGTCGACGGCACCATCGCCGAGGTCCTCGCGGCGAGCGGGCACGATGTGATCCTGTTCGGCCCCGAACCTCCCGAGACCGAAGCCTTGTCGCGCCGGTTGGGAATCGATGTCTCCCGATGCGGTTACGAGACGGTTCGTGACGATGCCGAAGCCACCGAGGCTTCGGCCACGGTGGACCTTTTCGTCAACGGGACGTATCTGTCCCGGGCGTCGAACCGAGCGCCCGTGGGCTGGTACTACGTGCATTTTCCCGGCACCGTGCCCACCCGATCCGATGTCGTCGCTCAGCGCGTGGCGCGTATCGGATCGCGGCTGCTCGCTGGCCGTGACGGGCGGCTGGCCCGAGTTCGCGACGGTTTCGAACGTCGGCGCATCGATCAGGACCATCTCGCGACCTACGACCGATTCTTCGCGAACTCGGCCTTCACCGGAGGATGGGTGGATCGGCTCTGGAACGTGCGCAGCCAGGTGCTGTATCCGCCGGTGCGACCCCGACATGTGTCGCCCGTGGACGGCCGATCGCGACTCATCGTGTCGGTGGGTCGGTTCTTCGACGCGTCCCGAGGCCATTCCAAGAAACAACACGAGTTGCTCGAAGCCTTTCTGCGGCTTCGGCGTCGTGGTGAGGGGGAGGGGTGGCGTCTCGCCTTCGTGGGAGGAGCAGGTCCCGAGGATCGGGAGTATGCCCTCGAGATGAAAAGGCGGCTGCGCGATCTTCCCCCGGGTGTCGATGTCGAGTTGCATCTCGACGCCCCCGGACCGGTGGTGCGACGACTGCTCGGCGAAGCATCGATCCTGTGGCATGGCGCCGGACTCGGTGAGGATCCCGACACCCATCCCGAACGCTTCGAGCATTTCGGAATCGCCGTGGTCGAAGCGATGGCGGCGGGTGCCGTTCCCGTCGTTTTCGCCGCTGCCGGTCCCGCCGAAGTCGTACGCGATGGCATCGACGGACTCCATGTCACCGATATCGACGGATTCGCCACCGCCACGGCGCGCCTGATCGCCGATCCGGTCCAGCGCAGCCGGTTGGCGGCCTCGGCGAGAGAACGCGCCAAGCAGTATTCAGTCGACGTGTTCGGGGCTCAGGTGCGTCGGTGGGCGCAGAACGATCTGTCCGGGGATCTCGTCGCGAAACGCTTTGCGCGCACCCCTCGGGATCATCGCGCCGATCTGCGACCCGAGTCCGACCCCGACGCGGCGAGCTGACTCTCTCGGATTCACCCTGTCGACGTCGGCCTCTCGACGTCAGCTCACGTAGCCGACGATGTCGAGAATCACCTCGGTCGCAGCAACACTCGCCGCCATCCGGATCCGACCCCCCGGTCCGAGCGGGATCCAGGCGAGATTCGCGCGGGTGCTGTCAGGCGCAGTGTGCAGGGTCGCAACCCCCGGGGGAGGATCCCCCCAAGCCCACAGGGTGATCCGTCCCTCACCGGCGGCATCGGTCACGGTCACGTTGGCCAGGACCGCGGTGGCGGTGGGAGGAATGCGTCCGGGAGTGGCCACGTCCACGGTGCGGGGTGCACCGGGACGCAGCGGCCCCGTGGGCGTGGAGAGACCTCGGCGAGTGTCGAGCGCCCGTCGAGGCGCAACGATCGTCATCGAGGAGCCCTCAGGGGTGATCGCCGCCACCAGATCGACGCGGAGATCGGTGGGAGATCCCACCGCGACCAGATCCACACGACCACGCTCGTCCACGGGAACCAAGGCCAGATTCGTGCGTGTCGTCCCCGGATCGAGATTCACCACCGAGGTGTCGGGAAGCGGGTCGCCGGTCGCGCCGGCGCGCACGAAACCGGGTCCCTGCGATCTCGAGGCCGTCAGATTCAGCCATACCGCGGTGGTACCCGTCGGCAGCGCCGCATGGTCCCGGATCGCGATCGTGAGTGGCGTATCGACGGCCACCGGTGCACCCCGGTCGCGCGAGTCGAACACCGTGGTCGGGGTGAGAGCCACGACCCCTCCACCCGAGCCGTGGGTGACGTCCACGGTGGTGTCGGGATGAACGTCGGTGGCGATCCACCCGACGAGATCGACGGCCATATCGCTCACTCCGAGCCGGTTGAAGATCCGGATTCGACCACCGGCACCAACGGGCACCACCACCAGGTTCGCCATGGTCTCGCGTTGCTGGGCATTGAGATTCGAGGTGGTCACCGATCGAGTGAAGGTTCCCTGATCGTCGAAAACATTCGTGCCGCTCGGGGCTTTGGGAACCACTGACGCATACCCCGTCGACGCGGCCTCGATCGCGGTCAGATTCACCACGACCGCCGCGACCCCGGTTCGGGGCAGTCCGTGACGACCCAGAACCGCGATCTCGTGAGCTGCGGCGCGTTGGCGACGAACCACTGCATCGGGGCTGGTGGAACGTCCGTCACCACCTGCGACCGGTCCGGGCAGTCCGAGGTCACCACGGGTGTCCACGATGCGGAGCGGGTCGATGGTGACGACTCGACCGGTGACGTCACCGGGTGCCCCCCGGTCATAGACACAGGTGTCGAGACCGAAACACATCGCATCGAGATCGATCGTGGGGATGCGGCGTTGTCGGATCTCGGTGAAGCCGTGCACATGGACGTCATCGGCGGTGCCGTGCACCAGATCCTTCCCGGCATCGCGCACGAACAGGATGTAGCGACCGGGCCATCCCCAATGTCCGCTCCAACGATCCCCCCGGTTCGTCGAGGTCGCGAACGCCATCGCATCGGCCCCCGTCGAGGTTTGGGGAGGTTGAGGGGCGTCGCTCAACAACACGGTGTCGGGATGGCCGTACGCGACCTGGAACACGTCGAACTGCACGCGGCCATCGGGGAGCGCGGTACTCGAGCGCAACCGGCCTCGAATCGGAAACGCTCCGGTTCCCGGACGCGGGAGCGGGACTCGCCCGATCGACAGCCAATCGGGGCCGTCACCAGGAACCCGTTGGACATGCACCCCACCGACGTCACCCGACCACGGGTCGTAGTGGCCGCAGTCCTGGGGATAGAACTCGAGACGGACCATGGTGAGCGCCCCGAAGTCGCGGTGACGATCCGAGAACGTCGTGCGGCCCTCGAAACGGCCCGCAGCGTCCCACCCGAGCATCGCCAGCCGGGTCGAATGGGTACACGGCCAGATGTCGTAGACGCCGGCGCCGCCCTGGGCGTAGATCAAGTCGATGCCGACGCGACCCCTCACCCCTCCTGACACCACCGAACCGGTCACTTCGAGAGTTGCAGCCAGGGAGGCATCCTCGCTTCGAGTTCGCGAACTCCAAGGGTCTGGTCCCGACGCAGCCGAACTCGCATCGACGGGTGAGGAGGCAGGTGTCGACACCGCCAGAGCGCCTGTGTGCACCAGTACCAATGCGATTCCGAACAGGCGCCAGCGACGCGGGCGCGAATCCGAAGCGGTGGCCAAGCGGCCTCGGGGGCCGCGTCGGTTCAGGAGGCGGTGGCGCGCTTTGCGGCCTTGGCCTGTTGTTTCCACTCGCGAACCTTCACGAGAGCCTCCGGACTGTCGATATCGGCCACCGAGCGGGGAGTGGAATCGGCGAACTGGCCCGCCGCCTGCTCCCAGCCCTCGGGTCGCACACCGAGCCGCTTGGCGAGCAACGCGATGAAGATCCGGGTCTTTTCGTCTCCGAATCCGGGCAGTGCGCACAACCTCTCGTACAGCTCGGCGCCGGTGGTGACATTCGCCCACACCTGAGCCCCGTCACCGGAGTAGTCCTCGGTGAGGGCTCGACACAACTCGTGTACCCGGGCGCCCATCGAGGAGGGGAAGCGATGGATTGCCGGTTTCGTGGCACAGACCGCCACGAAGGCTTCCGGGTCCATTGCCGCTATCCGCGTCGCGTCGAGGTGGCCGAGACGTTCGCGCAGTGTCGCGGGACCAGCGAAGGCTCGCTCCATGGGAATCTGTTGATCGAGCAGCATGCCGATCAACACGGCGGTTCCGTCGGTGTTGAGCAGGCCGTCGGTGGCCTCGTCACCGGTGACGTACAGAGTGCCAACGCTCATGACGCCACGCTAC
The DNA here is from genome assembly GCA_964471865.1 of uncultured Ilumatobacteraceae bacterium. GTDB lineage: Bacteria > Actinomycetota > Acidimicrobiia > Acidimicrobiales > Ilumatobacteraceae > CAYMUC01. The sequence continues at coordinate 26,924 of CAYYHU010000012.1, read as the reverse complement.
CGCCCTTCAGAAGAGCCCTCGACTCGGGCCGCGGTCCCACCTCAGGGACGGCGGGCGATGACCAACATCTGTCCCGCGAGGGGACGCCAGGGGAGACGCAGATACAGCGGAACGAGACGGTGACCGTGGCGAAGTCGACTCTTGAGCGTCAAGGGCAGAAACCGCGCCTCGCAGCGCACCAGCTCGAACCCTCGCGAGCTCACCCGATCGCTGAGCGACCGATCCGTGAAAATCGTGCGGTGGGTGTGGTCGTCGAAATAGGTGCGGGGAGCGAGGCGAAAATTCGGTTGGACGATGAGGAGATGACCTCCGGGTTCGAGGACGCGAAACACCTCATCCAGGCACCGGTCCACCCCCTCATGGTCGAGATGCTCGAGCAGGTTCGAGGCCATGACGGTGCCGAAACTGGCATCGGGAAACACGCCGAGATCGGTGACATCGCCCGTGACGGCATCGACTCCGGGAGCCACCACCTGGGCGAGGTCACTGCGGCGATCGAATGCGACGCGACGCGAGGCGGTGACCACGGCCGCGAAATCCGCCCAGCCAGCCCCGAGGTCGAGCACCGCGGACTCGGCATCGGTCCATGGTTCGAGATAGCGCGCGATATGGCGCCACACCTCGATTCGGGTCGCGTCGAAACCGACCCGGTTCGAGAAGTAGTCGTCGTCACCGGGGTGGTTCGACGATGGTTCTGACGTCGTCACACCAGATACGGATCGACGCTGTCGGGATCGATGCCGTAGTGCGAGATGGCGGTGGACACCACCTGGGGATCGAGGGCTCCAGTGGCCGCGAGACCCGTCAAGGTCGCCACCACGACATGGGCGGTATCGACTTCGAAGAAACGCCGGAGCGCTTCGCGGGTATCGGAGCGGCCCATGCCGTCGGTGCCGAGGGGAATGAAGGGGCGCGAGGTGACGAACCGGGAGACCTGATCGGGAACGAGGGTCATGAAGTCGGTGACCGCCACGACCGGACCCGTTCCCGTGTCGAGGAGTTGGGAGACCAACGCCCGACGCGCCGGCTGGGAGGGATGCAGCCGGTTCCAGCGCTCGGTGGTGAGAGCCTCTTCACGCAAGGCCTTGTACGAGGTCGCCGACCACAGCTCAGCCCCCACGTCCCAGCGTTGAGCGAGTTCCTCCACGGCCTCGCGAGCCGCGGTATGCGCAGTTCCCGAAAACAGGATGCTCGCCCGATGGGTGCGACCCACGGGGGCGGCCTGCCAGCGGTACAGGCCACGCATGATGCCGGTGTCGAGATCGCATCCGAGACCGAAATCGGAGGTGTCGACATCGGGAATCGGCGGCTGTGGATAGTTCTCGTTGTAGAGGGTCAGGTAGTAGAAGACGTCGGGGTCCACCCCCGGGTTGACGGGTCCATACATTCGCTCGAGGCCTCGACGCACGATCGTCGCGACCTCGTAGGCGAACGCCGGGTCATAGGCCTGACAGGGCGGAACCGTCGTGGCGAGGATGTGGGAGTGGCCATCACAATGCTGTAGGCCCTCACCCGACAAGGTGGTGCGTCCCGCAGTCGCGCCCATCAAGAAACCTCGGACTCGCGCATCGGCGGCCTGCCAGATCAGATCGCCCACCCGTTGGAAGCCGAACATCGAATAGAACGTGTAGAAGGGCACCATCGGCACCCCACGGGTCGCGTAACTGGTTCCTGCGGCGTTGAAACTCGCCATCGATCCGGCTTCGGTGATGCCTTCTTCGAGGATTTGGCCATTGGTCGCCTCGGCATACGACAACAACAGGTCATGGTCGACCGGTTCGTACTTCTGACCTTGGGAGGCGTAGATCTTCAGTTCCCGAAACAGCGAGTCCATTCCGAAGGTGCGGGCTTCGTCAGGGATGATCGGGACCACCCGGGCACCAAAGGATTCGTCGCGGGCCAGGTTGCGCAACAACCGGGTGAAACTCGTCGTGGTCGAGGCGGCTTGTCCGCCCGAACCCTTCGCGAACTCGGCGAACACGTTCGGATCCGGAAGGCTGAGGGGACGGCGCGAGGTGACCACCCGGCGAGGAACCGGTCCGCCCAGAGCTCGACGGCGCTCGAGGAGATACTGCATCTCGACCGAATCAGACGGGGGGCGGTAGTAGGCGCCGCTCGTGCCTTCGAGAACGGCATCGAGGGAATCGTCGGGGATCTCATCGTGCAGATACAGCCGGTCTCGCAGCGTGCGCAACTGGTCGGTGGTCAACTTCTTGATCTGATGGGTCGCGTTACGACCTTCGATCTCGGGGCCCAGGGTCCACCCTTTGACGGTCTTGCACAGGATCGCAGTGGGCCGACCGGTTCCGAGGTTCTCCGCGGCGGCTTTGTACGCCGCATACAGCTTGCGATAGTCGTGACCGCCTCGGGGCAGCCACCGCAGTTCGTCATCGTTGAGATGGGCCACCATCTCGCGCAACCGGGGATCGGGTCCAAAGAAGTTCTCGCGGATGTAGTTGCCCGATTCCACCGTGTACCGCTGGAATTCGCCGTCCACGGTGGTGTTCATCTGGTTGACGAGCGCCCCGTCGACGTCGCGGGCCAACAACTCGTCCCAGCGCGAACCCCAGATGACCTTGATGACGTTCCACCCGGCGCCCCGGAACGTGGCTTCGAGTTCTTGGATGATCTTGCCGTTTCCGCGCACCGGACCGTCGAGACGTTGCAGGTTGCAGTTCACGACGAAGACGAGATTGTCGAGTTCCTCCCGGGATGCCAGCGACAGCGCGCCCAGGGTTTCGGGTTCGTCGGTTTCGCCGTCACCCAAGAACGCCCACACCCGTGATGTCGAGGTGTCGTCGATATGGCGATTGGCGAGATACCGGTTGAAGCGAGCCTGATAGATCGCCGAGATCGGACCGAGACCCATCGACACCGTCGGGTATTCCCAGAATTCGGGCATGAGACGCGGGTGCGGATAGCTCGACAGGCCGCGTCCGGGGCGGGCGAGTTCGCGCCGGAACGAATCCAGATCCGCTTCGTCGAGACGACCTTCGAGGAAGGCTCGGGCGTAGACACCCGGGGCCGCGTGGCCCTGGATGTGAACGTGATCACCCGGGGTTCCGTCGTCTTTACCCCGGAAGAAGTGGTTGAAGCCGATCTCGTACAGACTCGCCGAAGACGCGAAGGTCGACAGGTGTCCACCGATGCCGTCGGCGGCTTTGTTCGCTCGGGCGACCATGACCGCCGCGTTCCAACGGATGTAGGCCCGGATGCGGCGTTCGATGTGTTCGTCACCAGGGAACCAGGGCTCCTTTTCCCGGGGGATCGTATTGATGTAGGGGGTGGACACCGTGGCTGGGAAGCTCACCTGGGCTTCACGCGCTCGTTCGAGAAGTCGCGACAGCAGATAGCGGGCTCGGGTCTTGCCGCCGATCTCGATGACGCTGTCGAGGGAGTCGAGCCATTCCTCGGTCTCGGTGGGGTCGATGTCGGGGAGTTGGTGCACGGACCCGTCGAAGATCATGGGTTCAGTCTCGCATCAGTCCCCACTGTCACGCACCCACCACCCGGTCACATCGACGAGGGTGTGAGTCGGTGTCGAGGTGCGCACACAGAGTCGTGAACGAGCGTTCACGCCCACGGTGACCCCGGCGGCCATGACTGCACCCCGCGCCCCGTTGACCGAGGAGGTCTCGGTTGCAGTTCCGCATGCCACCGCAGATGCAAATCCTTGGGTCGCGGGTCCTACGAGGGTGATCGTGCCGGTGATGGCCTCGGCCCCTCCGGGAGCGGCGATCACATCGAGGGTCTGGTCACGTCCCTGGACACCGAGCCATCCTCCGCGTCCGGTGCGGGTGTCGAGCACCCGTTGAGGGGTGGCGGTCACGAGACCGAGTCCGATCCGGCCGGGGCGGAACGTTCCGGTCAGATCCACCAACACATCGGTATCGGCGCTCACATCGACACAGATCCGCCGGGAGGCGCCCACCTCGACGTACGCGGCGCCGGCCACCGTTTCCCCGGCGCCGTGATTCAGCACCGACGTCGAGGGTGGGTCCTCACAGGGTCGCACTCCGAGATATCCCGGCCCACTCGATCCGACCGCCGTCAGCGTGACCGCGAGGGCCGTGGCCGGCGCAGGGGCATCGAACACGATGCGATCACGGCGACTGGTGGCCCGGGTGTCCACGAGCCGGCGCGGGGTTGCCGGCACGAAACCCGAACCATGATCGCCCGGAACGAACGCGCTTTGGAGATCGACGATGAGATGGGTGGCGACGCTGGTACGGGCACAGATGGCGGGTCCTGCATCCCCGGTGCCGATCGCCACGACCGCCTGCGCGGCGCGGTCACGTCCTGTGGTCACGTTCACCACCGATGTGTCGGGGACCGGTTCACCACAGGGCCAGACCGTCACATAGCCATCTCCGGTCGGACCGGCCGCGGTGATGCCGAGCGCCACGGCGGTGGCATCGGTGGGGACGGCGTCACCGAGAGGAACTTCCACGATGCGTCCCGGGGTCGCCGCACTCATGGCGATCCGGGTGTCGAGGAGCCGGCGAGCGGGCACCGACACCATCGTGGCGGGGCGTTCAGCGCCCACGGGCCAGGCGATCGATGCGGTATCCACCCGATCGGCGCCGGTGAGCAACTCGGTGATCTCGGTCGCCATCACCTCGGACCGTTTCTGATTCGCCGCTCGGTCGGCGAGATGGATCCGGTCTCCAGAGAGTCGGATGCCATGGGCGACTTGGGCCGCGGGCCAATCCCACAACACCAGATTGGGATGTTCAGCCGCGGCTGCGTCCAGAGCTGCGTTCCAGGCCTGCTGGTGGCTTTGATACAGATGGGTGATCCGGTTCCACACCACCGTGCGATCCGGACCGATGAGAGTGAGCAGATGCTCGATGGCGCTTCGACAGCGCGCCGTGCTACCGGAACAGATCCCGGCGTCGTTGGCTCCCAGGTTCACGATGATCGTCTGGGCGTCCCAGCCGCCCTCGCGCCACCACCGGATCCAGTTGCGCAGCGAGGCCGGATGGTCGTCATCGAGATGAAAGCCCGTCGAACCGCCTCCGGAGGCTCGAAAGCGGATCGGACCCCAACCCTGCGCCGCAAGACGGGTCGGAAGCGATGGTTCCCATGAGGCGCCGAGGAGCACCGAATCCCCGATGATCGACACCGATCCGAGGGGTCCGGGTTCGTCGATCTGGGCGGTGGTGACCACGATTCCCGACGATGAGGTGAGGCTCGCGAGCCGCATGGGAGTCGCTGCGATTTCGGTCATACCCGGGGCGCCGGCTTCGGCCATACCGGGGGTGTAGGCCTCGAGCGCATCCGGGGCGCTGGTCCCTAGGAGCGCCACGCCGGTGATCACCGCGAGGACACGCTGCGCGAGTCGAGACGCTCGCCGGGGATGCGCGATCGGTCGCGTCACGGGCGACATGATGGCATTCGTGAACCCGTCAGCACCGAACCGCGTCGTCGTCTACACCGATGGAGCCTGTTCGGGTAACCCGGGACCCGGGGGCTGGGCCTGGGCGGTTGCGCCCGCGGGGGAGCCGTCGGGGGCCGGGGGGGAGCCCCAGACCACCAACCAGCGCATGGAACTCACCGCCGTGCTCGAAGCGCTGCGTTCGGTACCTGGTGAGCTCGAGATCGTGTCGGATTCGTCCTATGTCGTGCAGTGCTTCCGTGACCGGTGGTGGGTGCGGTGGCAGGCCAACGGGTGGCGTAACGCCCAGAAGAAACCCGTCGCCAACGTGGACCTATGGGAGCCCCTCATCGAGTTGTATCTCGAGCGTCGTCCCGAGTTCCGGTGGGTGAAGGGTCACAGTGGCGATCCGATGAACGATCGCGTCGATCGTCTCGCTGTGGCTGCGGTTCCCCGAACCTCGGGACCGGGGTGACCCCATCAGAGGCCGCTGACTCGTTAGCGTCACGGTCCGTGGCTCCCCGCTCGACCCCCCGTCGCGCCTTCGCGTCGCTCTGCGTCGCGGCCGTTGCCGCTGTCGCGATGATCGTGGCGCCCTCATCGCCGGATCGGGCCGTGGCGTCGTCGGCGAGTGATGCTGTGGCAGTCGTGTTCGAAGGCGGCGGCTTCGGTCATGGCCGAGGCATGAGCCAGTGGGGGGCGCTGGGCTACGCAGTCGACTACGGCTGGAGTTTCGATCAGATCCTCGGGCACTACTTCGGCAACACCGCGCTCGGACCCCTCACCGACGCCGATTTCGTCGGTGTCGCCCCGGGCCGTATGAGCGTCGAGTTGACCGCGATGCGCGTGACGCGCAACTCCTCGAACTATCCAGGTGCCACCGTGGTGGTGTCTTCCACGGGACAAGCCCAGTGGGTCGCGGATCCCGAACAACGCGTCTTCGGAGCGCTCAAGGCCCGCGAGGTTCCCGGACGGGAACGGGTGTATGAGATCTTTGGTCGCGCTGCCACGAGTTGTCAGGCTTCGGGATCCCTCGCCATTCCGGAGGGGCCGTTGTCCAAAGGTGACGAAGGTGACGAGGTCCGAGTCGTCCAACAGTTCCTCACCGAATTGGGGTTCGCCCCGGGAGGCATCGACGGCGACTACGGCAACTTGACCACTGCGGCGGTGATCCGGTTCCAAGACGCAGCGCGCGCTGCGGGCCGGTACGACGACGTCTCCGATGGGGTCTGGGGGCCACTCAGTGCCGCTGCGGCGCGGATCTATATCGACGAATCCCGATCCGGATGGGAATTGCTCGGTGAAGCCACAGGTGAGGTCGGAGCGATGATCGCCGGGTTCACGACCCCGGGATCCGAGGACTCAGCGACTCCGCGAAGTGAGGTGCTCACCGTGTGCACCCCCCAAGGCCCCGTTCAATACCGAGGGGTGATCGGCGTCGCGAACGGCACCGACGGGGAGAACGTGACCGTGAACGATGTCGCGCTCGAGGACTACGTGCGGGGGGTTGTGTCCAAAGAGATGTCGGATGCCTGGGGTGATGCCGGTGGCGGCGCTGGGCTTCAGGCGTTGAGAGCTCAAGCGGTGTCGGCTCGGTCCTATGCCGTGGCTCAAGGCTTGGCGAATTCGTCGGGACGACGGTTCTCGTATGCCAAGACCTGCGATTCGATGTCGTGTCAGGTCTATGGCGGAGCATCCGCCGAGGGTCCCAACGGCACGATCGCGGTGGCCGATACCGCGGGTCTCGTGCTGCGTCGCGACGGTCGGGTGATGTCAACTGAGTATTCCGCCTCCTCAGGTGGTGTCACCGCTGGTGGGGCATACCCCTCTGTCGAGGATCTCGGGGACGCCTACATCGACAATCCGCGCCATACCTGGACGCGGATGGTGGCACCCTCAGCGATTCTGGGGCGCTGTTCTGGCCACGGGGGAAGCCTCGTGGGGATCACCACCGAAACCGATCCTTCACTCGTCGCGTCCGGGTTCACCGGCCGCTACGCCGAGCGCACCCGGGTGACGGGACCGAGTGGATCCTGCACGATTCGCAACGAATCGCTACGCACCGGACTGGGTTTGCCCTCGGGAGCGTTCAGTGTGCGTCTGATCACCCGGGGCCCTGCTCTCGATGCCGATTTCGCGTTCATCGCCGATTCGGTGGGTGAGGGCCTCGTGCGAGTCACGGGGGCTCTACCCCGCCTCGTCGACGGTCTGTTCCGAGACACCACATATGACGCCGTCGCGAACCGCCGCACCGTCGCTGCCGGCGCGACACCCCTGGATGGTCTCGGGGTCGCTCGGGCCCTCGAAGGATCCCCGGCGGTGGTCGTGGTCGGACTCGGCTACAACGACGGTGCCCGGTTCTCGGCCGCGATGGTGGACGCGGTGATGTCAGAACTCGTCGACAAGGGGGTGCAGCGGGTCGGCTGGATCGGATTGTCCGAACGCAACGAGTTCTACGCCCCGGCCAATCGGGTTCTGCGCGACGCGACATCGAGATGGAGCCAATTGAGCGTTCTGGACTGGAACGCCGTGTCGAGCGCTGAAGAGCACCGGCCCTTCTTCACCGATTACGGCCGCCGCTACGACGGGGTACATCTGTCGACCACCGGCAGTGTGGAGATGGCGTTGTGGTTGCGCACCGAGATCGAACGCCTCGCGACGGGTGCTCGCGCTGTGGCTCCGGATCCGAATCGGTCCACCACGACCACGACTCGGGCTCCCACCACGACGACCACGACGATTCCTCTCACCCCGATCAAGGTGACTCCCAAACGCCTGTTGCGGGTGCCGGTGTCGGGGTTGTCCACCGCTGGAGGGTTGGCGTCGACGAGTCTGCCCAGTGGCACCCGAGCCGTTGCGGTCAACGTCACCGCAGTGGATCCCGACGCCGCGGGCTATCTCACGGTGTGGCCCTGCGCGAGTGAACGACCCGAAACCTCCGTTCTCAACGTGACCGCTCGCTCGGTGATCCCGAACTCGTTGTTGGCGCCGGTGGATGCCAATGGTGAGGTCTGCATCTATTCCTCGGTCGCCACCCATGTGCTGGTCGATCTGGCCGGGGGACTGGGCTTTCAGGTGGAGCCTCTCGAGACTCCGGTCCGCAAGGTTGATACGCGCCTGGGCATCGGGGCACCCGTCGGTGAGGCGACCCGGGCTCGGTTGCGGGTCTCCAAAACCGCCCAAGCCGCCGCGGTCACCGTCACCGTCGTGGAACCCCGCCAGGCCGGATTCGTGACGTTGTGGCCCTGTGACCAACCGCGTCCGGAGACCTCGGTCCTCAACTACGCGCGCGGCCAGACCGTCGCGAATTCGGTGGTGGTTCCCGTGGATGCCGAGCGGCGCCTGTGCGTCTATGCGTCCTCACCGACCCATGTGCTGGTCGATCTCGAAGGTCTGGTGCGGTCGGGATACCGGGCCGTGGGTCCGGTGCGACTCGTCGATACTCGTCATGGAATCGGAGCGCCGTCGGGCCGCAGCCAGTCCTGGACGGTCACGACAGCGCAGTACGTCGAAGGAGCCGAAGCGGTCGCGGTGACGTTGACGACGGTGAATCCGACCGCGGCGGGCTATCTCACCGTATGGCCCTGTGATCGAGCTCGCCCCGATACCTCGGTGGTGAACTTCGCCGCCGGGCAGACGGTCGCGAATTCGATGGTGGTGTCCGTGGCCGATGACGGCACGATCTGTGTGGCGTCCTCGGAACCCACGGATCTGATCGTCGATCTCGCCGGGGGAGTGATGGACGGCTTCACCGCGGTGGGACCGACTCGTATCGTCGACACCCGCTACATGGTGGGGCCCCGGCCGGGAACCTGAATCCGCCTCCGGTGTCCGCCAGGTGGCCTCGGGCTTCACCTCGGGCCTATCGTGCCGCGTCATGGACATCACTGGAGCAAGTGCAATCGTCACCGGCGGCGCCTCGGGAATCGGCGCCGCCTCGGCCCGCCTCCTCGCCGCCAAGGGCGCCAAGGTGGTCGTGGCCGATCTGCAAGAGGATCGCGGTCGGGCCCTCGCCGATGAGATCGGTGGCGCGTTCGCGAAAGTGGACGTGACCAAGACCGACGACATCGTCAACGCCATCGAGATGGCCAAGTCGATGGGACCGTTGCGAGTGTTGGTGAACTCGGCAGGTATCGGGTGGGCGCAGCGCACCGTGGGCAAGGACGGCTCGTATGACTCGGCTGCGAACCTCGACGCCTACAAGAAGGTCATCGCCGTCAACTTGATCGGAACCTTCGATTGCATCCGCCTCGCGGCCACGGTCATGAGCCAGAGCGAACCCCTCGAGCATGGTGAGCGGGGCGCGATCGTCAACATCGCGTCGGTCGCGGCGTTCGATGGTCAGATCGGTCAGGCGGCCTATTCGAGTTCCAAGGGCGGTGTCGTGGGAATGACCCTGCCCGTCGCGCGCGATCTCGCCGCGATCGGGGTGCGGGTCAATACTGTCGCCCCCGGACTCATCGACACCCCGATCTATGGTGAAGGCGACGCGAGTGAGGCCTTCAAGGCGAACCTGCAAAAGGGCGTGTTGTTCCCTCAGCGTCTCGGCGCTCCCGAAGAACTCGCCTCGATGGTCGTGGAATGTGTCACCAACAGCTACATGAATGCCGAGACCATCCGCGTCGACGGCGGAATCCGGATGCCACCCAAGTGAAGGGCTGATCGCGCCGAGTTTCTCCGCGTCTCCCGGCGGTGCTCGACCCGATCGATCTCAGATCGTGTCGGTCACCATCGGGGGTCGCTGAGGGCGTCGATCGCGTCTTTCATCACCCGGGCACTGCGCGTCACCGCCTGATACTCGTCGTCGTCCAAGGTGACGGGAACCGGCGCGAGCACCCCCCACCGTCCCACCACGGTGGGCATCGAGAAACACACCCGTCCGATATCGCTCACGTCATGAGCCCATGACACCGCGAGGACCGCTCGTTCGTCGCGAACGATCGCGGAGAGGATGCGCGTCGCCGCCCAGGCGATCGCCCAACTCGTGGAACCCTTCCCGGCGATGATCGCCGCTGCGGCTCGCCGGACATCGGCGGCCAACGACTCGAGATCGGCGCGTGACAGCGGCTCGCCGGTCCGGGTCATCACCTCATCGATCGCCGCTCCACCCACCGTCGCACTCGACCACAGCGGCACCGAGGAATCGCCGTGTTCCCCCACGATCGTCGCGTGCACACTGGTGACCGCGATCTCGAGGCGCTGAGACAACAACAGCCGCAACCGGGACGTGTCGAGAACCGTTCCCGAACCGAGGATGCGACCTCGATGCTCAGGTGCGACCTGATGGGCGACGAAGGTGACCACGTCCACCGGATTGGTGACGAGCAACACGACGGCCTCAGGACTGGTCGCCAACACGATCGGTAGAACCTCGGCGACCACCGCAGCGTTGGCAGCGGCGAGTTCGAGGCGGGACTGGCCGCGGCGTTGGCGGGCGCCGGCGGTGATGACGACGATCTCGCAGGGTTCGAGGGCTTCGAGTCGCGCCGCGACGATGTCTCCGGGAGGCAGGAACTGCAGGCCATGAGCCAGATCGAGGGCCTCGGCCTGAGCCCGCTCATGATCCTGGTCGCACAGCACGACCTGATGCGCGAGTCCGGCGTGCAGCACCGAAGCCGCAAGGGCGGAACCGACGGATCCGGCTCCGATGATGCCGATGCGATTCACCGCCATGGCGTGTCCCGCCTCGTGTTCATCCGCCCGCTTCGTGAGCCTGTGGATGCCTTCATGGACTCAGGGTAGGACGACGAGGCCGGGTCGTGTCCCCGGGCCACCACCTGGTCACCCAGGGTTCATCTGCGCGTCCATCCGGTCGGATTCCCGCCGAAGAGCCGCGATGGGATTCCCGTCGGTGTGGGAACCTCAGGTCGTGTAGTCGGCGTTGATGCGCACGTACCCGTCGGTGAGATCGCAACCCCACACGGTGGCGACGCCCTCGCCGATACCGAGCGAGACGTGGATGCGGACCTCATCAGAACGCATCACCGTCGACACGATCGCCAGATCCGACTCGTCGAGACGGCGGGGGTAGACCTCATGAAGTTGGGTGGCGTCACCGAAACGGATCACGACCTGGTCCTGATCGATATCGGTGTCATCGGAACATTTGCCCACCGCCATGGCGACCCGACCCCAATTGGGATCGGCTCCATGGACTGCGGTTTTCACCAAAGGGGAGTTCACGATCGATTTGGCGACCCGTTTCGCTTGGGCGTCGTCGCGAGCACCATCCACGGTGACTTCGAGGAGATGCTCGGCGCCCTCGCCATCGCGAGCGACCGCTTTGGTGAGGGTGAGCGCAACCTCGTAGAGCGCGTGGCGGAACTCGTCGAGCGCAACCGGGCCGGCGGCTCCGGAGGCCAGGATCACCGCGGTATCGCTCGTGGAGGTGTCGGTGTCGACGGAGACACAGTTGAAGGTCCGGTCCATCACCTGACGAAACACGACATCGAGTGTCGTCGAGTCGATCTCGGCATCGGTGGTGAACACGGTGATCAGAGTCGCCATATCGGGTTCGATCATTCCGACGCCCTTGGCGATTCCCACGATCCGAGCCGGTCCCGACCCGATGGTGGCCTCCGCGGCTTTGGGAACGGTGTCGGTGGTCATGATGCCGCGGGCCGCAGCCCAGGCGTCGGTTCCGGTGAAGGGCCATGACAGGGCGCTCAGCCCGGACCGGATCCGCTCCATCGGATAGGGGCGTCCGATGACACCCGTCGAGGCCACGAGGATGTCCTCGGGCGCGCAGTCGAGCGCTCGAGCGACTCCGGCGGCCAACTCGCGGGCGTCACGGAGGCCTTGGGGGCCGTTGGCGACGTTCGAGTTCTTCGAGACCACCACGACAGCGCGGGCTCGACCGTCGTCGAGGTGTTCTCGCGAGATCGTGACGCTCGGGCCGACGAAGCGGCTCTTGGTGAACACCCCGGCCGCGCTCACCGGGGATGCAGTTGCGATCACCGTGAAGTCATCGGTGTCGTCTTTGATGCCGATGTTGGCGACATGGCACGAAAAGCCCCGAGGAAGTGCGAGGGGAGCGGTCACGAATCTGTGGTCTAGCAGAGAGCGCCCTCAGGGCGCGTCCACCGGTCGAAGGCCCTGGGCGACGGCTTCGAAGGCATCAGCGAAGACGGCGAGTTGAGCCGGGGACAACCGGTCGACGACGTGCTGGCGCACGCTGCGGACATGGTGGGGAGCGACGGTCTCGATCGTCGAGCGTCCCGCCGGGGTGAGAACCGCCAACATGACGCGTCGGTCCTGGGAGGAGGGGTTTCGAGCCACGAGTCCGGCACGGACGAGACCATCGAGTCGACGCGTGAGGCCACTGGGCGACAACTGGAGCCGCTCGGCGAGATCACACATGCGCATGTTCTGGTCCTCGCTCTCGGACAGATAGACGAGCACCTGATAGTCGCCCACGCTCAGTCCATGGGGCGCAAGATCGGCCTCCAGAGCGTTCATGAGGTCCTGATGGACCTCGATGAAGGCTCGCCAGGCTCGCATCTCGGTCGGGGAGAGCCACGGGACCGCCTCGGTCGCTGTCATGGCGTCAGCCTAGGACCACGATCAGAGAATTGCGTGAGCAATAGTTGCGTAAGCAATTATATACTCCGCGAGTCGGCCACCTGTGGCCCTCCGTCAGAACCCTCCAACGCCCCGCCCCCCAAAGAAAAAGGAGCTCACCATGACCGCTATGACCAGCGCCCAAGCCCTCGATGCCCTCACCCCCGGCACCTGGACGATCGATCCGAGCCATTCGAGCGTGGGTTTCGTCGCCCGCCACCTGATGGTGTCCAAGGTGCGGGGCGAATTCCGTAGCTTCTCGGGAGCGCTGACGATCGCTGAGGATCGTCTTGCCTCGAGTGTCCAAGCCAGCGTCGAGATGAACTCGGTGTCCACCGGCGACGATCAGCGTGACGGGCATCTGCGCACCGGTGACTTCTTCGACACCGAACAGTTCCCCACGATGACGTTCACGTCGACCGCGGTGCGCGCGACCGGAGACGATTTCGTACTCGTCGGTGACCTCACGATCAAGGGAGTGACCCGCAGCGTCGAGTTCGAACTCGAGTTCGATGGCGTGTCGCCGGACCCGTGGGGTGGAACCCGCGCCGGTTTCAGTGCGACCACCGTCATCAACCGCAAGGATTTCGGTCTCGAGTGGAACGTGGCGTTGGATACCGGCGGTGTCCTCGTGGGTGACAAGGTCACCATCACCCTCGACATCCAGGCCGTTCGGGCCTGACCGGGCGCGAACCGGTCGGGATCAGGTCCCGGCCGGTTCCACCAGGCTCGCGAGGCGCTCGAGCGTGGCGCGCATCGCCTTTTCGTTCTTGGGAATCGCCTTCATCATCTTGAGCATCAGCGGGGCTCGATTGGTGCTCCAGTCGAACTCCTCGACCACCAGGGTCGCTGGTGGCTCGGCGCCTTCGACGGCCTCGAGTCGGTAGCGCCACACATGGCCTCCGACATGACGCCATCCGATGAGGCGCCCCTCATCGAACTCGACCACTTCGTTGGTCGTTCGGTAGGGGACACCCAAGCGCATGTTCATCCCGAAGCGTGACCCCAGAGTCAGGCGTTCAGGGGCGTCCGAGCGCGCCGCGCGCACGGTGCCCGATCCATCGAAGTCCTGATGGCGATTCGGATCCGCGAGGACCGCGAAGATGGCCTCGGGACTCGCTGCGATGACCCGTTCGACCCGCACGACCTTGTCGGCTCCCGCCGCTGATCCTGTCTCCGAGGGTGGCTCTGTGTCAGACATCGTCGCTCCTGGTCTCGTGGGTGAGTGTCATCATGTCAGTGCGTGGGCTGGCTGGCGAGCGCTTCGACGACCGCCTCGCCGCAGCGGCGGCCCGAATACAGCGCCCCCTGGGATGACGCGGTGTCGCGATGGTCGCCGCAGACGAACAGCCCCTCACCCAACGACACCGGACGTTTGGGGTGAAAGGGCGGGTTCTGTGCGGGTTGACCATGCGCGATCCGATAGGTGCGCAGATGTTCCCAGGAGTCGACATCGGGCCCCCACCAGCGCCGCATCTGGGCGCGCACGTCGGTGTCGAGATCTTCATCCACTCGTCCCGGAACGGCGCAGGCCACGAGATGTCGCTCGGGCGGTGCATACCCGGGCGCCACGTTCGACATGATCGCCACATTGGCAGCCGGGCCGGTGCCCTCGGCATCGAGAACGATCAGACGATGGTCGATCGGAGCCCGGGGGGCGGCGAAATACACACACGACACCGATCGGGATTCGACGGGGTCGAGCCCGAGCAGACGAGCGGCCACCGGTCCTTGGGTGGCGACCACGACGGCTTTGGCCTCGAGGCGTGCCCCCTCAGAGACGACCCCGTGGGAATCCACCGAGTCAACCGGACTCGATAGCGTCACCGTTCCTGGTGGCAATCGCGCCGCGAGTTGATGGGGGATGGCGCCCATTCCGGCCGCTGGAACCGCCCCATCGCCATCCGCGAGACACCGGAACACGATGTCGAACATTCGCCGGGAGGTGGCCAGATCGGGATCCAACTGGATGCCGGCGACCAGGGGCCGCCAGAACCGTTCGATCATCGTGTCGGAGAATCCCTCGCGCCGCAGCATCTCGATGGTCGAGATGTCGTCACCGTGGAGCAGCAGCGCCGGATGCCCGGATTTCAGCCGTCGCCGAAGTCGGGCGATACGCGCCTTGTCGAAGGGGGTTCCCACCGGCGCGAGCGCAGTGGACACCAGGGTGCTCGGACGGCGGAACGGATCCCCGACCACATGACCCCGGCCTTTCCACCACAACAGTGCTCCCGGGTCGAAGTGCCGCAGTGCCAGCGCGTCGACATCGAGTTGGCGGTGAAGTTCGGGATAGGAACTCAACACCACCTGGAATCCGCGGTCGAGCAGGAAACCGTCCACGAGATCGGTGCGCACCCGGCCTCCGACCCCATCGGAGGCCTCGAGGACTCGGACGCGTAGCCCGCGCTCGACCATCGTGCGCGCTGCGGCGAGGCCGGCGAGGCCGGCCCCCACCACGATCACATCGAGGTCGTCGCCAGGTGCGCTCACGCAGCCTCGCGTCCCAACAGGTGGCGCAGCGCGGTCTCGAGATCCCGATGAGCGAAGGTGAACCCCGAGGATTCGAGCACGCGGGGCAGCACCCGTTGTCCGGTGAACAACAACGCATCTGCGAGTTCCCGACCCAGTAACAACCGCGGTCCGAACGCCGGCACCGGGAAGGCGGCGGGACGGCGAAGGACCCGACCCAGCGTGCGCGCGAAGTCGGCGTTGACGACGGGTTCGGGGGCGGTCAGATTCACCGGTCCTGAAACCTCGGCGGTCAGAAGATGTTCGATCGCGGAGATCTCGTCGGGAAGCGAGATCCAGGACTGCCAGGCACGTCCCGAGCCGAACCGCCCTCCGAGCCCGAGCTTGAACAACGGCAACTGCTTCTTGAGCGCTCCACCAGCAGGCGACAACACGATGCCGGTCCGCAGATGCGCGACTCGCACCCCTACCGCCTCCGCGGCGGCGGTCGCGGCCTCCCAGGCCGTGCATACCTCGGCGAGGAAACCATCACCCGCCGGAGACGTCTCGTCGAGTTCCTCGTCACCACAGGCGCCATAGATGCCGATCGCCGATCCCGACAACAGCACCGAGGGGCCGTTCCCGGCGCTGCGCGCCGTCGCGATCGCCTGGGCCAGGGTTTCGGTGGAACGCACCCGACTCCCACGGATCTCGTCTTTGTAGCTGTCGCTCCACCGTTTGTCGCCGATACCGGCTCCGGCGAGATGCACCACCGCGTCGATGCTGGCGAGGGCCTCGGGATCGAGCACACCGGCCTGAGGGTCCCAGGTCGCTTCGTTCTCCCGAGCGGGTCGGCGCACGAACGCGGTCACCTGATGGCCTGAAGCGCGCAGATGCGGGACGAGAGCGGATCCGATGAGGCCTGATGCCCCGGTGACGGCGATGTGCATACCCGTCACGCTAGGGGGATCAGCGACCCAGTGCTGCCCCGAGCGCGGCATCGATTCCGGCATCGTCGAGAGCGCCGAGATACGTCGTCACCTCGCCGGCGGTGTCGAGGAACGCCCAGGCCGGTTGGAAGCCGATGCCGAACCGGCCAAAGACCGCGCCTTGGGCGGCGTCGTCGACGGTGGGCATCGTGAGGCCGTGGCGATCCACGAAGGCGCGCATCTGGTCTGTGCTTCCGTACCAGGCGATACCGATCACGGGTATCTGGCCAGCGAAGCGGCGGTTGGCCTCCTCGACCGAGGGAGCTTCACGATTACAGGAGCTTCAACCGGGGGACCAGAACCACAATGCGGCGGGTCCGTCACCGATGAGTGCTCCCAACGTCGTGGCGGTCCCATCGACCAGGGTGACCTCGAGGTCGTCATAGGGGCTGGGGGTTTCGGGTTCGGGGTTTTGTGAACCGGGCGTGACCGGCTGGGACACCGGGGCCGTCGGGTCCGCGGTCGAGGGGCTCACCGGTGCCGCAACGGTGGTCTCGACCCGGCCGGCGGACGAGTCGACGCCGGCCTCGGAAGCGGGTGCTCCCCCCGGAGATGCTCCACACGCGGCCAGGACAACGGCGCCGGCCCCGACCAGACCCAGAACGAGATCGCGAGGCCAGACCATCACGCTGATGACGGTATCGGGGTTCTCGCCGAGGTGTCGATCGGGACCGCGACGTTCGTAACCGGTGTGTGATTCGGGAGCGCGCTTTCTACAGTTTCTCGACAGATCACCGACGCTGGCAGCCTCGAAGCGTCCACCACCACTGTTGCCCTCACCGTCACGTGCGGCATGGACAACCTGTCACGGGACCACCGAATCACACCATGAGCACTCGCCGTTTGATCGTGTTGGCCCTCGTATGCGGGCTGGCGATCCTGATCGCCGGAGGCGTGAAGTTGTTGCAGGTCGCCGATCAGGACGCGTCGGTGGAGATTCTCGGACTCGGCGATGTGGCGCTGGTGGGCGATATGGACGTCACCGTCACCCAGGTGCAGCGCCGAGGAGATGCGACCCTGGTTTCGATCGAACTCGGAGGAGTCGCGACCCCCGACGCCGCCGACGGATGGGTGATGTTGGGCGATGGCGAACGTCATGAACCCCGGGGCGCCTGCGGTGCGGTTCCTGAGACCGGAATTCTGCGCTGTGATCTGACCTTTGATCCGGTGGATCGGGTGCAGGCGGTGGCCTACGCCCGCGGCGGTGAACAGCGTCAGTGGCGCCCCTGAGGCCCCCTGACTGAGCATGCCGGGGTCGGTAGGGGCGATCCCGATGAGATCGCTGGTGGCTCTGGACCCGGTGACGGCTACCGTTGATGGCGTTTGTTGGCGGGCGCGCCCGTCCGAGCGGAGGAGGTGGTCCCTACGGCCGATCAATTCGACCTCGTGGTGGTGGGTGGTGGCCCTGGTGGCTACGCCGCGGCGTTCTATGGAGCATCTGCGGGGCTCTCGGTCGCCTTGATCGAACGCGACACCATCGGTGGGACCTGTCTCAACCGGGGATGCATCCCCGCCAAAGCGTTTCTCGAAACGGCAGCGGTGGCTCGCCATGTGCATCACGCCAAGGACTTCGGTATCGATCCGGGCGGTTCGCCTTCGATCGAATTCGCCGTCACCCAGGCGCGCAAGCAAAAGATCGTCGACGGTCTCGTCAAGGGTCTCACCGGACTGACCAAGGTCCGCAAGGTCACCTATCTGCTCGGAACCGGATCTCTGGGCGCGGATCGCACTGTCACGGTGCAACTCGCCGAGGGTGGAACCACCCAGGTCCGCGGTGACGCGGTGATTTTGGCGGCCGGTTCGGTGCCTCGCACGATTCCGGGTTTCGACGTCGGTGGTCCGATCATGACCAGCGACGAGGTCCTCATGCTCGACCGGGTTCCTGGACGAGTCGCGGTGATCGGTGGCGGAGCGATCGGGTGCGAGTTCGCGTCGACCTTTGCCGATCTTGGCGCCCAGGTGACCATTCTCGAAGGTCTTCCCAAGGTCCTTCCCGGTCTCGATGCCGATGTCGCCAATGTCGTTGTGCGTTCCTTTGGCAAGAAGGGCATCGACATTCGTACCGGCGCTCGAGTCACCGGCCACACCCCCAACGCCCAGGGGGGCACCACGGTGCACATCGAGGGCGCTGATCCCCTCGAGGTCGATGCGGTCGTGGTGTCGGTGGGTCGGCGACCCTTTGCCGATCTGTTGGGACTGAACGGAACGGCGGTCGCGGTCGACGAACGCGGTTTCGTGCAGGTGGACGAACTGTGTCGCACCGGCGAGGCCGACGTCTACGCCATCGGTGACCTCATCGCGACTCCGCAGTTGGCTCACGTGGCCTACGCCGAGGCGATCCTGGCGGTCAAAGACATCCTGGGTGAGTCGCCGATGCCGATCCGCCACGATCGGGTGCCGTGGGCGATCTATTGCCATCCCGAAGTCGCGTGGGCCGGCCCGGGTGAAGAAGAAGCCAAGGCCCAGGGATACGACATCGTGGTTGCCAAGCATCAGTTCCGAGCCAACAGCCGGGCGCAGATCCTGGGAGAGACCGATGGTCTCGTGAAGGTGATCGCCAAACGGAACCCCGATGGAACCGCAGGGCAGGTGCTTGGTGTGCACATGGTCGGACCCTGGGTGACCGAACAGCTCTCGGGCGGTTATCTGGCGGTCAACTGGGAAGCCACCGTGGATGAGATCGCTGAATTCGTCCAACCTCACCCGAGTCTCACCGAACTGTTCGGTGAGACCGTGCTGTCACTCACTGGTAGGAGCCTGAACACCTGATGGCCGAGATCACGCTGCCCCAACTGGGCGAAACCGTCACCGAGGGAACCATCACCCGATGGTTCAAAAAGATCGGTGACACGGTCGCGGCCGACGAACCGCTCTTCGAGGTGTCCACCGACAAAGTCGACACCGAGGTGCCATCGCCGATCGCGGGAGTCCTCACCGAGATTCGCGCCGCCGAGGGCGACACGGTTCCCGTGGGAGCGGTGATCGCCGTCGTGGGCGATGGGGCTGCTCCCTCGGCTCCGGCTCCGGCCGCCCCGGAACCCGCCGCAGCGCCTGAACCAGCTCCGGCTCCAGCCCCAGCACCGCCTCCCCCTCCCGCACCAGCCCCCGCTGCGGCTCCGGCTCCGGCACCCGCTCCGGTGGCTGCGGCTCCGGCGGGAGAACCACGTTTGTTGTCGCCGGTGGTACGTCGACTTATCGCGGAGAACGGTCTCGATCCCGCCTCGATTGTAGGAACCGGTCCGGGAGGGCGCATCACGCGTGAAGACGTGCTCGATCATCTCGATCGCGTCAAGGGTGGAGTACCAGCCGCGACGCCGGCTCCCGCGACGGCTCCGGCCCCAGCACCTGCGTCGGCGCCGGCTCCAGCACCTGCGGCGGCTCCGGCTCCGGTACCCGCTGCGGTGGCGGCCACCGGTCGCGACACCGTCGTGCCGCTGTCCAAGATTCGCAAGTTGACAGGCGACCATATGGTGCGGTCCCTGGCGACGAGCCCCCATGCCTTCAGCGTGGTGGAAGTCGACTATGCCAACGTCGATTCCGTGCGCAAGGCGGAGTCCTCGTCCTGGAAAGACGCCGAAGGTTTCTCGCTCACCTACCTGCCGTTCGTGGCGCGCGCCGTCGTGGACGCCTTGGCTGAATTTCCGCATCTGAACGCCAGCGTGTCCGGTGACGATTTGATCGTTCATGGCTTCGTCGACCTCGGCATCGCCGTGGATCTCGACTATCAGGGGCTTTTGGTTCCCGTGGTGCGAAGCGCCGAGGCCAAGCGTCTGCGCGCACTCGCCCGCGAGATCTCCGATCTCGCCACTCGCGCCAAGGCCCGCAAGGTCAGCCCTGACGAGATCTCAGGTGGCACGTTCACGATCTCGAACAACGGCTCTGCCGGTTCGGTGCTCACCGCGGCGGTCATCAACCAGCCTCAGGTGGCGATCCTGTCCACCGATGCCATCGTGCGCAAGCCGGTGGTGGTCGACACCGCCGATGGTGGCGAAGCGATCGCCATCCATCCGGTGGGACATCTCGCGATGTCATGGGATCACCGAGCATTCGACGGCGCATACGCCGCACGGTTCTTGGTGCGAGTCAAAGACATCCTCGAAACCCGGGATTGGGCTGCGGAGCTCTGACATCGATGTTGCGGGTTCGGTGGCTGGGTCGAGTTCCCTACGCCGAATCGCTCGCGCTTCAACACGGACTCTTCGACAACGGGTCCGACCAGCATCTGTTGCTGCTCGAACATCCCCATGTGTTCACCCATGGACCCAATGCCGATCTCGCAACCAACCTGCGCTGTGATCCCGTAGCGGTCGGTGCCGAACTCGTCGCGGTGCGTCGCGGCGGCGACATCACGTACCACGGACCGGGCCAGCTCGTGGGCTATCCACTGTTGACCTTGCCGGGTGATGTCGGTGCAGCCGGGCATGTGGCTGCGATCGAACAACTCATCATCGACGCGCTCGGGGAACTGGGGCTCGACACGGCGGGACGGTTCGCCGGCTTTCCCGGGGTGTGGATCGATCCCGAGGGCCCCAACCCTCGCAAGATCTGCGCGATCGGGGTACGTCTCAGCCGCGGACGCACCATGCACGGGTTCGCACTCAACGTGGCCACCGATCTCACCTACCTTCGTGAGCACATCGTTCCCTGTGGGATCGCCGAGCATGACGTGACCTCCTTGGCCGAAGAAGGTCTCGATGTCGAGATGGCCACCGTGGTCGAGGTGATCGCCCGTCTCGCAGCGCATCGCTGGGGCGAAGGGATCATCGAGCGTCAAGACGTCGCGTGGCGTCATCGAGTCGAGGATCTTTCGGCGTTCAGCCGGGGAGAGGGTCCCGGAGATCCCGTCACCGACGGTGGGGACCATATGGCTCGCACCGAGGAGTCGGCTGCGCCGTCGTCGACTCGGTCCGAGCCGGTGCGCCTCCTCGGGCGTCTCGCTCAGGCCGGAGTCACCGGGGGTCTCGAGATCGCGCAGCGTAAACCGGAGTGGCTGCGACCCAAGGTTCGACTCACTCCTGAGGTCTTGGGGCTGCGCCGCACGTTGCGGGAGTTGGATCTCGTCACCGTCTGTGAAGAGGCCGGATGTCCGAACCTGTCGGAATGCTGGTCCGATGGGACCGCGACGTTCATGGTGCTCGGTGAGCGCTGCACCCGAGCCTGTGGTTTCTGCCTCGTGGACACCCGGCGGCCCGAGGCTCCCGCCGACGATGAACCCGGACGAGTCGCTGAGGCTGTGGAGCGTTTGGGGCTACGCCACGCCGTGTTGACGATGGTCGCTCGTGACGATCTCGCCGATGGGGGCATGGCGCATGTCGCTCGGTGTGTGGAGGCCATCCGGGAGCGATGCCCCCACACCGCGATCGAAACGTTGATCAGCGACGCGAAAGGTGACGCCGCCTCGCTCGAGGTGCTCTTCGCGGCCCGCCCCGACGTGTTGAACCACAACATCGAAACCGTGGCTCGACTGCAGCGAGCAGTCCGGCCCTCAGCGAGCTATGCGCGGAGTCTGGCGGTGTTGTCGATGGCCAAGACCGCCGGGCTCACCACCAAGTCCGGCATGGTGCTCGGCATGGGGGAGAGCGTCGAAGAAGTCGATGGATGCCTCGCAGATCTTGCGGCGATCGGTGTCGACATCGTCACCCTCGGCCAGTATCTGCGACCCACCTCCAACCATCTGCCGGTGGCGCGTTTCATCGAACCCGCCGAATTCGATCGCTGGAAGCGCGTCGGTGAAGAGTTCGGAATCGGCCATGTCGAAGCCAGTCCCTTGACCCGGTCCTCGTATCACGCCCGCCAGGCCGCTGAACGCCTCGATGCCGTGCCGGTGACGTTGTCTGCGGGCAGACTGTCTCCGTGAGCGCCATCACCACCGATCCCGCCGTGTACCGCGAACGCCTCGCCCGGGTTCGCGCCGCCATGTTCGAACAAGGCGTCGACGTGTTGTTGTTGTCCGTGGGGCGCGATCTGCCCTACCTGATCGGCTACGAGGCGATGCCGCTCGAGCGTCTCACCATGCTCGTGGTGCCCCGAGACGCCAAGCCCACCTTGGTCCTGCCTCGCCTCGAAGCACCTCGTGTGGATCGCATTGACGACCTCTTCGACGTGTTGGCCTGGAACGAAACCGATGACGCGATCGCGCTGGTCGCGACCCTGGCCTCCTCGGCGAACGTGGCCGCGATCGGTGATCAGACCTGGGGGCGTTTCGTGGTCGAATTGCTCCCGGCCATGCCCGATACGGCATTTCGTCGAGCCGTCGAGGTGATCGGACCGTTGCGGTCACGTAAGGATCAGGCCGAAATCGACGCACTGCGCGCGGCGGGATCCGCCGTGGACCGCATCGCCGCGCAGCTGCAGGCCGGCGAGATCCCCCTCGTGGGGCGCACCGAAGCCGAGGTGTCGCGGGATCTCTCGGAGCGGATTCTCGCCGAGGGCCATCAAGTCGTGAACTTCGCGATCGTCGCCGCCGGTGAGAACGCAGCCAGCCCCCATCATCATCCCGGAGACCGGGTGATTCGTTCGGGTGAGATCGTGCTGTGCGATTTCGGGGGAACGATGAACGGCTACTGCAGCGACATCACCCGGTGTGTGTATCTGGGGACACCGCCTGGCGAGGTGCTCGACGCCTACGCGGTGTTGCACGAGGCCCAGCAGGCCGCCGTGGCGGCAGCGACGGTCGGAACGCCATGTGAAGAGGTCGATGCCGTGGCACGACGCATCATCACCGAGGCCGGCTACGGCGAGTACTTCGTGCACCGCACCGGACATGGCATTGGCATGGAAGCCCACGAAGAGCCCTATGTCGTGGCGGGCAACACCCACAAGCTGGTCGCTGGACATGCGTTCTCGGTCGAACCGGGCATCTATGTCGAGGGTCGCTTCGGTATGCGACTCGAAGACATCGTCGTGGCGACGAACGAGGGACCGGATCCGATGAACCGCGTCGACCATTCCCTCGCCGTGCTCGACGTGTGAAACTGGGCGCAGCCGTCAGCGGCGGCGCGCATGACGTTGGGGAGGACGAAGTGATGTACGACGTGGCGATCACCGGGGGACAGGTCGTGGACGGGACGGGAGCGCCCGCCCGCCGCGCTGACGTGGGAATCCGAGATGGCCGCATTGCCGCGGTCGGTGATCTCACCGAGTCGGCGCGCACCACGATCGACGCATCGGACCGGGTGGTGGCTCCCGGTTTCATCGACCTCCACACCCACTACGACGCCCAGGTCTTCTGGGATACGACACTGAGCCCGTCGCCGTTGCACGGGGTGACCACCGTGGTCGGAGGCAACTGCGGTTTCACGATCGCACCGCTGTCAGCCGACGGGGGACCGGTGTCGAGCGATGATGCCGAGTATCTGATGCGCATGCTGGCGCGCGTCGAAGGTATGCCCCTCGAGAGCCTCGAAGCCGGGGTGCCCTGGGACTGGTCGACCACTGCTGAGTACCTCGATCGCCTCGAGGGCACACTGATGCCCAACGCCGGATTCCTCGTGGGTCACTCGGCGTTGCGGCGCGTGGTCATGCACGACGACGCCAATCGCCGCCACGCCACCGAGGCCGAGATCGCCGAGATGAAGCGCCTCCTCGCTGCCGGGCTCGCAGCGGGGGGTATGGGGTTCTCCTCGACCTGGTCGACGAGTCACAACGATCACACCGGTGTTCCGGTGCCTTCGCGACATGCGAGCCGGGAGGAACTCGTCGGGCTGTGTTCGGTGGTGCGCGACTTCCCCGGCACCACCCTCGAGTTCATCCCCGCCGTGGGCAAGTTCGACCGGGAAGTCTTCGAGTTGATGGGAGACATGTCCGCGGCTGCGGACCGTCCCCTCAACTGGAACCTGTTGCAGGTCTATGCCCAGAACTGGGATCTCGTGCAGCATCAGCTCGCCGGCTATGAGATCGCTGCGGAACGCGGCGGTCAGGTGCTCGCGTTGACTCTTCCCGACACGTTCCGGATGCGGCTGAACCTGACCTCCGGATTCATCTTGGACATCCTCCCGGGCTGGGACGCGCTCATGGCGTTGCCCAAGGACGAAAAGATCCGTCAGTTGCGCGACCCCGAGACTCGGGCCGAGTGGAATCGCCTCGCCCAATCCGACACCGGACCCACTCGGTCGATCGGTAACTGGGCGGCCTATGTGCTGTTGCAGACCTTCGCCGAGGAGAACCGGGCCTATGAGGGGCGTACGGTGGGCGATGTGGCCCGCGACCTGGGTCGGGAACCCTGGGACGTCCTCGTCGACATCGCCCTCGCCGATGACCTGCGCACCGTGATCGCGAGTCAGGACCGAGGTCAGGATCCAGCGACCTGGCAGCGCCGCGTCGAAGTGTGGCGGGATCATCGCGCCGTGGTCGGGGCCTCCGATGCCGGAGCTCATCTCGACATGATCGACTCGTTCTCGTTCTCGACGACGCTTCTCGCGCGGGCCGTTCGCGAACACGGTCTGATGCCGCTCGAAGAGGCGGTGACTCATCTCACCGATCGTCCCGCTCAGCTCTACGGTCTCGTCGATCGCGGTCGTCTCGCACCGGGGTATCACGCCGATGTCGTCGTCTTCGATCCCGACACGGTGGGACCGGCCCCGGTTTCGATGCGTTTCGATCTCCCCGCTGGCGCTGGTCGAGTGTTCGGAGGCGCTGAGGGCATCGAGCACGTTCTCGTCAACGGTGTTCCCTGTGTCGAGGGCACCCAGATGCTCGAGGCTCGTCCGGGAACGCTCATGCGCTCGGGTCGTGACACCACCACCGTCCGTGCCCGCCCCTGATCGCATCCCCTCCCGTCGTCGCTCGACGCCGCGAGGCGGTCACGATGACGTATCGGTGACGGCGCCGTCGAGAAGACGGACCCCGAGGTCTTCGGTGAGTTCGGTGCGGTACTCCTCGAGACGGATTTCGGCGTCGGCACCCGAGTAGTAGGCGAGGACGCCGTCATCGAGGACGCAGTATTCGGGGCTGCCCCCTTCGACGTCCACGATCACACAACGAGCGCTCTGTCCGGCGATATCGCGTGTTGCCGCCGCGGCGGGCCCGAGCGCGACTCGCGCCGCTTGTTGAAGACGCGCGGCGGCCGAGGTTCCATAGAAGGTGCGCGTGATCATGAGTGCCGCCACCCGGGAATCGTCGAGACCCTCGACGCAGACTCCCGAGACCGCGTCGCAGGTGACGGGATCCCGTTCGGTGCCGTCGCGGTACAACACATCGCCGATCCGCACCCCGCGCCGCCTCGGACCCTCTTGGGCGACTTCGGCATCGGTCAAGGTGTTTCCGAGCAGGGTGTGGATTTCGAACCGGGCTTCGAAGGTCGAACTCTCGCCGGCTTCGAGACGTCCCAGCACCTCATCGATGATCGGGTCCCCCGTGGCCGAATCGGTGTCGGTCGCGGCGATCAGGACGGGGCGTTCGCCCTCCATGCATCCCGCCCCGAGAAACGCAGCGACGACCGGGATCATGACCAGGGCGAGGCGTCTGCGGGGCACGGCGACCGATCGTAGGCGCGCACGCCTTGGGTCGGTGGCCTTCGCGGTCCTAGCGTCACCGGGGTGATCCGCCTCGACGCCGCGACCGTTCTCTTGCAGTGGTCCGTGGGGGGACTGGCATTTCTCTGGTTCACGAGCCGGAGGCGCGAGGTCGGTCTCGGCTACGGATGGTTGTTGCGCGGCACCTATTTACTGATGTCTGCGGGTGCGGTCGCTGCCGGCGCGGCCGTGGGATTCGCACCCTGGCGGGACCTGTCTGCGGCTGGGGTCGCAGTCGTGGCCCTGGTGGTCCTGGTCATCTCGATTCAGCGACGGCGCGCCGGGGTCTCGGGGCGACAAGCCGAACACGACCGTCGCGAAGCCCGCGTCGCGGCGATGACGGGAATCGAACGGCATCGCGACGAGCCCGATCCCGCCGACGCGACCGGCCCCGAGTTCCCGCCCGCACTGGACTTGATCGCACCCGCGATCGGCATCATCGGACTCATCGCCGCCGGAATCGACGCGGCCGACGCCGGATCGGGATCGGACACCCTCGTGTCGGTGGCCCGCGTCCTCGTGGGTGCGGCCTTCCTAGGGGCATTGTCGGACGCGATGCTGCTCGGACACTGGTATCTGGTGCAGCCCGGTCTGCCGCGACGCCTACTGAACGAGCTCGTACGGGCCGTGGGCATCGTGTTACCCCTCGAGATCGCCGTCATGGTGCTCCCCACAGGAATGCTGTCTGCGATCACCGGCACCGTGGACGACGGATGGAATGGCACCTTGGCCTGGTTCTGGGTGGCGTCGGCCGTCGCTACGGGAGTCCTCGTGGTCGTTACTCGCGCGGCACTCAAAGAACGGTCCTATTCCGCGGTGATGGCCGCCACGGGACTGCTGTATCTGGCGATTCTGACCGGCTTCGGAACCGATCTCGTCGCCCGGGCGGTCCTTGCGCCCTGAGCGGTCTCGCCAGCCCGGGCCCGTCTTCGCGGCCCGGGGTAACCCTGGGTAGTGTCCGAGGCATGCAGCCGATCCCCCGCACCCTGTACGGCGATGATCACGAGGCTTTCCGCCGGGCCTTTCGCGACTGGCTCG
>CAYYHU010000011.1:51719-54552 GCA_964471865.1 uncultured Ilumatobacteraceae bacterium | reverse complement strand
CGACTTCCGGTGCGCCTCGCCGGGCCCCTCGTCATCTGCATCCTTCCGTCGTTCATCCTGTTGGGGCTCGTCCCCCTGATCGCCGCCGCGCTCGCCAGCCTCACTGCGACCGACCTGTGACATCGAAGCGGCCACTCCTGTCCCATCCATCGACCCGAGGAGACCACCCATGTCGAATCCATCGCGCCCCCTCCCCACCACCGATTCGGCATCGCCGGATGAGTCCGATGATCGGGGGCAGGCCACGACCGAGTACGCCCTCGTCATGCTCGGCGCCGGTCTCGTGGCCCTGGCCCTCGTGGCCTGGGCCACGGCGGGAGGTGGAGCCGGTCGCATCGGTTCGCTCTTCGATCGGGTGCTGGACATGATCATCGGTCGCGTCGTGTGAGCCGGAGCGAGATCGGACCGCCCGCCCGGCGACAACGATCCGTCGACACCGGACAGGCCGTGGTCGAGACAGCGATCGTGCTGCCACTCATCACGCTCTTTCTGCTCCTCGTCGTGCAGATGATCCTCATCGGTCGCGATCAGGTGGCGCTGTGGCATGTGGCGCGCGTCGCTGTGCGTTCAGCCGCCGTGTCGCCTCAACCCGAGGTCACCGCACAGGAGGTGACCACTCGTCTGGCTCCGGGCGCTCCCATCGAGGTGAGCACCACCGTGGATGTCGAATGGGTCGAAGTTCGCCTCGAGCGACGCATCTCGATTCGGGTTCTGGTGATCGGAGCCCTCATCGGTGACCGGGTCCTCACCGCCCACGCCACGATGCGACGCGAATGAGAGTTCCGGGGACTCCTCGGCCATGCTGGGGTGATGGAGACGATCTGGGTGTTCGGTGATCAACTCAACACCGCGACGGGTCCTCTCGCGGCGGCGAACCCCAGAACCCATCGCATCCTGCTCGTGGAAAGCCAGGCCAAGTTGCGAGGTCGCCGTTGGCATCGCCAACGAGCCCATCTCTTGCTCGCATCGATTCGGCGCTTCGCTCGTGACTGTCGGGATGCCGGATACGACGTCGACCACCGCATCGCTGCCACCTTCACCCATGGGTTGGCGGACCATCGTCGCAAGTATCAACCTGATCGTGTCGTGGCCATGGCGCCGGCATCACATGATGCTCGGCGGCTCCTCGCGACACTCGACGTCGACACCGAACCCAACGATCAGTTCCTCACCGCGCCCGAGGACCTCGCCACCTGGGCCGCGGATCGCAAACGGGTCACCCTCGAAGACTTCTACCGCTGGCAACGACGACGCCTGGGGTATCTGATGGACGGGGACGAACCCGTGACCGGGCGGTGGAACTACGACGCCGAGAATCGGGAACGCCCCCCCAAAGACGGGATCAACCATTGGCCGACACCGGTTCGTGACGACCTCGACGACCTCGATCGAGACGTCCTCGACGACCTCGATCGGTGGGGGGTCGAGACCTGGGGAGATGACCCCGATGGGTGGTGGGCGACCGATCGCAAAGGGGCCTTGGACCGTCTCGACCATTTCATCTCGGCGCTTCTCGCCCGATTTGGACCTCACGAAGACGCGATGACGACCGCGAGTTGGCATCTCGCTCATTCGCTGCTGTCGCCGGCGCTGAACCTGGGACTTCTTCATCCCCGCGAGGTCTGCGATCGCGTCGAAGCCGCCTACCGGGCCGGCGGCATTCCCATTGCCTCGGCTGAGGGTTTCATGCGCCAGGTCCTGGGATGGCGGGAGTACGTGTGGGGCCGGTACTGGATGTGGGGAGAGGACTACCGCCACGAAAACACCCTCGAAGCGCAAGCACCACTGCCGCCGGTGTTCACCGGCGATGCCACCACTCGTATGCGGTGTGTGGCTTCCACGATGGAAGATCTCTCACAGCGAGGTTGGGTACATCACATCCAACGACTGATGATCCTCGGCAACCTCGCCGCCCTCGCCGGTGTCGATCCGTGGTTGTTGACCCGGTGGATGTGGGAGAGCTTCGTCGACGGTGCCGAATGGGTCATGCTGCCCAATGTGATCGGCATGTCCCAGCACGCCGACAACGGACGTATGGCGACCAAGCCCTACATCTCCGGCGGGGCCTACATCGACAAGATGAGCGACTACTGCCGGGGCTGTCACTACGACCGCACCGCCCGCACCGGAGAGCGCGCCTGTCCTTTCACCACCCTGTACTGGGACTACCTCGCCCGCCATACCGCCCGATTCGAACGCAATGCCCGCATCGTCACCCAGGTCCGCGCAGCACACAAACTCGCCGATCTCGACCAGGTGCGCGTCCGGGCTGTCGAGGTTCTCGCCGCGCTCGAGGCTGGCGAACTGTGAACCCCACCCCGACTGTCACCCATCTGACGGGTCGCCGTTGGCCGGGAGGTGCGAGGGAACTCTCCTGGACGGGGTGCGCGGTCATGGGGATCGTGAACGTGACCCCTGATTCCTTCAGTGATGGCGGGCGCTATCTCGCGACCGATCAGGCGCACTCGCACGCTCGTCGCCTGATCACCCAGGGTGCCCTCGTGATCGACGTAGGGGGCGAGTCCACTCGGCCCGGCGCCGCCGCGGTGACCGACTCCCAGGAATGGGATCGCATCGCTGGGGTCCTCGAGTGGCTCGTCACTGACGGCGACTGTGTGATCAGTGTCGACACCCGCCGCCCGAGTGTGGCCCGGCGAGCCATCGATCTCGGTGTTCACATCCTGAACGACATCTCCGGGCTCACCGATCCCGAGATGATCGAGATCTGTGCCTCGACAGGGACCCCGGTGGTGATCATGCATATGCGAGGCGAGCCCGCCACGATGCAGACCGATCCTCGCTACGAGGACGTGGTGGCCGAGGTCGCGGCCTT
>CAYYHU010000011.1:0-51619 GCA_964471865.1 uncultured Ilumatobacteraceae bacterium | reverse complement strand
CCACGATGCAGACCGATCCTCGCTACGAGGACGTGGTGGCCGAGGTCGCGGCCTTCCTCGATGAGCGAGCATCCGACGCGATCGCCGCAGGCGTGCCGTCGGTGCTGGTGGATCCCGGTATCGGGTTTGGCAAGACCCTGGACCACAACCTGGCGTTGCTCGACGCCATTGCGGTGCTCGGATCCTCAGGCCGATGGCCGGTGCTCGTGGGCGCGAGCCGGAAGCGGTTCCTCGGTCTGATCCATGGCATCGAAACCGCCCAGGACCGAGACGCAGTCAGCATCGAAGTCCATCAGCGTGTCGCTGATCAGGGTGCGGCGATGGTGCGCGTCCACGATGTGGCCGGCCACGTCGCCGCCCTGAGGCGCTGAGAGGACCTCAGCCCCGGCCACCGCCGGGAGCGATCGAGGTGGCGCCGTCGGTACGGAACGCCGGGTCGTACTTGCGCAACTCGGTGCGGGCGATGGTCATCTTGTGGACCTCGTCGGGACCATCGGCGAGTCGCAGCGTACGGATATGGGCGTACATCCGGGCCAGCGGGAAGTCCTGACACACCCCGCCACCACCGTGGACCTGCATCGCCCGATCGATGATCTCGAGCGCGAGGTTCGGGGCAGCCACCTTGATCGCCGCGATCTCCGTGCGAGCGCCCTTGTTGCCGACGGTGTCCATCAGCCAGGCGGTCTTGAGAGTGAGAAGGCGGATCATCTCGAGATTGATGCGAGCCTCGGCGATCCAGTCCTGGATGTTGGCGCGCTCGGCCACGCGACGGCCGAAGGTGACCCGCTCGAGCGCACGGCGAGACATCAGTTCCAGAGCCCGTTCGGCCGCGCCGATCGTGCGCATGCAGTGGTGGATCCGTCCCGGGCCGAGACGGGCCTGACTGATCATGAACCCGTCGCCCTCCTGGGCGATGAGATTGGTCACCGGCACCCGAACGTTGTCGAAGATGGTCTCGGCATGACCCTCGTTGTCGACGTAGCCGAACACCTTGAGATTGCGCTTGAAGGTGACACCAGGGGTGTCGACGGGGACCAGGATCTGGGACTGCTGACTATGCGTCGGCGCCGACGGATCGGTCTTACCCATGACGATGAGGATCTTGCAGTTCTTGTGGAACGCGTTCGACGTCCACCACTTGCGACCGTTGAGCACGTAGTGATCGCCATCACGTTCGATGCGCAAGCCGATGTTGGTGGCATCCGAGGACGCGACATCGGGCTCGGTCATACAAAAGGCCGAACGGATCTCGCCCTCGAGCAACGGCCGTAGCCACAGGTCTTGTTGCTCCGGAGTTCCGAACATGGTGAGGACTTCCATGTTTCCGGTGTCGGGAGCGTTGCAGTTACAGGCCTCGCTCGCGATCGGACTGCGTCCCATGATCTCAGCCAGTGGGGCATAGTCGAGGTTCGAGAAACCGTCACCCCACCATCCGGCATGGGGCTGGAACAGGTTCCACAACCCTCGACGACGGGCCTCGGCCTTGAGGGTCTCCATGATCGGAGCGTGGAAATGAGGATCACCTGATTCCTCGACCTGACGCTCGTGGACCTCCTCATTGGGGTAGATCCATTCGTCCATGAACTCGAGCAGGCGCTCGCGGTATTCCAGGCAGCGATCGGAGAAGGCGAAGTCCATACCCCGACGGTAGCCGCGACACCCCGGGATCACCCCGGTCGTCACCAGCGACGGCGCTGTGAAGGTCATCCGGGACGGCGCTTACGAACCCCTCGACGGTCCTGGGCTTTCTCCACCGCGCGCTGTTCTTCCTCGAGGGCGGCTTCCTCGGCCACGAGGCGCTCGAGGCTGGCGAAGCGTTGCGCCGACAGCCGACCCGAGGCGATCGCCTCGCGAACCGCACACCCCGGTTCCTGATCGTGTTTGCAATCCCGGAACCGGCAATGGTCCATGAGATCGAACACATCCGCGAAGGCCCGTTCGATGCCGTGACCCGACAGCCACAGACTCACCGCTCGAACCCCGGGGGTGTCGAGAAGCCATCCCCGCGGCCCGCCTCGTTCATCGGATAACGCGACGAGTTCCGCCGCCACCGTGGTGTGGCGACCCCGCTGATCGCCTTCGCGTACCGCGGCGGTGGCTTGCACGTCGTGGCCGATCAGACCGTTGACGAGTGTGGACTTGCCCACCCCACTCGATCCCAACAGCGCGACAGTTCGATGCCCGTCGGCATATCCGGCCAGTACCGCGACCCCGTCACCGGTCGCACCGCTGACGGCGTGGACGGGAACCTCGGGCGCGAGGTGTGCAACCTCCCCGATCGCCGCCTCCACCTCGGCGGGGTCGGAGATCAGATCGGCCTTGTTCAGCACGATCACCGGTTGAGCACCACTGTCGTAGGCGAGAACCAGTTCCCGCTCGAGACGTCGCGGATTGGGCGGCGAGGAGAGCGCATGGACGAGAAAGACCGTGTCCACGTTCGCGGCGAGTACGTGGGCTTCGAACCGTGCCCCTTCGAACGAGGCCCGACGCACGAAGGCCGACCGACGCTCGAGGACGAACTCGATGCGCTCATCGGCCTCATCGCATCCCACCCAGTCGCCAACGGCGACGTCGATACCGATGTTGCGCACCCGCACGGGATCGACTCCCACGGCACGAAGGACACTCGACCATCCGCGATCGAGCCGCACCACCCGCCCGGGAGCGCCGTGATGACCGCGCGCCGACCACGCCGCTGCTTCGTGATCGGTCCAGCCGAGCAGGCCCAGGGTGGGATCCACGCCAGGATCGTAGGGAACCCGGACCAAGGTCCCATGTCGAGTCGATCCAAAGGTCGGAATCGGCATGGCTGCGATCCCGTCGCCTTGACAGGAGTGGCAACGATGCCGTAGCGATAGCGCGTCATGTCCAAACCCCTCGTCATCGTCGAATCGCCCGCCAAGGCGAACACCATCCGTTCGTTCCTGGGCTCGGCGTTCACCGTGAGCGCCTCGATCGGCCACGTCGCGGACCTGCCCTCCAAGGGTCTCGCCGTGGATGTGGACAACGGTTTCAAACCCACCTATGAGCTCACCGATAAAGGCCGTCAGGTGGTCAAAGACCTCAAAGCGCTCCTCAAGGACGCGAGCGAGCTCTATCTCGCCACGGACGAAGACCGCGAGGGAGAGGCCATCTCCTGGCACCTTCTCGAGTACCTCAAACCCAAGGTGCCCGTGAAGCGCATGGTCTTTCACGAGATCACCAAGAGTGCGATCGAACATGCCGTAGACAACCCGCGCAGCATCGATTACGGCCTCGTGGACGCGGCTGAGACGCGCCGGATCCTCGACCGGCTCTACGGCTACGAGGTGTCACCCGTGCTGTGGCGGCGAGTCAATCGGGGCCTGTCGGCGGGACGAGTGCAAAGCCCCACGGTTCGTCTCATCGTTCAACGTGAACGTGAACGGATCGCCTTCGTCCCAGCCGGCTACTGGAGCGTCGCGATCCAGACCGGCACCGATCCCGCTTTCGAAGCCTCTCTGATCTCTCTCGATGGCGCGAAGGTCGCCACAGGTAAGGATTTCGGTCCCGATGGTCAGGTCAGTGCCCGGTCTGGTCAGGTGACCGTGGTCGACGAAACCCGGGCGCGAGGTCTGGCCGAGGGTCTGCGCGAGGCGCCAGTCACGGTGGCCTCTGTCGAGTCGAAGCCCTACAGGTCCTCACCCAAGGCGCCATTCATGACCTCGACGCTGCAGCAAGAAGGTGGGCGCAAACTTCGATTGTCCGCGAGTCAGGTCATGCGACTCGCCCAAGGCCTGTACGAACGGGGCTTCATCACCTATATGCGAACCGACAACGTGGTGTTGTCGGGCGAGGCGCTCGGGGCGGTACGCGATGAGGTCGGTCGGATCTACGGAGCCGAGTTCGTCTCGCCATCTCCGCGTACCTACGCCACGAAGGTCAAGAACGCCCAAGAGGCCCACGAAGCGATCCGTCCCACCACGCCGCTGCGCTCACCCGACGCCGTCTCCGGTGAGATGAACGGCCAAGAGTTGTCGCTGTATCGCCTGATCTGGCAGCGAACCCTGGCGAGCCAGATGGCTGACGCATCCGGCACGACGGTGACGGTTCGCCTCGGGGCCAGCGTGTCCGAAGGTGATGCTGTGACGGAGGCCGTGCTGAGCGCCGCGGGGACCACGATCACTTTCCCGGGCTATCGGCGCGTCTACGTCGAGTCTCGTGACGAATCCACACACGAGAACGAGGACGAACGCGAAGCCTTGTTGCCACCTCTCGAAACGGGTCAGGTCGTCCCCGTCGCCGACACATCTGCTGAAGGTCACACCACGAGTCCTCCCGCTCGCTATACCGAAGCATCGATCGTCAAACGGCTCGAAGAACTCGGCATCGGCCGGCCGAGCACCTGGGCGTCGGTCATGCAGACCGTGCAGGACCGGGGCTACGTCTGGAAAAAGGGGCAGGCCCTGGTTCCCACCTGGACCGCATTCGCCGTGGTGGGGCTGCTCGAGCAGCATTTCGACGATCTCGTCGACTTCGATTTCACCGCCCGGGTCGAGGCTGATCTGGACTCGATCGCCGAGGGCACGGCCCACAAGGAGCAATGGCTTCGGGAGTTCTACTTCGGCGACGAGGATGGTCTTCCGGGTCTGCACCGATTGGTGAGTGAGAACCTCGATGCCATCGACGCCGCGGCGATCAACACGTTCCCCTTGGGCACCGATCCCGACTCGGGTGAACTCGTCGTGGTCAAGCCCGGCAAGTACGGGCCGTATGTGAAACGGGGTGAGGACACCGCCGGGGTGCCCGACGACCTTCCTCCCGACGAACTGACCCTCGACAAGGCCCTCAGCTTGCTCGCAGCGCCCAAGTCCGATGAACCGATCGGGGAACTCGAAGGTCTGGGCGTCTACGTCAAGAACGGCCGCTACGGGCCCTATGTCCAATGGGGTACACCCGACGAACCCCCGCCCGGTCTCGACAAGCCCAAGATGGCGAGCCTGTTCGCGTCGATGTCGCCGGAATCGGTGACCTTCGACGACGCGGTGAAGTTGTTGTCGTTGCCGCGTGTCGTAGGCAATGACCCCGCCGATGGAGAACCGATCACCGCGCAGAACGGTCGCTACGGCCCCTATGTCGCCAAGGGACCCGAGAGCCGATCACTTGCGAGCGAGGACCAATTGTTCAGCGTGACCCTGGAGGAGGCACTGGCATTGCTCGCCCAACCTCGTCAATTCCGGGGCCGCAAGGGTGCTGCTCCCAAACCCCCTCTGCGTGATTTCGGTGTCGATCCGACTAACGGTCGGCCGGTGGTCGCGAAAGAAGGCCGCTTCGGGGTGTATGTCACCGACGGAGAGACCAATGCGTCGCTGTCCAAGGGCGATCGCCTCGAAGCGATGCTGCCCGAGCGAGCCTTCGAACTGCTCGCCATTCGGCGAGAGACTGCTCCCCCCGCCAAGAAGACCGCTCGCCGGGCGCCCGCCAAGAAGACGGCGCGCAAGGCATCGGCCAAGGCTGCCAAGCGGCGCAGTTGACCCCCGGTAGGGTCCGGTTCTGTGACCGCCGCTCGTTACATCGCCCTGGAGGGCGTCGAAGGGTGCGGTAAATCCACCCAGGCGCGCATCCTCGCCGAGCGACTCGGCGCCACCCTCACCCGGGAGACCGGCGGCACCGAGATCGGGCGTCAACTACGCGAGGTTCTTCACGATCCGACCAACACCCATCTCGATCCGATCGCCGAATCGTTGATGATCGCAGCCGACCGAGCCCAGCACCGTGCCGAGGTTCTCGAATCGGTTCTCAGCGCAGGCGGCCGCATCGTGTCGGATCGCAGCGTCTGGTCCTCACTCGCCTACCAGGGCTATGGACGAGGTCTGGATCTCGACATGATCCGCCGCGTGAACGATTGGGCCTTGGGTGGTTTCTGGCCGGATCTCGTCGTCGTGGTCGACGTATCGAGCGATGTCGTGGCCGAACGCTTACGACACCGGGATCTCGACCGTTTCGAGCGCGAAGACGGTGCGTTCTTCGAACGTGTCGCGGCTGGCTTTACCACGCTGGCCCAACAACACCCGACGTCGTGGCGGATCGTGGATGGAACGGCGTCGATCGATGATGTCGCGGCTGCCGTCTGGGACACGGTGATGACATGGGCTCCTTGATGGCAGTCTCAGGTCAGGGAATCTGGGGCGATGTCGTGGCTCAGGACCCCGCCGTCCACCAACTCGTCTCGGCGGCGGCCGACCCCCGTCACGCCTATCTGTTCCTCGGTTCCCCGGGTTGCACAAAGGACGCGGCCGCTCGGGCCTTCGCTGCGCTCGTATTGGATCCGTCTGGGGATCCCGACAGTCGGGTGGCTCGACTGGTTCTCGCCGGTGAACACCCCGATGTGGTCGAGATCCGACGCAGCGGCGCCGCGATCGATGTCGACACCGCCCGATCGATCGTCATGCAGGCCTCGCGGGCTCCAACCGAGGGCGACCGCAAGATCCTCATGCTCCACGAGTTCCATCTGCTCTCGCCCGCGGGTGCTGCGACCCTGCTCAAGGTCGTGGAGGAGCCGCCGCCCTCGACGATGTTCGTGATCCTCGCCGATGTGGATGCCCCCGAGTTGATCACGATCGCATCGCGATGCGTCAAGGTCCGGTTCCGGACCCTCGAGGACTCCGATGTCGACGCCGCGCTGCGCGCTCGCGGCATTCCGGCGACTCAGGCCTCCGAGGCGGCACTCGGAGCCCAAGGGGACCTCGATCGCGCCCTGGTGCTGGCGGCTGATCCTCGCCTCGCCGAGCGCCGGCTCGTCTTCGCGGATCTACCCCATCACCTCGATGGAACGGGCGCAACCGTCATACGACTGAGTGCGGACATCCTCGACATGATCGAGGCGGCAGCGGAGCCGCTTCAGGAACGACATCGAGAGGAACTCGAGGACCTCGAACGCCGCATCGAAACCTTCGGTGAGCGAGGTGCCGGGCGCAAGGCGATGGAGGACCGCCACAAACGGGAAATCCGGCGGCATCGCACCGACGAGCTACGCGCCGGTCTGACCGCCATGGCTCGCACATATCGGGATCTCGTCGTCGACGGCGCCCCGACGCGACGTCCAGACGCCATGATCCATGCCGTAGAGCGACTGCATACCGCCATGCGGCATCTCGACCGCAACGTCAACGAGGCCCTGCTGCTGCAGGCGCTGCTCTACGACCTTCCCACGATCTGACATCCCCGACACCTCGACGGGGATGGTCACGGGCTGGAGACCACGTTCCCCTCTCAGTGGGCGCCATGAGAGTGGCCCCGGCGACGTCGGTTCCTCTGACAAGGGGACTCGATCAGATGGTCAACAGGGACGACAAGGGCCGCACCGAGACAAGTGGAGTTCGAAGTCGGTGAGTTCACACGGCGTTGCCGGCCAGATCGAGACCTCCGCCATCTGGACACTGAATGATCCTCATGGTCCCAGTCGATGCCAACACGATCGGGATCACTGCCACCTCCCGGTGCGCCGTTCCCACCGGATCAGGGGCCACCCCAGCTCTGCCCCCACCATCGGGGAGGGAACACACATACTGAGATCCGGCACTGATTCCCGTGACTACGCTCCGGGATGACGCTCTACCAGCCTCGAATACCCGAGTGGATTGAGGTCCGCTCGAGACCTCGCCGACGGGGCACTCCTGATGCATTTGTGAACGGCTCTGCATCCGCTAGCCAGCCAGCTGGAGGGCTCGAGTCCTCGACACCCTGATCACGCCGAGGTGATGGGCGTCCTTCGACGGGTTTTCGCTGGCGTTGTCGAACCGCAGCCACCGCTGGTTACCATTGCGTGGCCCGCCCGGGTAGCTCAGTCGGCAGAGCAACGCACTCGTAATGCGTAGGTCAGGGGTTCGATTCCCCTCCCGGGCTCTCCCTCCCGTTCAGGGATCTCAACTGTGGCCCCTACCCTGAACGTCATGGACGCGACGGGAACGACCTCAGCACCCACTGCCTTCGACGAAGTGAACGCCTCGGTGATCGAGGCGGCCCGTACGTTGGGGCTGTCGGAGGATCTCGCCCTCGCGTTGTGTCAGCCCGAACGCGAGGTTTCGGTCTCGTTGAACCTGCGCCGTGACGGAGGCCGAATCGAGGTCCTCAAGGGCTACCGAGTCCAGCACTCAGGCGTCCGCGGCCCCCGCAAGGGTGGTATCCGCTTTCATCCCAGCGTCGATCTCGACGAGGTACGCGCGCTCGCCAGTCTGATGACCTGGAAGACCGCCATCATCGATGTCCCCTTCGGCGGAGCCAAAGGTGGCATCACCGTCGATCCGACGACTCTGGATGAGCACGAACAAGAAGAGGTGATTCGACGCTGGACCCGTTCGATGGTCCACGTCCTGGGTCCCCATCGCGACATCCCGGCTCCCGATATGGGTACCAACGCCAAGATGATGGGGTGGCTCATGGACGAATACCACCGGATCGAAGGCTTCGAACCGGGATGTGTCACCGGAAAACCGACCGAGCTGTTCGGTGCCCCCG
Source organism: uncultured Ilumatobacteraceae bacterium (assembly GCA_964471865.1). Taxonomy (GTDB): domain Bacteria; phylum Actinomycetota; class Acidimicrobiia; order Acidimicrobiales; family Ilumatobacteraceae; genus CAYMUC01. Next base: position 43,144 of record CAYYHU010000011.1, on the reverse strand, counting down.
GGCGCGAAGAAGCCACGGGTCGGGGCGTCGTGGGAGTGACCCTGGCTGCGCTTCGTCGCAGCGGCCGAGACCCCGAAGGGGCCCGAGTAGCGATTCAAGGATTCGGAAATGTCGGCCGCTTCGCAGCCCGGGCGGCAACCGAGGCGGGACTGCGCGTGGTGGCAGTGTCAGACATCACCGGCGCCCGCCACACCCCCTACGGCTTCGACATCGCCAGTCTGACTCGACCCGTGACCTCGGTCCGTGAGTTGACCACCGGCGAAGACATGGATCCCAACGACCTTCTCACCCTCGATGTCGACGTGGTCATTCCCGCGGCGCTGGGTGGGGTGATCACCGACGAGAATGCAGCGCGCATCACGGCTCCCTTGGTGATCGAGGCTGCCAATCACCCGGTGACGGCGGGAGCCGACGCGATTCTGCGCGAACGAGGGATCGAGGTGGTCCCTGACATCTTGGCCAACGCTGGTGGTGTGCTCGGGTCCTATTTCGAATGGACTCAGAACATTCAGCAATTCCGCTGGACGATCGAGCGTTTCCGAGACGAACTCGACACCCGTATGGGCGCTGCATTCGACACCGTGGCATCCATGTCGAACCGCTATGGATGCGATCTGCGACGAGCTGCGTTCATCGTCGCAGTTCGACGAGTCGCCGATGCGTTCGTGTTGCGCGGCCAGGTTCTCTGAGCGGAACCGCTCCATCGACATGGAGCCGAACAAGGCCCCCGATGAGAGCGACTACCGTGGGCGCCCATGACTGCGAAGGTGCCCAACAAGATCCTGCTCACCGAAGACGAGATGCCCACGCAGTGGTACAACCTCATCCCAGACCTTCCATCCCCGCCGCCGCCACCGTTGCATCCCGGAACGATGCAGCCCGCGGGTCCCGAGGACTTCGCGCCGCTGTTTCCGATGGCGCTGATCGAGCAGGAAGTCACCACCGATCGTTTCGTCGACATTCCCGGCGGTGTCTTGGACATCTACCGACTGTGGCGTCCCAGCCCACTGTTTCGCGCCCATCGACTCGAGCAACTCCTCGGTACCCCGGCCCGGATCTACTACAAGTACGAGGGCGTCAGTCCGGCGGGATCCCATAAGCCCAACACTGCGGTGCCCCAGGCCTACTACAACCACCAAGAAGGCATCACGAAGCTGACCACCGAGACCGGGGCCGGTCAGTGGGGCACCTCGCTCGCCTTTGCGACGGCCCAGTACGGCATCGAATGCGAGGTGTGGCAGGTAGCGGCTTCTTATCGCGCCAAGCCATATCGCCGCACGATGATGGAGGTGTACGGGGCGACGGTTCATCCGAGTCCGTCCCCGGTGACCGACTACGGCCGCTCACTGCTCGCTCAGGATCCCGATCATCCCGGCAGCCTCGGTATCGCCATCTCCGAAGCGGTGGCCATGGCCGTCGCGGATCCCTCGACCCGCTACGCACTCGGAAGCGTGTTGAACCACGTGCTGATGCATCAGACGATCATCGGTGAAGAGGCGCTGCTGCAGTTGGCCAAGGTCGGCGAAACCCCTGACCTGCTCGTGGGATGCACGGGTGGCGGCTCGAACTTCGGTGGACTGGCATTCCCCTTCCTGCGCGAGAAGCTCGCAGGGCGAATGAACCCGACGATCCGCTGCGTGGAGCCGGCCGCATGTCCGAGCCTCACCAAGGGCGAGTACCGCTATGACTTCGGCGATACCGCAGGCATGACTCCGCTGATGAAGATGCACACCCTCGGCCACACGTTCATTCCTGACGCGATCCACGCTGGAGGTCTCCGGTATCACGGCATGTCACCGCTGGTAAGCCATGTCTACGAACTCGGTCTGGCCGAAGCGGTGGCCATTCCCCAGATCGAATGCTTCGAGGGAGCCCTCAAGTTCGCTCGCACCGAGGGAATCGTGCCCGCCCCCGAGCCCACCCACGCCATCGCAGCCGCGATCCGTGAAGCCATGGCCTGTAAGGAATCTGGCGAAGAGAAGGTGATCCTGACCGCTCTGTGTGGACACGGCCATCTCGATCTTGCGGCCTACGAGAGGTTCCTCGCCGGTGAGATGGTGGACCTCGAGTTGAGCGATGCCGCGATCGCGGATGCCATGGCGCAGGTTCCCGTCATCGCGTGACCTCGTCGCCATAGCGCGACCAGGCTTCGACGCGTTCGTCGACACAGGACACGAGCTTGATGTCGTTGGCGTCGATCTCGAACACGGCGTCCTGACTGGCCTGACGGCCGATGGCAATCGCTACTGAGCGATCGATTCCCCACGCGACGATCGATGGTTCGGCGTGATCACCGGTGATGGCACGGCCCGAGCCGTGCACGAAGCGTCCCCCTCGGCGCAGAACTTCTTCCACGATGCGCAACTGCACCTCCCGATGCCGGGCCTCCCCCATCGGAACGCCTTGGGGATTCCACGCGGTGAGGACATGCACCGATCCGGGAAAGGGCCACGGGTCGACCGCTTGGGGTCCGTTGAGGTCCACAACGACACCAGGCGACGACTCCGCGGACACGATGGTCTCGCGGTAGAGCGACCAGCGACGTTCGAAGGGATCGACGGGCTGCTCACCTCCATGAACCGCGGCGAGCATGGGCGAAATCCGCTCCGCTATCGAGGTCAAGCGGGCGATGGCGGAACCCAACTCGGTGCCATCGAGGGTCACAGCGACGAGGTCCACCTGACCCAGGACTCGACCGTTGGCGAGGAACAGTCGAGCGAAACCGATCTGGGCGTTGAGATCGTTGAGTTCGGCCAGGAGCCCTTGCGTCTCTGTCACATCCTCGACGAGGACAGCAAACACCTGGAACAGTGCAGGATCGGCGTCGAGACGTAACCGCCCGTAGATCGGTACCGCCGTACGGGAGAGAAGGTGATCGCCTTCGGTGTCGCGCTCCACCGCCAAAGCCCCAGCGACCTCTCGAATGATGTCGAGAACTCGGCTGCGGAGCTCTTGCTGCCAGGACACCACGGGGCGAAGCGCCACATCAAGGTCCCGACCCGACACCGCCATCGGACTCGATACGAGGCGAGGGATCGATACTCTGACGATCTCGTCCGGATCGAACATCTCCAGACCCGCAGCGAAGGTCTCGGGGTCGACCACGACATAGCCCGCACCGTCTGAGTCCTCCGCCCGAACGCTGTACTCGGTGACACCACAGACCGGCCAGCTGATGCTCGCGTGCAAACGACCATCCTCTACTCCGAAGAGATAGGTCGGTTCGGTCTGTGAGGATGAGGTCTCATGATCGCCATCGACACGTATCGTCCGAGCTTGGACCATGGCCAAGAGTCGACCCGCAGGTACCACCGCCCACGCCGCGAGCTCACCAGTGGCCATGACGGCATCGAGATCACCGATATCGGCGACGCCGTGATCGCGGTCGACCATCAGTGATCCCCCCGATCCTGTGACTTCGAGAGCAGGAAAGTCGCCCTCGGGCACATCGGGGATGCTCAGGTATGCCTCGTTCTCCCCGCCGGCGGCAACGAGTCCGAACGCGATGATCGCCGGGGAGACCAGTAAGCGAAAGCGTTCAGCTCCCTCGGGAGCCGAAACTCTCCATCGAACGGCCATCCGATCCCCAGCGGCCTGCCAGATCCGGGACTGATCCCGACTCGACACCAGGACCCACCCGAGTGGACTGCGCTCATCCTCACTCAGAGCGCCGCAAACGGCCACCGCTCCTGTCCATTCCTCGAGTGGAATACCGATGCGGAATGCCATTCAGCTCGCCTCCCGACCCCATCCTGACAGGCTGGAGATCAATCCGGGTAGCGCTCATGGCTCAGGGAGTCTCGATCCTCGTGGGAGTCATGGCGGCCCGGGACCGCATGGATTCGGCACTTCGGGCCAGGCGGCGCGACATCGTCTCGGGACGCACCCCCATGTGACGGGCTACTTCGCGGACCTCATAGCCCTCCCCGCGCACCATGTACAGCGCCGTACGGTCATCGCGCGACAACCCGAGCATGCATCGAGCGAGATGGTCCCGCCGGTTGGCTCCATCGACCACCACCGCTTCGACGTCCATGCCCGTGTCGACGAGGAGATCGAACACGGTGGTGTCTGAATCGCCCACGGTGGCATCGCCGGAGATGACCCGACGCGCGGGCTCGGCGCCAGGATCGTCGCTGCGATACCGCCGCGCCCCCGAACCGCGCTGAGCCGATTCCGTGCGATCGAAGGCGATCGTGGCATTCCGGGATGCTGCCCGGGCGTAATCCACCGGACGCGGTCGAGCGGCCATGATCGGTTCGGGATTGGACAGAAACGTCACCACGACTCGCTGAGCGATATCGAATGCGTCACTGCGACGACGGCGAGCGACGAGACGCACAACCTCCCGATGAACTTCAACGGCATAGTCGTCGATGGAGATGGGGGCGGTGGACATCGGTGGTTCTCCTTGTGTCGGTGATCCAGACCCGACCGATTCGCGCCCGGGGCAGCGAGTCATGGTGTGGATCGAAGGGTCGATGATGGGGAATCGGCGGTGCCCCTGTGGGGCCGGTCACGGGCGGGTCCGAGCCCGAGAACGAGATCGGATACAACCCATGAGGATCATCGCGAGGGGGTGTGTCAGGGTGGTCGACAGAGTCTGAAGGTCCTGACGGAGATCTGTCACGAGGTTGAGTCCGTTCGTCAGGGGATGGAACTGACACACTGGTCGTCGCTCGTCCCGGGGGAGGAACCATGTCGTCTCTGCGCCGCACCCACCGAAACCTGTCGATGATCGCTGCGGTCACCGTGGCTGCTGTGGCCACCGCATGCGGAGGGGACTCCAGTTCTCCAACGACATCATCACCACCACCGAGTTCGACGACCGCGGCGGTCACCACCACCGTGGTCACGACGACCACGACGACGACGCCTCCCCCGACCACGACGACACTGGCACCTGCGGTGGTCCTCGAAGGGGAACTCCGCGAGATCCTGGCGAACTGGCAGGCCCAAAACGGTGCGCCGGGAGCTGCGATGACGGTTCTGTTACCCGACGGGAGCGAGGTCACCGTCGAAAACGGCGTTCGCAATCTCGAGACTCAGGAACCCATCGCCCCTGGCGAGTACTGGCGTATCGCCAGTGTGACCAAGCCCATGGTGTCAGCGGTCGTGCTGCGTCTCGTCGAGCGGGGTCTCATCGATCTCGAGGCGCCTGTGGCAACTTACCTCGGAGATGACTGGGCTACCGGGTACATCCTGGACGGCGTCGACTACGGACCCTTGTTGACGGTGGCTCAGATCCTCAATCACACAGACGGCTTCGCCGAGTACGCCTTCGACCCGGGCTTTTTCTTCCTCATGAGCAGCCGGCTCGATGTGCCGCTCGATCCCACCGACGTCGTCGACTGGGCGGTGCAGCGCGGTCCTCAATACGTCCCCGGCGAGGAGTACTCCTACAACACCGTGGGTCATGTCGTGGCCGGACTGATCATCGAGGCCGTGACGGGTCGGCCCGCTGAACAGGTGCTCCGTGACGAACTGTTCGATCTCGTCGGAGCTGATGACGCCTATCTCACCCCCCGGGAATTCCCCCCCGCCTCGGTCCCCTCGGCCTATGTCCAAGGCGATTTGGTCCTGGCATTCGAACTCCTACCCGGGCTCGCCGAGTACCGAGAGACGGCCAAAGTCGGCGAGTTCTACGAGGTCACGGCCGTTCCCCAAGAAGTCATCACATCCGCACCCTTCACGGGTGGCGGAGTGGAAGCCCAAACCGACGACGTCGCTCGGGTTTTCCGTGGTCTGTTCGACGGCACGATCCTCTCCTCAGCCAGTATCGACGAGTTCACCACCACGGTCCTCGACACGGATTACGGGCTCGGAATCAGCGTGAACACCGTCGAGGGAACCACCGTCTACTCCCATGGGGGAGGAACACTGGGATTCCGATCACATGCCTTTTATGCACCCGAGTACGACATCACGATGGCGATGTCTTCGACGCTGATCCCTGTCGAACCCGATGTCGGCACCCTCGCCGACGAGGTTCTCGCCGCCGTTCTCGCCGTCGTCGAAACGTAGGTTCGTCAGGCGATCAGTGCCGCGTCGAGGGCCGTCACCACGGTGCGATTCCAGTTTCGATCACCCTGGGCACCTTCGGCGGCGGCCACCGCATGGAGCAGAGGGAGTGATCGCAATAGGCGCGCCGCGCTGGTCGCGTCCACGTCGGAACGCATGACGCCGCGTTGCTGAGCCGCGACGATCGCTTCGGTGAGTCGCTGCTGAAGCTCGTCATCGACATCGGCAACGGTGCCGTTGGCCTCTCCGCGGGGCCGCGAGCGCGCCACGAGCTCCGTTCGGGCGAAGACTGCAGGCATCTGATCCGGCGACCCCACAGTCGCGACGTATTCGGCCATGAGTGTTCGCGCTGATCGTGGGCTCTTGCACCGATCGAGGCGATCCGCCAGGCCTTCGAGCGAGCCACCATCGAGACGCCGAACGCGCTCCGTCATGGCCGTTTCCACAAGACCTTCACGACTTCCGAAGTGAACGTACAACGCGCTGACCGAGCATTCGACCTTGCGCGCAATCTCATGAACTCGCAATCCGTCGGGTCCGAAGGCATCGACGGCTTGTATGGCTTCTTCGAGGATGCGTTCACGGAGTGACACGCGGCGACCTCCTGTCATGTCACCGAACGCCCTCGGCGACATCACCAGTATGGCATCCGGTAACCAGGCAGGTCTATCCCCAAAGTTGTTACGCTGCTGTTACGCGATCGGTGAGACTTCCGACCATGCGCCCCGCGAGGCTGCGAATCATCGAGATCGTGGGCCAGGTATCGAGAGCTCAGCCCGAGACCAAGGAGCCCAACGCCCACAGTGCTGCGACAAACCCGACTGCGCCCATGAGGAGGCTTCGACCGACCGGAGCGCGCACAGGCCCATCCGGGGTTCGGGTCGGCGGGGGCTTCACCACCGCCAGAAGGTTGCCAACGAACAGTGCGCCACCAAGGGCGAGGACCAACCACGCCAGGAGGTCTTCTCCGAGAAACACCCTTGAAGTGTGGCGCCATGGCCGGGGACTTCCACCCCCAGCCCGACCAGATGCTTCAGCCGTCGAGACCGCTGCGGGCGGCGTTGTCGAAACGGGTATACGGGCCCAAAAAGACCAGTTTTCGTGTTCCGATCGGACCGGAACGATGCTTGGCCACGATCACCTCGGCCATGCCCTTGTCAGACGTATCCGGGTGATACACCTCATCGCGGTACAAAAAGGCCACCACGTCCGCATCCTGCTCCAACGAACCGGACTCGCGCAGGTCCGCGAGCATCGGTCGTTTGTCCGACCGGGTCTCGAGGTTTCGCGACAACTGACTCAACGCGACGATCGGAACCTCGAGTTCGCGAGCCAGGATCTTGAGGTTTCTCGAGATCTCCGACACTTCGAGCTGACGATTCTCAGCACTCGAACGACCTTGCATCAGCTGCAGGTAGTCGATGACGATCAGACCGAGACCTCCATACCGGGCCTTCATACGGCGGGCCTTGGCCCGAATCTCCATCACGGTCACACTGGCGTTGTCGTCAAGATGCAACGGGATCTCCAGGCGCCCGATCGCTCGACCCACCTTCGACCAATCGCTTTCGGTCAGGCGTCCCGTTCTCAACTTCTGAGAATCGACGCGCGCTTCAGAGGACAGGATCCTTTGTGCGAGCTCGGCGTGACCCATTTCGAGTGAGAAGAACAGCACCGGCAGATTCGAGGTCTGGGCGACATGGGTCGCCATCCCCAGCGCGAACGCCGACTTTCCCATGGCCGGTCGAGCACCGACGATGACCAGACTCGACGGCTGAAGACCGGACAGCAATTCGTCGAGATCGTGATACCCGGTCGCGATGCCGGTGATGGTGCTGCCACGTTCGAAGGTCTCCTGGAGCTGATCCATCGTCAGTGACAACAGATCCGACAGCGCACGCGTCGTATCGGTGACCCGACGCTCAGCGACCTCGAACACTCGAGACTCGGCCTCGTCGAGTGCCTTGGTGACGTCATCGGGCTCGTCATAGGCAATCTCCGCGATCTGTGACGCGACGCCGATCAGACGCCGCAGCATGGCGGTGTCCTGCACGATCCGGGCATAGCGACCCACATTCGACACCGCCGGAGTGGCGTTTTGAAGATCGACGAGGGCGACGGTTCCCCCCACATCGTCGAGGAGACCTTCACGCCGAAGTTCGTCACCCACGGTCACGGTGTCGACGGGCTGTCCCGCACTGGTCAACACCCGAATGGCCTCGTAGATGTGCTGATGCGAGGGCTTGTAGAAATCGGCTGCCAACAGCCCCATTTCCGCCACCGTGCCCACGGCATCCCGTGACAGCAACAGGGCTCCGAGGAGTGACTCCTCGGCTTCGAGGTTATGGGGCGGGATCCGCTGATCCGATCGCCGTTTCGAGTCCTTCGTACGCTCCACCATCACGTCCTACTCTTGCTCACCCATCCTGGGGATCACTAGGGGTATGACCCTGTGAACTTCCTGGGGAAGACGAACTCACCCCTGGGGATGACTCCCCAGGGGTGATGAATTCCAGGCCCGCAAACGGGCGAATCAGGCGGGAACGACGTCGATCGTGATCGGAAACTGCACCTCAGAGTGAAGCTTGGCGATCACCGCATGCTGTCCCACGGACTTGACTGCATCATCGAGGTGCAGCGACCGGCGATCGAGCGAGATACCCGTTTGAGCCTCCACTGCAGCGGCGACGTCAGCCGTGGTGACCGAGCCGAACAATCGGCCACCCTGACCAGCCTTCACCGCGATGGTGATGATCTTGGGAACCAGAGTCTGCGCGATGGTCTGAGCCGACTCGCGGTCGGCAGCATCACGAAGATCGCGGGCCCGACGCATGCGGGCCGCCTGATCGACCGCCCCCGGCGAGGCCTTGAGGGCGAGGCCCCGCGGCAACAGATAGTTGCGAGCATGACCATCGGCCACGTCGACGATGTCACCACGCTTGCCGATGCCATCGAGATCAGAACGAAGAATCACCTGCATGGTCACTCCTCCCCATCATTCGTGGTCGTCTCGACGGTCTCGTTCTCGATCACCTCGGTCTCGGTACCGGTGTCGTTCTCAGCAACCGCTGCATCACGACGACCGCGGTCATCGTCACGCGGTCCGCGACCGGTGCGCTGGGTTGCCACGCGCTTCGTATAGGGCAACAACGCCATTTCGCGAGCGTTCTTGATGGCTGCCGCCACCTCCCGCTGCTGCTGAACGTCATTGCCACTCACGCGACGCGATCGGATCTTGGAACGATCCGACACGAAGCGCGTCAGCAGGTTGACGTCCTTGTAGTCGATGTACTCCACCTTTTCGGTGACGAGCACGCTGGTCTTCTTCTTGAACTTCTTGTTGGCGTCCTTGGGCCCGCGGGTCCGAGGCGACTTCTTTTGTGCCATGGGTGTCTCCTGGAGAATGTGACGAGGGGTGGATCAGAACGGCTCTTCGTCGCCGTAGACGGGATCGATGGGCCCACTGGACTCGGAGCGTCCGCCGCCACCTCCACCACCGCCGGGAGTGCGCTCGACCTTGGCGGTTGCCCACCGCAGGCTCGGGCCGACCTCATCGGCGACGATTTCCACCACGGTGCGCTTCTCGCCCTCGCGGTTGGTGTATTCCCGCTGCTCGAGGCGGCCCGACACCACGACGCGGGCTCCCTTCTGCAGCGAGGCGGCCACGTTCTCGCCCAGGGTTCCCCAGGCGGTCACGTTGAAGTAGGACGTCTGATCCTGCCACTCCCCATTGACTTGGTAGCGGCGGTTGACGGCCACACCGAGGGTGGCGACGCCACGTCCGGTGTTGGTGAATCGAAGTTCGGGATCGCGGGTGAGATTGCCCACGATCGTGACGGTGCTATCGGCCATTGGAGCCTCCGGCGGCATCGGGCCGATCCCAGGATCGGCTCTCGGTCAATCGATGTAGTGCGGTCAGGCGGCGCTCACGGCAATGCGGCGCCGCGCCGCTTCATGATCAGGTAGCCGGAGCAACTTGTGACGCACGACCTCATCGGAGATCCGCATCGAGCGCTCCAGTTCGTCGAGGGCGCCTCCGGCAGCGACGAGTTCGAACACGGCGTAGTAGCCCTCTTCGCGCTTGTCGATCGGATAGGCGAAGCGGCGCTTACCCCACCATGAGGGCTGTCCATGCAGGGACCCGCCCGCAGCCTCGATTCCCGACGTGACCGTCTTGACCCAGTTGTGGGCCACCGGTTCGTCGAGGTCACCGCGCAGGATGACCATCAACTCGTATGCACGCATCTATTTTCCTCCCTTCGGACCCGGCCAGCACGGTGCTGTCTCGGGGCCCCCGTAGGGGCAGGGTCGATGACGGCTGGCGATGCTAGCGCCCCGAAGGCCTCCTCGCTCACGCCACAGCTGTGCACCCCGGGACCGAGCCCGTATCGAGCGCCCAACTCAGTTCGCGGATGACACCGTGTCCGACCGGGTACCTCCGAGGGGAACGACCCGCAAGAGATGGTGCCAATGACATCCGCAACAGGCCTCCACGACATAAGCCCTGAAGGTTTCCCGACGCCGTTTGAACGCTTCGAGTTCACTTCGCGTCGAGACACAACGACCATGGCGGGGCAAGCGAGGACCAAAGACGTAGGTGACGAGGACCAACGTGTGTTCAGCACAGATCGGACACATCGTCGAGGTGCTCAGACCGAGTTGGCGCGCAGCACGGATCAGCTCGGGATGCGCATCACAGACCTGATCGCGCCGGAGTCGACCCCGGTGGTACTCGTTGATGAGGTGCCGGCGCGCCAGACGATGATCGACGGTCCCCGCGGGACCGTGACCTCGCAGCGATGCCGCCGAGAACGTCATGAGGGCAGGCTACCCAGCGCTCGGGGTCCGAGCGACCGATCCGCCATCTGGTCGACCGGACGGGCCACACTGTTGTCGTGAGCACCACGGTTCCCTCCCTCTGGTACGGCGCCGGTGTCCCCGGCGAAGCGGATCTTCGACTGTGTGGCGATGTGAGCGCGAAACGAGTTCTCGAACTCGGAATCGACGCCGAGGCCTCGAACGCCGTCGCCCTGGCTCTCTCTGGGGCCAAGGCGATCGTGAGCGATCCCGATCCGGAACGAATCGCGCTGATTCGCCAGCGGGCCGAGGCAGCTGAAGTCCATGTCGAATGCCATCTGGGCGCACCCGCCGATCTGGGATTCGCGACGAGTGCCTCCATCGATGTGGTCGTGTGCAGCCACCGTCTCGCCGAGGTCGACGACTTGGCCCGGCTGTTTCGCCAGGTGCATCGGGTTCTGCGCCCCGAGGGCCCCTTCGTGATCGCAATCCCCCATCCCGCCTGGGAGATGCTCGACGACAGCCACACCAGCGTGGCGCGGCCCTATGGCGAGGGCGCCTTCGCGATCGGGGCACTCCTCACGACTCTGTCGCGAGCAGATCTCCGCGTCGACATGATCCACGAGTTGCGTTCGTCGGCCTCGGACGCCGTTCCGTCCACACTGGTGATTCGGGCCCGCAAACTCGGGGTCTGAGGCTCAAGGGCGGACCCTCAGACGAGCACCGCGGCCGGGTCGAGCAGTTCGGCGGGCCGGGGTCGCCCGAAGAGATACCCCTGGGCTCGCGGACAACCCATCGCTCGGAGCCGATTCAGTTGTTGAGGGGTTTCGACACCTTCGGCGACGACCATGAGACCCAGCGATGCACCAAGACGAACCACTGCGTCCACGATCGTGGAATCCTCATTGGTCCGTCCCAGGCCGGCCACGAATCCTCGATCGACTTTGATGGCCTCGACGGGAAATCTCGTGAGATAGACCAACGAGGAGTACCCGGTTCCAAAGTCGTCGACGGCAAGATGTAGACCTAGGTCGCGCAGCGCTCGCAGGGACACCTCGGCGCTGGCGACATCGGTGACGAGAACGGATTCGGTCAACTCCAGCCACAACGTCTCCGCTGGTACCCCGGTTCGCTCCAAGGCCGACGCCACGACATCGACGAAACGTGGATCGATCAATTGACGAGCCGAAACGTTCACCGACATGGTCCATGGCTCATCGGCCACGATGGTGCGCCAATGAGCGAGCTGTTCGAGTGACGCCTCGAGAATGCTGGCCCCGAGTTCGCCGATGAGCCCGCGTTCCTCCGCCATCGGGACGAAGGCGTCGGGTGTGAGCAGCCCTCGCTCGGGGTGAAGCCAGCGAGCGACCGCTTCGAAGCCGACGGTTCGACCCGTCTCGAGGTCCAGGATCGGCTGGAAATAGGGGACCATCTCCCCGCGCCGAATCGCCATCATCAATTCGTGACGACCAAAGACGGCCCGCAGTTCGACGCGTCGATGTTCAGGCGTGGCCACGATCACCTGATCACGACCTCGTTCCTTGGCTCGACTCAACGCACTTTCGGCGTCTCGGAGGAGATCATCCACACTGACGGGTACATCCCCGGTCGCCACTGCGACCCCAGCGCTGCAGGTCAGGTCGAGCTCGATGTCATCGAGGCGCACAGGTGCCGAACATGCGCGCCGGATTCTCTCGGCCACGTCATGAGCGGCATTCGCTCCATCCCCGAGAAGAACCACCGCGAATTCGTCGCCCCCAAAACGTCCAGCGTGATCATCGGGGCGAATACAGGCATTGAGCCGATCCAACAGATCGGCCAGAACCCGGTCGCCGATCGTGTGACCAAAAGCTTGATTGATCATCTGGAAGCGATCGATGTCCACGAGCACCACGGCAACCGGCTCGACACTGGCCCGGCTCAAGGCGGTGCCGAGAGCCTCGAGGAGATACGTCCGTCCGCGGCTCCTCTCACGCATCATCGCCGACTCCGTCACCGAGAGAACGCTAGTGGGCAACGGGTTGGCGCAGCGTCACCTCGTGCGCCTCGTCAACTGCGAGCCAGCAGAGCGGTGAACCCTCGAAAGATCACCTGCGCAAGAGCCTCGGTGTCCACCTGGCGATCGCAATATTCGCCCAGAACGATTCCGTAGGCGATCGCCTCGAGATACATCGCTGCGGCATGGGGATCGAGAGCGGGATCGGCAATACCGGCGGCCTGGGCCCGGGCCACGAGATCTGCTAGATCGTCGAGGATCTTGGTCTCGAGTTCTTGAACCGCTGCGAGCAGCTCGGGACGGCTTTGCGCAGCGGCCAGCACACTGGTCCGCATCATGCGGATATCTCGGCGTGATGGGTCTGCGATAGAGCGACTGATGGCCATCACCGCTGCGACGAAATCACCAGGGTCTCCGAGCCCATCGAGTGCTGCACCGAACGCGTCCAGGTCTTGGCCCGGCTGGGACCGTAGACGAGCGAACTGCGCTGCCCGGATCAGCCCGTCCCGATCACCGAAATGGTGATAGATCGTTCCATACGACACTCCGGTTTCAGCACCGATGTCGGCAATCCGCACGGCTGTTTCGCCCTCGGATTCGAGAACCTTCACCGTGGCCTCGACCACCGCATCGATCTTGTCGAGCGCGCGCTTCTGGGGGGCACGTTGGCGAGGCGGCCGTTCAGGGAGCAGGTGTTCGGCGTCGGTGCTCACGGCGACTCCGTCGACGGCTGCATCATCGGGCCATCACCGGAGGTGTTCTGCGCCCACCAGTCGTCCAATCGGCGGAGGATCTCATCCCGACCAAGTATGCCCTCGTCGAGACGTATCTCCAGCAAATATGACAGAGCCGCCCCCACGACGCGGCCCGGGCCGACACCCAGATGTTCCATCACCTCCCGGCCATCGAGTTCGGGACGGATCTTGGCCAATTCTTCCTCGGCTGCGAGCTCGTCGATCCGTTTCTCGAGATCGTCCATACGCCGAGACAACGCCGCAGCCTTGCGCTCGTTGCGAGTCGTGCAATCGCACCGAGTGAGAACGTTGAGCTCCTGCAACAAAGGACCAGCGTCACGCACATAACGCCGCACCGCGGAATCGGTCCAGCCCATCTGATAGGTGTGAAACCGCAGGTGGAGCGCCACCAGTTCCGTGACCGCCTCGACGTCGTCCACCGAATACCGCAGTTCCTTCATCCGGTGGCGGGTCATACGCGCCCCAACCACCTCGTGATGATGAAACGTGACCCCCTTACCGGGCGCGAAGCCTCGGGTTCGTGGTTTGCCGACATCGTGGAACAAAGCCGCCAACCGGGTTCGACGGAAGTCGAAGTCGCTGGCTCGATCCCGCTGAACGTTCTCGACCACGGCGATCGTGTGGGTGAGGACGTCTTTGTGACGATGGATCGGATCCTGTTCGAGACGCATCGCTGTGAGCTCGGGGAGAAAATGTTCCGCCAGACCCGTCTCGATGTAGAACCACAATCCCGAGGCCGGGTGATCCAGGACCATCAGCTTGTCGAGTTCATCGCGAATGCGCTCAGCCGAGACGATCTGGAGTCGCGATGCCATGGCGGTGACCGCCGCGGTGAGTTCTGGAACCGGCTCGAGGCCATACCCAGCGATGAAGCGAGCTGCGCGCATCATCCGGAGAGGATCATCGGCGAAACTCACCTCCGGTGACAGCGGCGTGCGCAGAACTCGTGTCGCCAAATCCGCAGCGCCGCCGTAGGGATCCACCAGAACAGGAGACGTCGCCGTCACCTCGAGCGCCATGGCGTTCACGGTGAAGTCTCGGCGGGAGAGATCCTCCTCGATGGCATCGGAGAACCGCACTTCGGGCTTGCGGGAGTCCTCTCGATAGGTCTCTGAACGATGCGTGGTGATTTCGAAGGTGATGTCCCCGCGTTTGGCCCCGATGGTTCCGAATCGCTCGCCTTGATTCCAGACCGCATCGGCCCATCCCGAGACGAGCTGTTTGATGGTGTCGGGACGAGCATCGGTCGTGGCATCGAGATCACTGACTCGTCGCTCGTGACCCACGAGAAGATCGCGAACCGGTCCGCCCACCAGATAGAGCCGGTGGCCAGCCGCGGCGAAGCGTTCAGCCAGGGGTGACATCGCCTCGATGACCGGGCGGAAGCGTTCGGGAATCATGTCGTACTCCCCTTCGTTTCCGTCCAGAAATGGTTCACGGCGTCAACCGCCTGGGTTCCCGGCCCTCCCGATGTCGAAGGTTCCGCGGCGAGGTCCAGGCCCTCGAGCGCCCCGAGAACCGCCGTCGTGCACAGCGTCAGAGCTTCGAGGTCGTAGCCCCCTTCGAGCACGACCAACCGCCGCCCGGGGGGCACGGCTGCGATGAGGCGGGAAGTCATGAGAGCGAAGTCCCCCGAGGAGAGACCCAAGTCGGTGATCGGATCGTCGCGGTGCGCGTCGAAACCTGCAGAAATGATCAACCAGTCCGGTCCAAAGGTCTCGAGCGCTGGCATGACGATCTCATCGAGCGCTCGAAGGTACACGTCACCGGTGGCGCCAGGCGGGAGTGGAATGTTGATGGTCGTTCCATCGCCGGCCCCATCACCGGTCTCGCGCAGCGCCCCCGTCCCGGGATACAACGGCCATTGGTGCATCGAGATGTACAGGACCGAGGGGTCGCTGTAGAACACGGCCTGGGTGCCATTGCCGTGATGGGCGTCGTAGTCGACGATGGCCACCCGGGCTCCCTGAGAGGTCAGCGCTGCAGCTGCGATCGCAACATTGGAGAGCAGACAAAAGCCCATCGACTGGTCAGGTGTCGCGTGATGTCCCGGTGGTCGTACCGCGCAGAACGCGGCACTAGCCCCACCCTGATCCAGATGCTCGACAGCACTCAGGCAGGCTCCAGCGGCTCGCTGCGCCGCTCTCCAGGACCCACTCGAGGCCACGGTGTCGGGATCGAGACGACCGCCGTGTCCATCGAGGTCCGCCAGGTCCTCGAGATGAGACGCGGGGTGCACCCGCTCGAGCTCGAAGCGCTCGGCCATTCGGGGATCGATTCGAACCAGAGCCCCATCGAGTGCCGGCACATGGGCACCCCGCACGACGGCCTCGAGACGCTCCGGGCGCTCGGGGTGACCACGCCCGGGCACGTGATCCATGAAATCGGGGTGGGTGAGGAAAAGCAGCGACACGGCACCTCCACGCTAATGGCTGCCAGAGGTCATCTGCCGGAAGCCGACTACCGTTCGCGCATCATGATCCCGGGCGCTGCCACTCCTTCATGGACACCACCGCTTCTGGACCTTCACGGCGGCGGGCGATTGTTGGCTCGCGTCCGGCCATGGCCCGATGATCCCACCACGGCTCTCCTCACGGTGATCGATCCCTGGTCACCAGCGCTTGCTGCCGAAGTACCCGAGTGGATTCGCCATCTCCGCAACCACGGCTACCGCACGATTCGAACCAATGCGATCGATGTCGCCGCCGCGCCCACGTTGCGACGACACGGCTTCGATGTCACTCAGGAGTTGACCGTTTTGTCCCTCGGCCGAGTGGCACTACGGCGTCGAGTCGCACCGGGTCCGGGTCCGGGACGCATCAAGACTCTCAGATGGCGCCGCCCACCGAGCCGTGATCGACATATGCGAGAGGTCCTGGCTCTCGACCGTCAGTGTTTCGATGGGGGATGGCACCTCGATACGGCGGCTCTCCGTGAGGCCATCACCGCCACTCCGAGGTACCGAGCCCGAATCCTGGAACACGAGGGCCATGTCATCGGCTATCTGATCGCGGGTCGCGCCGAGGACCGCGGGTTTCTCCAACGGCTCGGAATCCATCCAGCCTGGCGCAGACAGGGGGGAGCCCGCATCCTGATCGCCGACGCGCTCGACTGGCTGGACCACCACCGGATCACGTCGGTGCTCGTCAACACCTTGGTGACGAACCAGGCGGCGTTGGATCTGTACCGCTCGATCGGTTTTCAGGTGCGACCTGACGGCCTCGTGGTCCTGGAACACACCGCACCTGACACTTCCCCAACGTCACCCATGAGCGCACTGACATGACGACTCCTGGGTACCTCTCAGACCGGAGCGCGACATCGCGCCGGGGGCGGTTGTTCCTGCTAGCCGCCACGATGATGATCGCTCTGAGCGCCGTCATCCCCACCTCGGTGAAGGCTCAAAGCGGCTCATCGGTGAGCGTGGAGGTCATCGCTCACGACTTCACCGTGGTGCCCGATGACGAGTTACGCATAGAGATCCGGGTTCGCGGGTCCATAGCTCGCGGTTCGACGATCGCAGTACGCGCGAGCGCACCTCTGAGCGACCGGGAGCAGGTGTCAGAGGTGCTCGCAGGAACATTTGGATCGACGGTGGACCGCGTCACCCTCGACGTGGACGAACTCGATCGAACTCGGCAGGGAGATTTGATCCTGCGGATTCCCACCACCTCGGGCCCATTGCGCCAAGGAGTCCTCCGTCTCGCACCTCCCGGCATTCACCCCCTCCGAATCGACATTCGGGGTCCTGGTCCCGTCGATGACCCCCCGGTTCTCGCGTCGGTGACGACTCTCGCTCATTCTGCCGACGTCCGCGGTATGCCCGATCTGGACGTTGCGTACGTCGCCAACTGGTCATCAGCACCCGTGACCGACCCCGACGGCGAGCTGCGTTGGCCGCCGGAGTCGGTGGTCGAGTTGTCGGAGTTGGCAGCAGCTCTCGAGTCCAGCACCGCACCCTGGACGTTGGCTGTCACGCCCGAAGCTCTCGATGCTCTCGAGCGCGACCCTGAGCTGACGTCACTGCGCAACTCGGTGCTCGATGCCTTGGGAGACCACGAACTGATCGCCGGACCTGCCGTTTCGATGGATCCTGCAGGAGCTGCGGGATCCGGACTCGTCGACGTCTACACCGCTCTGCTGCGTCGGGGTGAAGATCTGCTCGCCGCCCTTGTAGGACGTGCTCGGGTCACTCGCGACATCAGCCTCGTCACCGCCCCCATCAACGCCGCAGGTGCTCTGATGAGGCGCGACCTCGGGGTCCAGGGTCTGGTGATGACCCCTCAGGCACGCCGCGTGAACGCTCCCGATACCGATCCGCGGACCTTCGACGACCCCACCCAACTCGTGAGCGCTCCCATCGCCACCGATGTGAATCTTCCCGTGGGGATCGTCGACACCGATCTCGCCGACCTACTGCTCACCGACGTGTCCCTCCTCGACACTGCAGAGCGGATTCGGTGGGAGCTTCGAGTGGTGGGCGAATTGATGCTGCTGCGTCAGGAGTCACTTCAGACTCTGGGAGCCAACGACGATCCGTCCGCTGCCGAGCGGGTCCTGGCGCGGCGCTCGGTACTGGTGTCGACCCCTGACGGCCGCACTGCGCCCTCTGAGACGTTGGCATCTTTTTTCGAGCGTCTCGAGCGCACACCCGGTCTGCAGGCAGTGACGGCATCAGAGGCCATGGCCCATACCGATATCGGGATCGTCAATGGGCTTGCGGCGACTTTCGAACTACCCGAGCGTGCTGGCGGTGATCTGACCTGGTTGTCACAACGTCTCTACGAGATCGAACTCGATACCTCCACGATCGCCTCGATGCTTCCCCCCTCGGATCCGCGACCCCGGCAGTGGGAAGAGACGATCTGGCGCAGCGCCGCGGCCGAACTCACCCAAGACCACGTGACGCAACGATTGTCCGAAGTACGTCGCGATCTCGACGAGATCCGCGATGCAGTGGCAAGCCCTCCGGTGAGCGATGTGACCCTGGGAGGTCGCCGCAGCACGATCAGGCTGAAGCTTCGCAATGAAGCGACTGTGCCCTTGACGGTGACCGTTCGCCTCGAGAGCCCGAAACTGTCGTTTCCCGACGGACAACAACTCGTCGAACTGCCTGCGAACCAAGTCACCGAGGTCGACGTTGCCGTCGAAGTCCGAAGTAACGGTCGCTTTCCCGTCTCGGTGACGTTGTTGACACCTGAGGGGGACATCCCCTTGCACCCCCCTGTCGAATTCGCGGCTCGAGCGAATGCATTGACCGGACTCGGTCAGGTCGTCACCGTGGCCGGAGGACTCGTCCTGGTGTCTTGGTGGGTGAAACATCTCCGCAGTCGACGCCGGTCCCGAGCTCTCGACGAGACGCTGTGACCCCGGGGACTCGGCCCCTACCGAGTGCCCCGATTCCGAGCCGAGGTCCCACTACCGTTCTGCGTGACGATGTCTGAGCCGCCCCACCCCGCCACCACATCGACCGTTCTCGTCGGTCGCTACCGTCTCGAGGCCCTACTCGGTCGCGGTGGGATGGCCGAAGTCTGGCGTGCGACCGACACTGCCTTGGGCCGCCAGGTGGCGGTGAAACTGCTCAAGACGAACCTGGCGCACGATCCCGTCGTAGGAGAGCGGTTCCGACGCGAAGCAGTGGCAGCGGCGCGCCTTTCACATCCCAACGTCGTCGCGGTCCACGACACCATCGACGATGGTGGACGCCAGGCCGTGGTCATGCAGTACGTCAAAGGTCGAAGTCTTCGCCAGGTTCTCGACGAACAACATCGTCTGAGTCCTGAGCACACCGCGCTGATCGGACTGTCGGTGGCGGCTGCTCTCGACGCCGCCCACCGCGCCGGAATGGTTCACCGCGACGTCAAGCCGGGCAACATCTTGCTCACGCCCGATGGTCGAGTCCTTCTCACCGATTTCGGAATCGCCAAGGCCATCGGCGGTGGAGATCACGACCTCACGAGCGACAACGTGATGATGGGTACGGCGAAGTACCTCTCGCCCGAACAGGTCCGAGGCCGACCCCTCGATGGCCGCTCGGACCTCTACGCGCTCGGGCTGGTGCTCTATGAGTGTCTCGCCGGTCAGGTTCCGTTCCTCGGTGAAAGCGATGCCGATACGGCCCTGGCCCGTTTGCAGCGGGACCCCACCGATCTGAATCGGCTGCGCCCGACACTGCCTCGCGCGCTGACCGATGTGATCCATTCGTTGTTGCAGCGTGATCCCGATGATCGTCCCGGTGCCGGGTCCTTGGTCCAACGCCGCCTCGAGCCGGTCGCCGAGCCTCTCCTGGCGCGAACCGGGCGTCCCGTTCCGCGCGATCCGACTCCGGGAACCGGAACACCCACCACCGAGCCGATGGCGGCTTCGCCCTCGTCTCCAACTGCCGACTCCCGTCCCCCCGAACCCGAGCGACTGGACCGAGCCACCCCCACTGCTACGGCATCGACAACAACCGCGCCGGTCAGGCGCACATCGCGATCCTTCGTTCCCCTGGCAATCATGATGGTCGTGGGAGCTCTAGGGGCCTTGTTGTGGTGGACCCTCGGAAGTGACGACTCGGATTCGGGTGCGACGCCGATCGTGACCGCAGCCCCCGACGAGGTCGTGACTCCGCCTCAGGGTGCCCGACCCGTCGTGCTGGAGAACGTCAGCCTGTTCGATCCCTCCGGGCACAGCAGCGACTCGACGAGCGATCCCGCAGCCGTACTCGATGGAGATCCGACCACGGCCTGGTCCACATCGTGCGATAGCTCGCGCTACCTGAGTGGCCGCCCTGGAGTCGGCTTGCTGCTCGAGATGGACCGGGCTCCCTTCGGAGCGCTGGGCCTCTCGATGGCCAGCGCACCGTGGCAGCTTCAGGTCTTTCAAGCCGATGAGCCCCACGCCGATATCGAGGCCTGGGGAGGGCCGGTGGGGAACGATTTCTCCACATCCGCCCGGGACACCGAGATCATCCTCGATGGATCGGGACGTTATGTCCTGATCTGGCTACGAGAGTTGGGCCGCAGCGACGACTGTTTGCCAGAGACACCGTTCCAAGGCCGGATCGCCGAGATTCGTCTCGACGCGATCGGGTGACCGATCATCACCGTGAGTCGACGTCCGACCAGTTCCACGAGACCCGACGAGGACCTGATCGCAGATGCCATCGTTGGAGACCGCCCGGCGATGGAAGAACTGTTACGGCGGCACCAACCCATGGTGTGGGCGGTATGTCGTCGGATATGTGGTCACGATGACGTGGCCGCGGATGCCAGCCAGAACGCGCTGATCCGCATCGTGCGCGGTCTGGAGACGTTCGAGCGGCGCTCGAAGGTCTCCACCTGGGTCTACCGCATCGCCATGAACTCAGCCCTCGACGAACTGCGAGCCCGCGCCCGTCGCCCTCGTCTGTTGACCGTTGACGAGTCGATCGAGGAGCGAGCCGTGGTGCCAGATGGCTCCACCGAAGACCGGATGCTCATCGAACCTGCTCTGGCCGCGTTGTCAGAAGAGTTTCGTGTCGTCGTCGTCCTGCGAGATCTCGCAGATCTCGAATACGACGACATCGCCGAGATCCTGGAGATACCCATCGGCACCGTACGGTCACGTCTCGCCCGAGGGAGACGACGCCTCGCCGACATCCTGGCCGATGCCGATACGGGAATCGGCGGGAACTCATCGATGAGGTCCGGGCGTCCTATCGAGGACGCTGAACGCGGAGACGTCTCATGACGAGCGAGGACTGGAACATCGACGACGAACTTCCTCCTGACTCTCTGGATCGCGTCCGTCGCGCCCTTCGCGACACCAACCCTCAGGATCAGGAGAGTTCCGAACGAGCTCTGAACGCTGCCTTGGACGAGTTCGATTACCGTCACACGACTCTTCGAGACCGGTCCACAGTGACGTCGCTCTCGAAAAATCGGCTCCGCCGCCGATCGACATGGTTGACAGCCGCAGCGGCTGCCGTCTTCGTTGTTGTCGCCCCGGTCTTGATTCTCGAGAGCGGAACAGATCCCGAACCCAGCGCAAAGGATGCGGACACCCCCGCCTCCCTGGTGAGTGCATCACTCGAAGCATCCGTTTCTGACGAGACCGCCATCGCCTCCGAGGCTGCATCCGCCGACTCGGCCGATTCCATCGACACCGAAAGCGGCTCTCCCGAGGCGTCGGATCAACTCAGCGCGGCCGCAGACTCGGAACTCTCGACCATGGGACGCTCCATCGAGGATGTCTACGCCTACGCCGACTCACTCAGCAATCGCACAACCGCCGACCTCGATCATCGCTGCCCCCATGACCCGGACTGGATCGCCGACGTCACCGAGGTGTCGAGCTGGGGGCTCGTCGAAATACAACTCGACCCGTCGAGAACCGTGATTCGGGTTCTCGACCCAACCACCTGTGAACTGCTCGCCGAACTCGAGCGGTGAGCCCGAAGCCCGGGCGCTAGCCTGGCGCCATGCCCGGAGTGTCATTCACGGACCCCGGATGGGCCGGCAAACAAGCCGACACCATCGTCAAGGTCGTCGACGAGATTCGTTCCCGCACCACCAAGCCGATCGTGTTGATCGCTCGCGGCTTGGTGTTTGGACTCGTTGCCGTGTTCGGAGCGATGACAGCACTGGTGCTTGCGTTGGTAGGAAGCACTCGAGCGCTTCAGGCCGTCATCGAATGGCCGCTCTCGCATGAAACTGCCGTGTGGGTGTCGTACCTGGTTCTGGGTGGGATCCTTCTGATCGTGGGCGCCGTTCTCATGGCGAAACGTCAGCAGGTGGAGGCCCGATGAGCCGACGGGTCATCATCGTCGGTTCTGGCCCGGCTGGCCTGACCGCTGCCGTCTACACCGCTCGCGCCAATCTCGAGCCGCTGGTGATCGAAGGAGAACCCTCCTCCACGTCTGATCAGCCTGGCGGACAGTTGATGTTGACGACTGAGGTCGAGAACTTTCCGGGTTTTCCCGATGGAATCATGGGGCCCGAACTGATGACTCGCATGCGCGAACAAGCCATCCGTTTCGGTGCCGAGATGCTCACGGAAAAAGCGACCCGAGTCGATTTCAGCAGTCGGCCACTCAAGGTTTGGGTCCGTGACCAGGAGTTCACTGCAGACGCGGTGATCGTGTCGACGGGGGCGCGGTCCCTGATGCTCGGCCTCGAAGCCGAGGAGCGCCTCATCGGACATGGGCTCTCGACCTGTGCAACCTGTGATGGCTTCTTTTTCCGCGGTCAAGAGATCGCCGTGGTCGGTGGTGGAGACTCCGCGGTCGAGGAAGCGACGTTCCTCACGAAGTTCGCGTCCAAGGTGACTCTCATCCACCGTCGTGACCAACTGCGGGCCTCCAAGATCATGCAGGACCGAGCCCTGTCGAACCCCAAGATCGAGATGCGATGGAATGCGACAGTGACCGCATTACATGGAACCGAGCAACTGTCGGGGGTGGAGCTCACCGACACCGTCACCGGAGAGGTCTCGAACCTCGACGTGACAGGACTGTTCGTAGCGATCGGTCATCGTCCGAACACCGACTTGTTCCAGGGAATCCTCGACATGGACGACACCGGCTATCTCGTGACGTCTCCCGGTTCGACTCGCACCAACATTTCCGGCGTCTTTGCCTGTGGTGACGTCCAGGATCACACCTACCGACAGGCCATCACGGCAGCAGGATCAGGGTGTATGGCCGCGATCGACTGTGAGCGCTTCCTCGAAACACTCCACTGACGGCGTCTCCATACGCCATCAGGAACTGCCAGACTGACCCCGAATCTCCAGGTACCACTGAGAAAGGACGTGACCATGGCTGACGGTCTCATCGAACTCACTTCTTCGACTTTCGACGAAACCATCGGTTCGTCATCCGTTCCTGTCGTTGTCGACTTCTGGGCCGAGTGGTGCGGCCCCTGCAAGATGATCACTCCGATCCTGTCCGAGATCGCCACGGAACAGCAGGGCAAATTGACCATCGGGAAGTTGAATGTCGATGACCACGGCGACGTAGCTCTGCGGTTCAACGTCATGAGCATTCCGACACTGCTCGTCTTCCAGGACGGCGAACTTCGCAAAAGGATGGTCGGAGCCAAGGGTAAGGGCCAACTGCTTCAGGAGTTGGAGGAATTCCTGACCCCGTCGAACTGAGGTCGGGGCATCGAGGAGAGGCCGTTCGGGATCTCCAACGTCGCCTCGTCCTCTCTGGTCACCTCTCCCCCGGCACATCTGAGCCTGGGTTCTATTGCGGCGTCACCTCGCAGGCGGTGGCTGCGTTCCAGCGCCATCGGGGCCTCGAACCTCATGGACGGTGCGACGCTGACACCTGGTCAGCGCTCGTGGAGGCCTCATGGGCTCTTGGAGACCGACTGCTCTACCACACCTCGCCAAATCTTCGAGGCGATGACGTCGCTGAGGCTCAATCGCTGCTGACGAAACTGGGTTTCGACTGTGGTCGAGTCGACGGGATTTATGGACCGCGAACCGTGGCGGCAGTAGCTGAGTTCCAGCGCAACTGCGGCCTCGACGATGACGGAGCCTGCGGACGGGCGACTGCGACGGCACTGCGCCAGTTGAGCCGCCACAGCGGCACCGGACCCGGGATCGCGCTGCTGCGAGAACATGAACGGCTGCGAGCCAGCGACCGGCGACTCGAAGGCCGTCGAATCGTGATCGGGCAATTCGGGGCAATGTCGACACTTGCACGTTCCACAACTCGCCTGGTGCGCGCACTGGGTGCTCAGGTAGTGACCATCGACGAGCCTGATGTCCGTCGCCAAGCCGCCAGTGCCAACCGATTCGATGCCGATCTGTATCTCGGACTCGAATCCACGGCGAGCCCCACGATCACTCTGGCGTACTACTCGGTGCCAACCTTCACCTCCACAGGAGGCCGAACGTTCTCACGTCTCCTGCGGGAGCGGCTGGAGCGTGACCTCGTGAATGGCTCGACCACAGCGGGTCCACACATACAGATCGACACGATCGGAATGCGTCGCCCCATCCTTCGGGAGACACGAATGCCAGCGGTTCTCGCCACCCTGGGGCCGATCCGCTACATCATCGACCAGACTCCCAGCGTCGCCGCCGCTCTCGCGACCGCCATCAAAGAATGGTGTGAGCATCCCGTCGACGAGACCGGAGCCATCCCCCGACCTCCCACCACGTCTCACTGAGCACCTTGTCCCCATTTTTATCCACAGCCTGTGGTCAACCTCTGGCTCATGTGACGGTTGAGGCTTGGACATACTACGAACGTATGTTCGTTATTCGATCTCACTTCCAGTCGCCATGAGGTGGTAGAGCCGCTCGAGGTCCTCGAGATCAGCAAACTCGATGACAACTTTGCCCTTCTTACCTGACATCGACACGTGAACCCGTGTATCGAGGTGCTGAGCCAAGAGCTCCTCGAGTTCCAAGAGACCGGGAGCTCGTAATGGTCGGGGCTGACGCCCGGGAGCGGGAGCTTCCTCCCCCGCCCCCACCGTCGTGAGAGATTCACGACCGGACTCGCTCGCCACGACACGAACGGCTTCCTCAACTGCCCGAACGGACCAGCCTTCTTGGCTGGCTCTCTTGGCCAATGCCTCCTGGAGCTGTCTATCTGGTGTACCCAGTAACGCTCGCGCATGCCCCGCGCTCAGCCGGCCATCGGCCAGTAGGTGTTGAATGCTGGGTGGAAGACTGAGCAAGCGCAAGGAGTTTGATATCGACGCTCGACTCTTACCCACACGCGTTGCCACTTGCTCATGGGTCAGATCAAAGTCCTCGAGCAACTGCTGATACGCCGCCGCCTCCTCGAGCGGCGTCAGATCCTCGCGATGGAGGTTCTCGACGAGCGCCTGCTCGACAGACGACAGATCTGAGGTCGGCCTCACGACCGCTGGAACGGTGGCGAGTCCCGCCCGTTGAGCAGCTCGCCAGCGACGTTCACCCGCGATCAGTTCGTACAGACCATCGTCCAGGGGCCTGACCAGTACTGGTTGCAGGACACCGAGCTCACGGATGGAATCACTGAGTTCAGCCAATGACTCCTCGTCGAAATGGAGACGCGGCTGGTGAGGATTCGGACGAACATCGCCGACCGGTAGCTCCATCAAGCTGCTACCGGTTGTTCCATCCTCTCCAGCAAGATCTGACGGGATCAGGGCGCCTAATCCCCTTCCCAGTCCACTACGCCGGACCACCGCTCACCTCCCTGGCTACATCGCGATACGCAATCGCACCGCGCGACAACGGGTCAAATGTGATGATCGGCTGTCCATATGACGGTGCCTCCGATATCCGTACCGCCCGCGGCACCATCGTCCTACACACCTTGTCTCCAAAGTGCTCCCGAACCTCGGAAACGACCTGGTCAGCCAATTTCGTACGCCGGTCGTACATCACGCACACGATCGTGCTGATCTCCAATGATGGATTGAGGTTTCGCCGCACAAGATCCACATTGCGAAGCAACTGACCCAGTCCTTCAAGGGCGTAGTACTCACACTGAATGGGCACCATCACTTCATCGGCGGCTGCAAGACCATTGACCGTCAGAAGCCCCAGCGAAGGAGGACAGTCGATCATCACATAGTCATAGTCGTCTGACACCGCTTCTAGGGCCTTCTTCAACCGAGTTTCCCGGCTGAATGCGGGCACCAGCTCGATTTCAGCACCAGCCAGATCAAGGCTCGCAGGTGCGACGAACAGGTTCCGCACATCAGTCGCCTCAACACAGTCTTCCAGGGGCGCATCATGCATGATGACGTGGTACATCGAGGTGTCGATGCCCCGGATCTCGATGCCGAGGCCCGTAGATGCATTTCCCTGGGGATCCAGGTCCACGATCAGTGTTCGATAGCCCAGTTCGGCCAGTGCAGCGCCGACATTGACCGTAGTGGTCGTCTTACCTACGCCACCCTTCTGATTGGCCACGGCGATTCTGCGGGGGAGGGGCCTCAGCTTCCGGATCTCATCCGGTGGGGCTGATCGTTCGACCTGCGAATCCTCGACGTCACTCATTGGCGCTACCGTCCATGCGTTCCATCACGGCAGGAGTCTACCGAGGACACGAGAGTCCTTCCGGGATACCACGTTTCACGGGAAACATGACGGTGAAACACACCGAGGCCTCCGATCCACTCGGCTGGGCGCCCGTCTGGTACGGCAACTCGACTCGCTCTCCACGCGAAGAGTTTCACGGGAAACATGACGGTGAAACAGGGAAGGAGCGTCGTTTCCCCGTCCATCTGCCAGACTTCGAGCATGATCGATATCAGCCCTCGAGAGATCGGCTTTCTCCTGGGGATTCTCAGCGGCGAAGGCCACTTTGGCGGAGACGGACGTCAACCACACATCACCCTCCGCATGCACTCGCGACGCGAGGGCCTCTTCCGCTGGCTCGAGACGGCCATTCCCGGCTCGCGCCTCTACGGGCCATACAACCATGGAGGTCGTTCGTACTTTCAGTGGATGGTTCGCGGAGCGGTCCTGCGCGAGGAACTGGCACCCCTTATCTCACGGCACCGGGATCTTCTCGACGGACCCATTGCTGAGAGATTCGACGCCATGTGTTCCACCTACGGCATCGGGCTTGCCGACCCAGGATCGCCTTAAGCCGAACCGCCAGACGCCCGCTTGACAAAGACCGCAAGGTTCACATCGACGATGGGACAACGCTCAACGCCACAACGTGCCAGTTCGGCGTCCAACCACCTCGCCGGATCAGGAGCCGGCGGCTCACTGACGACGATGCGTCCCCCGGGCCGCACGAGACTTGCTCCCATGTGAAGAGTGTGTCCCGGTGGTCCAAAGCCCCGACTTGTCGCCACATCGAAGTACTTCCCACGCCGCTCCACCACGCTCACCAAGCGTTCGGCGCTCTCCGCCCAGACCTCTACTCGAGAACCCACTCCCAGCGCTGCTACCGACCGACGAAGCTCATCAGCACGGGTTCCTCGCCTCTCCACGAGAACAAGACGAAGCTCAGGACGCTCCACCGCAATGACGAGCCCCGGGACACCACCACCTGAGCCGAGATCTACAACCCGCTCAGTATCAGCTGGAAGTGCTGTCAGGAATTGACGTGAATGCTCAATGATGGCTGCCAGCGACCCGCTGCCCAAGGAGCCGAGCATTTGAGCCCGATCGAGTACCTGCTCGAGACGCGAGGGCGAGCTCTCAGAACTCATGCGCTCACCTCGCGAGCGGCCGTCACTCGACGGGACTGATCACCACTCGGCGGAACGGGTCATCACCTTCCGAGCGGGTCGACACGTCATCACGCTCGTTCAATGTGTCGTGCACGACCTTCCGATCCGGTGAACTCATCGGCTCGAGCACCCGCGCGACTCCCGAGGCCACGACTTCATCGGCCATCTTGAGAGCAAACGCACTAAGCGCCTCGCGTCGACGTTCCCGATAGCCAGCCACATCGACACGAAGGCGCGTGTCTTGGTCACCAAGCCGCCGCTGACTCGCCAAGCGGGTCAGTTCCTGTAGTGCAACCAACGTCGAACCCCGGGGACCCACCAGCAGCCCTAGCTGGTCGCCAGAGATATTCAGATCGATCTCATCGCCCTCGATCCGCGATGTGACCTCGCCCTGCATTCCCAAAGCCTCCACGAGGCCGGCCAGGAAATCCGTGGCTGCATCAGCCACTGTCTGCACCGGAACACGATCCTGCTCCTGGCTACTATTATCCATCGTTGCCTCACTTCTGGTCCTCTGATCGACACCCGTTTCGCCAACGCTGTCTCCGCCTGAACGAGCGGTTGCCGAATGGGTCTGGCCGCGCTCTCGTTTGTTGCTCTCGATGATTCGTTCTCCAGCGGTGTCCTCAACCGAGCTCACCACACGGGCGGTGCCGGCTCGCCGACCGCCACCCCGCCGGCGCACTCGGCCTGGGCTCATCTCGAGAGCATCCTGATCAGGGGTTTCCTCGACCGCAACTAGATCCGAGGAACTATCTTCACCATTATCCGATGCTGCAGTCGGACGCGGTCTACGACCCCTGCGATCCACCTTAGGACGAGGTTGCGTCGGACGGACCCGCGCCCGGACGCGAGCCGATCCTCGGGTACGCCCAAAGAGGCCCGGCTTGGGCTCTTCAAGTACCTCGAACTCAGCCTCGTCCTCCGCGACTCCCAAGAGATCGAGGGCCGCGTCTCGCGCTTCCTCTACCGTGATTCCAACTGTCTCTACCCATTCCATGGGTGTCCTCACATCTCATTGCTTGCGTCCACGAGGACGTCGTTCAAGATTTCGGCGGCTTGGTCCTGTTCGGCTTGGGATGCCGACCCGCAGAGGAACCCTGCCGTTTGCTCGGGGGAGTAGCCCGGCCCTTGGGCGGTGTCGTCCGACGCGACCCCTCCGGAGCCTTCGGGTTAGGCCGCCGTGCCGGAGCCGGCTTGGCCTCTTTCTTCACCCGAGGCGCCTGCCCACCTGACTCCTTGTCGGATTTCGCCATGTCTCTGGCTCGTTGACTGGCCTCTTGCGCCTGGCGGCCAATCGAATGCTCCCCGCCGTAGAACCGTCGCGTGATGTATGCCTGCTGGCCGATTCGCACCACGGCTTGCACGATGTAATACACGACGAGACCCGTGGGAAAGAACAACTGAAACACCGCAAAGGCCACCGGCAGGTACTGCATGATCTTCTGCTGAGTCGGCGACATAGTCGGACTTGTCGTTCGAGATGCCACCATTCGCTGCTGGACGAAGTACAAGCCACCGAGCAGGAGGACCAAGCCCACGTACGGCAATCCCCTGACAAAGTCGTCCCCAAGAGCTTCCGCCGGCCTCTGAGCCAGGTCCAGGCCAAAGGAGAGCATCTCGCGCGATGACGAGAGATCCTTGTAAAGGTTCGAGGATTCATCCAGGTAGGAGGGGGTAAAGGTCCCGTCCGGTCCGGTTTCGGTCAACTTGTTGATGACCCGGAACATGATGATGAAGACCGGCATCTGTGCCAAGAGCGGCAGACACGAGGCGAGCGGGTTGACCTTGTGCTCGCTGTACAGCTTCATCATCTCTTCGTTGAGACGTTGCCGATCCCCTCGATGCTCCTGTTGGAGGCGACGCATCTCGGGCTGAAGCCTCTGCATCTCGAGCATCCCCTTGGTGCTCTTGAGCGTCAGGGGAGTGAGCAGAATCATGACCGCCACTGCGATCATCCCGATGGCTACTGCGTAGCTATCGACGAGATCGTAAAAGAGACTGAGTAACCATGCAGCGGCTTGAAACACGGGTCACATCCTCGCAGAGGGAATAGGGGGCGAAGACGCCTCGGGGACTGGATCGAATCCACTGGGCCCAAACGGTCTACACCGCAACAATCGTCTCATACCGAGCCACACACCTCGACGGGCACCGTGAATTTCAACGGCTTCTCGACAGTACTCCGAACACGAAGGTGTGAACCGACAAGGAGAGGGACGACCTTCGCGAGCCACTTGGTACCACTCGATGGCCCGGAGAATGCCTCGGCGAATCATCACACTCAACTGGCCTCGACCCGCTCGAGCAAGCGATCGAAATGCTGTCTGAGTTCGGCGAACGGCGCATCGCACCCCGGCGAGTTCACTCCGAACACGATCGAGCCAGGTCCTAGACGACCGTGTGCATCTCGCACCAAATGGCGTAACCGCCGGCGAGTTCGGTTGCGGCACACTGCCGAGCCACATTGGCGCCCGATGACGTAGCCCACCCGAGTCCCATCGACATCGTGGTCACGCATCACCGAACACCACAGCCACCCGCTACGCCACCGACGTCCCTGGGTACGCAACCGAGCGAACTCGGACCGGCTACGGAGTCGCTCGGTCACGCCGAGAGGCGATGACGACCCTTGGCCCGCCGCGACTTGAGAATCGCACGACCAGCTCGTGTGCTCATCCGATGGCGAAACCCGTGCTTGCGCGAGCGGCGACGGTTGTTCGGCTGAAATGTACGCTTCATGACGACCTCCGTGGCTTTGACGCCACACGTTCGAACTCACAGGGTCTCCGAACCGAACGCAACAGTGCTGGCCTCACCCTGAACGTCTGCCAACTCTACGGTCGAGGCCCCTGACCGGCAACTTCTTGGCCAACTGGTCAGTTTTCCCCAGCAACTGGCCCTACCCGACCCTCGCCCTACGACCCCCGGATCACACCTGCTAGCGTCGTCAATCCAGCGGGGCCTGATGGCGATGACCCCAAACCTTCTCCACAGAGTGTGGACAGAACTGTGGATGAAAACGCGAGACGACGGAGAAGATGCAGGTGACTTGGTCTGAGGATGTGTGGACAAGCGCAGTTCCTGTGCTTCGTGCGCAGATCTCAGAGGGCGTGTGGTTGTCGACGTTCCAGGATGTCGAACCCTTCGACGTCGACGACGGTGTCCTCGCCTTGCGGGTACCCAATGCTCACGTGCGAGAGCGAATCCTGACCCGATACCTGCCCATCGTCTTGGATTGTCTGGCAGAGATCGACGTCGTCCAGGCATCTCTGCCCATCGAGGTCGCACCGTCAGTACCTGACGCCCTCGACACAGACACGTCACCTGAGACCTTGTTCGACCCGGATAATCCCACCCCGTCGACACCCCGGGCCACGGGTCGATCAGGCAGCGGTGATCTCGAGCCGACCGCCGGCGGTCTCAACCCTCGGTACACCTTCGAGACATTCGTGAAGGGCGCCTCCAACCAATTCGCTCTGGCGGCCGCGCTTCGAGTCGCCGAGACCCCTGCACGGTCCTACAACCCGCTGTTCATCTACGGCTCCGCTGGTCTGGGAAAGACACATCTCCTCCACGCCATCGGCCATTACGTTCAGCAGAACTACCACCATGACGTGGTCCGATATGTCTCCACCGAGGCGTTCCTGAACGAATACGTCGACGCAATCCGGTCGAACACCACGGCAGCCTTCAAGCGCCGCTATCGAGACGTCGATGTTCTTTTGATCGATGACATCCAGTTCATGGAGGGGAAAGAAGGCCTGCAAGAGGAGTTCTTTCACACGTTCAACTCCCTGCATGGAGCCAACAAACAGATCGTGATCTCATCGGATCGGATGCCTGATGCGATCCCGACTCTCGAGGAGCGGCTTCGTGGTCGTTTCAAATGGGGCTTGATCACCGATATCCAACCCCCTGATCTCGAGACCCGCCTGGCCATTCTTCGCAACAAGTCCGAGCGTGACGGGTCCAACATCCCTGCTGATGTCTTGACCTTGATCGCCACTCACCTGACATCGAACATCAGAGAGCTCGAAGGGGCACTCATCCGGGTGACGGCCTACGCCAGTTTGAACCAGGTGTCGCTCACGGTTCCGATCGCCCAACAATTGTTGTCTGATCTTTTGAGCGACACGGTTCCCAAACAACGGACCGACGAAGAACTCCTCTCCGAAGTCGCAACACTGCTCGGCTTTTCCGTCGATGCCCTCCGTGGGAAGAGTCGCCAGCGACCACTCGTCACAGCTCGCCAGATCGCCATGTACGTCTTCCGAGATGTCACCGATCTCAGCTATCCCGCCATCGCCCGACTCTTCGGTGGTCGCGATCACACCACGGTCATCCATGCTGTCGAGAAGATCCAACGCCTCATGAGTGAACGTAAACAGATCTTCGATCAAGTCACCGATGTCATCCAGCGACTCAACGCTGCATGACCCCCACCGGACAACATCGGGGAATTCCTGTGGATAACTCTGCTCTTCCTGTGATCTTGTACCCGTCGTCCACACGGCACCCGATGACCCCGGGCTCCGTTGGGGATACCCGTGGATAACTGCGCGCGGGAGCGCAGTCACCGTGAGCAGCAGGTTTTCTTGGTTGTCCACAATCCACAGGACTTATTGCCACTACTAGGTTGTTCTCACCACCCGCGAGAAAGGCGATCCTGTGAAGCTCCGCTGTGAACGAGACGTACTGGCTGAGGCCCTGGCAACCGCAGGTCGAGCGACGACAGGTCGTTCGTCTCTTCCTGTGCTCGGTGGTCTCCACCTGCGTCTCACTGGCGACGTGCTCACCATCACGGGTTCGGATCTCGATCTCACGATTCGCCTCAGTGTGACCGTGGGCGGGGAGAGCGACGGCACGACAGTCATTCCCGCGAAACTCGCAGCCGACATCGTGCGGTCCCTCAACAGCGGTGCGATCACCCTGGAAGCAGGACCTGAAGAGGTCACGATTTCGGGTGGACGATCGGAGTTCACGCTCAAGCCCTACAGCGCTGAGGACTATCCCCGGGTGAACGTCCTCGACGATGCAGGTGTGACCCTGCCCGTTGATGCCTTTGCCGATTCGTTGCGCCAGGTGGTGAGGGCTGCCTCGACGGATGAGTTGCGCCAAATTCTGACCGGAGTGCTCTTAACTGCCGAGGAACAGGGCTTGCGTCTCGTCGCAACGGACTCGTACCGCCTCGCCGTGCGTGATCTTCCGGGAAATCACGTTCTCGGTCTCGAGCAGCGCGTGATCGTCCCCAGTCGGGCGTTGGCCGAACTCCAACGGATGCTCACCGGTGCCGGTGACGTCGCTTTGCGCTTGGGTGACAATGAGGTCACCTTCGATTTGGGAACGATGTCGCTGACGACGCGCCTGATCGCTGGGGAGTTCCCGAACTACCGCCAGCTGATCCCTCCGAGTCACCCCATCAAGGTCACCTTGGGACGCGAGACCCTGCTCGAAGCTTTGCGTCGAGTGAAGATCTTCGCCCGGCACGCAACGCCGGTGCGGCTTGATCTGTCCAGCGACGGCGTCACCCTGTCGACGATCGATCGTGAATTCGGAAATGCGACCGAGGTCGTCGATGCCCAACTCGAGGGCGACGAATTGATGGTGGCGTTCAATCCCGAGTATCTCGCTCAAGGCGTTGAGGCCGTGGGAACCGACGAAGTCACGATCGAACTTCTCGACGGCCAGAAGCCGGCCATCATCAGAGGTGTCGGGAGTCCGGATTATCTGTATCTCCTGATGCCGGTCAAAGTTCCTCATACATGACCCCTCCGAGATGATCGTCCAGCGTGTCGAACTCGTCGATGTGCGCAGTTACGAGGCCGCGAGCTTCGATTTCGCACCCGGTACGACAGCCGTCATGGGGGCTAATGGACGAGGAAAGACGAATCTGGTCGAGTCTTTAGCGTTACTGGCAACACTCGAGAGTTTTCGGACACCATCAGCCGATGCCATGGTGCGCGTCGGGGCTGACTCGGCCATCGTGCGAGCCCAGGTGGTCGGAGGTGATCGAGATCTCTTGGTCGAGATCGAACTTTCTCGAACGGGACGCCACCGGGTGTTGGTGAATCGTCAGCGCTTACCTCGAACCCGCGATCTGCTCGGCATGATTCGAGTCACGGTCTTCACTCCTGACGATCTCGTCATCGTCAAAGGATCCCCCTCTGAGCGGCGCCGATTTCTCGATGACACCTTGGTCGCTCTCGCCATCAAGAACGATCACTTGCGGCTCGAACTCGAGCGGATCGTGCGACAACGGAACACATTCCTCAAACAAGTCGGTGCTCGCCAGCGTTCGGCGCTCGACGAGAGCGCAGAACTGACACTCGACGTGTGGGATGCGAAACTCGCTGAGGTCGGGGACCGAGTGGGCCATGCTCGTGCCGTTCTGATCGCACGTCTGGCGCCCTACGTCAACGAGGCGTACAGCGATCTCGCCGGATTCAGCGTGGCCGTCGATGCCCGATACGAACCGCTATGGCGTCAGCGAGGCCTGGCCGATGCTCTGGCCAAGGCCCGAGACGACGACCTTCGGCGTCAGGTCACCACGGTGGGACCTCATCGCGACGATGTCGATTTTTTCATCGCTGGCTTACCGGCACGAACCCATGCCTCGCAGGGAGAACAACGGACGTTGGCACTGTCGCTGCGTTTGGCCGCTCACCGCCTCATCACCGAGCGCACAGGTATCGCCCCGCTGTTGATCCTCGATGACGTCCTGTCAGAACTCGATCCCAGCCGGGCTACCGCGCTTTTGGACCATCTCCCTGATGGCCAGGTCATCATCACCTCCGCATCTCCCCTTCCCCCTGCTGCCCGTACCGATGCGATCATCACGATCGACGACGCGATGGCGGGATCCCCATGACCGACGCTGGCGAGAGCCGCGATCCGATTCCCCTCGCGGCCAGCCTCGATGCATACGTGCGCTCCTTGGGGGCACCCAGCGCCCGGGCGATCACGGGCGTCTTCGAAGCCTGGGACGACATCGTCGGGATCAGCGTTTCGGCCCATGCCCGTCCGACCAAACTCGAGCGTTCCTGTCTGATCGTCGAAGTCGACGACCCCGGCTGGGCGACCCAACTGCGCTATCTGGAAAAAGACCTGCTCACACGACTTGCAACGGCGGTTCCTGAACCCATCGAGCAGATCGAGTTCAGGGTCCGAGGACGGGGAAGGAAACCCGGTCGCGACGGCGGTAACAGGTAGACTGTTTCCTTGTCGTCGCCGGTTCATTCCGCCGTACTCCCCTGGTCCGGATCCCATGGATACGACCGCCCCGGGCGGGGCTGAGCCTTGTGGATATGGAGTCGGTGTGACAGCCCACGGCGGACGCCGTCACGACGAGAACGAATGAGGTGTGCGTGCCGATCGACAGCGCCAAACAGACGTCCAAGGCCTCGTATGACGCCAAGGACATCCAGGTTCTGGAGGGACTCGATCCCGTCCGGAAGCGACCGGGCATGTACATCGGCTCCACGGGCCTTGCAGGGCTCCACCACCTCATCTGGGAAGTCGTCGACAACTCCGTCGACGAGGCCATGGCCGGTTTTTGCACCCGTATCTCCATCACACTCCTCCCCGATGGAGGGTGCCGGGTCGAGGACAATGGTCGCGGCATTCCCGTCGATCCGTATCCGTCGGGCCCCCATAAGGGTAAGAGCGCCGCAGAGGTGGTGCTGACCGTTCTGCACGCCGGAGGAAAGTTCGGCGGGTCCGGCTACAAGGTTTCTGGTGGCCTTCATGGTGTCGGGGTGTCGGTTGTCAATGCGTTGTCCACGTATCTGGCGGTCGAAATCGATCGCGCCGGAACCCGGTATCGCCAGGAGTTCCGCGACGGCGGTCGGCCCCAGGGCAAGCTCGCTCCCGTGGGGCCCACCCCATCACGTGGGCGGACGTCGGGGACAACGGTCGAATTCCGCCCCGATCCCTCGATCTTCGCTGCGGAAGGCATCGACTTCGTTCCTCGCACCGTGCTCGAGCGACTTCAGACGATGGCGTTTCTCAACAAAGGACTCGAGATCGTCTTCGTCGACCAACGAGAGGGACGTGAGCAACAAGTCACCTTCCAGTACAAGGGTGGCGTCGTCGACTTCGTGAAGCACCTGAACGCTTCGAAGGAACCACTGTTCACCAAGGTCTGCGCCTACGAAGACGCCGATGACGACGAGGGAATGCAACTCGACATCGCCGTGCAGTGGAACACCGGTTACCACGAGGGCATCCATGGGTACGCCAATGGCATCTCCACGATCGAGGGGGGCATGCATGTCGAAGGCTTCCGTACCGCTCTCACCTCGGTCGTCAACAAATACGCCCGCAACAAGGGGTTGTTGAAGGAAAAGGACGACAATCTGCTCGGAGAAGACATCCGAGAGGGCATCACTGCGATCGTGGCGGTGAAGTTGCGCGAACCCCAGTTCGAGGGTCAGACCAAAGCGAAATTGGGCAACGTACCTATGCGGTCGTACGTCCAGAAGATCACCAACGAACGGCTGGCGGAATGGCTCGAGGAAAACCCCACCGAAGCCAACCGTGTCGTCAAGAAGGCTGTGGCCGCCGCGCAGGCCCGGGTAGCAGCGAAGAACGCTCGTAACGCCGTTCGCCGCAAGACCGCACTTGCGGGCGCCGGTATGCCCGACAAGCTCAAAGACTGTTCTAGCGGGGATCCCTCCGAGAGTGAGATTTTCATCGTCGAGGGTGATTCAGCCGGTGGCACCGCAGTGGATGCTCGCGATCCCCGCACCCAAGCGATCCTGCCGATTCGCGGCAAGATCCTCAATGTCGAGCGATCGCGGCTCGACAAGATGCTGAAGAACAACGAGATCCAAGCGCTCATCACCGCAATCGGTGGGGGAGTCGGCGAGGAGTTCGATGTCTCCAAAGCCCGCTATCACAAGGTCATCGTGCTCTGCGACGCCGACGTGGACGGCAGCCACATCCGGACCCTGTTGCTCACGTTCTTCTATCGACAGATGCGACCGATGGTCGAAGCCGGGTACGTCTACATCGCTCAGCCGCCGCTCTACTCGACCGAGGTCGGCAAAGAGAAGGTGTACCTGAAAGACGACGTCGCCAAGGATCGGTTCCTGGCGGAACGCCCCAACCATCGCAAGGAATTCGCACGGCTCAAAGGTCTTGGCGAAATGGACTGGGAGGAATTGCGATCCACCACGATGGATCCGCCCAGTCGGTCGTTGCTCCAAGTCACGGTCGAACAGGCCGCTCTCGCAGATGAAGTCATGAGCGTTTTGATGGGCGATGACGTCGAGAGCCGCAAGCACTTCATCCAGACCAACGCCCGCGACGTCCGCTTCCTCGACATCTGAACGGGGCCTTCGATGACTGATCAACCAGAACCGCCCGATACCAGCGACGATTCCGGCGCTGCGTCGCCTGAGCCGACTGAACTCACCAGCATTCAGCCCGTCGCCCTCCAGGACGAAATGGAGCGTTCGTTCCTGGACTATGCGATGTCGGTGATCATGTCCCGGGCGCTACCGGATGTGCGTGACGGGCTCAAACCGGTTCACCGTCGAATCATCTGGGACATGGACCAACAGGGCTTCCGTCCCGACCGGCCATTCGTGAAATGTGCACGCGTCAGCGGTGACACCATGGCGCGCTATCACCCTCACGGCGACAGCGCGATCTACGACGCGTTGGTACGCATGGCTCAGCCGTTCTCCCTTCGTCACCCCCTCATCGATTTCCACGGAAACTACGGATCACCGGATTTCGGCCCCGCCGCGTCGCGATACACCGAATCTCGTCTGCATCCACTGGCCATGCAGCTCCTCGCCGATATCGACGAAGACACCGTCGACATGGTCGCCAACTACGACGGGACCACCGAAGAACCCACGGTGTTGCCGGCCCGGTTCCCGAACCTGTTGGTCAACGGCAGCCAAGGGATTGCCGTGGGTATGGCCACGAATATCCCGCCTCACAATCTCGGCGAGGTCATCGATGCCACGGTTCACCTGATTCGTAACCCCGACGCCACGGTCGACGATCTGATGACCTTCGTCCAGGGACCAGATTTCCCCACCGGCGGTTCGATTCTCGGTCGAGCAGGGATCATCGATGCCTACCGCACCGGACGCGGAAGCGTTCGAATGCGAGCCACGGCGGTCATCGAAGAAGGCCGCAAGGGCCAGATGCAGATCGTCGTCAGCCAGTTGCCGTACCAGACCAGCTGTTCATCCATTGCGGGACGCATCCAGGAACTCGTCGACGCCGGAGACCTCGACGGCATCGCGGATGTCAACGACAACTCGTCAGGGGGCAAGACCCAACTGATCATCCTGTTGAAGCGGGACGCCAACGCCAATGTCGTGTTGAACAACCTGTACAAGATGACCCAGTTGCAGACGAGCTTCGGCGTCAACATGGTGGCGCTCGTCGACGGAATCCCTCGGACCCTCAACCTTCAGCAGGCTCTCGCCGGCTACGTCGACCATCAGGTCGACGTGATCACTCGTCGATCGCAATTCCGTCTCAACAAGGCTCGTGACCGGGCCCATGTGCTCGAAGGGCGCATCAAGGCCCTCAACGTGATCGACGAGATCATTGCGTTGATTCGAGCATCTGACGATGCGGCGGCCGCCAAGGCCGGTCTCATGGCGGCTCCCTACGAGTTCAGTGAACGCCAGGCCATCGACATTCTCGACATGCAGTTGCGGCAGTTGACTCGGTTGTCGAGAATCGACCTCGAGTCCGAACTCGCCGATGTCACCGCCCGGATCGCCGAGTTGGAGGCCATCCTCGCCGATGATGTTCTGCTGCGTCAGGTGATCATCGACGAACTCCTGGCCGTCAAGGAAGAATTCGCCACACCACGGGTGTGCAAAGTCACCTTTGACACCGGAGAGATGCGGGTCGAGGACCTCGTCGAAGACAAAGAGCTCGTCGTGGTCATGACCGAGGCTCAATACGTCAAAGCCGTTCCCGCCTCATCGTTCAAAACCCAAGGTCGCGGAGGACGAGGGGTCGCGGGAGCGCGGCTCAAGACCGACGACATCGTGCGTCACGTCATCTTCACGACGGCTCACGCGTATCTGTTGTTCTTCTCCAACCGCGGCAAGGTCTACCGGTTGCGGGCCATGGACCTGCCCGAACGCGAACGAACCGCCAAGGGCATGCCGATCGTGAACCTGTTGCCGTTGCAGGCCGATGAATCGATCCAGGCGATCATCGACACCCGTGACTTCGCCGGTGAGCGCTACCTGTTCTTCTCGACCCGCCAAGGCCAGGTGAAGAAGACGGCCTTCGATGCCTACGACTCCAGCCGGCGTGATGGCCTTATCGCGATCAACCTGCGTGACGGTGACGAACTGGTCCGAGTCATCGAGACCGGCGGCAGCGACGACATCTTCATGGTGTCGCGATCGGGAATGACCATCCGCTTCACCGAGGACGAGGTCCGGCCGATGGGCCGAGCCGCCGCTGGTGTCCGGGGCATGAAGATGCGAGCCGGCGACGAGGTCGTGTCGGTCGATGTGGCTCGAGACGAGGTCGCCATCCTGCTCGTCACGGACGCCGGTTTCGGGAAGCGCACCCAACTCGATCGCTTCAACCGTCAGGGCCGTGGAGGTCAGGGGGTTCGTGGAATCCGTCTCACCGGTCGCAGGGGTCAGGTCGTGGCGGCGTTCATGGTCGGCCTCGACGATGAGATCGTGGCGGTCTCCTCAGGGGGAGTGACGATCCGAATGGCCGTACGCGACATCTCGTCGCAAGGCCGCGACGCCACCGGCGTTCGGGTCATGAGCCTCGATGACGGCCAGACGGTGGCATCGGTAGCTCCGATCTTGGGCGCTGAGGACGAGGACTGACGCGTCGACGAAACACTCTCCCCGGCGTCGACAGGGGAGCCGCGGCGATCGTCGTGTGTGTCGTGGCGGCTCTCGGTCTGGGCGGTCTCGTCGCCATCGGTGATCTGACCGGCGCAGCAGTGAATGCCAGTCGCGCTCAGTTGGCCGCTGATGCAGCGGCTCTGGCCGGCATCGTGGCGGGCCCGGAGGCCGCCGCAGAGGCCGCCTTGAGAAATGGGGGCGTGTTGAGTCAGTACAGCGTCGATGCCGGTGATGTGATCGTCGAAGTCCACATTGGACATCTCTCGGGGAGGGCCCGCGCTGGACGCTGACAGTGCGCTCTCTACACTCGCCGGTGTGAACATTGCCGACGAAGGGTCCAGCGTCGTCCCCGAACCGACGTCTCGACGTCGCGTGGTGCGCCGACCTGCCGTCGTGACCGGGCGGGCACGACCGAGGGTTCGTCGGGTCACACGAGTGGTGAGATCGGTCGACCCGTGGAGTGTGTTCAAGGTCGCAGTGGTGTTCTCGTTGGTGACGTATGCCGCAGTGTTGTTGGCGGTGGTCTTGTTGTGGAACGTCGCTCATAGCACCGGGACCGTGGACAACGTGGAACGTTTCCTCGAATCGTTCGGCTGGGAGAGTTTCACCTTCGACGGACCAGCACTGTTTCGGGCTACCTGGGTCGGAGGGCTGTTCGTCGCGGTCGGGTTCACCGGTCTGATGGTGTTGGCCGCCACGATTTTCAACCTCATCACCGACCTCGTCGGCGGGATCCATTTCACCGTGCTCGAGGAAGAGGTCGCCGTTCGGACCGTCGAGGAAGCTCGTGTTGATGTCACCGAGCCGGGGGCGGCTGTTGAGAGTACTGCCGTGATACTCGAGGAAGAGCGTGGTGGGCTGAGTCCGTTGGAAGCGGCGTTGCAGCCCACACCACATGACCCCACGGCCCAGTTAGCCGTCACGCCTTCGACATCAGGATCGGGGTCCATGGTCGATAGCTCGACATCCGATTCCTCGACGGTGAGCACCGTTGACGCCGATCTCCCGACCGCAGCGATCCCCGTGGTCGAGGCGCCGCCGAGTTCGACCGCCAAGCCGATGCCACCGCCCGCTCCGCGCAGTTGAGGACAGTCGCGATCGCCCGGTAGGCTTTGGCGCTTGCGGGGCTATAGCTCAGTCGGTTAGAGCGCATCCCTGATAAGGATGAGGTCACAAGTTCGATTCTTGTTAGCCCCACGAAGCATCTCCTAGCCGGAGTTGCAACGTGACATGGCTCCCCTGAATGGGGAGCCTTTGTCGTTGTCGTCGATGCTCTCGGTCTGCGGTACGTGTGGATCTCCCAGCCGGAAGAGGCCCTCGCGTGACGCGCTCTGGTCACCGCCAAACCCGACGTGTGGTCGACGGGGTTGTATCTCGTATTGGGTCACTCCGTGGCCGTGTGGCCAGTGATTGACCCACCCGAACCATGACGCGTTGACCGACAGCACTGTCGTCGCAAGCACTTCCTGCAGCCGCGTGTGTCTGTGATGTTGCGCTTCCTCCGTGTGCGGCAGCCGTTCCAGGGCAAACGGCAGCAAGGAGAAAAAATCATCATCAGTGGTGACACTCGTGTTAGCATCATCAATGATGATGAAAAAAGCACAACACCACGCCCTCCACGGTGGCCGGACGTACCGGGTGCCGATAGCACGAGTGCTGATCGCAGTCACCGCGATGATCAGTGTCCTGATGGCCGTTGAGATGCCGTCATCCGCGACCTCTCCGACCGACCCGAGTTTCATCGAGGTCGACGCCAACGGTTTCAGCATTAGTGTCGTGTTTCCCAGGAATGTATGCGAGAACTGCGAACCCCCGGGCCAGCCCCTTGTGTTGGACGCCACGATGTTTAGGGTGACTGCGTCCGGTCGGGCGAGTGACGTCGACATCGCAAGCGCTTCAATCGAAAGCAATGACCGGGTCAATATCGTGCTCGACCAAGAGCCCAGGGCCAACATGATCGCCCGAGGCGAAGAGGTGTACGTGACATATACGGCGCCGGGTGGTTTGGGCGCAGGGGGTGTGGAGTTCATTGCGGACAACGACGCCGACCCCCCACTTTCTGCATTGGCGGTAGCCAGCTTTAGCCTTCCTGCTGACGCCAACAACTCTGATCAAGACTTTACGCCACCAACGGTGACTTCCGCCGTGGTCAGTGAAGACCTAAAGAGCATCCTGCTCACCTTCAGTGAACCGTTGAATTCGAGCACGGCGCCAAACGAAAGTCTGAGTGTGACCTTGGACGGTGAGGCAGTCACCTTTTTGAATCTCGTCAAAAGCGGTTCAACCGTGACGGTGGAGCTTTGGCCCTTCTTGTCTTCAACTTCAGGCACGCTCGTCATTACGTATGTACAACCAAGTTCTACGGGATGGGCCGATCTCGCGACTAATAAGGTGGAGAATTTTACGGCGACGGCGACTTTCGCTCCGCAGCAGGCCCCGCAATTCGTGAGTGGCGCCATAGCGGCGAACGGCACCGAGTTGACGTTGACGTTCGACGAAAAGTTGGCGTATTCAGCGACGGCAACGAGTGCGTTCACGGTGACTGTTGGAGCGTCGCCTGTGGACGTGTCGTCGGTGCAGGTTTCGTCGCAGGCGCCGGTCAAAAACGAGAGGGTGACGTTGACGCTGGCCTCGCCGGTGCTCGGGACCGACACGGGGGTGGAGGTGTCGTACACAGTGCCGGACTCGGACCGTATTCAGGATGTGGCCGGAAACCAGGCCGCATCGTTCACCGACCAGGCTGTGGCGAACAACTCGACGCAAGTCCCGGACGTGACGCCCCCGCTACTCGGGGGTGGCCTCATTCCGCCGAGCGGTATCCAATTGGAGTTGGGTTTCAACGAGACGTTGGCTGCTGCTGTGCCGGCGACGAGTGCGTTCACCGTGACGGTCAGTGGATCGCCGGTGGCGGTCTCGTCGGTGACCAATACGGGTGCGACGTCGGCGTTGACACTGGCCTCAGCGGTGTTGCTGGGAGACACGGTCACGATGTCGTATGACGCGCCGGCCTCGGGCGGTCTTCAGGATGCGGCCGGGAACCTGGTGGTGGACTTCACCGACCGGCCTGTGACCAACAACTCGCAAGTCTCCGACACGACACCCCCGCAACTCGTGAGTGGCGCCATCGCGGCGAACGGCACCGACTTGACGTTGACGTTCGATGAGACGTTGGCGGCCGCTGTTCCGGCGCCGAGTGCGTTCACCGTGACGGTCAGTGGATCGCCGGTGGCGGTCTCGTCGGTGACCAATACGGGTGCGACGTCGGCGTTGACACTGGCCTCGACCGTGCTCCAGACCGACACGGGGGTGAGGGTGTCGTATGACGCGCCGGCCTCGGGCGGTCTTCAGGATGCGGCCG
The DNA here is from genome assembly GCA_964471865.1 of uncultured Ilumatobacteraceae bacterium. Lineage (GTDB taxonomy): Bacteria > Actinomycetota > Acidimicrobiia > Acidimicrobiales > Ilumatobacteraceae > CAYMUC01. Next base: position 194 of record CAYYHU010000011.1, on the reverse strand, counting down.
GGAACCTCGTGGTAGACTTCACCGACCAGTCTGTGATGAACAACGCGACCGTCTCCGGTGGATCTGGTGGGTCATCAGAGTTCTCCGTTCCGGCTGCGCCTCCGGCGCCACCCGTGCCGGCCGACTCCACCGCGACGGTAGACACCGGTGAGTCAACAGACTCAGAGACGACGCCGGAGACGGTCGTAACGACG
>CAYYHU010000010.1:3655-56279 GCA_964471865.1 uncultured Ilumatobacteraceae bacterium | reverse complement strand
GGACCCTTGCCTATGACGCGCGACATCCCTTGCCTATGTCGTGAGACAGCACACCGCACCCGGCTCCATGTGATGTCTCGGGACATCCCGGACGACCGAACCCTCATTGTGGGTTCGGTCGTTGTGGCTTTCGGGATCATTGAGGTCCGTCTGCGGCTCGTCCTGACCGGAGTGGACAGTAGCGAATCACGGACCGAACTCGTGTCCGGCGCGGGTGGTCGATGCTGTGTTCGCTCCGCTCTCAGTGCGAATGATCATCGGGAGCCAGTCGCTCATTCCGGCTGCGATCGACACACTCTTCGGCCACGCCCGCCCGGCGCTCCAGGTCCCAGCGCTCGAACAACTCAAATCTGACTGATGTCCAACCATCGCGCTCGAGACACAGGAAGCGAGTGGGCGCATACGGTTCCCTTGTGGCAGCGATCGAACTCGGCCACGGCGATCAGGTGGTCTCAGTCCGGTTGACGTAGGTCACGCCAACGCCACCTCGCGTTGTCCACGAGAAGTTCGGGGTCGCCAGTCCAGAGCTCAGCACTCGTGGCGACTGCCAGAGCCGCGCTGAACGCATCGGCATAGGCCATTGGATGGTCGGCCTTGATCCGCGCCGCATCGAGCAGGAGAGACACCTCTGGGAGTCGAGCATCAACGACATCGCGAAGGTCTCGAATCGTCTCGGCGGCGACGCCTTCACCACGAGCACGTCGAAGCACATAATGAACCTCGCCAAGATTGATCCAGGACATCAGCGGGCGCTGCTCGGCGAACAGGCTCTCGACGATCGTTGCCGTCGGTTCGACCCCTTCGAGGTAACGCAATACCGCCCAGGAGTCGAGAACGATCGTCATATGCGATCGTCGCGGCGACGATCATCGGCTCGCTCGCGCATGAGGTCGGCAGTGAGATCAGCGCCTGAGAATCGTCCCTTCAGCGGTCGCCGACGACTCGCAGGGCGCACGGCGACATGGTCGTCGTCGAGCCAGAAGGTGACTTCGTCACCAGGATGGATCCCCAACTCGGCGCGGAGTTTCTTCGGGATCACGACCTGACCTTTCGGCCCCACTCGATGAGTCATACTCTGAAGTATAACTTCGTTGACTCTCGCGAGAGAGGTGGTGAGAGTCTGGTGTGGACTGTGCTTCATCGGTGTCTCATGTAGAAGTCGGCCACAGCCCCCAGCGGCGACCGGCGGCATCCGGCCAAGCGTTTGCTACGGCACTCATCATCCATGTCCATGTGCAAAGACCCCAGAGTCGGTGGGTTTCACGTGACTAACCGCCTCAGACCGATCACGTGTCGACGGTCCTCTACGCTGCGACGATGAACACCACTGAATCGTCGTCGGCCGTGGCCACGGGAATCACCCCGGAGCGACTTTCTGGGCTGCGGCGTTGGAACCTCGTGTTGACCGGCCTGCACGCGGTCCAGGCGCTGGCATTGCTAGCGCTCACGAGCGACTTCGCGATCACCGTCACCTCTACCTATCCCCAGGGTCCGCCAGGAACGCGCCTCGATGCGCCCCAACCCTTGTTCGATCTCGCGATCGGTCCGGTGATAGCGGTCTTCTTGGCTCTAGCGGCTCTCGATCACTTTCTCACTGCCACCGTCATGCGAGGCCGCTACGAACAGGGTCTGCGCCAGGGGATCAACCGGTTCCGCTGGCTCGAATACTCCGTCAGCGCCACGTTGATGGTGATCCTCATCGTCATGTACTCCGGCATCACCGACATCACCGGTTTGATCGCCATTGCGGGGGCGAATGTGGCGATGATCTTGTTTGGCTGGTTGCAGGAGCGGATGAATCCGCCAGGTCGGTCGTCGACCACGATGATGCCGTTCTGGTTCGGAACCCTGGCCGGGGTTGCGCCATGGATTGCCATCGTCGTCAACATCGTCGGAGCCCAGGAAGTGCCGGGCTTCGTGTACGGAATCGTGGTGGCCGAACTGGTCTTCTTCTTCAGCTTCGCTCTCAACCAGTGGTTGCAGTACCGCGAGGTCGGACGGTGGCGCTCGTACATCTACGGGGAGAAGACATATCTCGTGTTGAGCCTCGTAGCGAAGAGCTATTTGGCCTGGCAGATCTACGGCGGCTCGCTCGCCGAGTGAGATCCTCGCGGACCTCGGTCCAATCCAGCATTGAGCCGACGGAACATGACCAGGCTGAAGTCCTCTCGGTCCCCGACGGTGGCTCACTCGCCACCGTGTCAATGTGTGTTGACCCATGGTGGAACGACCCTCGAGGACCGCAAGGATGCTCCGTGCCGCAAGGAGCCGATGACCGAGACCTCACTCGTTCCGCAGGGCACAACAGGAAGGGCCACGGCTGCACAGACGGCCGGATCACCGACCTCGAAGCGCACTGACAGGTTCCTTCGGTTGCAGAGAACGTTGAAGTCACGGCGATACCTGAAGTTCCCGGACTCGTCGACGCGCATGCGAGCCCCAGTGTCTCGCCGCCATGATCCGGTTCCGATCCTGTACACGAGAGTCAACGTCGTGCCGGCGGGATACCCCGAGACCGAACCCGTCCAGGTCGCCCGACTGACGAACAGCGGCGACAGACATGGTCCTTGCCGGCGAGTCTCGGTGACCTCGACGAAATTGGGCGTGATCTCCTCGGTGATCTCCGAGGAGGCGCCCCACCCGAAGAGCGACAACGTCTCGACGGTGAAGGTGTAGTCCACTCCGGGGGTCAACTTCGTGAACGTGCACACACGAGCATCAGCCGTTTCGGGAATGGACGTGACGCGAGTGATGCAGACATCTCCGCGCGAGAACCGAGCGAGGTAGTTCATCACGAAACCACCGTTTTTCGAATCAGTGGCCGCATCCCAACTCGCCGTCACCTCATTCCATCCCGCTTGGGTCTGCACAATCTGTGGCGCGCTTGGTAGTCGAGGTTCGAGACCGGCGATCAGACCGATTCACGTTGCCGACCGGAGCCACGCACTCAGTGGGTGCTGGGCGGTGTGATTGGCGGGATTCCGGAGAACCGGCTCGGGCCGACCTGACCCGTAGAGGTTGGGCGTGCTCGAGCGGATCCGCTCAGAGGAAGAACAGGATCGCCATCCTGATGACGAGCTTGCCGACCTTCTTGGTGTACTCCTCGTCAGGGGACAGCGCCGGTGGAGCCTCCCACCAGTTCGGGTGGGGGCCGACGCGGACGGTGTTGACCATCCCGGTCTGCCAACCGTTGGCTCCCATGTCCATGCCTTGGTTACCGCGCTTCGTCCACGTCGAGCCGGTGAGCCACGGCGCGTTCAAGTCGAGGGTGATCCGATTCCACTCGAGGTACTGCGACAACGCCATGTACTCCCATGAGTCACGGCTGATGTGGTTGGAGTCCTTCAGATACAGGTGCTGGGGGTTGTCATCGGTGAGGAGCAACTCGACGCGATACGAGATGAACTCGGTGGTGCACGTGCCGGCGCACATCCTCTCGATCATGCCCAACTGGTCGGAGAAGTGCAGGGTTCGGGCGTCCACGTTGGGAAGTCCGCTGGGGTCTTGGGGCCCACCCTGGTTGTTGAACGGAATCAGGGTGTGAAGGTTGTATGAGCCGGCAGTGCCGTTACACACGTTCTGGACGTAACCGTTGTTGCCGCCGGTCTCGTGCCAGTTCACGTCCCACGGCTGCATGATCACTCCGACTGTCACCACGCCGTCATCGGCACCATTGGGCAGCGTCTGAATTCGATTCCCCGCGCCCGGCCAGTTGGGGGTGTTGCGCGTGACACACGCCCAGGCGCCGATGGTGCAGCGCTGCTGGTTCGAGGTGTTGGAGAACACACCGTGTTTGCCGGCGTTCTGGCAGCGCCCGGCGTAATCGCTCTCGGCGGCTGCGAGTACCGGGGTGGGCTCGGGACCAACGCCGACCGGGTCGAGGGATACGACCGCGATTCCGGTGACGGCGACTGCGGCGATGGTGACGAGTCGGGTGAGTGATCGCTTCGGTCTCATGATTGAGATGTCTCCTCATCGGTCGCAGGGGCTTGGCCGGTCTCTGCAGCACTCGTGCGGGCGCAGTCGAGATCGACGTGGCGACTCGCTTCGGCCTGGGCGTCGACGCATTCGTGATGAGCACTGGGATCGAACTCGCCGGCGGCCTCGATGATCTGTCCGCCGTCGGGCACACAGTGCTCGGCCTCCACCATGTCCTGGGCGGATCCGAACTCACAGTGCGCCAGGCTCAACAGGCAGAACGTGCCATCGGTGAGGCAGTCCTCAGGGGGACTCACCACGGTGTCGGGGTCGTAGAGGTGTACGTCATGGGGCAGAAACTGATGCGAGCCGAGGATGATCACGTCCTCGGAACCGTTCGGGCACTCGGCGTCGTCGATGGCGCACAGGTGGGCCAAGAGGGTGACGATCTCGTGAGCGTCGGTGTCGTGTTGCTCGAGAACGACGTGACGGACTTGATCGAAGGCGTAGGCGGGGCGCTGTTGGGCGGAGGATCTAACGGTGGAAGTTGTCGGCGGGTCCTCGCTGCAACCCACCGCCACCAAGGCCACTGCCGCTACGGCCGCGACGTATCGGGTGATTCGCATTCGGCCAAGGTAAAAACCTATGAGCCGGTGCGTCTACCGTTCCCTGTGCCAGATGAACGGTCGCCCGTCAGGAATGAACGGATCGAGAACCTCTCGAGACTGCGATCAGGGCGCCGAGGTTCCCGATGCTGCGCCGTACTCCTCACGCAACTGTCGCTTGAGGACTTTGCCCGACATCCCCCGGGGCAGCGGCTCATCGCGCAAGATGATCCGGCGGGGACGTTTGTAATCGGCGAGGGCCTCTCGACACGCGTCGGTGATCACCACCGGATCGAGAGCTGCGCCGGGAAGAGCGCCCACCAGCGCGATGGTTGTTTCCCCCCATCGCTCATCGGGCACTCCGATGACGGCGCATTCGGCGACCCCTGGAACCGCAGCTATGACGGCCTCGATCTCGGCCGGATAGACGTTGAGTCCACCCGAGATCACCATGTCCTTGGAGCGGTCCACGATGAAGACGTACCCCTCATCGTCGATGCGAGCCAGGTCGCCTGTGCGTAACCACCCATCGACCAGGGTGCTCTCCGTGGCGGCGGCATCGTTCCAATAACCAAGCATGATCTCGGGACCCGAGATGATCAGTTCCCCGACGTCACCCGCAGCGACATCGACGAGGTCCGAGGCCTCAGGGTCGACGGTGCGCACCCGGGTGTGCATCATCGGCCGCCCACAGCTGCCCAGTTTGCGTTCGGCATCAGCAGCCCGTAGCCAACAGTTCATACCGGCGCCTTCGGTGAGCCCGTATCCCTGGCTCATCGGAAGCCCCGCGGCTTGCAGTCTCTCGAGCAGTGACGCTGGCACCGCCGCACCACCCGATCCGATGATCTTGAGACTCGACAAGTCGTAGTCCCCGAAACGGGGATGCTGAAGCAACATGTCCCAGATCACGGGGACGGCGCTGTAGTTCGTGATGGCCTCGGCCTGGATCATCTCGAGGGTGCGTTCGGCATCCACGTTCGGATCGAGTACGAACGTGGCTCCACCGACGTAGGTGGGAGCCCACATCGACACCAGACCGCCAGTGAAGCTCAACGGGAAGGGAAGGTAGGCACGCGAACTCGTGACGAGGTCATCGGCGAGGATCCGGTTGTAGGCCATCGCGAGCACGTTGCCGTGGCTGAGCATGGCGCCTTTGGGAGTGCCCGTCGTTCCGCTCGTGTAGCAGAGGTAGGCGACGTCCTCGGAGGTCACCTCTTTCTCGGGGTCGTGGCCGTCTCCACAACGCAGATCGTCGAATGGCGTTCCAAAGCCCGAGCCGAGACCCAGCCTGATGATCGGATCATCCATCTTGTCGAGTGCGGCGGCAGCCAGATCCCCGAGGCTCTGATCGGCTACCACTGCTCGACAGCCGCTGTGGCTGATGATGTATCGCAACTCGACCGGGGTGAGGCGGACGTTGAGGGGAACCAGGATCGTGCCGACTTTGTATCCGGCGATCGCCAGCTCGAGATACTCGACACAGTTTCCCGCCAGGATGCCGATCCGGTCACCATGCCCGAGCCCCAGTGCTTGCAGGCCGTTGGCGATCTCACTCGTCGACTCGTGGAGTTCCGCCCAGGTGATCCGTCGACCGTCGAACACGATCGCTTCGTTGTCGGGTTGCCAGCGCGCCCAGAAACGAACGGCATTGCCAAGATTCGTCATCGTCATGGTTCAGACCCCCGTCACGACGGCATAGGGGACGGTGATTTCGAAGGGGATCACGACGTCGTAGGCCCGGCCTGGTTCGTGGTCATCCCCTCCCTGCCAGCTGTGCCAGGGATAGACCACGGCCCCGTTGTCGCGAAGAGAGGGCCGACCGCTCGCGTCGACCTCGAAATACGGTCCATGTTCGAATCCCGTCGGAACGATGAGCCGCTCTCGGTCCGGTGCCCCGGGAGCGGGTGTCTCGTACATCCCGCCCTGCCCGGTGCCGTTGGCGAGGACCCAATGCACCTCGGCGAATGCCGGATTCAGTGGTCCAGGGCGGTGGCCGTGGTTATGGGTCGACATGTCGACGCCCTTGCCGGCAGTCCAGACGTAGACATACGCGATCTCGGAACCGTTCGAATCGAGGAGATGAAAGCCCGGAGTCAGATAGGCGTCAAGGCCGTCGAAGTGGGGGATCCGCCCGGCGAATCGTTGCTCGAAGGTGGACCACCGCAGGTGCTCTTCGAGGGGACCATGGATGACCAACTGGGTCATGTCGGTGAAGCGTTCGGGCGCCTCAGGGGAGCGCATCAGGATCGCAAAGAGTGCTCCTTGGGGTCCGGCCGTCAGCCGGTTGCCCTCGACGTGGGTGTCGGCGATCGATCGCGATGCGATGTAGGCGACGCGGTTCGGTTCGCGTAGTCGACCGGTGATCACCTTGACGTAGACCCGGACGCCACCGGTGTCGAGGTCATAGGTCTGATCGGCCTCGAGTCGGAGAAAGGACAACCTCCAACCGCCCAAGGTCCACTCCGGGCTGATCACCGGCCCGGCTCCCTCGTACATGAACAGATCCACTCCCGGGCGATCGGATGTCACCGTCACGCGTGCGATCGTCATCTCCACATCCCCTCATGTGTCGTGGCCACCATTGTTTCGTGTCGGATCGTGCGACGAAGTGTCAGCGGCGCGACGACGACTCGGACCGAGAGGACGATCGGTCGTTGGCAAAACAGTTGCCGTGACCGTGCTTCAGCTCGACCTCGTCATCACATCTGGCGACGTCACCTGGTCAGATCGCCGACGACACATGCCGATCGATCATCGTCATGCCGCAGCACGAGTGGATTGGCCCGACATCATCGAGATCCGTTGGATCGACTCAGAATCGCTCAGGTTCAGACACCTCAGTTCATGTTGGCAACCGCCGGTCGGCGTTGTCACGCCGACCGAGTGGAGCGTGTTCCGGTGGGCTGATCCGTAGCGGGACGGCGACAGGCCGAGGAGAGGTACAAAGTCACGGTGGACATGGCTTTATTAGCCGTTATGAGCAGTACTCTGTTCGATGTGACGATCGAGGATCGAGTCCTGATGGAATTGCACCGGGCAGCCATCGACGCGGGCCGGCGGGGCATCGCGATACCGTCGATCGATCTCGAGCGCGCGCTGTCTGGCGACCTCGGCCGGCTTGGGGCACTCGAGGCGGTGCGACGACTCGCACGCGCCGGTCGGGTGATACGCGTGCGCCGGGACCTTCTCGTTCTGCCCGAAGCGACCGGAGTCGCCGCTGTGGAGCTCGCGGATCTGGTCGACGCGGTCGCACCGTCGCCATACCTGATCACCGCTGGCCGGGCCTTGGAGCATCACGGACTGACCGATCAGCATTATTTCGGGATATCCGTCCTGGTGCCCTCGGAGTTGGCGCCTCTGACGTATCGAGGTGAGCGGGCGACGTTCTTCGTCGCCGATCGGTCGAACATCTGGGGCGCAACAACTGGCGAGGGGCCGGCGCTCGCCAGTCCTGAGCGCGCAGTGATCGATGCGCTCAGCCATCCTCGCTTCGGTGTGTCGCTGACGCAGGTCGCCGATGTGTTGATCCGCGCACAATCGGCAGACAGCACCTTCCTCGACACCCTGCTCAACGCGGTCCAGGCGTATGGCGCCGGGGATCGCCGTCACGGTTCGCGCGCTGCGGCCAGACGGGTTGGGTTCGTCGTCGAGCAACTCTTCGGGCCACACGCAGCAGCGCCTTTCCTGGCCTTGATCGGTTCGAACAAAGCACCGGTGCCCTTGAGGCCTTCCCGGCGCTATGAGGGTCGTGTCGACACCGTATGGCGGGTAGTCGTCAATGCGAGAGTGGAACCGGAGTTGACTCCGTGAGAGCGGCTGTCCCCCAACGCCGCTGGCGAGGTCCGGTCGACTTGGAGGAGATGTTGCGCACCATGCCGGGCAGCATGGACTTCGCCGTGCGGGACTTCGCTCTGGTGACCCTCGCTGCAGAGTTGTCAGCGACATTTCCTGGGCATTTGGTGTTCAAGGGAGGCTTCGTGTTGCGGCACGTACACGGCCACCTGCGGTTTAGTAGTGATGTAGACGCCACTCGCCATCGGCCTCCCGGGCACAAGCTCGATGCAGCATCGGTGGCGGCGGCGATCCGGGCAGCGAGCATCCCTCATGTCGTCAGCTTCTTTCCCGGAGATCCCGCGACCGATTCGGCCCGCAGTCTGGACTTCGACAGGGTGCGGATCACCAGCGAGCTTTTCGGTGCCGCCGTCGTCCAGGTCGAAGTCAGTTACCGCGAAGGCGTGGTCGGAACACCGGTCACGTCCGAGATCGGTGGACCGTTCTACGAGCCGTTCGAGATCTTGACGATGGAGGTCGAAGAGATGGTTGCTGAGAAGCTGCGCACGTTGGCCCAACGACGTCGTGCCACGGACCTGGCGGACCTGGCGGTGCTGTTGTCACGGGGTGTCGCAGACGACCTGATCGCCACATACGCCCGGGCCAAGTTCGCCCTCGTCAAGAAGGGCCGGGTCAACCGCATCGAGCGGATCGAGCTCACCATCGCCGAACTCGCCGACACCTATGACGAGGTAGTCCCATCCCTGTTCCCCGCAGCCCCTCGCTACCAGGAGGCGGTCACCGTCGTCATGCCGCGGCTCCGGACACTCGTGCCGTGATCGTGTGGGTGCACGCTGACGACTACTCGAGATGCAAGGGCACGATCGACCGACGTCCTCGGCATGATGTCTTCGAGTAGTGGGATAGGCCGCTGGAGCGAGCTGACTATTCGACGCAGGACCCGATGAGCTCTGTGGATACTCCGCCTGCTGGGCGCCCACCCCGACCTGATAACAGTGACGGGAGGGGGTCTTCCGAAGGGGAGCCGACAACGCGGGGAGGTGGGTGCCGTGGGGTACCCCAAACACGTGAATCACGAACTGAGCCCGATGAAGTGCCCAGTCGATCTGGACGACGTTGATCTCTTCGGTGAAGGGGCTCAGGAACACTGGTACGAGATGTACGAGATCCTGCACCGGGATGCTCCCGTGCTGCGCATCGCGGGCGGCGGATTCGCTCCTGGTTCCGACGCCTTCGTGCTGACCAAGCATGCCGACATCAGCCTGGTGGTACGCGATCCGGAGCGGTTCCCGGTCATGACGACGCGTCGTCTCGGCGCTCTCGTCGAGGAAGGTCTCACCCCTGAGGAGGCCTACGAGCGTCATCACAGTCTGATGCAGGCTTCGATGCTCTCGTTGCGGCCCACTCAGGAGATGTACATCCGTCACCGCAAAGAGCTCACTGATCCATGGGTCGGGACCGGAGCGATGCGTCATCGTGAGATGGTCACGCGACACGCCAACGATCTGATCGACTCGTGGATCGACGACGGCCAGGTCGAGTTCGTCAGCCAATTCGCTCGGCCGCTTCCTCAGCGGGTGATGGCCACGATCCTGGGTTTCCCGCTGTCGGACGTTCCGCTCTTGGCCGATTGGGGTGATGCGGCAGTCATGCCATTCGTCCATGGAACCGGCTTGCGTCATGAACTGACCCCGGAACAGACCGAGGAGATGGTGGCGCGTCTCGACGGGTTCCAGGACTACATCTACGAGCACGTGAAGGCCAAGCGTCAGGATCCCCAGGACGACATGGTGACGTTCTTGTGCAACGCCCATTACGACGTTCTCGATCGCAAGCTCACCGACCTCGAGATCGCTGGCATCGTCCACGCGATGATCTTGGGAGGCCTCGAGACCACGCAGTATGCACTCGAGGAGCAGGTGCAGTTGCTGTGTGAGAACCCGGGCACGTTCGAGGCGTTGCGCGCCGACCGCTCCAAGGTGAAGACCTTCATCGAGGAAGGTATGCGGATGCGGTCACCAACCCACGGCCTCTCGACCCGGATGACATCACAAGACGAGGTGTTCCAGGGTGTCACGGTGCCCGCAGGATCGACGCTGCACCTGCGCTTCGCCGCAGCGAACGTCGACCCCGATGAGTTCGAATGTCCCTATGACCTCGACATCGAGCGCGAGGGCGTCATTCGTCATGTTGCGTTCTCCGCCGGCCCTCGGGTCTGTCCGGGAGCCAACCTGTCCCGCGTGGAGCAACAGGTGGCCTGGGGTGTGCTCCTCGACCGGATCTCGTCCATCGAGTACGGCTCGGATAACACCTGGATGCATCAGCCCGGAATCATGCTGGGCACGCTGAAGATGAACATGCGTTTCACGAAGGCCTAAAGATCCCCGATCATCGGCCAGCCCGGCATCATCGAACGCTCAGGGACCTTGATGGGCGGCGGAACGTCGTGCCGCTGGGAGTTCGCCGGGTAGCCGAGGGCTTGGTTGGCGCACCTAGATGTTGGTCATGCCCCCGTCGACGCGGATCGTCTGGCCCGTGACGTAACTCGCTCGACGAGATGCCAGGAAGCACGCGACCTCGGCGATCTCGTCAGCGGTGCCCCATCGGCCCATGGGAACCCGTTTGGCGAAACCGTCACGGACTGCGCCCTCTCCGAGCCGCTCGAAGGTCGCTTCCCACATCTCGGTGTCGACGAGTCCGGGCGCGACGCCATTGACCCGAACCCCTTTGGAGGCCCATTCGTTGGCGAGATTTTTCGTCAGCGTGTTCAGACCGCCTTTGGAAGCGGCATACGCACCCTGAGTCCCGCCGGCGCCCGTCGCTGCCGTCGAGGAGATGTTGACGATGGCCCCCTGGGATGCAAAGAGAGCCTTGGCGAACCGTGAGCAGAGCATGAACGCCTGGCGCAGATTGACGAGCAGAGTCTCATCGATCGCTTCGGCGGTGACTTTCGTCGCCGGCTGATTCCGTTCGACCGCGGCGTTGTTCACGAGGATGTCGAGACCGCCGAAGGCTTCGAGAATCTGCCCGGCTATGAGATCCGGCGCATCGGTGTCGGAGAGATCACAGACGACGACGATGGGTTGGTTGGTAAGAGTCGAAGCGATCTCCTGGAGTCGTTCGCCACTTCGTGCCACGAGCGCCACCCGCGCTCCGCCGGCATCGAGTCGACGAACGATCGCCTCCCCGATGCCGCGGCTGGCTCCCGTGACGACCGCGTGCAGGCCTGAAAAGTCGTTCGCGCTCATGGTGTGTCGCCCCCGTGATCTACAGCAAACCGGGCTGGCCGGGTCGCAGCATCAGCCTCCGTGAACATGGATGGCGACAGTACTGCGTGCCGGCCGATGATCCCGGGTGGACGCTGAGGCGGTCGGTTGAGACGGCTCACATGACTACAGTCGGGGCGTTGTCAAAGGAAAGTTCCTATCTCTTGATGTCTCTATGTCGCCTTCCTGCCGGAACCCGCCGTCGATCAGCGTGGGGGCGCTTTCTGGTTGCCGGCCTGCTCGCTGGGACGCTCACCACACTGGGGGGAAGTACCGATCCGGTCGCGGCGGTGACCCCTTGGTCGCCGGAGTACGAGATCTCCGACGGGTCCAGCGCTGCTGGACAAATCGTCAGTGCGTTGTCCGACGACGGCAGCACGGCGGTTGCTGCATGGCGCCGCTCTGACGGAACGAACAACCGCATCGAAGTCGCCACGGCATTGATCGGGGCCGACGGGGCCGTCTGGTCGACGCCTCTGGCCATTTCCGAGGCTGGTCGGAGCGCCAGCGATCCATCGGTGGCGATTTCGGCTGATGGTTCGACGGTTCTCCTGGCCTGGGATCGCTCCGATGGCTCCCAGACCCGAGCGCAAGCCGTGGTCGGAACGATCACCGGTGGCGTTGCCGCCTGGGGTCCGGTGGCCACTTTGTCGACAGCTGGCCGCAACTCGAGCTATGTCGATGCGAGTCTCGATGGCGATGGAACGCTGGCTCTCGTGGCATGGCAGCGTTACGACGGATCGAATAATCGCGTTGACGCAGTGACGGGAACGATCGTCGGTGGGGTGGCCACTTGGGGTTCGCCGGCACTCATTTCGGGAGCGGGAACCACGATCTACACGCCCGAGGTCGCGTTGTCTCGCGACGGGGACAGCGCTGGCGTGGTCTGGTGGGCTGACAACAACCCCGACCTCGTCCACGCCGCCACGGCGACGACTGCCGGTCTGTCGACGAGTTTCGGGACATCGGTCGACCTGTCTCCAGCCGGTCGGAATGCCAACGAACAGTTGATCACGATCGAGAACGGTGTGGCCATCGCCACGTGGTTGCGTACCAACGGAAGCCACTGGATCATGCAGACCCGATCAGCAGCCATCGGTGCTGGGCTCCCGAGTTGGGAGCCGGTCATCGAGCTGTCAGCATCGGGCCAGCCCGCCAAGTACCCAGCCCTCGACATGGATGCCACTGCATCACATGCTCTGGCGGCGTGGATCCGGTCCAACGGGACCTATGACATCGTCCAGGTCCGCACCGCGACGCTGTCTGCGGCGACGGTGAACTGGAGTCCGACCGCTGATCTCTCCCTCACCGGGCACAGTGCGGACCACACCGATGCCGCCATCGCTGCGACAGGTTCTCGAGCGGCGGTGGTCTGGGAGCGTCCCGATGACTCGGGTTTCCGACGAGTCCAGATCTCGGTGACCGACATCGTCGATGGCCAGACGACCTGGGCTGCCCCCCTCGATCTGTCGACCGAGGGCGAAAATGCCTCTGAACCGCTCATCTCCTTGTCGGGAGATGGTGAGACCGCACTCGCTGTCTGGTCGGGTGAATCAAGCGGGATCCTCACGGTCCGCTCTCGAGTCCTCGTCCCGACCCCTGAACCGGTGGCGACTCTGCCCCCACCGCCACCACCCCCCACGACCACCACCACGACAACAACGGTGACGACGACGACTGAACCTCCGGTTGCTACGACCACGGCACCCGAGGATTCCGAGACGACATCGCCTGCGGTGGAGATGCTCGTGCGCGTTGCAGATTCCCTGCCGGTCGTCGCGGCTGAGGACATCGTCGATGGCCCTCGCATCGATGCAGACGTGGTCGAGGCTCGCGTCGGTGGTTTCGAGGCTCGCGAGACGGTGTACGGGGCCATCGGTCCTGAGATCATCTCCGCCGTGACCGCTCAGGCCGACGAGTCCGGGGTCGTGGAGATGCGTCTGCCGGTTCGTGAGGCCCGTTCCGCCGGTGCCGAGTTGATCCTGTACGCGCCGGTCAGCGGCCGTGGCGGACGCATTCCCCTCACCGTCGAGCCGGCTGCCACGATCGAGTTGCCGGCCACCGGATTCGATCCGACCTGGTCGCTGATCGCGGCGCTCGCAGTAGCGATCGGGCTCACCTTGACGCTTCGTCGCCGCATCCTGTGACCCCTCACATACCCGTCGCCTGGGGAGGGGTAGTCCCAGGTCACCTGCGTGGGTGCTTGTATCGCCGTGCCCGACCGGGCAGGCTGTGACCGTGGCTTTGTCGGAACGACATCAGGCGATGCTGGAACTCGAGCGCAGCGCATGGACCCTGGACGAGCCCAAAGACGTCGCCATTCGTGCCCGCTTCGCCATGGCACCTGAGGCCTACTACGCCGAACTCAATACCTTGATCGATCAGTCTGAGGCCTTGGAGTTCGATCCTCTCGTGGTTCGGCGGCTGCAGCGGCTGCGGGAACGGCGTCGTCGGGCGCGTCTCGATCCCACGACCGGAGTCATGGCTCCGGATCACCATGAGGTACAGCGATGAGCACCGAGGAACCCGAGAGCCCTGAGACTCCTGCTCCGCGTCGGGGTCCCCGCGCGCCGGGTGCGAGTAGTCGTCCCGCTGGGAACATCGCCGCCTTGGTCATCGCCGTGGTGGCTGTGATTCTCGGCTTCGTCGTCTTGAACGACATCGCCGACGGCCAGGAATCATCGTCACCGGTGACGACCACGACGACTGCGGCACCGACGACGACATCGGCACCGACGACGACCCTTCCTCCGACGACGACGACTCTGGCTCCGATCAACAAGACCGGCTACAAGATTCTCGTTGCCAACGCGTCCGGTGTCCCTGCGAGTGCGGGCCAGTTGACGATCGCCCTGCAGGGTCAGGGTTTCATCGTCGAGCCCGCCACCAACGCGTCGGACGTTTTCCGTGACGAAGCGACCACCCGAGTGCTCTACCTCGCTGGTAATGAAGAGAACGCAACCTCGGTGGCCCGGGTCTTGGGCGGTGTCTGTATCGAGCCGATGGTGACGCCAGTTCCCACAGAACGAGCGTCATTGGGTGAGGCCTCGGTGCTCGTGATGTTGGGTAAGGACCTCGCCGGTCTGCCACTGCCCGAGACCGCCGACTCTGCGTGCACCTCGGGCTGATCGCGGTCGCGTAACTCGCGACTCATCGACCTCACCGAGCTGGTTGGCGGCCGACGTTCACCCCAAGAGCTCCGACACGATTCGCTCGATACAGCGTCGGGGTCGCGACCACGCTTCGTCGTGGCCACATGCTCCGACCAAGGTCGTCACCGGTGTCGATATCTCCAGTTCCGGGTCCACGTCACCACAGATGATGTGAACCGGGATGCCGAGGTCGTCAGCCATGGCGACCACGCCCCCGACCACCTTGCCTTCGAAGCTGAGAGCATCGAGGTATCCCTCGCCGGTGATGACCAGATCGGCCTCGGCGATGCTGTCGGCGAGATCGAGTTCGTCGGCAACGAAATCGAAACCGCTGATCACCCGCGCTCCCAGAGCCGCTAGTCCTCCGGCGAGACCACCGGCCGCCCCGGCCCCGACGAGATCGGCCACATCGACACCGAACTGGGTCCGGTACCGGTCCACGAGCTGTTCGAGTCGGCGGGTGAGCAGCTCTATCTGGGCGGGACTCGCGCCCTTTTGGGAACCGAAAATTCGAGCGGCATCGGTGAAGCGAGTCGTGACATCGCAGGCGACGACGAAGTCCGTACGGCGAAGGCGAGCCGGGGCGTGAATCGCACCGATGGCGCCGAGCCCTCCGTCGGTGGTCGCCGATCCCCCGAGGCCCACGATGATGCGTCGAGCGCCCGCGTCCAGTGCCGCATCGATCAACTCGCCGGTTCCCGTCGTCGTGGCCGCCAAAGGATCGTTGCCCTCGAGTCCGCCCACGAGTGAGAGCCCTGAGGCCCGAGCCATCTCGATCACGGCTGTTCCACGCGACAATCGCCACTCGGCCTCGACGGAATCCCCGAGGGGACCCGTCACCACTGTGGTCCGATTCGGTCCTCCGAGGACGTCGAGAAGACCTTCACCACCGTCGGCGAGGGGGACCTCGACACAGTCATGACCGAGTTCGAAACAGGCATCGCCGATCGACGATGCGGCGCCGCTCGCGCTCACGGTGCCTCGGAACTTGTCGACAGCGGCCACGACCCGCACCGGCCCAGTCTGGCCCACGAGGGCGTTTTCCGGGAAGGTTGGGTGATTCCTGAGCGCTTCGGTAGGGTTTGGGCATGGCCGTGATCGTGCGCATCCCCACCACGCTTCGTCCCCTGTCGGGAGGCGCCTCCCAGGTCCAGGTCGACGGGTCGACCCTGACCGAGGTGATCGCCGGTCTCGAGGCGGCTCATCCCGGTTTTCACGACCGACTTCTCGATGAGTCGGGACAATTGCGTCGATTCGTGAACGTCTTCGTCGCCGATGACGACGTGCGCTACCTCGATGGCCTCGCGACTCCGGTCAAAGACGGCGACACCGTCTCGATCATTCCGGCGGTCGCGGGCGGCTGAACCCGCTCGGCCGAGGCGTTCCCAGGACGCCATCGCCTCCCAGTTGACCGTGTTAGCACTCCTAGCGATAGAGTGCTAGCACTCTCGTCGTGCGAGTGCGCACGACGGTGTTCACGATGAAGCCATCCTCGTCCCCTGGGAGGACTCCAACCGATGCCCAAGATGATCGCATTCGATGAGCAGGCCCGTCGGTCGCTCGAAGCGGGCATGAACAAGCTCGCCGACGCCGTACGTGTGACACTCGGGCCCAAGGGCCGCAACGTGGTTCTCGACAAGAAGTGGGGCGCCCCCACGATCACCAATGACGGTGTGTCGATCGCCAAGGAAATCGAGCTCGAGGATCCGTACGAAAAGATCGGCGCCGAGCTCGTCAAGGAAGTGGCCAAGAAGACCGACGACGTCGCCGGTGACGGAACCACCACCGCCACGGTCCTGGCATGGGCCATGGTGCGTGAGGGCCTGCGCAACGTCGCCGCCGGTGCCAACCCCATGAGTTTGAAGAAGGGCATCGAGGCCGCTGTCGCCTCGGCTGTCGACTCGATCCGCGACCTCGCCAAAGAGGTCGACTCGAAGGAGCAGATCGCTCAGGTCGCTGCCATCTCGGCTGCCGACAGCGATATCGGCGCCATGATCTCCGAGGCCATCGACAAGGTCGGCAAGGACGGTGTGATCACCGTCGAAGAAAGCCAGACCTTTGGCATGGAGATGGATCTCGTCGAAGGTATGCGCTTCGACAAGGGCTACATCTCCCCCTACTTCGTCACCGATCCCGAGCGGATGGAAGCCGTCCTCGACGACGCCTATCTGCTGCTCGTGTCCTCGAAGATCTCCACGGTTCGCGACATGCTGCCCGTGCTCGAAAAAGTCATGCAGTCCGGGAAGCCGCTCGTGATCATCGCCGAGGACGTCGACGGTGAAGCGCTCGCCACTCTCGTGGTGAACAAGATCCGTGGCACCTTCAAGTCGGTTGCGGTGAAGGCGCCGGGCTTCGGTGAGCGTCGTAAGGCGATGCTCCAGGACATGGCCATCCTCACCGGCGGCCAGGTCATCAGCGAAGAGGTCGGTCTCAAGCTCGAGAACGCCACGATGGATCTGCTCGGTCGGGCCAAGAAGGTGATCATCACCAAGGACGAGACCACCGTCGTCGAAGGTGCTGGTGAGGAATCCGACATCCAAGGTCGGATCAACCAGATCAAGGCCGAGATCGACAACACCGACTCCGACTACGACCGCGAGAAGCTCCAGGAGCGTCTGGCGAAGTTGTCCGGTGGTGTGGCGGTCCTGCGGGTGGGAGCTGCGACCGAGGTCGAGCTCAAGGAAAAGAAGCACCGCATCGAAGATGCCGTGTCCACCACCAAAGCCGCCATCGAAGAAGGTGTCGTGCCCGGCGGTGGCGTGGCGTTGCTGCGTTCGCAGGCCGCCATACTCGCGAAGGCCGAGACTCTCACTGGTGATGAGGCGACGGGTGCCCGCATGGTGGCTCGCGCCGTCGAGGCGCCGCTCAAGCAGATCGCCGAGAACGCCGGTCTCGAAGGCGGAGTCGTCGTCGAGCGGGTCCGCAACATGAGCGGAGCCGAAGGCCTCAATGCCGCTACCGGCGCCTACGAGGACCTCGTCAAGCTCGGCGTCATCGACGCTGCCAAGGTGACTCGTTCGGCGTTGCAGAATGCCGCTTCGATCGCGGCGCTGTTCTTGACCACCGAAGCCGTGGTCGCCGACAAGCCCGAAGAGCCTGGCGCCCACGCCCATGGCGGCGGAGGTATGGAGGACTTCTGAGTCCTTCGCGTCGATCTTCGACTGATTCTGAGGGCGGGGCCATTACGGCCCCGCCCTCATCGCGTCCTGGCCTCGATCGCTTGATTTCAGCGGTTCTCGTCGACGCGTCCGGCATGGTCGACCACATCATCGACGGCATCCACCGCTCGTTCGACCGCGTGATCGGCGAGGTCGCGAGCCTGCGCGAGGGGAGGGAGGAACAACCCGGTGTTTTCGAGACGCTCATCGGCGATCATGAGCCACAGCACCACCCCCAACACCGTTGCGGGAATCGATGTCAGCAGGAACAGCCAGATCATGCCCATGGCCTGAGAATCCGTTGAGGCGTACAAGGCGGTGGCGATACTGCGAGCTGGGTTGGCCCCCACCATCGACACCGGTGCTGTGATCACCGCCACGCCGGCCATCGTGGTTCCCATGACCAGGGCTCGGACCGGCCAGGACCGACGGTCCGAGATGAGGGTGAGGACCACGACCACGACCATTGCGGTGGTGACGACATCGAGCAGTGCCACTCCAGGCCAGTCGAAGCCGCCCGGTGACAGGTCTCCCCATCCATTCGAACTGAGCGCCCCCCGCTCGAACCCGGGACGAGACGCGGCCACCGCCACCACACCGGCTCCTCCCGCGGCCGCGCCGATGAGCTGGCCGATCCACGACACCGCCGCCACTTTGCCGTCGATGCGATGGGCGATGAGAAGAGCGAGAGTGACCGCTGGATTGATCTGAGCCCCCGATCGGGGCCCGACCAGGATCGTGGCGATGGCGAAGCCGAGTCCGAAGCCCACCGCTATCGCCAGCGTCTCATCGCGGCGGTCATCCAGGAGCACGGCAGTTCCGGGGCCGGTGATGATCAGGAGTGCGGTGCCGAGGGCTTCAGCTCCCAGGATTCGGGCATGCGAGGGCATGAACCGACGCTAAGAGCGCGTCTGCGAGATCGCCTGGGCCCCAGGGGCCACCGCTGCCGGGGTCACCTGCCACTGCTCCCCGGGGACCGTTAGCCTCGCAGCCATGGCGCGCGGCCGCAGTGAGACACTCCTCGTGACCCATGGGGGACCCGACGGTCTGGCGCGACGTCCTGATGAGTTGGCGGTCGAGGAACCGTTGAGCATTCATCTCGATGGCGTCCTGGTGGCCACCACGATGCGAACCCCGGGTCACGATTACGAACTCGCCGTCGGCTACTGCCATACCGAGGGCCTCCTGGGTGACCATCCCGTGACCGAGGTCCGATATTGCGCCACGGGATCTGCCGTCGACACCGGCTTCAACGTGGTCACGGTGTCCACGGGGGGTCGCGCCCCTCGCCCGACCCCCCGGTTGAGCACGACCTCGTCGTCGTGTGGATGGTGCGGCAGTGAACAACTCGACGAGTTGATGACCCGGCTCGCACCTCTGGATCCGGCTCGATCGAAGGTGGCTCCACTCGACGTGTTGGCATCGATGCCCGAGCGGATCGCCTCAGAGCAGGGTTTGTTCACTCGCACCGGAGCGGTCCATGCCGCTGCCGCCTTCACCCCCGAGGGGGAACCGGTTCTCGTACGTGAGGACGTCGGTCGCCACAACGCTCTCGACAAGGTCATCGGTCGGTTGCGTCTCGATGGCCGATTGCCCGCGAAGGATCTCGGCGCCTTCGTGTCGGGTCGGGCGAGTGTGGAACTCGTGACCAAGGCCTGGGCGGCAGGCTTCACGAGTCTGATCGCGGTCAGCGCCCCCACGGCTCTCGCGGTCCAGGCGGCTCGTCGCGCCGGGCTCGTCCTGATGGGTTTCGTACGGGATGGCACCTACAACGTCTACAGCCCCGAACGCCTCGAGACCCCCCACGGGTAGCATCGCCTCATGGCCTCCCGCAACGACAATGCCGTGAGCCCGACCGTCGGTCTCGGGGTGGTGCACCTGTTTTGTAAGCCTCGGCCCGGATGGGAGCGTTCTCGGGTGGTCGAAGCCGTCGAGAAGGCCGAACGCGAAGGCGTTCAGGTGGTCGGGGTCGCTCTGCTCGGCCATAAAGCCGACCTTGCCTTCATGACTTTGTCTCGGGACATGCGCCAATTGCGCGTCTTGCAGACCGAGTTGCAGCATGCGGGACTCGACATCGTCGACAGCTACGTCTCGATCACCGAGGTCTCCGAATACGCCGCCGGCATGCCCGAGCGGATGCTGCGGCCCCGGTTGTATCCCGAGCTTCCTCCCGAGGGGAAGCCGGCGTTCTGCTTCTATCCGATGTCGAAGCGACGCGACACCACCGGTAACTGGTACACGTTGCATTACGTCAAGCGGGAACAGTTGATGCGTGAACATGGCGCCAGTGGACGCCGATTCGCGGGACGCGTCGTCCAGGTGATCACCGGATCCACGGGCCTCGACGACTACGAATGGGGTGTCACGTTGTTCGCGACGACACCCGACATGCTCAAAGAGGTCGTCTACACGATGCGGTTCGACGAGGCCTCCGCGGTCTATGCCGAGTTCGGACCCTTCTACACCGGGATCGTCACTCCACTCGACTCGCTCGTGCACACCCTCTGAGCTGAGATCTCAGCCGGCGGCTCCGACCGTCAAGCGCAGATCGGTGATGTCATTGCCCTCGGCGTCGAAACTGAACCGCTCGAACGCCCCTACGGTCACATCACCACTGGCATCCAGGCGCATCAGCCCCTCGTAGCCGTTGTAGTCGATGTTTCGACCTTCGCCCAGCAAGGCCATGCACGTCGGGAAGTCACGACACGAGGTACCCCCGCGGCTCAGCGCGCTCACCTGACTCGCGATACCCGACGGGTCGTCGGAGCCGACGCTGGCTGCGCCCAATGCGATCAGATTGACGCAGTCCACTGCCGCGCTCGCGAAGGCCGTGGCCGGATCTCTCTCGGCCGCTCCGAGAAGACCCAGTAGATCGGCATTGTTGGCCAGCACCGCAGGAGACACTCCCCGGATACGTGACAGTTGCTCGGCGCTCATCTGTTCGACCAGATCGACGGGTAGTGGACCTCGCAGAGCATCGTTGACGATGAACACCGGTGCCGGGGATGGAGCCACCGCGACCGCTGCCGACAACATGCGAAGTCCGGCCTCGGCATCGCCGAGGACCACGACCACCGGCGGTGATCCCTCGAGTGCGGCGAGCGCCGCGTCATCGAGCTCATCCGCGGTGGGGTCGTAACTCACTGCGGCCTCGATGGTGATCCCGAGCGTCGACGCGGCTTGACGCACCGCATCGGAGAAGTCCCGACCGAACATGTCGTCGGGATACAACAGATTCGTCGTACTGCGACCTGTCTGGTCCACCAGTCGCGCGATCACCTCGGCCTGGAGCGCGTCCGAGGGCTGAGTGCGCATGAACAGTCCCTGATCGGGAAACGAGGACAACGAGATCGCAGTTGCGACCGGGGAACAGCTGAGAACCCCTTGGCGCACGATCTGGCCGAGCACGCTGAGAGCGACTCGGCTCGATGCCGGACCGATGATCGCGTCGACGCGGTCATCGTTGATCAACGCGTTCGCTCCTGCCAGTGCCGTGGAGGCATCAGCTCCTTCATCGCGTTCGGTCACCTCGATGGGCACACCGTTGACTCCGCCCGCCTCGTTGACGATCGCCACGGCGCGCCGAACGGCATCGGCGAGGGGAACTCCAAAGGCCGCACCCGGTCCCGTCAGGGGCAGAAGCGTCCCGAGCCGCAACACGCCGTCAGAGACTCGCTCGGGGATGCTGGTGGTCGGGGTGGCCACAGTGGTGGTCGAGATCTGATCCACAGCCACCGGATCGGTACTGCAGGATGCGAGAGTCCCAGCCAGAGCCATTGCGATCGCGGCGCGGATCGACCGGGTGCGCCGAGGCTCAGGGCTTCGACGACGCTCGGATCCGGTCATGGACCGCGAGTGTAGGGATCTAGCCTGCCGGTATGACCGAGAGGCTGTACCTGCGTGATGCCTATCTCCGTTCGACCACGGCGCGAGTCGAGGCGGTCGAGATGGCTTCGGAACCCGGCGGTCCCACCCGGATCCGCCTGGATCAGACCGTGATGTATCCCACCGGCGGGGGCCAACCTCATGACACGGGAACGCTTGGTGGTCTCGCGGTTGTTGGAGTCTCCACGATCGAGGGCGAGGTCTGGCATCTCGTCGAGGGTGACGACCTGCCCTCGGTCGGAGATGAGGTGGAGGTCGTGATCGATTGGGATCGTCGTCATCGGCTCATGCGCACCCATACGGCACTTCATGTGTTGTGTGGTGTGATCTGGAACGGGTGGCATGTCCCCGTGACCGGCGGGAACATGGAACCGCTGTCGGCGCGTATGGACTTCGAGTTCGATCCCCTTCCCGAGGGATTCGCCACCGCAGTCGAAGGACTGGTGAACGCCGAACTGGATGCCGATCGCCCGATCGAGGTGTCGTTCCTGCCCCGAGCCGAAGCGGTGCTCGACGAGGATCTCATCCGCACCAAGGTCAATCTGATTCCCGACACCGTCGCTGAGATCCGCGTCGTCGACATCGTGGGTCTCGACCGTCAAGCTGATGGTGGAACCCATGTCCATTCCACCGCTGAGGTCGGACGAATCCGAGTGCTCAAGGTGGAGAACAAGGGCAAAGGCAACAAGCGAGTGCGACTCGAGATCGTCGACGCGTGAACCGAGCGCGATCTCGAGCGATCGCTGAGGTCCCCGTTCGGCTTCTCGCTGAACCCGAGGCGCTGGGTGTGGGGAGGCTCAGGCGGTATCGCGTGGGGTGTTGACCAGTCGGGCCACTGCGCAGGCGGCTCCGAACCCGTTGTCGATCCCGACCACGGTCACCCCGGATGCACAACTCGACAACATCGCCAACAACGCGGTCACGCCTTCGAGGCCGGCGCCGTACCCCACGCTGGTCGGCACAGCGATCACCGGAACCGAGGTGAGACCTCCGACCACGCTGGCGAGGGCTCCTTCCATCCCGGCGGCGACGACGACCACCCGTGCAGTCGTGATGCGGTCCACATGCGCGAGCAGCCGGTGCAGACCGGCCACGCCGATATCCACGAGCCGGTCGGCGTCGATACCGAAGGCTGCCAGGGTCGCACAGCACTCCTCGAGGACCGGAACGTCAGCCGTTCCCGCCGCCGCCACGAGCACACCATGGTCTCGGGTGGGGGGCAGTCGCCATCCCAAGACGCCTCCTCGTTCGATCACATCGGGATGGGCGTCGACCAGGGCGGCCCTTTGGGCTTGGTTCACCCGGGTCACGAGAACCGGTCCGGTTCCGTGCTCGAGGAGTTCACCCACGATCGTCACGCAGTGTTCGGGGGACTTCCCCGGGCCGTAGACGACCTCGGGAAGCCCTTGGCGCAGGTGACGATGATGATCCACGAGGGCGTCTCCGACCTCGGCGAAAGGGAGCCGGGTGAGACGGGCGACAGCCGCGTCGACATCCACGCGACCATCGCGTACATCGGCGACCAACTGCTGGAGAGCGGAGGCGTCCATGGTCCCATCCTGCCCCGTGGCACCGGCCGCGCCCTAGCCTGGCGGATCGTGGCCATCACCACCCGCATCGGGTTCCTCGGACCGCTCGGCACCTTCACCGAGCAGGCATTGCTCAGCCAGGAAGATCTGGCTGGTCGCGAGCATGTCCCGTATCCCACCGTGCCCGACGTCTTGGATGCCATACGCGACGGCGAGGTGGCGATGGGACTCGTCCCGATCGAGAACTCGATCGAAGGGACCGTCAACTTCACACAGGACGCGTTGGCCTTCGACCACGACTTGTTGATCCAGCGCGAGGTGGAGATCGACATCGAACATTGCCTCGTCGCGCGTCCGGGGACGGCGCTCACCGAGATCGAACGCGTGCTGTCCATTCCGGTGGCCACCGCCCAGTGCCACGGCTATCTGCGCCGCACTCTGCCCGGAGTCGAACTCGAACCCGCCGCGTCGACGGCCGCCGCGGCCCAGAGCGTCGCGGTCGCGACCTCGGGACCCCCGAGCGCAGCGATCGCTCCCCGCACCGCGGCAGAGCGCTACGGCCTCGACATCCTCGCTGCCGGTATCGAGGATCAGCCAGGAAATCGCACCCGGTTCTTTCTCGTCGGTCCCGAGGGCATTCCGGCCCCCACAGGCCATGATCGAACGGCGATCGTGGTCTATCAGCGAGCGGATGAACCGGGGAGCTTGATTTCGATCCTCCAGGAATTCGCGGCTCGACGTGTGAACCTGTCGAATCTGATCAGTCGTCCCACCAAGCACGGCGGTCTGGGTGACTACTGCTTCGTCATCTACGCCGAGGGCCACATCGCCGATGAACTCGTCGCTGACGCTCTTCGGGCGCTGCATGCCAAACAGGGGCGAGTGAAGTTTCTCGGCTCGTATCCCACGGCCAGGGCCGAGGCGATCTCCGCGCGTGAACACGCCGATCAACGATGGCGCGAAGCCGATGACTGGGTGGCGGAACTCAGGTCCGGGGTCCGGCCCTCGCAGTGAGTGTCTATGAGCCCGCGGGCTCAGACACCCAGTTCGCGCGTCCGCCAGAACCCGGGGCTCGGACCCTCCGAGGACCCAGCGGTGCCATAGCGGGCGAGTCGCTCGAGTGCTGCGGGGCTGGACAGATCGATCACATCGAAGATCAGTGACGGCCCCCCGGCACGAAGCGCCATCGTCGCGTCGCCGTGATCGGGAGGTGGAGCCGGCGAGACCACCAGCCACGGGATCGTTCCTCGGGTCTCGCGTACCGCCGCCGCCCGGGCGAGGGTTCGCCAGATCGTGTCGGTTCGCGCCAGCCCTCCCCGAACCGTCGTGTTGGCACCGGCGACATCGACGTACCATTCGCCGCCCTGACGGTCGGTGGCGATGATCGGAATCGTGACCCCCGTGCCCCGCAGGCGGCGGTCTCGAGCGATCACGGTGAATCCGGCCGTGTCGAGGGCGACTTCGGTGAGTCGGGGGGCCGTGTGGTCCAGGGCCTCGGTAAGGGCGAGGGGAAGCGGCTCGGACTTGAGGGGCTCAGCTGTATGAACACGGCCCACTCGTTCGCGCGCGAGCGCCACGTACTCGGGGTCGAGGTCGTATCCCACATAGCGCCGACCCAGCCGAGCCGCCGCGACGAGACTCGAACCACTGCCCATGAACGGGTCGAGAACGAGGTCGTCTACATAGGTGTACAGCCGGATCAGCTGCTCGGGGAGTTCCACGGGAAACGGCGCTGGGTGCCCGACTCGGGTGGCGCTCTCTGTGGGAATCGACCATAGATCGAGCGTCAGCCCCATGAAATCCTCGGCTCGCATGGTCGATCGGTGCGGAAGTCCCGCATCGGCTCGGCGCCGGGCGTCGAGGGCGCGATCGAAACGGCCTTTGCTCGCGACCACGATTCGTTCGGTGAGATCACGCAGAACTGGGTTGGCGGCGCTTTTGAACGATCCCCATGCGCAGGACCCCGTTGCTCCTTCGCCCTTTCTCCAGACCAACTCTCCTCGAAGCAACAGGCCCAGGTCATCGCCCAGGATGCGGATGACATCGGCAGCGAGACTTCGATACGGGCGCCGACCGAGATTGGCGACGTTCACGGCGATGCGCCCACCAGGTTCGAGCACTCGACGGCATTCGGTGAAGACCTCGGTGAGCATGTCGAGGTAGTCCAGATACGACGCCGGAATGCCTTCGCGTTCGAGTTCGGTTTCGTACTGCTTGCCGGCGAAATATGGCGGTGACGTCACCACCAGAGCCACGCTGGCATCGGGAAGTGCCGACATGTCACGGGCGTCACCACACACGAAGGGTTCATCGATATCGATCACCCCAGCGATGGTGGTGTCATCGCTGATGGTCGGGGGTCGAAAACGTTCGTAGAACGCGGAGGAATCGTGTCCCTCGCGCGCTCCGACCCCGAACTCCGAGGTGCTCGTGCGCCGACGACGGGAGCGATCCCGTTGCGACTCGTCGTTCATCTTGGCGGAACGGGAGGGATTTGAACCCTCGGGCCCTCGCAGGCCGTCCGCTTTCAAGGCGGGTGCATTCGTCCGCTCTGCCACCGTTCCGCCTCCGAGGCTAGCGGTGGGGGTTCCCTAGCATCGTGCCCATGGAAGAGCTCATCTATCCACGCCTGCTGCTGACAGCGGCCGAGCGCACCTCGGCGCACCCGGCATTCGTGGACGACGACGGCACCGAGGAACGTCTCGTCGATCACGTAGAGCGGTCGTTACGCCTGGCTGATGCCCATCGGCGCCAGTATGGGTTCGCATCCACCGACACCTTCGCTGTGCTCGCGGGCAACTCGCGTCGCTATGTCAACTTGTGGCACGCGGCTTTCCTCGGTGGCGGGGTCGTCAACCCGCTCAACACCCGGCTGGCGCCCGCTGAACTCGAGTTCATCCTGGCGGACTCGGGGGCTCGGCTGTTGTATGTGGACGCCGCTTTCGCCGAGGTGGCCGAGGCGCTCAAGGCGCGCGTGCCCACTTTGATCGACATCGTGCGGATCGATCTCGACGCCACCGCCGACGCAGTCACGCTCGATGGTCTCGCCGCGGCAGGCGCACCCGAGGTCGTCGATGTCCACGAAGAGGACCTGGCAGTGCTGATGTACACCGGAGGAACCACGGGGCGCCCGAAGGGAGTGCTCCACACCCAGCGGGCCCAGACCCTCAACGTCTATCGGATGGGCTTCATGTTCGGGTTCTTCATGGAGCGATCGACGTTCTTGAACGCGACTCCGATGTTTCATGCCGGCGGGGCCATGGGCACCATGGGAATGCCCTGTAGCGGTGGTACGACGGTCATCCATGGCGCGTTCGATCCCGCCCGATTGATCCAGGACTGTGAGCGCTACGAGGTGACCCACCTCGGTCTCGTGCCGACGATGATCGCCATGGCGGTCAATCATCCCGAGTTCGATCCGGCGAAGCTCGCAACCGTGCGCACGATCGGATACGGAGCGTCACCGATGCCCGCAGCAGTTCTCGATCAGATGATGCGAGTCCTCCCCGAGGTGTCGTTGTCCCAGACCTACGGGATGACCGAGGCCGCCGCGGTGGTGACATGTTTGAGCCCCGCCGATCACCGTCGAGGCGGTCCGATCCTGCGCTCGGCAGGTCGGGCGCTGCCGGGGGTGGCGCTGTCGATTCGGGATCCCGAGGGCCAACCGGTGCCCACAGGAACCGTCGGAGAGGTCTGGGTACGGGCGGGGAGTTTCATGGTCGGCTACCACGATCGACCCGATGAGACCGCGGCCGCAATGGCCCAAGGTTGGTATCACTCCGGCGATGCGGGCTACCTCGATGACGAGGGTTACCTGTTCCTCGTCGATCGCACCAAGGACATGATCATCAGTGGCGGTGAGAACGTCTATTCCACCGAGGTCGAGAACGCCCTGTCCACCCATCCCGCCGTGCTGCAGGTGGCCGTGATCGGAATTCCGAGTGAGCGATGGGGTGAACAGGTTCACGCCATCGTCGTGTTGCGACCCGGTGAGAGCGCCACCGAGACCGACCTCATCGAGCATGCCCGAGCCCAGATCGCGGGCTACAAGGTTCCCAAGTCGATCGAGTTCCGTTCCGAACCTCTGCCGTTGTCGGGGGCGATGAAGGTGCTCAAACGGGAACTGAGAGCTCCGTACTGGGAGTCGATGACATGACGGTCCGGGACATGACGGTCCGGGTGGCGCAGTGGGCGACGGGCAACGTCGGTCGTCACTCGCTGGCCATGATCCTGGATCGACCGGATCTCGAACTCGTCTCGGTGTATGTCACCTCCCCGTCCAAGATCGGACGTGATGCTGGGGATCTGGCTGGCCGGCAACCCTGTGGAATCGTCGCCGTCGGAACCATCGAAGAGCTTCTCGCCACCGAACCCGATGTGGTGATCCACACTCCGCTGCCCTCACTGGTCCACGGCGACGATCCCGACCGCGACCTCTCCGACATCACCCGGCTGCTGGCCGCGGGGGCCGATGTGATCACCACGGTGGGCTACATGCATCCTGCGGCCCACGGACCCGTGGTCTTTGACCGGCTCGACTCGGCCGCGCGTTCGGGGGGCTCGACGTTTCATGGCACCGGGGCGAACCCGGGTTGGTTCGGCGACGTCTTGCCCCTGGTGATGTCAGGGTTGTCGTTGCGAGTCGACGCCGTACGGGTGCAGGAAATCTCGAACTTCCAGTACTACCCCTCACCCGAGATCATGTTCGACATCATGGGTTTTGGAGCGACCCCTGATGAGTTCAGGGCGCGTGGTGAGCGGCATCAGGGGTGGCTGGATGGGCTGTTCACCGAGGCGGTACATCTTGTCGCTGAGGGTCTCGGAGCGCGTGTGGACCGGGTGGAGCGAGATCTCGAGACCTTGGTGGCTCCCCAGGACCTCCACGCGGCTGCCGGAGTGGTACGCGCCGGCACGGTCGCTGCTCAGCGCTGGCGGTGGCAGGCCTTCGTCGGCTCGACTCCCTTCGTCGAACAGGAAACGGTGTGGCGGATCCATCGCGATATGGCACCGCAGTGGCCCGTTGGTGATTGGTCCCTGCGGATCGAGGGCGAGCCCCGTATGGAGCTGTCACTGCCGCATGGCTGGAATCGTGACCTGCTCGCCTCCACCGCCGCCCATGCGGTCAACGCCATCGGTGTGGTCAACGCCGCCGACCCGGGAGTCGCAACCTTCCTCGAGCTCCCGATGGTGCTCGGACGTCGGTCCGCTATGCTTTCGTGACCCCTGGAGAGGTGCCAGAGCGGCCGAATGGGGCGCCCTGCTAAGGCGTTGACCGGTGTGAGCCGGTCCGTGGGTTCAAATCCCACCCTCTCCGCCAGTCGCCTGACGACCATGAACTCGGATTCCGACGACTTTCTCGCCGCCCGATGGACGGGACGGGGCCGGACTCCGGCCCGCCGACGCGCGACCCTGCGTGGCCGTCTGGTGGTCGCCGTGATCGCCTTTGGTCTGTTGATTCCCGTGGCGGTGGCTCTCCGCAACGATTCGACACCCCAGAGCGTCCCCGCGCCCGGTGCGGTGGCCCTTCTCACTGGTTCAGGCATGTTCGCGAGTGGTGGCATTCCCGTGGTCGGGACGGTCCCAGACGCGCCTGAGGGTCCCCAGTCCGAGGTCGCCACGGGAGCCTCCTCGGAGCCGTCGACGTCGACGGTGCCGCCATCACCCAACGGTCCAGTCTGTGGCGAGGACTACACCGTGCGTCGAGGCGACTCGTGGTCCCGTATCGCTTCTGAGGCCCGAGTCTCGATGGGGGCGTTGTTGGCCGTGAACGGTGCCGTCGTCGACACCGTGCTGTTGCCTGATGCCACGATCTGTCTCCCGTTGGGGGCTCGAATGCCGCCCGTACCATCCACGGTGCCCGCAGCCACCACCACGACCACACCAGCCTGCGCTGCGCGCTACACCGTGCGAGCCGGGGATTCATGGTCGTGGATCGCCAGTTCCGCTCAGATCTCGCTGCGATCCCTGTTGAACGCCAACGCGGCCACCGTCGACACGATCTTGTTGCCTGGACGCAGTGTGTGTCTCCCCCCGGGTGCCCAGACCCCCGCCCCGCCCACGACCACCACCACGGTTCCTCCCCCTGCGCGCCCTTCGACGACGACCACGGTCCCCGGCCCCTCAGCGGTCGTTCGGGTATCGCCGGATGAGGTGCGCCGCCTCATTGCCGAAATCTGGCCTGCTGACCTGGTCTCGGAGGCCATCGATGTGGCCTACAGGGAGAGCCGCTTGATCAACACGGTGCGGAATTTCTGCTGCTACGGCCTGTTCCAGATCTACTTCGAGGTCCACCGTTCGTGGTTGGCGGGACTCGGGGTCACCCGGGCTGAGCAGCTCTACGACGCCCGCACGAACGTGTTGGTCGCCTGGACGCTGTACCAGCGAGCGGGGGGATGGGGGCCATGGGGTCTGTGAGGTGACGACAACCGGGTCCAACGGAGTTGTCGGATCCGATGGGGTCGCGGCCTAGAATGCCGATTCACAACCAAGCGCTGGTAGCTCAATGGATAGAGCACTTGACTACGGATCAAGCGGTTGGGGGTTCGACTCCCTCCCAGCGCGCCAACGCGATGCGACCGCGCCGCTCGCCCGAAAGGGGGGTCTCGTTGCTGACCGAAGCGCCCGGCCCCACAGCCCCACAACTGCATCCGACCGCCCAGCGAGTCCTTGATGCTGCGATCGAGTCGATCGAGGTTGGAGGCGAGGAGGCCATCCAGGTCGAACCCCTGGTCAAAGAGTTGGGTTTGACGGTGACGGCCATCTATCGGTGGTTCGGCAATCGCAAGGGACTCGTGCAAGCGGCCCAGCAGGAACGCTTCCGTCGCCTGGCCGGGGTGGGTTTTGATGCCGTGGCCCAGGCTCTGACATCGGCTTCTGACGAGGCCGATGTGGCGTGGGTGCTCGATCGCATGCTCGAAATCGCCCTGTCGGGGGATCAGATCGAGCTGCGGCGCCGGCGGGTTCACTCGCTCGGAAGTGCCTTCGGACGGCCCGAGTTGATCGACTCGATGGGGGCATTGGTGCGCGAGCAGGTGGACCTCGTGGCCCAACCCCTCGACGATCTCATCGCTCGGGGAGTGTTACGAAGCGGCCTCAACGGCCGGGTTCTGGCGCTGTGGTACGGGATATGCATTCTCGGGCGGGTGTCGTTCGATCTCGATCCGTCGCCGCCATCGGCTCAGGCTTGGAACCGGGTCTGTCAGCGCGCCTTCCATCTCGCCACGTTGGGGTCGGAGCCCGCATCGGAACTCTCGCCAACGGCACCGGTCCCGCCCACGACGTGGAGCGAAGCCGAACTGCCGTTGATCCCGGATCACCCGACTCCGCAGTTGCTCGTCAGTCTCACCATCGATCTCATCGACGCCGAAGGTGAGGATGGCGTGCGCGTCGAACCCTTGACCAAAGCGGCCGGGTTGAACGTCACCACCATCTATCACTGGTTCGGGAACCGTCAGGGGCTCATCGACGTCGCGCAGGCCGTACGGTTCCGCCGTCGCAGTTCTGAGCATCTCCAAGCGATGGAACAAGCGGGCCGGAGAGTTGTGTCATCCGAGGATGCCGCCGCACTCGTCGCAACGACCTTGCGTTTGCAGATGGACGCGCAGACCCGGGCCTCACAGGTCCAGCGTCTCAACGCTCTGGGTGCGACCTATGCCCGCCCGACACTCGCCTCGGCGATCGGCACGATCCACCACCGCGACCGGCGGCATCTTGCAGGCATCCTGCGTCATTTCCAGGTCGGAGGATGGGTGCAGCCCGATGTCGACCTCGAAGCGATGTCGTCATGGGTGTTGGGAATGTTGCTCGGTCAGTCGCTTCTCGTCTTCGACGGCCGCAGCGAACTCAGTGCCGGGGTCGTCGATCTAGCATGTGAGACCTCGCAGCGTCTGCTGTTCGCGTGAGGGTCGGTCTCAGCTGAGGTCGAATCAACGCGCCGATGAGTCGTCTGGATGAGTCCTTGCGGTTGATGAACGACGAGGACTCAGAACTTGCGAAACACGTTCGACACCATCGATGAGATCTTCATCTGGGTCCGTGATTTGGCGTTCTTGGACAACCCGGTGTTCTTGGCCTTCATCATCATCTTCTTCGCTCCCGAGGCCTCAGCGCCCCGTTCGATGGCTCGTTCGGCCTTCTCTTTGACGATGATCGAGTTCATTCCCGACAAACCGGTGATGCGCGAGATCTCCTTGGGAGCGGTCTGACTGAGTTGTGCCAGGGTGTCGATCCCGTTGGTCTCGAGAGCTTGGGCCATCTCCTCGGTGACTTCGGGGATGTCTCGGATGGTTTCGACCGCTGCCATGGTGTTCCTCCGGCGTTCTCGACGTCGCCTCAGGACCGTAGTCCACTCACCGGTGGCAGGGAACGCGCGGCCCGCCACTCTCGGTAGGCGATGACCCCCAGAGTGATCGCCGTGAGGGGAACGACGAACCACAACATCACATCACCGAACGCACCTTGAGAGTCGCTTTCGGTCGCCCCGAGCACGAGATACGCGGTGTAGGCGCCGTAATAGGCGACGAACAGGATTCCTTCCCACCGTTTGAGCGTGTATCCGTTGAAGAAGACGGGAAGGCACGCCACGGCCACTGCGGTCATGATCGGAATGTCCACACTTCGGGCACTCTCGCTGACGGCGATCGCCGAGGGGGAGATCACCGAGGACAGACCCAGCACACACATCAGGTTGAACAGGTTCGATCCCACGGCATTGCCCACCGCCAGATCGCGTTCGCCTCGGATCGCTGCGAGAATCGAGGTCGCGATCTCGGGCATCGAGGTACCCACGGCGACCACGGTGAGGCCGATCACGAGATCGGGAACTCCGAGATCTGCGGCGATATCGGAGGCTCCGTCCACGAGCAGGCGCGCCCCGAGAACCAGTCCGATGAGCCCGCCCAGGACCAGTCCGAGATCGACGAGCACCGGGCTCTGGGCGAGTTGTTCGGGGTTGAGAGCCTCGTCGTATTCGGCTTCGCTCTTCGGATCGGGCCGGCGGGCAGCTCGTACCGTCCAGACGACGTACGCGGTCAGCACCAGGGCGAGGATGATGCCGTCGAACCGGTTGATCTCCCCGTCGAGGGCCATCAGCCATACGACCACCGAGATCGCCACCATCAAGGGGACGTCGATACGCACGATCCGTTGGGCCACGACGAGACCGCCACCGACGGCTGCGGCGAGGCCGAGAACCAACAAGACGTTGGCGATGTTGGATCCCACGATGTTGCCCACTGCGAGATCGGCGTTGTCCTGAAATGCCGACTGCAAACTGACCGCGAGTTCGGGTGCGGAGGTGCCAAAGGCGACCACGGTCAACCCGATCACGATCGAGGAGATTCCGGTGCGGGCTGCGAGACGTGACGCCCCCCGGACGAGGAATTCCGCACCTCCGATGAGCACGGCGATGCCCACCACGAGACTCACCACCGCCAGGACCGACATCGGTCGTCCAGCATCGCACACCGAGTGGGGGAAATCGCGGCGGGCCCAAAGGCGTAGGGTGACGGTTCTCATGACCGCCCCCTGCCATCACGCCGCATCTGTCGCCCTCGACCATGGTCGTGTCGAGATCCGGTCTGTCGGGGCGGGGTCGAGTGGATCGATGCGAGGTGATGGTCATGAGTGACGAGGTTCGGCGTCGGGATCGCGCCCATCAGATACTGGGGCTGCTCGACTTGACCGACCTGCGTCCCGGCGTCGATGCCGATGCGATCGAGCGGCTGTGTGCTCGGGCAGTCTGTGTCCCCGGTGGGGCCGCCGCGGTCTGTATCGCGCCAGCCTTCGTCGCGCAGTGCGCGCGAGATCTCGCTGGAACCGGGGTGAAGGTGGCAACGGTGGTGAACTTTCCTTCCGGATCCACCGATGCCGACGCCGTGGCCCGAGAAGTTCACGGGGTCATCGAACACGGGGCCGATGAACTCGATGTGGTCATGCCCTACGGCGCTCTGCTCGCCGGAGACATCGACGGAGCTGCTCGGGTCCTCGACACCGTGGCCGAGATCGTCCAAGGCCGCCGAATCGTCAAGGTGATTCTCGAGACCGGGGCGTTCAACGAGCGGTCAGCGATCGTGGATGCCGCCCGGTTCGCGGTGGAGCACGGAGCGGACTTCCTCAAGACCTCCACCGGGACCACACCGGTATCGGCCACGCCGCTGGCGGTGGGCGCGCTCCTCGATGTCGTTCGCGAGACCTCGCGCGCGGTTGGGATCAAGCCGTCAGGAGGGATCAGCACCCTCGAGGCGGCCGATGGGTATCTTGAACAGGCCGAGGCCGTCATGGGGCGAGCATGGGTCCACCCGGGGACGTTCCGCTTCGGGGCCTCGGGACTCTTCGACACCCTGTGCGCCGTCATCGAGGGTCACCCCTGTACTCGCCCCAGCACCCGTTGAGCCCGACGGGTCCCCAGACCTCGTCGGTGCCCCCTGGAGCGATCTGGTGCTGACTCGGAGTGGCGTGCCACGCGTCGTACCCTCACAGGTCGTGACTGGTGCACTGTTGAGCCCCCATGTCGGTGACGGTTCTGTCTCGGAAGTGCCGCGGCGATGAGCACCGTCTTGGGTTTCCACGGTGCAGCGGGGACGGTGACTGGATCCAAGTTCCTCCTCGAACACGACGGTGCGTCGGTCCTCGTCGATTGCGGGCTGTTCCAAGGGCTCAAGGATCTACGGCTTCGAAACTGGGACCCTCTCGGGATCCCAACCCCTGACGCCGTGGTGTTGAGCCATGCCCATCTCGATCACTGTGGGTATCTGCCCCGTTTGGTCCGCGACGGCTTCGCAGGCACCGTCTACGCCTCGGAGTCCACGGTGGATCTGGCGAGGATCGTGCTGTCGGACTCGGCCCATCTCCAAGAGGAGGAGGCGAACTACGCCAATCGGGCCGGGTACTCACGACATCATCCCGCACTTCCGCTGTACACCGTGGAGGACGCCGATCGGGCGAGTCAGCGACTGCAGGCCACGGCATTGGGCCACGAGGTGAGCGTCGCGGGTGGCCTCGACGTGACCCTGGAGCCCGCCGGCCACATCCTGGGGTCCTGTGTGGTGAGGATGCGAACACCGTCCACATCGGTGATCTTCAGTGGCGATCTCGGGCGATCCTCACATCCTTTGCTGCGTCCTCCGGCGCCTATCGGTGACGTCGAATGGATCGTCGTGGAGAGCACCTATGGGGATCGACTCCACAGCGTCGAAGATCCTGCGACACGTCTCGGCGAGGTCATCGCGAGAACCGTCGAGCGGGGAGGGACCGTCATCATCCCGGCGTTCGCCGTGGACCGCACCGAAGTGATCCTGCATCATCTCGGTCATCTCGACGACCGAGGACAGCTACCACCCGTTCCCGTCTATGTGGACTCGCCCATGGCCCTCGCGGCTCTCGGGGTGTATCGAAGGGCGATCGAACGTCGCGATCCCCAACTTCGTCCCGAGGTCCTGAAAGACCCCACACCGTTTCTCGACCATCGCATCACCGAGGTCCATGATCCAATGAGTTCCAAAGCGGTGACGGCATCGGATGAACCCAAGATCATCATCTCGGCCTCGGGGATGGCATCGGGAGGACGCGTCGTACACCACCTCGCCCGCTATCTTCCCGATCCGGCATCCTCGGTGGTGCTGGCAGGGTTTCAGGCCGTGGGAACCCGTGGGCGGTCACTTCTCGAAGGAGCCTCGGAGATCAAGATGATGGGTCGTTACGTACGGGTCCGCGCCGAGATCGCCGATCTCGGTGGTCTGTCGGTGCATGCCGATGCCGACGATCTCATGGCGTGGCTGTCGACGGCATCGACATCCCCTCGAGGCGTGTTCTGTGTCCATGGCGAACCAGCCGCCTCCCGAGCGCTCGCAGCGAGAATCCGAGACGAACTCGACTGGACAGCGGTGGTGCCCCGACACGGTGAGCAGGTGATGTTGTGACGCGGGTTCCTCGGCTATCGGCCAAACTCCAGGGTTTCGGCACGACCATTTTCGCTGAGATGACCGCGCTCGCAGTCGAGACGGGGGCGGTCAATCTGGGTCAGGGTTTTCCCGATACCGACGGTCCACCCGAGGTGCTCGAAGCGGCGCGGGCCGCCATTGCTGAGGGCCAGAACCAATATCCCCCGGCGATCGGTGTGGCTCCCTTGCGCCATGCGATCGCGGCGCATCAGCACCGCTTCTACGGCATCGAACTCGACCCCGATACCGAGGTACTCGTCACCGCCGGAGCCACCGAGGCGATCGCAGCGGCGATGTTCGCGCTGCTCGACTCCGGGGACGAGGTCGTCGTGCTCGAACCGATGTACGACAGTTATGCCGCTTCGGTCGCGATGGCGGGTGGAGTGCTGCGTCCCGTGTTGTTGGAACCACCGCGCTACGAACTCGACCCCGATCGGCTGCGGCGAGCCATCACGGCGCGAACCCGCGTGATCCTGCTCAACACCCCCCACAACCCGACGGGCGCGGTCCTCGACGATGAGGCGATGGCCGAGGTGGCACGCCTCGCCATCGAACACGATCTGATCGTGGTCTCTGACGAGGTGTACGAACACATCACCTTCGATGGTCGCTCGCATCGTCCGATCGCGACGTTCGACGGTATGGCCGAACGGACCGTCACGATCTCCTCGGGTGGCAAAACCTTCGACACCACCGGCTGGAAGATCGGATGGTGCAGTGGGCCACGCGACCTCATCGCCGCGGTGCGCACCGCCAAGCAGTTTCTGACCTTCGCAGGAGGTGGACCCTTTCAGATCGGTATCGCGGCGGGGCTGTCGCTTCCCGACGAGTACTTCACCGGTCTCGCGAACCGACTCCAAGATCGACGGGATCGCCTCGTCGCCGGTCTCACCGCGACCGGGCTCGAGGTCTACGTTCCTGCGGGCACCTATTTCGTCACCGCTGACATTCGACCGTTGCGCGAGGACGGTGACGGAGTGGCGTTTTGTCGGGAACTGCCTCATCGATGCGGCGTCGTCGCGATCCCCAACGCCGTGTTCTACGACCCGGCCCATCGCGAGGACGTGCGCTCCCTGGTCCGCTTCGCGTTCTGTAAACGGCCCGAACTGATCGATCTCGCCGTTGAACGACTTGCGTCGCTCACGTCAATGAGTCCTTCCCCGTAGAGTCGGCACCATGCGCGTTGCGGTGATCCAACATGACATCGACTGGTGTGATCGGGAAGCGACCTTTGCGCGCGTCACGCCAGCCATCGCCACCGCCGCGGCTGGCGGCGCCCGACTGGCGTTGTTGACCGAGATGTTCTCCACCGGCTTCGCGGTTGGAGCCGATATCGCCGAGAGTGTCGACGGTCCGTCCTCGACCTTTCTGCGCGAGGCCGCTCGCCGCCACGGCATGTGGGTCGCGGGGACCTGTCCTGAGATCCCGAACGATGCCGGTGACGATCGGCGGCCCCAGAACGTGTTCGTGCTCGCGGCCCCCGATGGCACCTGTCATCGCTACGCCAAGATCCATCCCTTCACCTACGCCGGTGAGGACCGTCACTTCCGCGGCGGTGACGCCTGGGTGACGGTGGACGTCGAAGGTCTGCGCTGCAGCCTTTTCGTCTGTTACGACCTGCGGTTCGCCAACGAGTTCTGGGCGCTCGCGCCTGATACCGACGTCTATCTGATCCCCGCGAACTGGCCTGCCGGCCGTCGTCACCATTGGCGATCACTGCTCGTCGCGCGTGCCATCGAGAACCAGGCCTACGTCGTGGGTGCCAACCGGGTCGGATCGGGCGAGGGTCTCGACTACTCGGGGGACTCCGCGATCATCGATCCTCTCGGTGAGACGCTCGTGAGCGCCGCCTCCACCGAGACGGTGATGTTCGCGGATCTCGATCCGGCCACTGTGCGCGAGGTTCGGGAACGATTTCCTTTCCAACGCGATCGACGCATGCTGTGAAGCGCCGCGCCAGCGGACAACTCAGCCGAGTCGGGCCACCTGCAGACTCACGATGATCTCTTCATCGGGACGTCCCGGATAGCTCCCCGTGTTCTGACGGGCGATCTCGGTGAATCCGTAGCGGCGGTGAAAGGCCAATGACACCTCGTTACGGGGTGCCACGTTGACCTCGAGAGCGAACCATCCCCGGTCTCGGCCTCGATCGGCGACGGCGTCGTAGATCATCGTCGCCACCCCTCGACGCCGCCAGGCCCCATCCACGGCCACCCGGTCCAGGTAGACGAAATCGCGATACCGCTCATCGAAGTAGCGGTAGTTCACACTGGTGTACTGGGCACCCGGTTCGAACACGATCGCGAAGCCCGCGAGGCTTCCGCCCTCGTCGAGTACCGCAAGGCTCCACCAGGCCCGCGAGACGAGATCGGTGATCTTCGCGAGATCGGCGGGGCCGAGTTCGGGAACGTTGCGTCCATTGAGCCGAGCCATCTGGTCGAGGGTCGAAAGGTCGCTCGTGTCGACCGAGATCAGCTCGAGGCTCATCGGGTCATCCTGTCAGAGCGGTAGCGTCGCCATCGCATGACCACCGAACCCCTCATCCGGGCCCGCGGTCTCACCAAACGTTTCGGTTCTTTCACCGCGGTGGACGGAATCGACGTCGAGGTGTCCGCGGGGGAAGCCTTCGGGTTCCTCGGCCCGAATGGGGCGGGGAAATCCTCGACGATGCGAATGATCGGCTGTGTCTCACCGGTGACCTCGGGAGAGTTGCGAATCTTCGGACTCGATCCCGCCACCCAGGGTCGCATGATCCGGTCCCGTCTCGGCTCGGTACCCCAACAAGACGCCCTCGATGGGGAACTCACCGTCCTCGAGAATCTCGTGATCTATGGCCGCTACTTCGACCTCTCCTATCGCGAGGCTCGTCGCCGAGCCCGGGAACTTCTCGAGTTCGTCCAACTGTCGGACCGAGCCGACAGTCGAGTCGAACCTCTCAGCGGAGGCATGAAGCGCCGGGTGACGATCGCTCGGTCCCTCATCAACGATCCCGAACTCGTGCTGTTGGACGAGCCGACCACGGGTCTGGATCCTCAAGCCCGACATGTCTTGTGGGAACGGCTGTATCGCCTCAAAGAACAGGGCGCCACACTCGTGTTGACCACCCACTACATGGACGAGGCCGAACAACTGTGCGACCGCCTCGTGGTCATGGATCACGGCCGCATCGTCGCTGAGGGGTCCCCTCGCTCACTGATCGAACGGTATGCAACCCGCGAGGTCCTCGAGGTCCGTTTCGGTGTCGGAGCGTCCTCCGAGGCCGCTGGGCATCTCGACGGAATCGGGGACCGCGTCGAGGCGCTCGCCGATCGCGTTCTGGTCTACGCGAGCGATGGTGAAGCCGCGCTCGCCGAGGTCCACGGGCGAGGTCTGCAACCGATATCCAGTCTCGTGCGACGCTCCACGCTCGAAGACGTCTTCTTGCATCTCACCGGTCGGACATTGGTGGACTGATCCTGATGTCGCGACCCAGCGAGACCGCAGCCGTGTGGACCGGAGCGATTCGCAACGTGGAATGGCATTGGGCTTTCTACCGGCGCGTGTGGAAAGCGAACCTGCTGTCCTCCTTCGTCCAGCCGATGCTGTATCTCCTCGCCATCGGAATCGGGGTCGGAACCCTCGTGGACGACGGTGATGGTGCTGCGACGGTGGGGGGCTCGTATCTCGCCTTTCTCGGCCCCGGGCTCCTCGCGACCACGGCGATGATGCTCGCGGCGAACGAGAGCCTGTGGAGTCTCATGAACTCCTTCACATGGAGCCGGTCGTTTCATGCCGGAGCTGCGACCCGATTGGGGGCCACCGATCTCGCTCTCGGACAGGCCTTGTGGATCGGACTTCGCGCCGCGATGGCCGCGGGCACCGTGGCGGTGGCCTTGGCGGCCTTTCCCGACACCCGGGATCCCGGTCTGATCCTGGCGGTCCCGGCGGCGGCGTTGTGTGGCATCGCGTGTGGCATGCCGATCAGCGCGTGGACGGCGACGCGCACCCTCGACACGTCGTTCTCGGCCATCCAACGTTTCGTCGTCGTTCCCTTGTTCCTCTTCGGCGGAGCGTTCTATCCCTTGTCACAACTGCCCGTTGGTCTTCAAGCGATCGGCTGGGTCACGCCGCTATGGCATGGCGTGGAACTGGCGCGAGGGGTCACGACGATGCCGATCTCGGTCGCCGCCGCGCTCGGACATCTCGCCGTACTCGCCATCTGGGCGGGCGGATCCACGATGGTCGCGGCTCGGTACTTCAACCGGCGGTTGTACCCGTGAGTGGGATTCCAGCCGGAACTCTGCGGGTCGCGCCGACCCTGGGATGGGGAGTGCACCGACCTCAGCGCCTCGTCGAGCGCTCCGCCATGGTGTACCGCCGCACCTGGATCATCGTGGTCTCCGGTTTCGTCGAGCCCTTGTTGTATCTCATGTCGGTACGGCTGGGACTTGGTGATCTCGTGGGCGATGTGGACCTCGGGAATGGACGTCAGGTCTCGTATGCATCGTTCGTGGCCCCGGCATTGATGGCTGCTGCGGCGATGAACGGGGCCATCTACGACGCCACCATGAACGTGTATTTCAAATTGAAATACGCCAAGACCTACGACACGATGCTCGCGACTCCTCTCGAAGTCGGCGATGTGGCCGTGGGCGAAATCGCATGGGCGGTGCTGCGAGGGGTCCTGTACGCGGCGGCGTTTGCGCTTGCTCTGGGGGTCTCGGGCTTGGGTGGTTCCTGGTGGATCCTGGCGGCGATCCCTGCTTGTCTGCTCGTGAGCGCGGCGTTCGCCACCCTCGGTATGGCCGCGACCACCTACATGCGGTCCTGGACCGATTTCGAATGGGTGGGCGCGATCACCATGCCGATCTTTTTGTTCTCGGCGACCTTCTTTCCAACCTCCTCATATGGATCCGTCGCGTGGGTCGTGAACCTGTCTCCGCTGTATCACGGGGTCGAATTGGTTCGAGCCGCTCATGCGGGACGCTTCGACGCGACGCTGCCCATCCACGCAGGAGTCCTCATCGGGTTGACGATCCTGGCCGGGATCGTTGTCCAGCGACGTATGGCGCGACTGCTCGTGATCTAGAGCCCGCATCCACGCGAATCGATCCCGGACCGCTGAGGCCTCGACGTCGAACCCGTCGTAGCCTGAGGCCATGTTCTTCGCATCTCGTAAGGTCCAGATGGTCGACCCCGCCGATGCACTCGCCGGCCGGACTCACCTCACGATGCCGGTACCCGAGGCCCATACCGTCCTCGCCAACCCCCTCACGCCTCCCTGGCCCGAGGGTGCGCGCACCCTGGTGGTGGGCTTGGGCTGTTTCTGGGGAGCCGAGCGCCGGTTCTGGCAACAACCCGGAGTGATCACCACTGCGGTGGGTTATGCCGGTGGCTACACCCCGAATCCCACTTACGAGGAGGTGTGTAGCGGTCTCACCGGTCACACCGAGGTCGTTCTCGTCGTGTTCGATCCCACTGTGACGAGCGACGAAGCCATGTTGAAAGTGTTCTGGGAAAGCCATGATCCCACCCAAGGGATGCGTCAGGGCAACGATGTGGGAACTCAGTACCGCAGCGCCATCTACGCCTGCGACGACGACCAACTCGCCGTTGCCCATCAGACCCGAGACCGGTTCCAGGGCGCGCTGACCGCCGCGGGTCACGGGGAGATCACGACTGAGATCGACGGGCCCCGTGACTTCTACTATGCCGAGCCCTACCACCAGCAGTACCTGGACAAGAACCCCAACGGGTACTGCGGGCTCGGGGGAACCGGTGTCAGCTGTCCGGTGGGTCTGAGCGCCTGAGCGCATCCCAACCGCGTTCGCGGATGGCAGCACCATCGGCATCGAGGGACCGTCCGGGATGATTCAGCACTCCGGGAGTCGCTGAGAGCCGAGCGATCAGGTTCTGCATCGGAAAGCCATCGACCTTCACGACCGCTTCCCGGGCTCGATAGTGAGGGTCAGTTGCGATGTCGTCGAAGTCCATGACGGGACCGATCGCCGCCTCGGCGGCTTCGAAGATGGCAATGACCTCGTCACGCGGACGACGCGCACACCACTGCGTCATGATCGCTTCGAGTTCCTCGCGGTGTTCAGCCCGTCCCGAAAAGCTCGCAAAGCGTTCGTCGTCGCCGACTCCGAGGATCTCCATCACCCGAGCGGCCACGGATTCACTCGAGGTGGACACCCCGACCCAGGTCCCGTCCGAACATCGGTAGGTGCCCCGAGGCACGGTGTAGGGCAGGCCGGCACCGAGGCGAGGTTGATGCTGGCCGGTCAGCGCGTGCAGCGACACCAAAGGTCCCATCAAGTGGAACATGCTCTCGAGGAGGTTCACATCCACGACCTGTCCGATGCCGCTGTGCACCGCGACCATGGTCGCGAAGGCGCCCACGAGTCCCGTGACCTCATCGGTGAGCGCGATCGGCGGGGGCAGCGGCTGGCCGTCGGGTTCTCCTGACAGTGCGGCGAAACCCGACATGGTTTCGGCCACGGTCGCGAATCCGGGTCTGTGGGCGTAGGGGCCGGTTTGGCCGAATCCGGTGACGCGCACGATGACGAGGCGGGAATTGCGTTCGTGGAGTCGATCGGGTCCGAGTCCGAGACGTTCGAGGGTGCCGGGGCGAAAGTTCTCCACGAGCACGTCGGCTTCGCTGACAAGACCCCAGAGAACGTTGAGGTCGGTGAGGTCCTTGAGATCGAGGGCGATGGTCGCTTTGTTCCGGTTCGCCAACTTCCACCACAGCCCCACCCCGTCTCGAGGGTCGGTCCACGCCATACGGCGCAACGAGTCACCCCCATCGGGTCGCTCGACCTTGATGACGTCGGCGCCGTAGTCGGCGAGGTACCGCGCACAGTTCGGCCCGGCGATCACCGTTGCGAGGTCGAGGACCTTGAGCCCGGCCAACGGGGGTGTGGTCATGGTCGGTCTCCGATCCAATCACTGAGTCGTTGGGCAGCTTCGACGATGTCGCTGGTCGAGCCCGCATACGACCAGCGCACCGTGTGATGGCCGCGACCCAGATC
This sequence comes from uncultured Ilumatobacteraceae bacterium, assembly GCA_964471865.1. GTDB lineage: Bacteria > Actinomycetota > Acidimicrobiia > Acidimicrobiales > Ilumatobacteraceae > CAYMUC01. Next base: position 14,022 of record CAYYHU010000010.1, on the reverse strand, counting down.
GAAATCCACCCCCGGGGAGCAGGCGATGTCCAACTCTTCGAGCCAGAGCCGACACAGGGCGGAGGAGTCCGGGATCTGGCGGCGTGCGAGGATCTCGCTGACGTCGCCATAGACGTAGAAGGCGCCATCGGCGGGGGCCAGATCGGTGAGTCCGGCCGCGACGAGCGCGTCGAGGAGCACCCGCCGGTTGATTCGGTACCGCTCGAGGTGTCCGTCGAGTTCATCGCGGGCATCGAGTGCTGCAATGCCGGCAATCTGGGAGATATGGGGGGCACAGATGTAGAGGTTCTGGGCCAAGCGTTCCACGGCCCCGGTGATCTCGGGTGGGGTGATCATCCATCCCAGACGCCAGCCCGTCATCGAGAAGTACTTCGAGAAACTGTTGATCACGATGGCATCGTCGACACAGGACAACGCCGTCGCGACCGTGGTGGCGGCCTCATCGTCGCCATGGATCCCGGGAGTTGTGTAGACGAGGCCGTGATACAACTCGTCGACCACCAGGCGCACACCACGTGTGGCGCACCAGTGGGCGAGAGTCGTCCAGGTGGCAGCATCGAGAACCGTCCCGGTCGGATTCGAGGGCGACGCGATGACGAGTCCGTCGAGAGGTCCGGCCGCGTCGAGCATCTCCGGGGTCGGAGCAAATCGGGTTGCGGGACCCACGGGTAGCACCACGGGTTCGATGCCGAGCGCGATCAAAGTGTTGCGATAACACGGGTAACCAGGCTCGAGCACTCCCACCCGGTCACCGGTGTCGAAGGCCGCCAGGAACGCGAGGGTGAAACCCGCCGATGCCCCCGCCACCACGGTGATGCGCTCGGGTGCGATTGCTGTGGCGGACCGTTGCGAGTCGTGAGCGGCGAGTCGATCCCGAAGGGCGCCCAGACCCGGGGCTCCGGTGTAGCCGAGCACGGCGCCATCCTCGAGTGCAGCCTGAGCTGCGCGTCGAGCGATCGCCGGAGCCGGTGTCGAAGGCTGTCCGAGTTCGAGGTGCAGCACTCGATGCCCCTCGGCTTCACGACGTTGCGCAGCGGCCGCCATCTCCATGGCATGAAACGGCGGCACCGCAGCTGCACGCGCCGCGCTGGTCAATCGATTCGAGTTCATGCGGCGTCCCGACGGTGGAGCACGAAACACCGGTGCTCGAGGGTTCCGAGCGCGTAGCTCGCGTAGTCCAGACCGAAGTCCTCGTACAGGTGTCGACACCGTTCGCTCCACGACAGCGCGTCGGGATGAGAGATGCGGTGCACGATCTGGACCACGGCGGTGTCATAGACGCGATACTCCGCCCAGGTTCCGGGGAAGTCCTTGACGCATCCGACCTCGATGGAGGCCACACCGCCGGCGCTGTAGCGCACCCGGTGACGGTGGGTGTGCCCCGCGGCGTAGCCGAGGATGCCGGTGCGACGCGCCATGACCTCAGCGAGCGCATCCGAAGAGTCCGGATGGAGACCGAAGTAGTCCTCGCTTCGGCGGGAAGGATCTGAACCCGGTCCGGGAACCCACTGCTGGTGGTGCCCCATGACGATCACCGGCGTATCGGAGATGGCGGCATGAGCATCGAGCCATTCGATCTGATCAGGGGTCAGACGTCCCGTGGTCTGGGTTGGGATGACGGTGTCCATCAAGGCGATCGCCACGCCCTCGAGGCGGATCCATCGGTCACCGCTGTAGCGGTCCTGACCCGCGTAGGCGTCATGGTTGCCGCGCACCGTGTGGAGTCGGTCACCAAAGGTGGTTTCCCAACACGCGGCATAGGCCGCGAATTCTTCAGGAGTGCCTGCGACCGTGAGATCACCTTTGACGACCACGGCACTGGGATCGAGAGCGGCGATCTCCTGGGCGGCGGCCCGATTCATGGTCTCGGGATACGGCTCTTCGCCCTCGCCGACCGACAGGATCGGACCGAGATCGTGATCGTCGATCCGACCGCATTCCCGTTCACCGAAATGGACGTCGTTCACGGTTGCGAATCGACACAAGAGTTCGCCATCGGGACGATCCAGAGTTCGAACGTGCACCCCGTCGAGATCGTGATCCCGCCCCGACGCGAGATCCGTGATGACGCGGACCTCGCTGCCGGCGCCCTCGTGAGCTTGGGGGTGGCGTCGATGCAGTACGACGGAGTCCTCGGTGACCGTGGTGGTCTCCCAGGGGCCCATGTTCGGTGTCGAGGGTCAGGTCCAGGGACGATCGCGCCGCGCCGGGATGGGGCGGCTCCACCAGCGTCCCGAGAATCGCCACGCGTTCGCTCGGGGTCGGGGTTCCTCCGCGATGAGCACGGGTCGAGGCCACAACGCTTCCATGCCCGCGGCGATGGCGGCGGCCTCTTCCTCGGTGGGAACCGGTCCGTGGATTTCGATCATGTGCGTACCACCGTGCTCTTGGTCAGGGTGTCGTGCCAGGTCTGGCGGTCCTTGCTCCACAGCATCCACAGATGGCCGAGGTAGAGCAGGTTCGAGGACACGAACACTTCGAACAGCGTACGTCCGATGGCGCGGGGTACCCCGATCGAATCTCCCGTCGTGATGTCCACCACCTGGATTCCCACGATGGTGCGACCCCAGGTCCGTCCGTATCGTCCGAGCGAGCGGACATAGAGGGCGAACAGTCCCAGGGTTCCCAGGACCCCGATCGCGATGGCCAATGCGACGAGGCCGGTATCGGGAGCTCCAGGTGGGCACACGACTTCGTCGTCCAGGGAGATGCAGTCCTCGAAGGCCTGGGTCCCCACCGCCACCGCGGGAACGACATACACCAGCGCGGCGAGGCCATACAACAGTCCGTCGAGGATGAAGCCTGCGAGCCTGCGTCCGAACCCGGCTCGCTCGGCTGTCGACTCGCGAACCCCCCAGTCCCCGGATGCCGCGTAGCCCGGAGGCGGGGGCGGCGGAACCGGGGCGGAACCCGGTGGCGGAGGCGGGGGTAGTGAACTCATCGCGGTCGAGTCGGCGACACCGAAGTCACAACGGCATGTTGCCGTGTTTGCGACGGGGAAGTTCTTCGCGCTTGGACATCAACAACTGCAGTCCGGCGATGACCTTGATACGAGTCTCGGCGGGATCGATGACGTCGTCGACGTATCCGCGTTCGGCCGCCGCGTACGGATTCGCGTAGCGCTCGGTGTACTCGGACACGAGTTCGGCGCGCCGGGCGACCGGATCGGCAGCTTGTTGCAGTTCGCGTCGGTAGACGATCTCGACCGCTCCCTGGGGGCCCATCACGGCCAACTCGGCGCTCGGCCAGGCGAACGCCAGATCCGCGCCGATGGACTTCGAGTTCATGACCACGTAGGCCCCGCCGTAGGCCTTGCGGGTGATCACCTGGATTCGAGGAACGGTCGCCTCGCAGTAGGCGTAGAGCAGTTTGGCCCCGTGGCGGATGATCCCGCCGTACTCCTGATCGACACCGGGAAGGAAGCCGGGAACGTCGACGAAGGTCACGAGGGGAATATTGAAGGCATCACAGGTCCGAACGAACCGGGCGGCCTTCTCTGAGGACTCGATATCGAGAACACCAGCGAGCACCATGGGCTGGTTGCCCACGATGCCCACGGTCTGGCCTCCCATCCGGGAGAATCCGCACACGATGCTCTTGGCCCAATGGGGGAAGTATTCGAAGAACTCTCCGTCGTCGACCACCGACGAGATGACCTTCTTCATGTCATAGGGCTGGTTCGGTGACGGCGGCAGGATCGTGCGCAGGTCTTCGCACAACCGTTCGGGATCGTCCCCGGTATCGAGAGCCGGCGGCGTCTCGAGATTGTTCTGAGGCAGGAACGACAGCAAGTAGCGGACGTCGTCGAGACAGGCCTTTTCGTCGGTGGAGACGAACGTGGCCACTCCCGACTTGGAGGCATGGCTCATGGCGCCGCCGAGTTCTTCGAGAGTGACGTCTTCGCCCGTCACGGTCTTGACGACATCAGGACCGGTGATGAACATGTGCGAGCTCTCGCGCACCATGAAGATGAAATCGGTCATCGCCGGCGAGTAGACCGCACCACCCGCGCAGGGACCCAGGATGACCGAGATCTGGGGGACGACGCCTGAAGACAAGACGTTGCGGTAGAAGATCCCGCCGTAGCTGGCCAGGGAGACGACGCCTTCTTGGATGCGGGCCCCGGCGCCATCGTTGAGTCCGACCACCGGCGCGCCGACTTTGAGAGCGAGATCCATCAACTTGTGGATCTTTTCGGCGAACACTTCGCCGAGCGCCCCACCAAAGACGGTGAAGTCCTGGGCGAACACGAAGATCTTGCGGCCGTCCACGGTTCCCCATCCGGTGATCACACCGTCGGTGTAGGGGCGTTCTTCGAGACCTGCTGCGTGGGCGCGGTGTCGGGCCAGAAGGTCGAGCTCGTGGAACGAACCAGGATCGAGCAGATATTCGATGCGCTCGCGGGCCAACAACTTGCCCTTGTCATGTTGGCGTTCCACCGCGCGCGGTGATCCGGCGTTGTAGGCCTGCTCCTTGCGTTGGCGCAGGTCCTCGAGCTTGTGCTGCATCGGGTCGTCGGTCACGGCGGCCACGCTAGTTCCACCCGCAGGGTGCGGGCCTAGTCGCCGATCAGTCGCCGGCGAGCGGGTCGCTCACCACGATCGAGCTCGACAGTGTCGGCAACGGCCCCAGCGATCCTCGAGCTTCCACGTCGACACTCCACACGCCCGGGATGTCGAGGCGCCAACCGCTGGCCACTCGTAGTGTTGCAGCCCCTGCGCTCCGCAACGGAACGTCGATCTCCCATCCCGGAGATGTCGGGACCTCGGTGGGTTGCAACCGGATCAGAAGCGATTCGATCTGTTCGGGCTCGAGGACCTCGATGCGCAGACCCTGCGGCCCGGCTACGAGGGGAGTCACCGACAGCCGAACCGAGAATCCTTCAGCGCTTAGCACCGTGTCGTATGCATACTGCGAGGCCGGTGAGGGGGCTTCGATGCGTGCTGGAGTGCTCGATGCCAGACCGGCGGTGGCGCCGAGAATGGCGATGGCGAGGATCATTTCGGCGCCCATCGATCGGCGCAACATCGTGGCGGTTCGTCGGTCGAGGTGATCGACCCGGGCGAGTCGAGCGCTCCAACGCCGCCGCCCGAGGATCCCCAGGTAGATCAGCAGTCCCACGAGAAGTGCCTTGAGCATCGTCCAGCGGGCGTGCTGGACATCCCACCAGTTGCCACCGTCGAGAGCCCGCGCGGTCACCACTCCGGTGACCACGGCGATGATGGTCAGCGGCGTCGCCAAGCGGAAGTAGGACCGGATGGCGAGTACCAGGTCCTCATCGCCGGCCTTGGCCACCACCACACGGGCCACGGCGATCAACATGCCGATCCACAACGCTGCGGTGAGCGCGTGCACTGCGCCGGCGATATTCACCGTGGCAGCTGATTCGAGGCCGGATCGAGAGAATCCGTAGGTCGCGATCGCCAGCGCCGGAATTCCCAGCGCGCCCAACTGGGAGCGAGGGGCCACGGCCCGTTCGGGAACGAACGCGACCGCTCCGGTGAGCGCCACGAGCACGGTACGCAACCACAGCGCCCGACCCGGCCCGTTGTCGAGCAGATCCGACCAGGTCACGGGATTCAGGGCCTCGATCGCCCCTCGGTCGCTCACAGCCGCCGCCGTCAGCCACAGGACCACGACCGTCGAGACCAGGGCGGCGATGTAGCTCGTGCGAAGAAAGCGCAGAGCCGGAAGGTCGTAGACGGCCTCGGGCCAACCCAACGAGATCAACACCAACAGTCCGAACACTGCCGAGATCGCGAACATCGACACCCAGCGAGCGATGCCCAGTCCCAGGCCGCCTGGGGTGGTGACGCCGCTGATCGAATCGGCGGGATCGACCACCACGATCGCAGTGGTGATCGGGGCCTCACCATCGGTGGACTCCGTCACCGTGGTGACCGTGACGGGGGGTAGCGTCGCTGCACTCGACGATCGCACCGTGAAGCTGTAGGTGCCCACGCTCGCATCGGGAAGCCGCCACGACACCACACAGGTTCCATTCGGTGCGATCTGGGTGACGGGCGCCAGAACGGTGCGTCCATCGGGACCGAGTTGTCGTGGACCGAGGCCCAAAGGAGTGCTGGCACAGGTCACGGCCAGTCCGATGTCCTCAGCGACCACACCGTCCCCGATCGCCGAGGTGAACCGCAACTGGATTTGGGTGGGGGGACTGTCCAGGATTGCGTCAGCGCTCGGCGTCGAAGCCTCGAGGGTGTTGGTTCCCTGAGCGAGTCCTGTACCGCTGGCCAGTCCGAGCACGCCCATGACCACACCCATGGTCATGACGATCCACCGTGTCAGTGACCCGACCAAGCGGGATCCAGAACGCATCAACAACGGGCCCATGATCGACCGGCACGCTACCCGACCTCGCTCTCCGACCTCGCGCCACCCCCTGAGTAGGCTCGGGGTCGTGGCCACTTTGTCTCTGTACCGCCGCTACCGGCCGCGGCGGTTCGCGGACCTCAAGGGCCAAGACCATGTGGTGCGAGCGCTACGCAATGCAGTGGCTCAGCATCGTGAAGGCCACGCGTATCTGTTCTCAGGGCCGAGAGGGACCGGGAAGACCTCATCGGCTCGGATCCTCGCCAAAGTCCTCAACTGCGAGTCCGCCATCGATGGTGAACCGTGTTGCGAATGCAGTTCATGTCTGGCCGTGGAGGCCGGCACCTCCTATGACGTGTTCGAGCTCGACGCAGCCTCCAACCGAGGTATCGACGACATCCGGTCCCTGATCGAGCGGGCGTCTTTGGGTACCCCGGGTCGTCACAAGGTGTACATCCTCGACGAGGTCCACATGTTGACCAAAGAGGCCAACGCCGCGCTGCTGAAGACTCTGGAAGAGCCTCCCGATCATGTGGTGTTCGTTCTCGCCACGACCGATCCTCAGAAGGTTCCCGAAACGATCCGCAGTCGGACCCAACATCTGCAGTTCCATCTGATCGACCCCGACGAACTCGAGGGACATCTTCGATGGGTTGCTTCCGACGCGGGTATCGAACTCGACGACTCGGCGTTGGCCACGGTCGTCAATCGCGGTGCGGGCTCGGCCCGGGACGCGCTGTCGGCTTTGGAGGTCGTTGCAGCATCAGGAGGAGTCGTCGAGGCCGACGCGCATCTCGAGGAACTCTTCGATGCGCTCGCCGATCGTGATCCCGGTCTGGCTCTGGCCACCGTGGCCCACGCCGTTCGTCAGGGTCGCGATACGCGAACCGTGACCGAGGAGGTTCTTCGGATCCTTCGCGAAGGGTTCTTGTCGCTTGTCGCCCCCGAGTTGGTCCAGGTTCCCACCAGTCGACGAGAGGCCGTCGCCGAACGCGCTCGTCGAGTCGGAACGGCGACTCTCGTGCGGTCGATGGAGGTGCTCGGCACCGCACTTCTCGAAATGCGACACGCTCCCGATCCTCGGATCCTGCTCGAGGTCGCGCTGGTGAAGTTGACCCATGCCGAGGTCGATCCGGGGATCACAGCGGTGCTGGCCCGGCTCAAGCATCTCGAGGATCAGATGGCCCAAGGGGTCACGTTGGCCGCAGCTCCCACCCCGGCGCCGCCGGTGGATCCGGCTACCGGACGAGCCCGACTGGGATCGCGAGCCGGTGACGTCACGTCGGGGACCGTGCGACCGGCGCGCGCAACCGATACATCGTCGCCAGCCGCTCCACCCGAGCCAGCATCCGCGTCGCCGACATCCTCGTCGCCAGCCTCAGCGGATCGGTCACCGGCATCGTCATCTGAGGCCGATACGCGATCGGGGGATGCGCCCCCGTCGAGTGGAGTGGGCGGTGCGGCCGCAGCCTCCTCGGGTGTGGATGTGGATGCAATCGGGCGGGCCTGGTCCCAGGACGTTCTGACTCGACTCAAGCCTCTGGTGCGCGCGCTGTATGCCGCCGGAACGGTGATGGGTGAGCGTGAGGGTGCGCTCGTGGTCGGCTTCCCGAACGAACCCCACCGCGATCGCGCCGCACAGCATCAACGCGATGTCGAGTCGGCACTGGCCGAGGTCGCGGGCCGCCGCATCCCGATGAATCTCATCGTCGAAGGGTCGGCCCCATCGCCGTCTCGAAGTGGTGGGTCGGCACCTGAGCCGGCTCCGGTCGTCGAGACCGATGAACGCGATGATCATCTCGGTGATGTCGAGGATGTGCGCGATCTTCCCGATGTACCCAAGGGCGCCGTGACGAGTCCGGTGGAACGTCTCGTGCAGGCCTTTCCCGGCTCGGTGATCGTCGAGGACGACGAATGATCGAGGTTCGCTGATGGCGTCGGCGTACACCCCTGTCGTTCAGACCCTCATCGATGAACTCGGGCGTCTTCCGGGAATCGGGCCCAAGAGCGCCCAGCGCCTGGCCTTTCATCTGCTCAAAGTGTCCTCTGAGGATGCCCGGCGCCTCGCTGATGCGATCCTCGAGGCCAAGGCCAAGGTCCGCTTTTGTGAGCGCTGCTTCAACGTGGCTGACGCCGAACTGTGCCAGATCTGTCGTGATGACCGTCGCGACTCAGGGGTGATCTGTGTCGTCGAAGAGTCCCGTGACATCGTGGCGATCGAACGCACCGGCGAGTTCCGGGGCCGATATCACGTGCTGCTCGGAGCGATCAATCCTCTCGAAGGGGTCGGACCGGAACAGCTGAAGATCCGGGAACTTCTGACACGGCTCGATCCGGAATCGGTCTCCGAGGTGATCGTGTGCACCAACCCCAACACCGAGGGTGAGGTCACAGCGATGTATCTGGCCCGACTGCTCAAGCCCCTCGGAGTCCGCATCACGCGGATCGCAAGTGGTCTTCCCGTGGGCGGTGATCTCGAGTATGCGGATGAACTGACTCTGGGACGCGCGATCGAAGGTCGTCGAGAACTCGACAGTTGACCAGTCGCCCACCCGTTGGCGATGGGTCGTCGATGCGGCGCCGGTGTGTCGTCGAGATCAAGCCCGTCGACGACCACTGGCAGTCGATGTCAGACGGTGCGAAGCACCAAGGCGTCGCCTTGGCCGCCGCCACCACACAGGCCGGCAGCTCCGACGCCTCCGCCGCGTCGCCGCAGTTCGTGCAGCAAGGACAGGGCCAGTCGGTTTCCACTCATCCCGATCGGATGGCCGAGCGCGATCGCTCCACCGTTCACGTTGACGATCTCCTCGGTGATCCCGAGATCCGCCATGGACGCGAGGGCCACCGTGGCGAACGCCTCGTTGATCTCGAACAGATCGACGTCACCCACCGACAGCCCGGCTCGAGACAACGCCGCCAGGATGGCCCGCGATGGCTGCTGCAGCAGCGACACACTGTCGGGGCCCGCGACCATGCCGTAGGACACGACCTGGCCGAGCGGAGTGGCGCCGGTGGCCTCGAGAGCCCGCTGCGACATCATCACCACGGCGCTCGCTCCATCGCTGATCTGGCTGGCATTGCCGGCGGTGATCGTTCCTTGCGGGTCGAACGCCGGACGCAAACCGGACAGGCTGTCCACGGTGGTGCCCGGCCGGACCCCTTCGTCGGTGTCCACGAGCAGCGGATCACCTTTGCGCTGTGGAATCGAGACCGCGACGATCTCGTCGGCGAGTCGACCATCCTTGGCCGCGTTCGCTGCCCGTTCGTGCGAGCTCGCCGAGAACGCGTCCTGGGCCTCGCGGCTGTAGACACCTTCGGCATAGCGTTCGGTGGACAGCCCCATGGCGCAGTTGTCGAACGCGCACAACAGACCGTCGGCGAGGATCGCGTCCGCCAGTTCGACGTTGCCGTAGCGGAAACCGCCACGGGCGCCCTTGGCGATGTAGGGGGCGTTGGTCATCGACTCCATGCCGCCGGCTACGACGATGTCGGCATCGCCTGCCGCGATCATCTGGTCGGCGAGATAGATCGTGTTGAGCCCCGACAGGCACACCTTGTTGATGTTCACCGACGGAGTCGACAGGGGAATCCCAGCACCGGCTGCAGCTTGGCGGGCCGGTACTTGGCCTTGGCCAGCCAGCAGCACCTGGCCCATGAGGACGTGTTCGACCTGATCCGGGGAGATTCCGGCACGAACCATTGCTTCGCGAATGGCGATCGAACCGAGTTCGGCCGCGGTGAATCCCGAGAGTGCACCACTCATCTTTCCGATGGGTGTGCGGGCTCCGGCGACGATGTAGGAACCGGCCATGGGGGACCTCCTTGGATCGGACGAGATCATCAGCCTATGGCCGCATGCGGTCGAGGTTCGGGTTCGCGTCGAAGCGCCAGGCAGAGACGGAGATGTTCTCTCAGGTCGCGATCGATGAGCATCGGTCATCGGGCGGGTGGCAGGGGCGGCCGACACCGGTGGGGACGGGGCCATGCCACCCCTGCGCATCACAGACTCGTCAGGATCAGGCGAGAACCTGATCGCAACC
>CAYYHU010000010.1:0-3555 GCA_964471865.1 uncultured Ilumatobacteraceae bacterium | reverse complement strand
GCCACCCCTGCGCATCACAGACTCGTCAGGATCAGGCGAGAACCTGATCGCAACCCGCTGTCTCGCCGGTGGAACTACGTTCGATCGTGCCATCGGTGATCACCGTGATGACACCGCCGATGTCTTGGGTCCGCAGTTGATACCACTCGGGCGCCGACCGCAGATAGCCCTCGGTCACCAGCGCCGCCTCGGTGGCAGGGAAATCTCCGGTCTCACTGCGGTACGCCTCGATCGCGGTTTCGAGGGTGCGCTGCTCGGTGGTGCAGGCGTTCGCTTGAGCGGTGTCGGTGATTCCGCCCACGGCGAACGCAGTCACGCCTCCGAGGATCCCCAGAGTGGAGATCACCACCAACAGTTCGACCAGGGTGAAACCTCGGTCCCGCCGGGCCTGGGGTCGGCCACGTCGCTCTCGAGATCTGCATTCCACGATGTTCATCGCTCCTCCTTCGGATTCCAGAAGCGATCACCTGATGGCGATCGCCGGGACCGATGTGGGAGCGAGCAGGCGTCCGGCGGTCAGACCGGATGCCCGGGGTCAGTGGGTGTCGGGACCTTCTTGGACGAGTTCGATCAGGGTGCCGAAGCTGCCCTTGGGGTGGATGAAGGCGACGGTCGTGCCCCGGCTCCCCGGACGAGGGGCCTGATCGATGGGCTGGGCCCCCGCTGCGATCATCGAGGCCAGAGCTTCGGCACAGTCATCCACCCGGTACCCGATGTGGTGGAGGCCCTCGCCTCGCTTGTCGATGGCCTTCGCGACGGGTGAGTCCTCGCGCGTCGGGGTCAGTAACTGGACGTAGCTGTCGGCCACTTTGAGCAGAGCCTCCTCGACCCCATCGCTCTCCACGACCTCCCGGTGATCAACCGTGGCCCCAAAGGCCCGGGCGTAGTAGTCGATGGCGGCCTCGAGGTCTCGGACTGCAATGGCGACGTGGTCGATCTCGGTGAGCAGCATGTCCACCAGTCAACCATCCCATCGGCCCATGGTTCCGATCGACGAGGCTGCCTAGCGTGCCGACGTGATCGGAGGTTGGGCCACCATCGGCTTTCTCGTCTTGATCGTCGTGGTCACCGTGTTGTCGATCATCGACATTCGTACTCACCGGTTGCCGCGTCGCATCATCTATCTCGGAGCGGGACTCGGTCTGCCATGGCTCGTGATCGACGCCATCCTCAGCGATCGTCCTGGTCGAATTCTGGGAATGGTTCTGGGTGCGGTCGGGGCAGGCATCGCGTTCGTCGCCATCTACATCGCCGCTCGCGGAGCGTTCGGGGATGGAGATGTTCGTTTCGCTCCGCTGTTGGGCGCCTACCTCGGTTGGTATGGGATCGATCATGTGGTGATCGGACTGTTTCTCGGGTTCGCCATCGCATCGACGGTCGGTCTCGCTTTGATGCTCGGGGGCCGGGCGTCGAGGCGGTCGGAGTTGCCGTTCGGACCCTTCATGGCCACCGGAGCGCTCGTGGTGCTCGTGATCGGTGATCGCCTCAGTGCGTCATGGTCGATGTGGTGATCGAACCGCTCCGGGTGAGAGAGCGTCTCTAGAGTTCGCCGACCACCCCGTAGATCGAGGACACGAGCGAGATCGCCACACCCGCCACGATGAGTCCCACGACGACGACGAGAACCGGTTCTGCCAGCGTCGCCACCCGTTGAAGGCGACGATCGAGTTCAGTTCCGATGAGCTCGGCGGCGACATCCATTTGTGGAGCGAGGCGCCCGACCCGTTCACCGACCGCGAGGATCTGGTGAACCGCGCTGGTGAACAGTCCCGTCTCGGCGAGGACGACCACGACGTCGTCTCCGGCGACGATCCGGTCCCGAGCACGCTCGAGCCGGTCCTCGATCCACACGTGATGGCTCGCGCGAGCGGCGGTGCTGAGCGCATCGGGGAGTGCCACCCCGGCATCGAGAAGAAGCCCCAAGGTCCGACAGACCCGTTCGGTCAACGACAACCGTTGGATCCGCCCGATCACAGGGAGTCTGAGGATCACTCGTTGTCCTCGACGTCGCCAGCGAGGACGGTGTCGAAGTCTCATCGGTATGGCGACGATCACCATCGCTGCGAGCACCAAGAGCGGCCACCACACCGATGTCAGAGCCGTGACGCGTTCGCTCCAGCGAACCGGGGCCGGGGCCGATACCCCGAGTTCATCGAAGAGGTTGGAGAAGCGGGGGAGGGCGGCGATGGCCAAGAGCGCCATCGAGGCCAAACAGACGACCAAGACGATGCCTGGATACGCCAGGGCACCGGCGAGACGCTTTCGCAACAGCGCATGACGCCGAAGATGGTTCTCGAGCCCGGCGACAGCAGCTGGGAGATTCCCGGAGATCTCAGCCGAGCCCAACACCCCGCGTACGGTCGCGGGGAGTATGGCGCGATGGGCGTCGAGAGCCACGGCGAGGCTCTGTCCGGCGGCGAGGCGTTGAGCGAGATCACGAGTGAGTCGAGAGATGACCGGATCGTCGCTCTCGGCGCCGATGAGCGCGAGAGCCTCCGGCAGGGTCACACCCCCGGTGGTGAGCACTCCGAGCTGCGAGATGAAGACCTCGAGGGACCGAGTCCGCAGACGTTCCCGCCCGATCGTGAGCGGACCGATCCGGCGAGGAACAGTCGAGTGCACCTGCAGCCGATGAACGCTGAGCGGTCCGCTGTGAGAGTCGCGCCGCTTCCGGGGCGAACGCTTCGGGGTATCGGGTCCGGAGGATCGGTCCTGGGAAGCGATCGTCATGACGCGGCTTCGTCGCTGAAGACTCGAACCACCTCAGCTGCATCCACGATTCGACGTGCGACGAGACGGTCCGCCTGATGCGACAGCGGAATCAGGCCGTTGCGAATCGCCTCGGCCCGAATCGAGTCCTCGCTCGCTCGCGTCGCCATCTGGTGGCGGAGATCCCGGGTGACGGTGACGAGCTCGAAGACGGCGCTTCGCCCCGTGGGACCCTCGCCGGGGGTCTCCCGACGGTGCCGCAGCAGACGCTGGGCCACGACACCGGTGAGAGCGAGCGACATCATCACCGGATCGACTCCGAGATCGACAAGGCGAGCCAAGGCCGATGTCGCGTCCTTGGCATGAAGGGTGGTGAGAACCAGGTGGCCTGACAGTGCCGCTCGCACCGCCACCGCCGCGGTCTCACGGTCACGGATCTCGCCGACGAGGATCACATCGGGGTCATGACGCAACAAGGCGCGAAGCCCCGTGGAGAAGTCGACGCCCGCGCCTTCATGAACCTGGAGTTGGGTGACCCCTTCGACCACGTGCTCGACGGGATCCTCGATCGTCGCGAGGTGGCGGGTTCCATCAGCGAGTTCGCTCAGAGCCGCATAGAGAGTCGTGGTTTTACCTGCACCGGTCGGGCCGACGCACACGACCAATCCGGCAGCGGCGCGCACGAGGTCACGGAGGCGGCGTTCGAGGTCCAGAGGCATTCCCAGTTCGTCGAGCCGACGAGGTCGTTCGTTGACCGGAGCGAGACGCAACACGGCTCGCTCTCCCAACACGGTCGCGACCGTGGAGAGTCGAACGTCTACCGGTCCCCGGGATGTCGAGGTCCGA
>CAYYHU010000009.1:32035-57418 GCA_964471865.1 uncultured Ilumatobacteraceae bacterium | reverse complement strand
GGTGATCTGCAAGATGGTCGAGAGCCTCGTCGAGCGAGGTGGGGGCGATGACTGGCATGCGCTCCTGACTTTACAAACAGTTCAAACCCGGCGCTGCGGCGAGGCCGAGACCTCTTGATGAACCCCGGGTTTCGTGCTCGTGACGACGCAATGGCCCGAGGTGATCAATCGTCTTGGGCGAATGCGTCGATCATGGCGCGCACATCCCCCAAGGGGTACAGGATCGGGCAGGTGCACCCATGATCGATGTAGTGCTCGACCTTGGCTCGGGCCTCGTCGGGAGTGCCACTGGCGGTCAACATGTCCACGATCTCATCGGGCACCAACTTGGAGGCGGCCACGACTTGCTCATGGGTCGCCGGCCAGGTCAGCACCTCACCCACGGCATCGAGGAGAGACTGGGGAACACCCGAAGCCTTCATGATGTGGGGCTGCTGGCCGAGGTACTGGGTCACCATCTGGCGCGCCATGTCCAGCGCGACCTCCCGGTCCTCGTGCACGCTACAGACGACCAACTGCGGGCGATCGAGATCGTCGACGCTGCGACCCGAACGGTGTGCGCCCGCCTCGAGGGCCTCCATGGCCCGATCGTTGTAATCCGGTGACACCAAGTAGTTCAGAACGACACCATCTGCGATCTCACCGGTGAGTTCCATCATCTGCAGACCGGTGGCGCCGATGTAGATCGGAACGTCCTTGGGTCGACGCTCTTGGTAGACGTAGTCCAACTCGACCCCATCGAGATGGACGAAATCACCGTGATACGTCACGTTCTCGTTGGCGAGCAACGCCCGTACCACGGTCACGATCTCGCGCATGGCCCGGATCGGTCGGGCCCGATCGATCCCGACCTTGGCGGCGAGGGGATCCCACCACGCGCCGATTCCCAACATGACGCGGCCCGGCGCCAGATCGTCCAGGGTCGAAAACGTGGCGGCGAGTCGAGCCGGGTTACGGCTCCAGCAGTCGACCACACCGGATCCGACCTTGAGTCGATCGGTGACCGCTGCGAAGGCGGCCATGGGCACCGTGGCCTCGCGAACGAGGCGACTTTCGGCCTGCCAGACGGCTTCGAAACCGCGTTGTTCGGCATATTTGACGAGTTCCATGCCTTCGGGAATCGAATGGGCGTCTTGGAGATACAGCGCAACTCGGCGGGTCATGATCGCTCCTCTTGGTGTTCTGAACTGGTGTGGTCACCCGGTCGCGGTGTCGCTCATCGGGTATCGGTTCGGCGTGGCGGATGCTGAGCATCATCGGGTCTGGTCGTGGGATTCATCGGTTTCGGCGCCCCGGGCGCATCACGTCTCGAGTCGGTGACTGTCGCTACCGAACGCTGTCGGTCGTGGTGAGTCCGGGTGGAGTGTGATGTCGTGGACAACCTCGCGATGAGATCGTGTCGGTGGGTTCGGGCTCGTAAGCGAGTCCCCAGGCGGTCAGAGTCGGGAATGCAGTCGCTGGGCGGCTTCGGCGGCCTTGGCTCGGATCTCGTCGAGATCGACCAGGGTCGGGCAGCCATCGCGCAGCAACACAGTGCCATCGCCGCGCACGACGTCGAGGGCTCGAACCCCGGGACTGAAGGCGACATGCCACGCAGAGTCGGCATGGTCGTAGTTCCACAGCACCCGGTCCTGTTCGACCTCGGGGACCAGAGATGCACCTCCCAGCATCCAGGACCACGCGTCATCAGGACTCGCGGTCACGTCATGAGAGCGTTGGAGTACATACGCGAGGCGCATTTCCTCGGCCATATCGGCGCCGATCCCATCGGTGCCGAGAACGATCCGGTTCGACCGGCGTGCCGGATGGGCGTAACCGACCGCATTGTTCAGGTTCGAGCGGGGATTGTGAGCGATCGTGCCCGGTAGTTCGCTCTCGAGGTGAACGGCGTGAACGACAAGCCAGTCCTCGGTGGCCCAACGGGCGAGGCGTACACCGGCGTCGGCATCACCGGGACCTTCGGCCACATGGATATGCACTCCGACTCCGTGATCTCGGGCGATCCCCGCCGCCGCGTCAAGAGTGTCATCGCTACAGGTGAACGCGGCGTGGACACCGACGAGTCCCCGTCCCCCCTCGCGAAGGAACCGCTCGTTCTCTTCGAGTCCTCTCTTGGCGCCATCGGGACCATGTCGGTCCGTAACGCCATAACTGCACACGACACGAACGCCCACGGCTTCACAGGCCTTCGCTATCACGCTCAATGATCCCTCGATCGCGGAGGGGCTCTCGTGATGGTCGATGATCGCCGTCGTTCCCGACATCAACGCCTCGGTTGCACCCAACATCGCTGACCAGTAGATGATGTCGAGGTCGAGGGCTGTGTCGAGACGCCACCAGATCTGTTCGAGGATCGATACGAAATCGGTGGGCTGACGTGGGGGAGCGGGCATACCTCGGGCGAGGGCCGAATACAGATGGTGATGCGCGCAGACTCGACCGGTGGTGACCGATCCGCCGAGTTCATGACCCGCCGTGAGTGTCGAGGTCGTCACGATCAGGAGTCGGCCGAATCCTCATCGGCCCCCAGAAGGGGAAGATCGCATCTCCAGATGCCGTCGCGATCCCGCATGGCCGCCGCGACCGCACCAGCGGTGGGAACCAGTCCGATCTCACCGACACCCTTGATGCCGTAGGGGGCACGGGGCTGGGGGCGCTCCACGAGGATCACGTCGATCGGCGGAACGTCCTTGGGTCGCAGGATTCCGAGGCTGCGTAAGGTGAGATTGGTGGGGAACCCCGTGTCGGGATCGGATGGGAAATCCTCACTCAGCGCGTAGCCGAGTCCCATGTGGACGCTGCCTTCGATCTGCCCTTCGCACAGCACCGGGTTGACGGCTCGGCCCACGTCATGGGCCGCCACGACCCGTTCGATGCGGCCGGAATCGCGATCCATGATCACGACCTGGGCGGCATAACCAAAGGTCGAGTGAATCGTCGGGTTCTCCACCGTTCCCAACTTGTCGGTCCAGTCGACGCGATACTCGCCGAGATAGTCGACTCCGACCTGGCAGCCGTTGGCTCGCGCCGCTTCGCATGCCGCTTTGACGGCTCCCGCCCCCATGAGGGTGCCGCGGGATCCGGTGGTCTGGCCCAATCCGAGTTCGCGAGTGGTGTCGATGATGACGCGAATCCGGTCCGGATCGATCCCGAGTTCTTCGATCGCCACCTGCACCGCGACGGTGTTGATGCCCTGGCCCATCTCGGTCCAGCCGTGGCGCACTTCGACGGTTCCGTCCTCGACGAAACGAACAACGGCCCCGGTCCATTCCTTGAAGCCATTCCCGAGACCACTGTTCTTCAGTCCGAGCCCGACTCCCACGGCTTTACCCTCGGACCGGGCCTCGTGGTAGGCCTGAGAGACGGCCTCGAGGCAGGCTGCGGCACCCGCACAACCTTCGTCCATGATCTGGCCGGGCCCCCACACCATTCCCGGATGGATCACATTGCGATGGCGGATCTCCCATCCGGTGACGCCGACTCGCTCAGCCAGTCGGTCCAGACAGCCCTCCATGGCGAATTGAGCCTGGTTGGCGCCGAATCCTCGGAATGCTCCACACACCGGGTTGTTCGTGCGTACGGCGACCGCCTCAACATCGATGGTGGGGAGGTGGTACGGCCCACTGGCGTGCCCTGCCATGCGTTCGAGCACTTTCATGCCCACGCTGGCATAGGCCCCCGAATCACCGATGGCGCGGACTTTGAGCGCGGTGAGCATGCCCTCGTCGTCGCATCCCAGGGTGTATTCCATCCGGATCGGATGTCGCTTCGCGTGCATGACCAGACTCTCGACACGCGACAGCGTGCATTTCACCGGTCGTTGCAACAGCCAGGCCGCGAGCGCCGTATGGCCCTGGTTGGACATGTCTTCTTTGCCCCCGAAGGCACCTCCGTTGGTGACGAGTTCGACCGTCACTCGGTCGCGGTCCACACCCAGAAGTGACGCAATGTCGTTGCGGTCGTCCCAGATGCCTTGTCCACCGCTGTAGACATGCAGCGTTCCAGCATCGGGATCGGGGACCGCCACAGTGCTCTCGGGTTCGAGAAAGGCATGCTCGACACGCTGGGTCGTGAAGGTTTCGGTCACCACATGCGCGGAGCTGGCCAGTGCGGCTTCGACATCCCCACGTTGGTACTCACTCACCGACAACACGTTCGAGTCGGTGCCCCAGACGGCGATTTCAGAACTCGCGAGCGCGGCGACGGGATCGGTTAGAGGGGTCAAAGGGCGATACTCGACGTCGACCAGGCCTGCGGCCGCTCGGGCCAGTTCACGGGTCTCGGCGACGACCACGGCCAGAACGTCACCGGCGTAACTGGTCAGCCCTCCTTCGGGAATCATCAACGGCCAGTCCTTGTAGATCAGACCTGTCCGTAGTTCTCCGGGAATATCAGCCGCAGTGAAGACCCCGACGACACCGTCAGCGGCGCGGGCCCGGGAGGTGTCCACCGACACGATCTCGGCGCGCGCATGGGCGGTGAGATGAAGCGCGGCATGCAGCATCCCCGGAAGCGTGATGTCATCGACGTAGCCCCGGTCACCCAGAGTCAATTCATGGGCCTGATAGCGCACACCGCCCGAGCCGATACCACTCGGGGGCGGCACCGTGATCTCGTCGCCGCTGGCCACGAGCTCGATGGCATCGAGGACCTTGACATATCCGGTGCATCGGCAGAGATGAGCGCCGAGATGTCGAGCCATGTCCTCGCGAGCCAGAGCCGAACCCTTCTTGTCGATCTGGGCCTTGGCTCGCATGACGATGCCTGGGATACAGAAACCGCATTGAAGACCGCCACAGGCCCCAAACGCATCAGCGAACCGTTGACGTTCCTGCTCGTCGACACCTTCGAGGGTGGTGATCTCTTTGCCTGCGACCTTGGCGAGGGGTTGTTGACAACTCACGACGGCCTTGTCGCCGATGAGCACCGTGCAGCATCCACATTGTCCACTCGGCGAGCAACCATCTTTGGCGGCGGTCAGTCCGAGTTCGTCGCGTAATGCCGCCAGAAGATGGGGATGGCGAGCGTCGACGGTGACGGAGCGGCCATTGACCGACATCGCCACCCGATCGCTGGACTCATCAGCTGTGATCGATGGTGCCGACGGTTCGAGAGTCGTCATGTTTACATTCTGTCAAAAACCGCAGCATGGGATGGACGATCGCGCTGTTTGTTCATTCTCCCGTCTCTCGAATCGACCCGAGTCATACGCGCCCGGGGGGTGACCCACCCTGGTCGACACTGTGGTCGCGGGCGTCGAGATCAGACCTGGCGGCCGGCGGGATCCACGATCCGCCCGTACAACTCGGGCCGGCGATAACGGTTGAAGTCGAACACCGTCTCGGTGTAGCGACGACACCAGTCGAGGTCGCAACGGGCCATGATCAGCTCGTCACCGGTGGTGAGCGCCTGGGCGACGATCTGTCCGCTGGGCGCGATGATGCAACTCTGACCCAGCGAGTCCACCCCGGCCTCGACTCCTCCCTTGGCTACACCGATCACCCACGTGCCGTTCTGATACGCCCCGGCTTGCATCACGAGAGCGTTGTGAAAGCCCTGAAGGATGTCCTGTGAGGGGTCGGGAACATAATGGATCGGGGTGTTGTATCCGCACAGGATCATCTCGACTCCCTGGAGACCCATGACGCGGTAGGTCTCGGGCCAGCGGCGGTCGTTACAGATCATCATCCCGATCCGGCCACCAAAGCCATCCCATACCCCGGGTTCGCCAGGGCCGGGTTCGAAGTAGTAGCGCTCGGCATGCTGGAAGGGGCGATCCGGCTCATGGTGTTCGTGACCGGGAATGTGGACCTTGCGATACCGCGCAATGACCTTGGCGTCGGGTCCCACGAGAATCTGGGTGTTGTATCGGTGCACGCGGCCGTGCTCGTCGGGTTCGGTCAACTCGGCGTATCCGAGACAAAAACCGATACCCAGACGAGCGGCGGTGTCGAAGAGAACCTGGGTGTCGGGACCCGGCATCGACCGCTCGTAGAAGTGGTCGGCTTGGGTGATGTCGTCGACGAACCAGCGCGGAAAGAACGTGGTCAAGGCGAGTTCGGGGTAGACGACCAGATCACAGCCATGGTGATGAGCTTGATGCATCAATGCGACCAGACGGTCTGCGACCATCGAGCGATCGTGTTCGAGTTCGATGGGACCGAGCTGGGCCGCTCCCACGGTGATGATTCGACTCATGACGGCTCTCCGGTCTCCAGGTGATCCTCATGGGCCAAGCGATACATCACCTCGGCGAGTACCGCCGCACCGGCGATCATCTGATCGGGTTCGGTGTATTCCGCCGGGTTGTGGCTGATTCCCCGGTGGCTGGGAACGAAGATCATCCCGGCCGGACCGACGCGGGCGAGCATCTGGGCGTCATGCCCAGCTCCCGACGGCAGCCGAGTGACCCGATGGCCGTGACGGACTGCGACCGTTTCCACCGTCTCGATGATCCGTTCATCGAAGGCGACCGGTGCGAAGCGGGCGAGGCGTCGCGTCGTGATCTCGACCCCTTCGCTCTGGGCGAGTTCGTCACACCGTTGGGCGAGTTCGGCCTCGGCAGCAGTCAAGAGGTCGTCGTCGGTATTGCGCAGATCCACCGTGCATACGGCGCGCGCCGGCACCACGTTGACGAGATTCGGATGCAACTCGACGCGACCGATGGTGGCGACCTGGGTTCCCCCGTAGCGGTGTGCCAGTTGGCGTACGAACACTCCCACCTCGGCCACCACCAGCATCGGATCGTGGCGCATCGACATCGGTGTCGTTCCGGCATGGTTCGACTGTCCGGCAATGGTCACTTCGGTCCACGAGATGCCCTGCACCGAGGTCACTGCGCCGATGTCGTATCCCTCGACTTCGAGCACCGGACCCTGTTCGATATGGAGCTCGATGAATGCATAGGGAGCCGGGCCGGGAACGGGACTGTCCCCGCGGTATCCGATCCGTTCGAGCTCAGCGCCCACGGTGGTTCCATCGATCCCTTCGCACGCCCAGGCCTCCTCGAGGTCGAGACCTCCGGCGTAGACCAGCGACCCCATCATGTCGGGAGCGAACCGGGCACCTTCTTCGTTGGAGAAGAACCCCACGGCCATGGGGCGCAGTGGGGTCACACCGTGTTCTTGGAACGACTGGATCACCTCGAGACCGGCGAGAACACCAAGGTTGCCGTCGAAACGGCCTCCCGTGCGCACGGTGTCGATATGTGACCCCGTCATCACCGGCGCCCCAGATCCGACGTTCCAGAGACCGGTCACGTTGCCGATGGCATCGACACGGATCTCGAGACCGAGCTCGCGCATCCACCCCACCACGAGGTCTCGACCCGCTCGATCGTCATCTGTGAAGGCCAAACGACACGACCCGCCACCCGGGATCGGGCCGATCCGAGCGAGGGACTCGAGGCGTTCGAGGAGGCGTGAACCCTGGATCGGGGGAGCAGCGGAAACACTCACGTCTTGGGGCATACCTCGCGAAGCATACGGATCTCAGCCCGGCGGTGGACGTAACCTGCGCCGCTGTGGGTTCTGAGATCGCGGCGGTCGTCATCATCACCGTCATCGCGAGTTGTCTTCAGACCATCGCCGGTTTCGGCTTCGCGTTGTTGGCCGTACCGACCCTGGCCGTGGCCGTCGATCCTCGAACCGCGGTCATCGTATGCACCGGTCTCGGGCTGTCCTCGAGCGGGTTGCAGGCGATTCTCGAGCGGCGCCACACCCGATGGCCATTGGTGCGACGTCTGCTCACCACGGCCTATCTGGCGATGCCGGTGGGGCTGATCGTGTTCGTCACGGTGAGCGACGACGTGTTGAAGGTCCTGTTGGCGATCGGGGTACTGGGCGCCGTGGTCGTCCTCGTGAGAGGTGTCGATCTCAGCGGTGTTCGCCCGGGCTTCGATCTGGGCATGGGCGCATTGTCGGGGATCTTGTCGACCTCGATCGGAACCAATGGTCCACCGTTGGTGTTCGGTCTGCGGGCCCGACGGCTCACCCCGACGGAATTCCGAGCGACGCTCGCGTCGGTTTTCGTCGGAAGCGGTCTCGTCACCCTGGGGTTGTTCGTGGTCTCGGGACGATTGGGCGCTGACGAGTTACGACATATCGCTGTGGGTCTTCCCTGCGTCGGGGTAGGAGTGACCACCGGGCGCCGCATCTCTCGGGTCTTGGCTCCCGAACGATTCGAACGCATCGTGATCGGATTGTTGATTCTCGCCGCCATTGCCGCTCTGGCCAGCGCAGCGACCTGAACCCGGAACTGGACCCCCGCGCGGCGATCGAGCTCAGCTGGCTCCGTTGCCGAACCACTCCATCCAAGCCTGACGCGTCGGCGGTTTGAAGACGTAATTCGCTCCCGTCACGCTGTCCATCGTCGCCGAGGCCGCTTGGGAGTACCGGTGACCGGGATACAGGATCGTGTCCCCCGGAAGCGTCGCAAGGCGCTGGAGACTATCGTACATGTCCCCAGGGTCGCTTCCCGGGAGGTCGGTGCGTCCGCATCCGTCGAGGAACAACGTGTCGCCGGCTACGAGTCGTCCTCGCACGAGGAAGCACTGGCTGCCGGGGGTGTGACCCGGGGTGTGAACGAGTTCGATGTCGATCTCACCCAGTGAGACCGTCGATCCGGGCTCATGGGCCACGAGTTCGCTGGCTGAGACACCCGTGGTGCGAGTGACCCAGGGCAATTCGGCCTCTTGGACGTGCACCCGTGCCGGTGTGCGTTCCAGCAGCCTCGCCACTCCTTCGATGGTGAGTCCCATCATCGATCCGCCCACATGGTCGGGGTGGTAATGGGTCGTGAGCACATCGGTGACGCGAAACCCGTCCGCTTCCACGAGGTCGACGAGTTCGTCGACGGCATACGCCGGATCCACGATCGCAGCTTGCTGGGTGGCCCGGTTGCCGATGACGTAGACGAAGTTGACCATCTGGGCGGCTACGGGATCACCGACCGCAAAATCTCGTCCGGACAACAGTTGGCGGAAATACAACTCGTCGCTCACCATCCGTAGCGTAGGACCATGTCCAACCCCTCGCGTTGCCTAGCCTGATCACCATGTCCAAAGGTGCCAGTTCGCAGCCACTCACACGGCTCACGCCTGACATGTCGATCCTCGTGGGAGGCGATCGCATCGTCACGGTGGGGGCTGAACTTGCGGACGCTTTCCGTCCCGGAGATCGACTCATCGCCGTGCCCGAAACCGGAGATCTGCTGCATGTGACGACCTCGGCGATCGAGGCCGTGGACCGGGTCGTGACCGAGGCCGAAAAGGCCTTCCATCACCTCGCTGGCATCGAGGATTCCGCCATCGAGATGGTCTTTGAGACCATGGCGAGGCGACTCGAAGATCCAGCGATCATGGCCGTTGTTCATCAGGCGAATGCTGAGGATGTCGCTTCTGCCTCGGCACGCCAGCGAAGCACCGGGCGACTGGTGCTGAGTGAGTCGATGCTCGCCGGGATGGTGGCAGGGCTACGGGGTTGGGCCGCGGTGGACAGCGGGCGTGGTCAACGTCTCGAAACCGTTCAGCACCAGGGATGGCGTGTCGAGGCCTATCAGGCGCCTCTGGGCGTCGTGGGTTTCGTCTTCGAAGGCCGACCCAACGTGATCGTCGATGCGGCTGGAGTGCTCAAGAGTGGCAACACCGCGGTTCTGCGTATCGGCAGCAATGCCTTGGGGACCGCTCGGGCGATCATGGACGCGATCGTTGCCCCCGCTTTGGTCGAGGCGGGAGTACATCCCGGAGCCATCGGGCTCGTGGACGACCCCACCCACGCCGGGGGATGGGCGCTCTTTGACGACTCCCGCCTCGGCCTTGCCGTCGCTCGAGGTTCAGGACCCGCAGTGGCCCAACTCGGAGCCGTGGCCCGGCAAGCGGGAACTCCGGTGAGTCTGCACGGAACAGGCGGTGCCTGGCTGGTGGTTGCCGAGTCCGCGGATGCCGACTGGGTACACAACATCGTCGCATCCTCGCTCGACCGCAAGGTGTGCAACACCCTCAACGTGTGCTGTGTCGTGGCCTCGCAGGCTTTCGAGATGATTCCGAGAATTCTCGATGGCGTACGGCGGGCCGCCCCGGTGAATGGACCGCGTCCTCGGATCCACATCCTCGGTGCGGTCGTCGACCTGAGTGGTTGCGATGTCGAGAACCTCGAGATCGTCGAGCATTCGGAGTCCGATATCGACCTGCTCGCTCATGAATGGGAATGGGACGTCACGCCCGAGATGACCCTCGTCGTCGTCGACGATCTCGAGGCCGCGATTGCGGCCTACAACACCTACAGCCCGCGATTCGTGGCTTCGGTGGCCTCGCAGGATCCGGATGATCACGAGCGCTTCTGGTCCGAGATCGACGCCCCCTTCGTCGGCAACGGCTTCACGCGGTGGGTCGACGGACAGTACGCGTTGGGACGTCCGGAGTTGGGTCTGTCGAATTGGGAACACGGCCGACTCCTGGCGCGCGGCGGCGTGTTGTCAGGAGATTCGGTGTACACGGTTCGCCTTCGAGCCCACCAAGACGACCCGATGCTGCATCGTTGAGCATCCCGACAGACGCCCACACGAGTACCCCGCGGTCACGGCAGGAGACGGTCGACCACGTGTGCCTGACGCCGAGTGCGGTTCTCATAGCGGTCGGCCCATGACACCACACTCAACATCGCGTTGATACCCATCCATCGCCACGGTTCCCGTTCCCATCGCCGCGGCCCTGACCCTCGGGCCGGCGCCGCAGGATCGCTCTCACCCAGAATGTGCTCGGCCAGGGCTCGTCCCGCGAGAGCCGAGCTGGCGACGCCATCGCCGAGATACCCCCCAGCCCAGGCGCGCCTGGTGCGGGCATCGACGACGAGATGCGGACTCATATCTCGAGCCACTCCCAAAGGGCCGCCCCAGTGATACGGGAAGTCGACGCGCTCGAGCACCGGCCACAGTTCCCGAGCGGCCGTCACGAGCCGGGAGCGGATTCGGACATCGGTGTCGTAACGGGTGCCGGTGCGCGATCCCCAGTGGTACGGGGCCCCTCGTCCACCGAACACGAGGCGATCATCAGCGGTGCGCTGGGCGTAGATCACGAGATGGCGAGCGTCGTTGACGACCTCGCGATCTCGGAGTCCGATCTCATCCCAGATATCGGGAGCCAACGTTTCGGTGCCGATCATCAACGAATGCACCGGGGCGAGATCCCGACGGGCGTTGCGAAGTGAGGCGGTGTAGCCCTCAGTGGCCCGGATGACCCAGGGAGCGGTGATCGTTCCCTTGCTCGTCACACAACCCTGGGGCGTGATCTCATGAACCGGGAGGTGTTCGAGGATGAGGCCACCTCGTGATCGCACAGCCCGGGCCAGACCACGGACCAGTTTGAGCGGATGAAGCGCCGCAGTATGGGTCGCATACGTCGACGCCTCGACTCGGGTGGCTCGCACCCGTGTCGCCGTGGCTGGGGCGTCATCGAGGCGAACCGTGGCCTCATCGAAACCGAAGCGGCGATACATCGCCACCTCATCCGCGAGCCGAGCGGCCTGGGCGGGGTTGCGGGCGAGTTGAACCCATCCGCCAGGCGCGAAGTCGGCATCCACCCCCTCGGTCTCGCACCATCGTCCGATATCGGTGACCGTGTCGATCATTCTCTGTTGCAGGACATGAGTTGCCTCGACGCCCAGGGTTCGGGCTACACGATCAAGGCTGACCGGTAACGCGGCGCTACACCATCCACCGTTGCGTCCACTCGCGCCATATCCCACGGTGAACGCCTCGAGGACCGCGACCTTGAGACCGGGTCGGCGAGCCAGAAGATGCCAGGCGGTCCACAACCCGGTGAACCCTGCACCCACGATGACGACGTCGAGATCTCGCAGGTGACGCAACTCGAGCGGTCCATCGACGATGGAATCCTCGGCCGGTTCGGGACCGATGAGCGACCACACCGAACCCGTGTCGTCACCAGGCACCCCAGGCATCAGGTGACGGTGATCTCGATGTTGTCGATGAGGCGGACATCGCCCACGAATGCCGCCACGAGGATCACAGCGCTCGACTCGAACAGCTCCATGGGCTCGAGAGAGTCGACATCGGCCATGGCCAGGTAGTCGATGCTGATCGCCTCGTCATGATCGAGAATCGCCCGGGCGGGGCCGAGAATGTCCTCGACGCGTCGAGCTCCGTCTTCCACGGCATGGTGAGCGGCAGACAATGATCGCGGAATCGCTGCGGCCACGGCCCGTTGCTCGGGGCTGAGTCGTCTATTCCGACTCGACAGCGCCAGTCCGTCACCCTCGCGCACCGTGGGGGCTGCGACGATCTCGATTCCGAGGTCGAGATCAGATGTCATCCGTTTGATCACCGCCAACTGCTGGAAATCTTTACGCCCGAAGACGGCGAGATCGGGACGCACAGCGCCGAACAACTTGGCGACCACGGTGGTCACACCATCGAAATGACCCGGACGGGCCTCGCCCTCGAACCGGCTCGCCAGCGCGCCCGCGCGCACGACGGTGTCGAAACCCTCGGGATACAGCGTGGCTGCTGTCGGGGTGTACACGGCATCCACGCCGAGACTCTCACACAACGCCAGATCCTCCTCGAGGGGACGCGGATAGTGAGAGAAGTCATCGGGGCGGTCGAACTGCAGGGGATTGACGAAGATCGAGACCACGACCCGATCCGCGAGTTCGTGACCGATGGCGATCAGGGACGCATGCCCGTCGTGCAGGGCGCCCATGGTGGGAACGAAGGCCACCCGCTCTCCGGCCTGATGACATCGGTCGCTCCACTGGCGAGCGGCGGTGGGGGAGTCGAGACGTTCCACGATCCCTGACACCTCGGGTCAGTGAAAGCTGTGGGCGTCGTCGGGCCACGTCCGTTCGCGCACCTCACGAGCGAACTCACGAGTGGCCTCGACCATCGTGGTGGCGACATCGGCATAGCTGCGGGTGAACTTGAGTGTGGCGCCTGACAACCCGACCACGTCGTGCACGACGAGGACCTGCCCGTCGCAGTCGGGACCGGCTCCGATTCCGATCGTGGGGATCGACAATTTTCGGGTGATTTCCGCAGCGAGATCGCGAGGTACACCTTCGATCACCACGGCAAAGGCTCCGGCCTGTTCCACGGCATGAGCATCCTCGAGCAGGCGTTCGCGACTTCCCGAACCCTCACCGCTGCGACGTCCCTGGACCCGATGTCCCCCCATCCGGTGAAAGCTCTGCGGTGTCAGACCGATATGGGCCATGACCGGGATGTCCATCCGGGTGATCGCAGCGATCGTGTCGGCCATCGCGACGCCGCCTTCGAGCTTGACGCATTCGGCGCCGCTCTTGATGATGCGGATAGACGCCGCCACCGCTTGCTCGATGCTCACCTGATACGAACCAAAGGGCAGGTCTCCCACGACGAGAGCGGCCGGCTTCGCGGCGGCGACGCATCGAACGTGGTACGCCATGTCCTCGAGTTCGACACCCAAGGTGGTTTCGGCTCCCTGGACGACCATACCGACCGAATCCCCAACGAGAATCGCGTCCACACCGGCTTCGTCCACGAGACGCGCCATGGTGGCGTCATAGGCGGTGACCATCACGATCGGGTCACCAGAATGCGAACGTGCCGCGAGCTCCGGCACGGTCATTTTCTTTCGGCTGGACGTCGCGCTCATTGCACCACCCTCCTTCGGACGGGGGTCCCGATCGAGAGGGGAGCAGTCTGCCAAGAAAAATGGACCAAGCCCTAGTCGGTGGACCTGAACAGTGACGGGAGGAGCTCCATGACCGTGCCCGGTGAACCCCTCCGGGGTGTGGCGAGCAGGACCGCTCGGGTGCAGGCCAACGCGAACACGTCGGCCGCGGCGGCGAGGAGTTCATCGCGTCCAGCCACCGTCGTCACCTCACCGCTCGCTCCGGTCGCCAGAGCGAACACCGTGTCACCGTCACGCCACAGATGTGCCGGTCGCACCGCTCGAGCCAAGCCATCGTGCGCGGCTCCGGCGAGACGGCGACATGTCGCTTTGTCGGCATGTGCCGATGTGACCACCGCTCCGATGGTGGTGTTGAGAGCCGCCGGGGGCCGTTGGGCGAGGGCTTCGGTCAGCGCCCGTGTGTCAGCGCGAGAGGGCCGAACGAGTCCCAAGCGATCGGAACTGTAGGAATCCCAGGGGCGACCCGTCGACGGGTCGAGAACACATCCGACCGAATTCACCACGGCCCAGGCGGCCACGACATGGTCCCCGACGCGGATACTCGCTCCCGCGGCGCCCCCACGTAGCCCCCCGGACCAGGCGCCCAGCCCCGCACCGATACTGCCTTCACGCGACCGACGAGCTCCGCCTCGACCCAGTGCTCGGCGGGTGGCGCGAGCACCGAATTCGGCATCTGGCCGACACCGAAACGACCCGCCACGCCCGAGATCGAAGATCACCGCAGCGGGCACGATCGGTACGACGTGGCCGGGATCCTCACCGACCTGAACTCCCCGGGCGACGGCTTCGAGTTCGCACATGACCCCATCGACGGCGGCCAATCCGAACGCACTTCCGCCGGTCAGACAGACTGCGTCGACGTGTTGAACCAGGTTCTCGGGCGCCAGCAGATCGGTTTCACGGGTCCCGGGCGCTCCGCCTCGGACCTCCACGGATCCCACGGTGCCGCGCGGCGTCGTGATCACCGTGGTTCCGCTCAGCCAGCCGCGTCCGCTTCGGCCGCTGTGACCCAACCCGATGCCCTCGACATCTGAAAGACCACCGGTGTCGGGAACAAGGGTGCGCGCTGTCGCCATCTCAGGACTGCGACGGTCGATTCCGGGCGAGACCGAACACGGCCATGTCTCCGAGTCGCCACCGTACTGTCAGGGACCACTCAGCGATCAACCACCGGTCATCTGACCACTGCAACCGGCCCAGGTAATGACCACCCAGCTCGCACCAGGACACATCGTCGGGTCGACCAAAGGACGCCATCGTTGCGGGTGAGAACCAGTGCTGGGCCCGAAGTTCGACTCGGACCGACACCTGTTGGGGGTTCTCGGTCGGGGTCACGGTGATGTTGGTCATCTGATGTTGGGTGGCGTCGAAGTTCCCGTTCACCGATCGGACCCGCTCCACCCAGTCATCGGCTGACATCGAGGATCCGGGAGTCCCCATGAACGACGAGAAGTCGAACCAGCAGGGATCGGCGAAACACGATCGATACAGCGACCAGTCTCGACCATCGATTCCGGTGGCGTAGTCGATGACGGTCTGGGCGGCCAGTGTTTGATCGGGGGACGAGGAACTCACAGCACTCATGATCGAAGCGTGCCACACGGCGCCGTGCCCGAGCACCGGATACGGTGCCGATCGTGAGCGGTACCCGCATGTCCTTCGACCGAGTCCGGACCTGGTTCGCTCATGGCATCGCCGAGGCGTACCTGCGGACCGAGGAGAAATTGGCCGCCATGGCGGCCATCGGACCCGATACATCCAGGGGGCGACGCTTCGGCTCCTTCGGCGAGGGCAGCATCATCTGTCATCGCCCCAACACGGTGTTCAACGAGCAATACATCCACATCGGACACCACACGATGATCGGGCCCGATGTGACCCTGTCAGCGGGAATGGTGCCCGGTCAGCGCTGCGTGCACGACCGAATCGTGAGCATCGGAGATCGCTGCCTCATCGGAAAGGGCAGCGGCATCGTGGGCCATTTCGGTATCGAGATCGGCGATGACGTCTGGACCGGACATCACATTTACATCACCGACCAGAACCATGGTTACGAAGATCCGAACCTTCCGATTTCGCGTCAATCGATGCCGGAACGGCCTGTGGTCGTCGGATCAGGTTCGTGGCTCGGTCACGGAACGGTGGTCCTTCCGGGCTCGGTGATCGGACGTCATGTGGTGATCGGAGCGAATTCGGTGGTGACGGGCACTATCCCTGACTTCAGCGTCGCCGTGGGCGCACCTGCTCGGGTGATTCGTCGCTACGACCCCGAACACGGTTGGGTCGCCGTGGATGTCACTTCCTGACTCGCCGGGGGCGATCACCAGCACGAGGCCGAGGCGATCAGATCGCGAGATCGCGTGGTGGAGCACATGACGGCATCTCGTTGTCCCCAGCGAAGGTTTCGAGGCGTTCGCTGATGGGGATGCCTTCACGTTCGGTCTCGGCAAAGGGAGGGTTGGTGCCGCCGCGCAACAACTCGGCATAGTCCCGGCGATCCTGAAGATAGAGCCGATATTCGCCCTCCCACATCGGAATCAGTTCCTGTCCCTTGGCGTCGAGGGGGCGCACCGCCACCACATCGTCGAGCATCCGTTCCACGATGTCGGTGGCCTGATCGACCAGAGCGGCACGTTGAACAAGCGCACCCGGACCCACCTCGTCGAGGCGTCGCAGGTCTGCGAGGCCGATTCGCTGATCCTGCGCGCGCTCACAAATCGCTTCGGCCCGCACCGCCCAGTCCCGGTCCTCGATCCGGTTGACCGCCTCCTTGGAGGCAAAACCGAGTCCGTACACCCACATCGCGATGATCAGCACCACGATCGCCCCCACGCCCGTTCGCACGATCATCCGCCATGGGGACCGTGGTGAGGAGCCAGCCGCAGTGCCGGTGTCGTCTCGTCGAGTCGCCGGGATCGGGGTGTCAGCGTCGGCCATCACATCGTCCTTTCACCCGGATCGAGCACCAGGTGGTCGCCGGGATCGTGTTCCATCGTGTTCCTGGCGTCATCTCAGCTGAAGGTCTGACCAGGTCGCCATGACAGCGCCAAATGAGTAGCGGCACCAAGCCCCCCGACCACGACTGCCACCATGAGGCCCCACCACGAGTCGAGATGCCAGCCCATCGCGTTGTCCACGGACAGGTATCCGGCTCCGGTCGTGGCGATACCGAGAGCGCATGCGCCCAGAGCGGCGACGTACTCCCAGCCTTCGGTCGGACGTCGGAAGACGAAAAAGCCGGCGTCGCGGTGAGCGGTCACACCGGCCACGATCATCAATGCGATGATCACCCCGCCAGCGAACGCGCTCACGAATCCCACGGCGAAGAGCACACCAGCGGTGATCTCGCTTCCCGCAGCCATGCGCGCCTGCCATCGGGGCCACCGCATCCCCATACTGCCGAACCATCCTGAGGTACCCGCGAGCCCGCCGCCGCCCACGACCTTGTTGAGTCCGTGGGCCGCGAGGAACAGGCCCACGACGACACGGATGATGGCCAGACCGAGATCCACAGGTTCCACGGAGACTCCCTTCGGGTCTCAACGCTACCCGGGGGTCGTACTCCCGGGACCGGACCGCGACGGTGTGACGGCTACCGTCGAGTGGATGAACGGTCCGCCGTCGAGGCGACCTCGAAGGGAAGTGAACATGTCGACATCGTGGAATCCCGTCGCCGTCGTCACGGGAGCAGCATCCGGTATCGGGTGGGCCGCAGCCCGCCTGTTCGCCCAACGAGGACTCGGAGTCGTCGCTGTCGATCTCGTCGAGCCTCAGTTCGACGACGTCGGCGATCGGGTCGTGGCTCTCGCTGGTGATGTGACGTCATCAGCGACCAATGACGCCATGGTCGAGTCCGCCATGGAACGGTTCGGACGTCTCGACGTCGCGATCCTCAACGCTGGAACCGTCGGGTCGCCCTCGGTCGAAGCCACCGGAGCGATCGAGCGTCTCGAGCAGATCCTCGCGGTCAACATCGCCGGAGTGGCACGCGGGGTCCGGGCGTCGGCCCCGGCGATGCGTACCGGCGGCGGGGGTTCGATCGTGGTGACGGCATCGACCTCGGGTCTGGGTGGAGATCCGGGCAGTTGGGCCTACAACGCATCCAAAGCCGGGGTGATCAACCTCGTGCGGGCCTTCGCTTTGGACTACGCCGCCCAGGGAATCCGAGTCAATGCCGTCGCTCCGGGTCCGGTGGAGACCGGTATGACCCGACGACTTCTCGATGATGCCGAACTTCATCAGGCCATGGCCCGGCGGATTCCCCTGCAGCGCTGGGGCCAACCCCATGAACTCGCCGAAGCGATGTGGTTTCTCGCCTCGCCTGCAGCCTCGTTCATCACCGGGGTCACCCTGCCCGTGGATGGCGGGCTCAGTTCGAATGCTGGCCATTTCGATCTCCCGACGCGACCCGAGATCTGACCCGGCTGATGGAAATCCTTCTGATCCGTCACGGTGAGCCCGAATGGGTGCGCGACGGTTTCAACGTCGATGACCCCGTCTTGACCTCACGCGGTCACGAACAAGCTCGAGCGACCGCCAAGATCGTGGCGGCCTGGGAACCCGATGAGATCTATGTCTCGCCCTTGGTGAGAGCTCGTCAGACGGCGGCACCGCTGTACGAGACGTGTGGGCGTGAGGAGACGATCGCGCCGTGGCTCGAGGAGATCCGCAATCCCGTGTGGCATGCGACCCCGGCCGAGAAGGTGGAAGAGTCCTTCAACGAGCATCGCCGACGTCCCGTGCATCGACTCTGGGACGGTCTTGATGGCGGTGAGTCGGTTCGGTCGTTCCAAGAGCGGATCCGGCTCGGAGCATCGTTGTTCCTCGATGAACACGGAGTGCACGCGGTCGAGGGCGATCTTCCGGTCTTCCACATCGACGAACCGGGTCGGCGGGTGGTGCTCGTAGCCCATGCGGGAACGAATTCGGTGACTTTGTGCCATCTGCTCGGAGTACCAGGAATTCCGTGGGAATGGGATCGATTCGTGTTCCATCACGCGAGCGTCACCCGCCTCGAAGCCATCGAGATCGCCGGGATGTACACCTTCAGCCTCACGAGACTCTCCGATGTCGAACATCTCGCCGAGTCCCATCGAACTCGGTGAGATCGGGGTGGGTCGTCTCGGGCCCCGGTGGTCGACCCCTACGATGCGGAGATGACAGGAACCGACTCCACGAGTGACTCTGTCGTGGACCCAGTGGTGGATCCCGATCGGCTCAAAGCGTTCACTTTTCACGTCTACACCAAACTCGAGGGTGCGGTGACCGCCGGGATGATCCATCTCGGCGACACCTTGGGTCTGTACCGGCGTCTCGCCGACATCGGCCCGTCGACCTCGGCTGAACTCGCGGCCGATGCCGAACTCGACGAACGTTGGGTCCGTGAGTGGCTCTACAACCAAGCCGCGGCTCGAATCCTCGACGTATCGGTGAGCGAGAACGCACCTGAGATCTTTTCTCTCAGTCCCGAAGCGGTGCTGGTGCTCGCCTCACATGACCACCCCTCGTTCGCGTTGGGAATGTTCTCGCAGTTACCGCATCTCATGCGATCTCTCGAGGATCTGCCCGAGGCTTTTCGAACCGGTCGAGGCTTCGACTACGACCATCACGGTCTCGGTGCTGCTGTGGGGATCGAACGCAGTTTCGAACCATGGTGCAACACCCACCTTCTTCCCACAGTGCTGCCGGCGCTCGAAGGTTTCGAGGATCGTCTCCGCAACGGCGCTGAGGTGATCGATATCGGATGTGGTGCCGGAAGTGTTCTGATCCAACTCGCCCAAGCCTTTCCGGCAAGTCGATTCCGGGGATATGACATCTCGCGTTTCGCCCTCGAACGAGCGGAGGCCAAGCGCGCCGAACGCGGACTCGACAACCTGAGTTTTCATGATCCTCGAGAGGTGGCGATCCCCGATGATGCCAGTGTCGATCTCGCCTTGACCTTCGACTGCCTCCACGACATGACCCGACCCACCGTGGTCGTGGAGGCCATCCATCGAGCCCTGCGCCCGGAGGGATCATGGCTCCTTGTGGACATCAAAGCTCAGGACTCCTTCGCTCTCAACGCGAAGAAGAACCCGATGGCGTCGATGATGTACGGCATCTCGGTGATGACGTGCATGTCGTCCGCGCTGTCAGAAGCGGGTGGGGCGGGCTTGGGTACTCTCGGACTCTCGGAACGCGTGGCGTCGGAACTGGCTGCAGCGGCCGGATTCACCGGGTTCGAACGCCTCGCCATCGACCATCCGGTCAACGCCTTCTATCTGATCCGTCCCTGACCCTCGAGGTATCAAGGACGAGGTATCAAGGACGAGGTATCGAGGACCCGGATCGACAGGGGTCCTGACGCGACAACGCCCCGCCGATCCCGGTGAGGGAACCGACGGGGCGTTGCGCGTTTCGATCTCAGTCGCAGCCGTCCACAGCCCGAACGATGGGGTAGGGGTTGATCGCTGCGCCTCCACCGGGATGGACCTCGAAGTGGAGATGGGGGGTCGAGGAATTACCCGTGGAGCCGTTGTAGCCGATGACCTGACCAGCGACGACCTCGGCACCGACTTCGATTCCTTCGGCGAAGGCCGAAAGGTGGGCGTAGAAGAAGTAGGTGCCATCGGCCATGGTGAGACGCAAGCCGTTACCGGCGAGGGTTCCGGGACGATCCTGATACACCCGGGTGATGGTGCCATCGGCGACGGCATAGATCTCGAGACCCGAGGCGCCGATGATGTCGACTCCCTCGTGGCGACGACCACCTGAACGGGGAGCACCCCAGGTGTCGATGTAGTAGCAGGGGCCGGCCATCGGGAACACCGAGATGCCCGGACGGGTCGTCGCATCGTCGATGTGCAGACCCAGAGCCTCCCATGTGCGGGTGTCGACGACTCCGGTGATCGGCAGCCCCCGATTCGTCTGGAACTGGCGTACGGCGTTCTGCGTTGCTGAGCCGAACACTCCGTCGGCACCGCCAGGAACGGTGACGCCAGCAAAGATCAGCGCTTCTTGTACCCGAGTGACATCGGCGCTGCGATCGCCACGGGCCACCACGATCGACACGGGAGCCGAGTTAGCGGGCGCTTCGGAGTCGACACCGTCGACCTCGTCAGCGTGGTCTCCAGAGGACCCGGAGCCACTCGCAGTGATCAACGCCGCATAGGTGTCGGCATCGACTTCGCCGGTGACGGGCAGCCCAGCGCGGCGCTGGAAATCGCGCACGGCGGCCTGGGTTCCTGCACCAAAGACCCCGTCGACACCGCCCCGAACGGTGATACCGGCGTCGGTCATGGCCTGTTGCACGGTGCGCACCAGATCACCTCGGTCCCCGATGCGAACCGGGGAGGCCAAGGGTGCCGCCGCCACTTCGGGGGTGGTCACTACCGGCGCCACGGGAGACGGGAGAGATTCGGGAGCTCCCGAGGCGCCGCGACGGGCCACGGCGGTGGGGGTGACGGCCTGGATCGGAGTGGTGAGCAAACCCAGAGACATCAAAGTCGACGTGTCGGCGACGCCATTGGCCTCGAGACCGTGATCACGTTGATACGAACGCACCGCCTCTTGGGTGGCCGGTCCAAAGATGCCGTCGGCACCCCCTCGCACGGTGACACCCTCAGAGATGAGTGCCTTTTGCAGCTGTTCCACAGCCGCGCCCCGGGTTCCGATCACGAGCGATGTCGGCATGCCCTGGACGGTGACCATGTGATGGGCAGAGGCGCTGGCCGTACCCCAGGGTGCGACGGATCCGACGACTCCCGCCGTCATCACCACTGCCGCCATTCGGGTGGCCAGTTTCCTGTGTCGTTCTCCGCGTCGCGCCATCATGCTCTCCTCACGTCTGGGTGAGGTATCGGTCCGTGAGCACACGAACTTGAGCAGGTTTTCAGAAATTTTCCCCTCTCAGGGGGTCAGGGCGGGAAACTCCTCGTCTCGACGGGCCCTGACGAGCCATGAATCTCCGGTTCGTTCCAGGTCGACATGGCACCACATGAGGCGATGCGATCCGAGTCCTTCCCCGTTCCAACGACGCTCGTCCATCACCAACCGGGCATGCGCATGACGCACATCACCTTCGACCTCGACGTGGATCGATGCCGGCGTCACCAGCCGACGAGGCGCGAAGGCCTCCTCGCTGGCCCAGTGCTCGACTGCGGCGTCGACACCGTGTCGCTCGACCCCATCACAGGTCGTCCAGACGCAGTCCTGGGCCCACTGATTCCGCCATACCTCGAGGTCGTTTCGAGTCACCGCGTCACACGAGGCGATCAGCAACCGGCGGATTTCGGTCTCCACCGTACGGACCACGGGTGCAGGGGGAGTGGCGGGAATCGACCCCGCCAGAGTCTCCACACTCACGCCTAGTTCGGCGGCGGCCGCGATACGAAGATGATTGATCAAACGTTCGCGTCCCAACACGTTGTCGTGAGCTGCGAACTGGACGGCGAGGCCATCGATCAGCCCTGAGAGTCTCTCGGCGGCTCCTGCCGGATCCAGGCAGCGGAACTCGCCACTGCTCACTCCGGCATCGACGACATCGACGAGGACCTGAGTGGATTCCCGGTCCATCTCCTGACTGATGCGGCGCATCAGTGGATTACGTAACGCCTCGCCCCAGGCATCGATCCACAACATCCATTCGGTGTCATCGGAGCCTTCGGGCACACTGTCGGCGAGAAAGCAGTTCAGCTTCGCGATACCGGTGGGAGCATCCTCGATCTGGGCGGAGAGTTCATCCAGCGAGGTCCGAGCGAAATGGGCGAAGGCTTCGGCCAGGAGTTGTTCCTTGGACTCGAAGTGATAGTGGATGAGACTGGCCGAGATGGTGAGTTGTTGGGCGACATCGCTGATGCGTGTGCCCGCGAATCCCCGCTCGATCACCACGGCGCAGGTGGCCTCGAGAATCTCGGTGCGACGATGCTCGACGGTCTTGTGCTTCACCGGTGCGAACGCTACAAGTCATGGCTCTTCACGCGGCGGATAGCCCCGCGGTGCATCGAGCTCGGCCATCACCTGGGCCATGGCGACGAGACATCGCAACGGAGCGCCCAGACGAGGCATCGTGACGTCTCGCTGGCTGTGACAGGCTGCGGATATGACAGCGAACCAGCCTGCACCGACATCGGTCACCCTCGACGACATCCGCACCGACTCGCGCCGCTACGGACCGCTCGCGTACGTGGCGACGACCGGATCTGATGGCGAACCCCATCTGGCGCCCGTCGCCGTGGCCTGGGTGGACGACGACATCATGGCCTTCGTGCTGTCCCGGAGCCGCAAGGTCGCCAACGTGCGCTCCAATCCCCGAGCGACGGTGCACTTCGCAGTGGGAGAAGCCTCGGGATGGGACTCCTGCATCGTGTGGGGCGATGCCGAGATCATCGACACCGTCGAAGGTCGACGAGGCCTGTGGGATCGGATGGGCTACGACCTGGCGCCCTTCGAGCCGGGCGGACCCGAAAGCGACAACCACGTGTTTCTTCGCATCAGCCCACATCGGGCGACGATCCTGCGCGGCTATGGACTGGCAGGTCGCGAGACCTGGCGGCGATGACGGGGCGCCTCACCTCGCTGTCGCGTTCGGTCGCCGACATGTCGGTGATCGTGACGGGGGCAGCAAGTGGGATGGGTCGCGCTACTGCCCATCTCTTCGCCGATGAGGGAGCGCGGGTGGTGATCGCTGATCTCGGCGCCGAGCGGGTACGACGAGTCGAGGATGAAATCGCCGAGGTGCACGGGCGCGACCGGGTGGTGGGCTTGGCGATCGACGTCACCGACTCCGAGGCTCCCCAGACTCTGGCGCGCCTCGCCCGTGATCGATTCGGTGGGATCGACGCGGTGATCAACAATGCCGGAATCTCGCATCCCGCTCGTCTCGACGCACCCGATGACGAGTTCGAACCGATATGGGACCGGACCGTGGCGGTCAACCTCACTGCTCAGATGCGGATGATGCGGGCATGTCTTGGCGATCTGCGAGCCTCGGTACATGGCGGACGAATCGTGAACATCGCATCGACCGAATCCGTGGTCGCGACCGCGTCGTTGAGCGCTTACGCCGCGACGAAGGCGGCCGTCACCGGGATGACCCGAGCGGCGGCGGTCGAATTGGGACCCTCGGGAATCACGGTCAACGCCATCTGCCCTGGACCCATCGATACTGCGATGACGGCGGCGATTCCCACCGAGACGAAACAGCTCTACGCCAAACGCCGCGTGGCGCTGCGTCGATACGGCGACCCCGAGGAGGTGGCGCATATGACGCTCAATCTGTGTCTTCCCGCCTCGCGTTTCGTCACCGGAGCCACGATCTGCGTCGATGGGGGATTGACGATCCGCCACACCTGAGAGCTCAGACCTTCTCGGCCATCTCGACAAGGTCGTACCGCATCGATCCTGATGAACCCCACCGAGGCCGACGAGCGTCAGGGAATCACATCTGTCGGTCGTCGTTACCGGGGGTCGGGGGGTGATCCCGGGAATGTGGCCCTCGCCACGGTCCCTCAACGATGCCGAGGCCGTAACCTTGAGTCATGGTGCGTGGCCGCCTGTCTGCTCGGGCGTATCGTCGGATCACCGTCGTCGCATTGGCGATGCTCGCCGTGATCGTGGTGACTGGGGCGTTGGTCCGTCTCACCGGTTCCGGGCTGGGATGTGTGGATTGGCCGGCGTGTAACGAGGAACGCTTCATCGATGTGTCCTCCACCCACGGAGCGATCGAGCAGATCAACCGCCTCTTCACCGGGGTGGTCGCCGTGTCGGTGATCCTGGCCATTCTCGGATCGTTGATCCGAGTCCGGCGTCGTCGTGATCTCACGCGACTGTCCATCGGTTTGGTGCTCGGGGTTCTCGCTCAGGTCGTGATCGGCGGAATCGTCGTTCTCACCGGTCTGCATCCGTTGTGGAACATGGCGCATTTCCTCGTGTCCATGATCTTGGTGAGCATGGGCATGATGTTGGTGATCCGAGCTGGCGAACCCGATGATCGCCCTCGCCGGGAGGCGACGTCCCCGACGACTCGTCGGTGGTGTCAAGGCATCGCTATCGCGGCGACCGTGGCCATCGTCACCGGAACCGTGGTGACGGCCACTGGTCCCCATGCCGGAGACGAGGACGCGCCCCGACTCGGTTTCGAACTCGGCTCGGTGGCTCGGATCCATGGAATCTCCGTGGTCATCACCTTGGTGATGACGCTCCTTCTGGTGGCTCGCCTACGCCGGGGTCCAGTGGCGGAATGGCGGGTGTTGCGAACACCCATCGAGACCTTCCTCGGGCTCGGATTGCTGCAGGGAACCGTGGGATATGTGCAGTACTTCTCCGGGGTTCCCGTGGGATTGGTGGCGCTTCACATCGCGTTGGCCACCGCGATCATGATCTCGGTGGTGCATCTCGTCGCCTCGACTCGCCCCGTCGAGAGACTCGGTACCGATCACGCCACCGAGGACCCCAACGATGTGAGGATGGACCGCGCCTCAGCGACGGTCTCGTAGATCACGTCGGCCACGGGCTTGACCGAGTCGATCCGCCCCGCCACTTGACCGGTGAGGGCGATGGAGGCCTCGAGGTCACCGCCGAAGTACAACTCGGCGACTCGGCCGAACTCGTCCATTCCGACGTGGTCCTCGCGTTCGAGACGCGAGGTGCGTTCGGTACGCAGGGCC
This sequence comes from uncultured Ilumatobacteraceae bacterium, assembly GCA_964471865.1. Taxonomy (GTDB): domain Bacteria; phylum Actinomycetota; class Acidimicrobiia; order Acidimicrobiales; family Ilumatobacteraceae; genus CAYMUC01. Next base: position 32,086 of record CAYYHU010000009.1, on the reverse strand, counting down.
CGCAGTCCCGGTCGTGAGAACCGATTCAAGAACACCGTGTCGGTCTCAGCG
>CAYYHU010000009.1:3979-32025 GCA_964471865.1 uncultured Ilumatobacteraceae bacterium | reverse complement strand
CGTCGACGATCGCATTCTTCCAGTGGTCATGAACTGGAGATTCCGCCGCCGACACCATGCGCGTTCCCATCTGGACGCCCTCAGCCCCCAGAGCCAAGGCCGCTGCGAGTCCCGCCCCGTCACAGATACCTCCAGCAGCGATGATCGGAACATCGACCCGAGACGCCACGAGCGGGACGAGCACCATGGTGGAAACGTCTCGAGGATTCTTGAAACCTCCGCCCTCACCGCCTTCGACCACCAGGCCGTCGACTCCAGCATCGACTGCTTTGAGCGCCGCATTCAGAGTCGGGACGACATGGAAGACCGTGAGACCGGCGGCTTTGAGCGCGGCGGTGTAGCGGGTGGGGTCCCCCGCCGAGGTGGTCACGAAGCGCACCCCTTGTTCGACGACGAACTCGACGATCGAGGGATCCCGCACGAACAACTGAGCGATGTTGACCCCGAAGGGACGATCGGTCAGATCGCGCATGGCTGCGATCTCTGTGCGTACCGCATCGAGTTCTCCCGAGGAGGTCTCGATGATGCCCAGTGCTCCCGCCCGGGAGACCGCTGACGCCAAGGGAGATCTGGCGATCCAACCCATCGGCGCCTGCACGATCGGATAGTCGATTCCCAACATGTCGGTGACTCGGGTTCGCATGGGGGCCGGGGGTGTCTCACTCATGGTCGTGACGCTAGTCACCCACCCACAGTCAGCCGAGGTTCGCGTGAAGATACGGATTGCTCACGGAGTCCGACTCGTGGCGCCGTCAGCGCGCCGATGCCGTCACGATCTCCATGACGACATCGATGCCATCGCCTCCATGGAGTCGCGAGGTCGCAAACCAGGCGATGTCACCCGGGTCGATCTCGAAAACGCTGAGCTGGTCGATGAAGGGTTCGAGGTCGGTTCCGAGAAACACCACCGCCGCATCCCCTGAGATCAGAGCCGAGGACCACACCTCGGCGTCGACCACGCTTTCGGACTGGTCGAGGACTTCGACGACTCGCACCCCGCGCCGCTCGGCTGCTTCCAACGTCGAGGTGAGAGCGGCTTGACCGTCGGCATCCGGGGAGGTCACGACGACGATGTCGCCGATCTCTTCGAACACGACAGCGTCCACGAGCGCCGCGAACTCGAGATCGTCGGGGGCTGCGAGACGCACCATGAGACCGTGGTCGTCGACGAGGTCGAGACGACGATTCGTTCCAGCGTTCAGCATCACCGTCACACCCGAGCTGGTGAGTTCGTCGACGACACTGAACATCGCCGCTGTGGGGCCGCTCGTGATCACGACATCCACGTTCTGAGCACTCAGACGCTGCGCCGCAGCGATCAGGGTGGTGGTCTCGACGTCCCAGCGTTCGATGTCGATCGGAACGTGTTCCACCATCCGTCCAAAGACCCCACCGGCCTCATTCACCTCCGAGATGGCGTTCTCGATCGCGGCTCGCGTCCCGGGCGCAGAGTGTGAACCCGGTCCGAGTTCGGCTCCGAGGGAACCGATGACGAGTTGTCCGTTACCGGCCCGCTCAGCACTCGAGCCCGGGGTGATGTCGACAGCACGCGGGCCAATTTCGACGTCGAACTCCTCGCGGATGTCTCCGCGTCGCCGGTCGAGATGAAACGACCCGATAGCGACTCGTCGAGTCGGCGCGAGCTCGGTCACGGGCGACAACAGTCCGACGTCGATACGGGCGCCCTCGAGGAGTCGATCGCGACACTCTTCATAGGAGACACAGGGCTCGTCTCCGCGCGTGATCGCGCTGATTTCACCCACGGACGCCGATCCGTCGGTTCCTGCGGCCTCGGCGGCCAAGGCGGCCAGTATCACGGCGTCATAGGCCTCACTCGCCCGACTCCACACCTCGGGCGACGTGCCGAGCTGATCGAGCACCGAAGCCTCGAGCCGTTCGAAAAACTCGGGTCGGGGAGTGCGGATCTGGTCGGTGACCACCGCGAGAGGCCGGGGCGTACCAGGGTCGGTGGAGGGAACTGTCGTCGAGGTCGAACCGGATGGTTGGGGCTCAGGTGCCACGCTCGATGTCACCGTGACTGATGAGAACTGGGTCGTCGAAGCGCTGTCGCCGTCCTGGCCGCATCCTGCAACCACGGCGACTGCTGCAGCCAGCCCCGTCCCGAGCGCCCACCGTCGTCGGCCCACTCGGGTGCGTCTTGGCGTGATCCCCACGGCCTCAGGCTAAACGCCACCTCCTCGGCGATGGGTGGCACCCCGATACCGTGGGGTGATGGACACCAACGAAGTGCTCTATGAGGTCGCGGACCATGTCGCGACCATCACGCTCAATGCTCCTGACCGTTTGAACACGATCTCAGGAGCCATGCTCGATCAACTCTCGGATCTGTTGGAGCGAGCCGACGCCGACCGCGAGGTGCGAGTCATCGTTCTCACCGGCGCCGGGCGAGCGTTCTGCGCGGGTCTCGACCTGTCCGCCCAGCAAGGATCGGCCAGTGGTGAACTGGCGAACATGGGTTCACCGGGTGCGGTCGGTGAGTTCGATCTCCGTCACGCGCCTCCGGTGGTTCTCCACCAGATCGACACACCCACGATCGCGGCGCTCAACGGAGGGGCCGCCGGTTACGGCTTGGATCTGGCTCTGGGATGCGATCTACGGATCGCATCGGAGACGGCCAAGTTGAATCCCGGGTTCGCGAAGCGGGGAATCCTGCCCGAAAGTGGAGGGACCTGGCTGCTGCCTCGCCTCGTCGGTATCGCCAAGGCCGCCGAGATCGCGTTCACGGGTCGCACACTGACCGCAACCGAGGCCCTCGAGATGGGTTTGGTGAACCGGGTGGTCCCGGCGGCCGATCTCGTCGCGGCCACGGCCGCGTTCGCCGGTGAGATCACCGAGAATGCCCCTTTGGCCGTGCGGGCGATCAAGCGCATGATGCGCGCCGCCGAAACCGAAACCTTCGAACAGAACGTCCATCACGTCTTTTTGCAGTTGTTGCCCCTGCTTGGGACACAGGACTTTCGAGAAGGGGTGGCAGCATTCATCGAGAAACGCCCCGCCACTTTCCAGGGTCGGTGACGACCCATGGAGACCCAACCCCCCACGTCGATCGATCTCTTCGAAACCCTCGCGACCACGAGAGCAATTCGTCGTTATCGACCCGATCCGGTCCCCCCCTCGGATCTGGCGAGAATTCTGTGGGCGGCGACTCGGGCGCCGACGGGTTCGAACCGCCAGTCGTACCGCTTCCTCGTGTTGCGCGATGGCCCTCGGGCGTTTACGGCTCGGGCACTTCTCGGGGATGCTTTTCGTCGATCCTGGGCCGAAAAGCGTGAGCTGGGAGGTTTCGATCGGGGGAGTGGAATCGATCCCCACAGCCCCAAAGCCCGAGCGGCCGCCGCGATGCAGGCCTATGTCGACAACTTCGAAGCCTGTCCGGTGGTGATCCTGGCCTGTCTCATTCGCTATCGCCAGCCCGATCCTCATGAGGGTGCCTCGATCTATCCCGCGTGTCAGAACCTGTTGCTCGCCGCCCGGGGACTCGGATACGGGGGAGTGTTGACGATGTGGCATCACGAGGTCGAGAACGAACTTCGAGACCTGTTGTCCATCCCTGAAGAAGCGGCGATGTCAGCCACGATCACGCTCGGTCGGCCGATGGGCTCGCATGGTCCGGTGCGACGGCGACCGCTTCAGGAGGTCGTCGCCGAGGACGATTGGAACACGATGGCGCCCTGGGCAGTCGAATTCGAAGGGGATCTTCGAGTTCCCCCTGGCATGCAGACCAGAAGCAGCGAGACCGGCCCATCGTGACTCCGAGCGAGGCGTTTGCGATTCTGGGAGTGTCCCATGACGTCGATGTGGACTCGCTCAAGCGAGCCTGGCGCCGCCAATGCAGCGTCCACCATCCCGATGTCGGAGGCAGCGAAGCCGAGATGCGACGGCTCAACGAGGCATACCGGAGGTGCCGAGATGACCTCGCTCGCCGCGACAGCGACGTAACCGCGTCGCGACCTGCACCTGAGGACTCGGTGGCCTCGGCGACGCCCCTCAGCGAGCATCAGGGTCGGGCCTTTGGCCGGTGGGGGACCCAATCCCCACGCCGGGTCGAACGAGAGGTGTGCTCATTCGTGATCGAAGCCTTGCCCGTGGTGGCGTTCGAGGCGCTGATCGCCGCTGGGGAGCTTCTCGGAACGATCATCGACGACGACCCTCCCTATCTCCTCGATGTCGATCTCGTCGATCCGGTGACCGGTTGGTGTCGGCTCGAACTCGTTCCCGATGCGGGTTCCACCACTGTCTCGGTGACGGTGATCGATGCTGTCGGGGATCGATGTGTCGACACCCCGGTTCTCGACCAGGTGCGGGACCGGTGGGTCGCCGTCCTCAACGCCCTGCCGATGCCCGACTGAGTCGGTCCCGAACGGCCGATCCGAGTCCGCGATCCTCGGGAGGTACCACGACGAGGACATCGACCCGTCTGCGGTCGGCATCGCGCAGCCATTCATAGAGGTGATGCGCCCACATCTCGGCAGTGACCGCGGGATCCAGAAGTTCGACGTAATGACCCTGGGATCGCTCATCGAGCACCGCGTCCATGGCTCCGATCGCTTGGTCGACCACGATGATGCGGCATCGAGGTGCATAGTGGCTCGCGAGCATTCCGGAGGCCCTCGACGGGCCCTCAGCGCTGGCGAGACTCCTCGACATCACCGATTCGATCTCCTCGGCGCTCAGTCCACCGGGTCGCAGAAGTTGAGGTGGATCTACGGTGCAGTCGACGATCGTCGATTCGAGGCCCACGCGACAGACGCCTCCGTCGAGGATCGCATCGACACTGGTCCCGAGGTCCTCCACGACGTGGGCCGCGGTGGTCGGGCTGACCCGACCGAAGCGATTCGCCGAGGGAGCCGCAACGCTACGACCGAGGCGTCGCAACACCCGACGCGTGAGATCGTGATCGGGACACCGAACCGCCACGGTGTCGCGTCCTCCGGTTGCGTGACGCGACACCCCATCCGCGGCGGGAACGATCACGCTGAGCGGTCCGGGCCAGAAAGCCTCGACGAGACGACGAACCGGTGGTGTCACGTTCTGGGCCACATCCTCGAGATCGACCGGATCGGCAACATGCAGGATCAAGGGATGGTCGCGTGGACGCCCTTTGATGTCGAAGATTCGAGCGATCGCGTCGGGGTTGGTGGCGTCGGCACCCAGGCCGTACACAGTTTCGGTCGGCAACGCCACGACACCCCCCGCAGCCAGGATGCGAGCAGCGAGTTCGGGATCGGTGATGACCGATCCCGGCGCGAGACCGTCGTCGTTCGCGTTCACGCGGTCTCGGATGCGAGGAAGTCGAGCATCGAGTCGATGAAACCAAACGATCCGGGGGTCGCGAAATGGTCGGTTCGCACCAGGACCCGGTGATGTCCGTTCGGGAGTGCGGCCACCAACTCCTGGGCGTCGCCGACAAAATCTTGATCTCCGACGACGACCAGAACCGGCATGTGGAGGCGAGCAAGATCGGTAGCGGTCACGGGTTCTTGGCGCGGTCGCGCCATGACCGCGGCGAGTGCGAGCGGATCGTTGCCGGGCCGCTGGGCGTACTGCAGGAATACTCCCGCCATGCGATCCTCCCCTGCATCGCCGCTGCGCAACGCTTCGACGATCGCGGCGCTGTGGTCCTCAGGATGCAACACGTTGTCTCCGATTCCGGCGAGCACGAGGCGCGAAAACCGGTCCGGTCGAGCGATCGCGAGTCGCAGCAGGGTCATCGCCCCCAAGGAGAACCCAACCGCGGCGACCGGTCGGTTCGGGAGCACCTCGAGGATGCGGTCGGTGAGATCGCGATAGGCCTCGGGGTCATGAGGCCGAGGGGCGCCACCATGACCGAGGAGATCCACGCCGATGACCCGGTGTCCGGCGTCTTCGAGCAACGCGGAGATCCCCGGTTCCTGCCAGGTCTCGGTATACGAGCCGCCCCATCCATGCACGAGGACGACATCGGATTGTTCTGGCGAGACCATGTCCACACGCTAGGCGCGCCGGATAACCTCATACGGCCCTCATGAGGGAGGACTCTGCATGCGATTCATCCAAGAACCCCCGGCCCACGAACTCACGTACAACGACGTGTTCATGGTGCCGAGTCTTTCGGCGGTGGGATCACGTCTCGACGTCGACCTGACCACTCCTGACCGGGTCGGTACCACCATTCCGGTGGTCGTCTCCAACATGACCGCGGTCGCCGGACGCCGGATGGCCGAAACCGTGGCGCGCCGAGGAGGACTCGCAGCGCTACCACAAGATCTGCCCCTCAGCGTGGTCGCCGATGTCGTCGAATACGTCAAAAGCCGCCACACGGTTCTCGAGACGCCGATCTCGCTTCGTCCGACCGACACGGTGGGAGATGCTCTCGGTTTGATCCACAAGCGGGCTCATGGAGCTGTCGTGATCGTGGATGACGACACCCGTCCTGTGGGAATCTTCACCGAACATGACGCCCAAGGAGCTGACCGTTTCAGTCCGTTGGGAACGGTCATGCGTTCCGAAGTCGTGGCTCTCGACGCCGCGCAGAGTCCCCAAGCGATGTTCGACGTGTTGGGTCGCACCCGGGTCACGATGGCTCCGGTCGTGGATGACGACGGGCGCCTCGTCGGGTGTATCACCCGCAAGGGCGCTTTGCGGTCGACGTTGTATCGCCCGGCGTTGGACGAACAGGGTCGCCTGCTCGTCGCCGTCGCGGTCGGAATCAATGGCGATCCCGCTGCCAAGGCCGCCGATCTGGGAGCGCTCGGCGTCGATGTGCTGGTCATCGACACCGCCCATGGTCATCAGGCCCGCATGCTCGACGTCATCGAACAGGTGCGAGCCAAGGTCCCCGATGCCGTGATCGTGGCCGGCAACGTCGTCACTGCCGAGGCGACGCGCCAGCTCGTGGATGCCGGGGCCGACATCATCAAAGTCGGAGTGGGACCGGGAGCGATGTGCACGACCCGCATGATGACCGGTGTGGGCCGTCCGCAGTTCTCCGCAGTGATGGAATGCAGTGCCGAAGCGCATCGACTGGGACGCCACGTGTGGGCTGATGGCGGGATCCGCTACCCACGCGACGTGGCGCTTGCTCTGGCTGCCGGCGCCTCCAACGTCATGTTCGGATCACTTCTCGCTGGCACCTTCGAATCGGCTGCTGACACGTTGAGAGATCCTCAGGGTCGTCTCTTCAAGGAAAGCTTCGGGATGGCGTCGAATCGGGCGGTTCGGCATCGCACCCAAACCGAGAGCGCCTTCGATCGGGCCCGTAAGGAACTGTTCGAGGAGGGCATCTCGACCTCGCGGATGTATCTGGACCCTGAACGTCCCGGGGTGGAAGACATCATCGACCAACTCGTGGCTGGGGTTCGCTCGGCCTGCACCTATGCAGGTGCTCGAACGCTCGAGGAGTTTGCGGAGCGGGCCCTCGTGGGCGTGCAGAGCGCGGCGGGCTACGACGAGGGCCGCCCGCAACCCACGAGCTGGTGAAATGTTGACCGTCGTGGCCATCGACGGTCCCGCCGGAGCGGGCAAGTCGACGATCTCGTCCCGGCTGGCACGTCGTCTGGGAGCGGACCACCTCGACACCGGCGCGATGTACCGGGCGGTGGCCTGTGGAGTCCTGCGTCGAGGCGCCGATCCCACCGATGCCACAGCCGTAGAAGCGCTCCTGACGGATCTCGATCTCGAGTTCGACGGCGATCGCGTCACCGTCGACGGACGCGACGCCACCGAGGAAATTCGGTCACCCGAGGTCACTGGCGCCGTCAGTGCCGTAGCCGCGATCGCCGCAGTTCGGGCGAATCTGGTGGCGCGCCAACGAACCTGGGCTCGTGAACGCCCCCTCGCCGTTCTCGAAGGTCGCGATATCGGGACCGTGGTGATTCCCGATGCCGGTTTGAAGATCTTCCTCACCGCCTCGCCTCGGGTGCGCGCCCAGCGACGGGTGGCTCAAGCCGGTGGAGATCTCGAGGCCGTCGAAGCCGCGATCATCGAACGCGATCGGGCCGATTCATCGCGGGAGGATTCGCCCTTACGCGCAGCGGCCGACGCAGTGGTCGTCGATACCAGCGACATCGGAATCGACGACGTGGTCGAAGAACTGGTCTCGCTCTATCACCGCCGCCTCAGCGAGGTGACGGGTCGATGACTCGTTACGAAAGCCGACTGGCAGGCAATACACGGGCGTCACGAGCCTGGTACCGCTTCGCTCGAGCCATCGTCGTGGGTGCCACTCGGGGCTTCACACGGATGCGCATCATCGACGCCCACCATGTTCCCGATCACGAGGCATTCGTTCTGGCTCCCGTGCACCGCTCCTATATCGACACTCCGATTTCGGCAGCGGTCACCCGACGTCGGTTGCGGTTCATGGGCAAGGACTCGTTGTGGAAGTACCGCAGTTCGGCATGGCTGCTCTCGGCGCTCGGAGGTTTCCCGGTGTCACGGGGAACGGCCGACCGTGAAGCGCTCAAACGCTGTCTGGCCGTGCTCGAAGCCGGAGAGCCGGTGGTGATGTTTCCCGAAGGGGAACGCAAGAGCGGGCCAATGATCCAACCGCTGTTCTCCGGAGCGGTCTACGTGGCCGCGAAAGCCGGTGTGGCGATCGTGCCGGTCGGAATCGGCGGTTCTGAGGACGTGATGCCCAAAGGGGTTCGCTTCCCGAGACCCCGCCGGGTGGTGGTCGTGGTGGGTGAACCCATCACGGTGGGGGAGCCCGGAACCACCTTGACTCGTCGACAGATCACCGAGGCTGTCGAGTCGTTGTCTCAGGTGCTCCAGGAACTCTTCGATCGGGCGAGCGCGCAAGCCCGCGCTCCTCGCAGACGCACCTAGAGCCCGGTGAGAAAGACACCCAGAGCGGCGCCGAGATAGAGCGGATCGACGACGCCGCAGAGTTCGCGGGCCGAATGCATGCTCAACTGGGGGATACCCACATCGACGGTGTCGATGCCGAGCCGTGTCGACGTGATCGGACCGATCGTCGATCCACACGGGATGGTGTTACGGCTCGAAAACACCTGCCACGGCACGCCGGCGGTCTCACATGCTCGTTGGAAGACCGCCGAGGTCATCGCCGTGGTCGCATATCGCTGATTGACGTTGTCCTTGATCGCCGGACCGGCATTGATACGGGGGCGATGCTGAGGATCGTGTCGCTCGGCGTAATTCGGGTGAACAGCGTGAGCATTGTCGGCTGATACGCACATCGAGGACCCCAACGCTCGGAGATGATCCTCGTCGTCACCACCGCGAGCGCGACCCAACCGGGTGAGCACCATCTCGAGCAGGGGTCCGCCAGCACCGGTGGCACTCTGAGAGCCGACCTCTTCGTGGTCGAAAAGCGCGATGACCGGAACATGAGTCTCGGTGGCGCTGGCACCGACCAGAGCCGTGGTCGCAGCCCAACACGACACCAGATTGTCGAGGCGGCCACTCGCCAGCAGGGACCGATCGGCGCCAAGGACCGCTGCGGGAGTGATGTCGTAGAACTGGAGTTCCCATCCTGCGATCTCAGAAGGATCGACATCGGATCCTTGGAGGAGGAACTCGGGGATCGTGGCCGGGGATCCGAGTCCCGGTCCGGGATCTTCGAGCGCCCATACGGGACTGAGATGCATCTGCTTGTCGAGTAGGAGGCCTCGTTCATTGACCTCGCGATCCAAGTGGATGGCGAGCATGGGAATCCTGGCGATTCCACGATCCACCCGAATCAATGCCGACCCGCCCGACCGCAGTGCGAGACGACCGGCAAGACCGAGATCTCGATCCATCCACGATGCCAACAACGGGCCGCCGTAGATCTCGACATCGAGTTGACGCCAGCCATGGGCCGAGAATTCGGGTCGCGGCTTGAGGCGAAGACCGGGGCTATCGCTATGGGCGCCCACGATCCGGTAGGGAGCATGTCGCGAGACCGCTGCATCGTGGCGCCAGGCCACAAGCGCTCCGTCGCGTATCAGATAACCGCCCACAGCGCCCGAAGCCCGAGCCTCGTCGACGTCCCAACGCTCATCCCAGGACCAGCGAGTGAAGCCCGCCGCTTCGAGCATCGCAGCACTCGTGGCGACCGCGTGGAATGGCGATGGCGAGGAGTCCAGATAGCGCCTCAACGAGGTGAGCGATGCCTCCATTCCCTCGGGCGGAGCTGAGTTCGCGACCGAACTCACTTCTGGAACACTCCGATCGGCAGCCCAGTGTGGCGCAGATGGGTGGTTTCGTTGACCGTCACGATCGAGCGTTCTCCCGATGACGCCGCAGCGACCCGGTGGATCGAGGTGTAGTTCGGGTAGAAGAAGCCGTTGGAGCTTCCTAGCCCGAGGATGTGGGCGAGGTAGTTGTTGATCACTCCGCCATGGCACACCACTGCGACCCGCTGAGATCGATGGGTGGTGATGATGGTCTCGAGCGTCGTGAGCACTCGGTGAGCGAACTCGGCTTGGGGCTCTTCTGAGAGCCATTCGCCCGCCACCATGGCTTGCCATCGGGGATCGTTGGCCGCTTTGAGTTCCTCCACCGGTACGTAGTCAGGGGCGTGTTGGTCCCATTCGGCGACTCCCTCGGCGATGAGCAGTTCGACATCTTGGCGTTGGGCCACCGGCTCAGCAGTCTGACGGGCCCGTTGCATGGGGCTCGCGTACACTGCATCGAGTCGTTCACTCGCCAGATACTCAGCGAGATGACGGGCCTGTTCATGACCTTCGGGTGAGAGTTCCGGATCGGCGGCACCAGTGGCAACCTCGCGGCGGACGGGCAGGGCGTGACGGATGAGCAGTAGCTCCATGACGACTAGATAAGCAGGCATGAGCACCGACGCGACCATCGAACAGGATCCACCCGGATTACGAGTTGTCGATTCCGGTGCCTCCGCGGGCATACGGGTGGTGCTCGTTCACGGAGCCATGGACCGTTCAGCAGGGATGGCTCGCCTCGCTCGCCTCGCTGGCGAGAGGGGTCCGGTGCGCCGTTACGACCGACGTGGTTATGGGGAATCGGGAGATCACGCGGGTCCCTTCGACATCGAAGGCAACATCGAGGATCTCCTCGGACTTCTCGATGAACGACCCGCAGTGGTCTTCGGGCACAGCTACGGAGGCAACATCGCGCTCGCGGCAGCGCATCGACGCCCCGATCTCGTGCGCGGCGTCGCGGTCTACGAGGCTCCGATGTCATGGGAACCGTGGTGGTCGGGCAACTCTCGAGGCCTTCGAGAGGATGCGGATCCCGTCACGGTCGCTGAAGGCTTCATGATCTCGATGATCGGGGAGACAATGTGGCAGTCGCTTCCCGAAGCGACTCGAGCCGAACGGCGACGAGAAGGACGAGCGCTCGTGGCCGAGCTCATCGACTTGGCCCGTCGATGTCCCTATGAGCCATCGGAGATCTCGATTCCCGTGCGGGTTGGATACGGCACCCGCTCCCGAGAGCATCATCGTCGCGCAGCCATCGAACTGGCATCTCGGCTTCCTCGAGGAGTAGCGGTCGAGCTCGATGCCGACCACGGCGCGCATCGCAGCGCTTCGGCGCAGGTCTGGGCTCAGTTACTCGAACCGGTGCTCGGCAACGCCACGTCTACGTCGTAACCGAAGAACTCGCACTGGATTCGGATCGCTGTGGGATCGATGCCGGCATTCACTGCCGCCTGGACCTGATCGGCACAGTCGACCATGTTGGCCCGCTGCGACCAGATGCCGATCCCGAGCGCGGCGAAGATCACCAAGCTGATCACCTTCATCACCATCGAGGCCAACAACTTGAGCGCCAACAACGCCACGAGAACCACCACGACGACAGCCACGATGGAACCCGTCTCGACCGATTCGACGCTCAGGGCCAGGATCGCCATGGCCTCCAGGCTAGGACCTAGGGTGGCGCCATGAGCGACATGCCCATCAACCTGTCCGGGTCGGGTCTTCCTCAGACGGTGCTTCCGCCCGATCCGATCGAGGTCGTCCACGGTCTGAACCAAGCCTTGGGGCTCGCCCCCGAGCATCGACGCGATGCCGTGGCCTCGGTCGTGGCCTCGGCGCCGAGGTGCCTGGCGGGTTGGGCGACCCTGGGAGATCTCGCCCGCGACGATGTCGAGGCCTATGCCTGTTATCGGGTGGGGTATCACCGAGGTCTCGACGCTCTTCGCGCCAACGGGTGGCGAGGTTCGGGGTATGTGAGATGGGCCGAACCCTCGAATCACGGCTTTTTGCGGTCCTTGGCCGGACTGGCTCGCCTGGCGGAGCGAATCGGGGAAAGCGATGAAGCGGAGCGGTGTCGGCTGTTTCTTCTTCAGTTGGACCCGGGTGGTCCGCCGGAATCGGTCTGAGATCGTCACGGTATGAACACGAGCGACTCTGAGGGTCACAACGACCACGATGCCGTTGGGATCGATCGGTGTGGTGTGGTCCTCGCCGGTGGCCAGAGTCGACGAATGGGCCGCGACAAAGCCCGCTTGGACATCAACGGTCGCAGCGCCGTCCGGCGGGCTAGCGAGATTTTGATCGCGAGCGGCTGTGGACATGTGGTCCAGATCGGCGGAGTCGAGTCCGATGGACTCGAGACCATTGCGGACCGGCGAGGCGCACTGGGACCACTGGCGGGGATCGAAACCGCTTTGGGCATCATGCGATGCGACGCGGTTGCCGTCATCGCCTGCGACCTCATCGCGCTTCAACCCCAGGTGATTCGCGATCTGTACGACGTCATCGGGTGCGACCCCGAGATCGACGTGGCTGTGGCGTACACCGACCGCATCGAACCGCTGTGTGGGGTCTGGCGCCGATCGACATGTGCGGCCACGATCTCGGCGTGTCTCGACGCGGGGGAGCGATCCGTGCATTCGGCTCTGGAGGTGTTGCGGGTCCGTACTGTCCCCGCTCGACGTGACCTGCTTCTCAATGTGAACACCCCCGGAATGCTCGAACAGGCCGCTACCTTCTGGACCATGATCAACGAGGTGACCGTCGACGAATTGGCCGAGCGTTTGAAGGCATCCGATGGAGTTCGCCTCGTGGACGTGCGCGAGGTCGACGAGTACGTAGCCGGTCATGTTCCCGGCGCCGCACACCTCCCGCTGTCAGAGCTCTCAGAGCGTGTCGAGGAACTTCGTGGGCCCGGTCCGGTGACGATCGTGTGCCAGTCGGGCGGTCGCTCGATGATGGCGTGTGAATTCGCCGTCGCCGAGGGCATCGAGGCGATCAACGTCGTCGGGGGTACCCGGGCGTGGATCATGAGTGGCCGCGAGGTGACCGAGGGGACGATGCCCGGGTGAACCATGGGCTCGTCGTCGACGACGCGGAACTCGACGATGTCGTCGAGTCCGTTCTCGCTCATGACCGCTACGCGCTCGACACCGAGTTCCACCGCGAGCGGACTTACTTTCCCCGCTTGGCTCTGATCCAGATCGCATGGGGAGATCGCACGGTCCTAGTGGATCCTCTGGCGGTTGATGCCCGGCGATTGAGACCCTTGCTCGACAGCGATCGGCTCGCAGTTCTTCATGCCGCTCAACAAGACCTCGACGTACTCACGCATGCCTGCGGTGGGGTTCCCACTCGGCTGTACGACACCCAATTGGCCGCCGGATTCCTCGGATATTCGACTCCGTCGTTGAGCTCGTTGGTGGCGGGTGAATTCGGCATCACTTTGGCCAAGGGGGATCGCCTCACCGATTGGTTGATGCGTCCCCTCACCGCTGATCAGCAGCGGTATGCAGCCGCCGACGTCGAACATCTCCTGGCCTTGCACGATCGACAGCTGGCAGAGCTCGAAACCCTGGGAAGAACGGCGTGGGTCGAAGAGGCCTGTGAGGAACTTCGGCTTCGACCGGTTTCGGGCGCCGAACCCGATCAGGCATGGACTCGGATCAAAGATGCCAAGTCGCTCAAACCTCGAGCACGGGGGGTGGCGAAAGCCGTGGCCGCGTGGCGCGAACGACGGGCGATGCGTACCGATGTCCCGGTCCGTCAGGTCTTACCGGATCTTGGTGTGCTCGGTATTGCGCAGTCGGCGCCTCGAACCCCTGACGATCTCGCTCGATGTCGCGGCGTCGATGGCCGCCATACCAAGAGCACGATCGCGAACGAAATCCTCGACGCGGTCACCCGAGGTCTCGAGGAGCCTGTCGTCGTCGAGCGTCATGAGGGCGAAGAACTCGACCGCCGATTGCGACCGGCGGTGACCTTGGTCTCGGCCTGGGTGGCCGAACTCGCCCGACAGGAACGCATCGACACCGCACTTCTCGCCACCCGCGCCGATCTGGTGGCGCTCCTACGAGGAGACGAGACCGCCCGGTTACGACACGGATGGCGCAGCGATGTGGTCGGCGACGCGATCGGTCGATTGGTGGAAGGTCGAGCCGGTCTGACCTTCGATGGAGACGGTGGGCTTCGACTGATCGATATCGACGCCTGAGCCCGTCACGCTACGAGCGCTCAAGACCCATCCTTCACACTGTGGTGTCGTCGAATTCGGCGATCGAGTCGGGCCCACAGGGCGTCGAAGAGTTCAGCGACATCGCGGGCTCGCGCCCCTAGAGCGTGAAGAGGTTCGCGTCGGGCCATGGCCTCGGGGACGGCGACGCGCTGGGGAATCGACGGTTCCCACAACGAGCGGCGGCCCACGATGCGGGCCAGTTCGTCGAGCCGTACACGGGCCTCACTCGATACCGAAGGGAGTCGGTTGACGATCACGCCAGCGAAATCCAGGTCCGGATGATGATCTGCCCACACCTCGTCGATCAGATCGGCCACCGCTCCTAGGCCCCGGATGCCGAGTACCGATGGCTCCGCCACGACCAGAGCGTGATCCGAGGCACACAATGCCGCCGTGGTGAGAGTTCCGAGCGAGGGCGGACAATCGATGAGCACCACATCGACGCTGCGAGCGATCTCGCTCGAAGCCAATGCCGCAGCGATACGGTCGATGCGACCGGATTCGCGATTCAGGAGTCGGCGATGCCCGGGAGCTACGAGTACATCGGGAGACCATTGGGATTCGACGATGATCGAATCCATGCTGGATCGCGACCAGACATCGGCGAGAACTGCCTGGTCAGGGGCCGGTTCGACCCCGAGAATCCATGTCGAGGACGCCTGTGGATCGAGATCAATCACCAGAACCCGGCGACCGCTCGACATGGCGCTCGCGGTGAGTCCGAGCGTGACCGAGGTCTTGCCCACCCCACCCTTTTGGTTGACCATCGCCACAACGCCAGTCATGTCTTGAGTCTGCCCGATTGGCGCGGGTAGGCCGAACCGGCACCGAACCCACCAGGAGATGTTGTGGCGATCCCCGTCTCGGGGGGTCGAGCCGGTAGAGTGGGACCCAATGTCAATTCTCTAGTTCTCGGAGTGTGACCGTGAAAAAAGGTCGCCATCGCCGCTTCGAAGAAGCGCGAAAGCTGAAACAGGCCGGTCCCTCGGCGTTCGATCTGGGCCTTGGAGGCTCGGACCGCGAGCGTTCCGATGACTGGGACGACGAGGACGAATACGCGGCGATCGCCGAACGCTACGGCGTGACGTTCGACGAGGACGACGAGTCCGAGGACCGCTGAACGCGTCTTTCACCCATTCCCCCCCCACAATTCCACTCGCTGAGGCATCCATGAACGCGGCCATCCGCAATATCGCGCTGGTCGCGCACGTCGACCATGGCAAGACCACACTCGTCGATTCGCTGCTGCGTGCCACCGGCACCTTCGCCGAGCACCAAGCGGTCGTCGACCGAGTCATGGACTCCAATGATCAAGAGCGCGAGCGGGGGATCACGATTCTCGCCAAGGCTGCCCAGATCACGTGGCGCGATATCTGCGTGAACCTGGTGGACACCCCCGGGCACGCCGATTTCGGTGGTGAAGTCGAGCGGGCACTGGCACTCGTGGATGGGGTTCTCCTGCTCGTCGATGCCGCCGAAGGTCCACTACCGCAGACTCGCTATGTGCTGTCGAAGGCCTTGGGCGCCGGGCTGCCCGTGATCGTGGTCATCAACAAAGTCGATCGCTCCGACGCCCGTCCCGATGAGGTCCTGGCCGATGTCGAGCATCTGTTTCTCGATCTTGCCCATGACGATGCCCAATTGAATTTTCCGGTACTGAGTGCGGTGGCTCGAGAGGGACGAAGCGTCAAAGGAATCGGGATGCCCGGTCCCGAGGCCGATCTGGTCCCGATTCTCGATGCAATTCTCGACACGGTTCCCGCTCCCGTCGCGGATGCCGATGCCCCGCTGCAAGCGTTGGTGACGAACCTCGATGCCTCGGATTATCTCGGACGCCTCGCAGTCGGGCGTGTCGTTGCGGGCACCCTGCGGGTGAATACCCCTGTTGCGTTGTGTCATAGCGGTGAGGAGGCCCCTCTGCGGCGTCGGGTCAGCCAGTTGATGGCGTTTCGAGGTATCGGTCGCCGAGAGGTGAGCGAGATCCGAGCCGGAGACCTGTTCATCCTCGCTGGGGTCCCCGAAGTCGAGGTCGGCGACACGATCGCTTCGATCACCGATCCAGTACCTCTCGAACGGCTCCGCGTCGACGAGCCCGTCATGCGGATGAGCTTTGGCGTCAACACGTCACCGTTTGCCGGGCGTAGCGGTCAGTTCGTGACGAGTCGCCATCTCCGCGACCGCCTCGCTCGAGAGATTCTCGGCAACGTGTCGATTCGCATCACTGAAACCGACACCCCCGAAGTGATCGATGTGGCTGGTCGCGGCGAGCTCCAGCTCGCCGTGCTGATCGAGACCATGCGACGCGAAGGATATGAACTCCAGGTCAGCCGTCCCGAGGTCGTCACCCGCGAGATCGACGGCAAGCGACACGAACCTCTCGAAGCCGGAATGATCGATGTTCCCGACGAGTACGTCGGAACGATCACTCAGCTGCTCGCCCCCCGTCGGGGTCGGGTGGTCGATCTGCGCACCGGGGATCCCGGTCGAACCGTGATCGGTTTCGAAGCGCCGGCTCGAGGCCTGATCGG
Organism: uncultured Ilumatobacteraceae bacterium; assembly: GCA_964471865.1. GTDB lineage: Bacteria > Actinomycetota > Acidimicrobiia > Acidimicrobiales > Ilumatobacteraceae > CAYMUC01. The sequence continues at coordinate 15,082 of CAYYHU010000009.1, read as the reverse complement.
CTTACGGTCGGATCTGTTGACCCAGACGCGGGGTACGGCATTGATGCACCAACACCACGCCGGGTGGATGCCCTGGGCGGGTGACTTGCCCCACCGAATGGGCGGAGCGATGGTCGCTGATCGCCAAGGCACCGTGACCGCGTATGCCCTCGACAACTTGCAGTTGCGCGGTCAACTCTTCGTTCGACCCGGCGACGAGGTCTACGAAGGCATGGTCGTGGGTGAAAACGCACGGGCTGACGAAATGGTCGTCAACGCCGTGAAGGCCAAGGAAAAGACGAACATTCGTACGCACAGTCACGATGATGCGGTCAAGCTGGCAGCGGCGGTGGTCCACACCCTCGAGACCGCAATCGAATGGATCGGCGACGATGAACTCGTCGAGGTGACCCCGGACGCAATTCGTATTCGCAAGCGTTATCTGGGTCTGGAAGATCGCCGTCGGGCGGCGCGACGCACCTGAGATCCAGCGATCAGGATTCGATCACTCGCCGCACCACGGGATGGGGCAGGCGAACCGCCTGGGGTGTGGCGAGATGATCAGCGATGATCTGATAGTTCTCGGCCCCGATCAGCGCCGTGATCTCGTCGCGTAGCGCGTCGATCACCGGTATGGCACCGACATGCGCCGTGGCTTCTTCGGTACACCACCAGTGGAAGTCTTCTCCTGCTGGACCCCAGTCGCGTCGCTTCCATTCCCGCAGCGTCGACGTCACGTGGCCGTGTTCGTCGACGTGGTCGCTCAAGTGGAGCGGCAACTGCCAACACACATTGGGTTTCAGATCCATAGGGCGCTCACCGGTGCGTTCGGCCAGAACATGAAAAGCACATCCCTCGCCACCGGCGAAACCTCGACGATTGAGAAAGATGCAGGCACCATCGACCTGACGGGTCATCTCGGTGCCGTCGGGGCCGGCCTTGGCCCAGCGCCGACCTTCGATGCCTCCGCGTCGCGCTCGCGAGGCCAACTGCCAGTCGTCATCGCTGAGGCGCGCGACCGCGGCCACAACCCGATCGCGGTCCTCGTCATCGGTGAGATGGGCGCCATGCGAGCAACACCCATGGCCCAGATCGGCTGCGGGAACCTCGAGAACGCCCTGGCATCCGCGACCGAAGATGCAGGTCCACGCGCTCGCGAGAAAGGTGAGATCCACCACCCAGGTTCGCTCCTCGTCCGCATCGTCGAAACTGAGCCATTCATGAGCGTCGAGGGGAGTCGCCATCACCCCGACGCTAGGCGGTCACAGCCCGGCGGTGTTGTACGGTCGAGAACGTGACTTCCGAGGTGTCGACGCGGCCGTCGGTTCCCACCGCCTTGATCGACGAATTGCGTCGCGATCTTGGTCCCGAGGTGGTTCGGACCGCACGTGCCGATCTCGAGCAGTACCGCCGCGACGCCTCCACGTTCTCGGGACGAGCCGACGTGGTGTGTCTGCCCGTGGACGCGGATCAGGTGGAACGGATCATCGCTGCCTGTGCGCGCCATGGTGTTCCCTTCGTGGCTCGGGGGTCGGGTACCGGGCTGACCGGGGGAGCGGTACCCATCGATGGCGGTGTCGTGATCGTGACCACCAAGTTGAATCGAATCCTCGAGGTGGACCGGTTGGGCCGCACCGCCAGAGTCGGACCCGGGGTGTTGAATCTCGATTTGAGCCGGGCCGTATCGGCACAGGGACTGCATTTCGCTCCCGACCCGTCGAGCCAACAGAGTTGTTCGATCGGGGGCAATGTCGCCAACAACTCGGGGGGTCCTCATTGTCTCGCCGAGGGCGTCACCTCGGCTCATGTCATCGCGATCGACGTGGTGCTCCCCGATGGAACCCCCGTCACTCTGGGCGGCGACGATCCCGAACCGGCGGGATACGACCTTCGAGGAGCATTCGTCGGCTCGGAGGGCATGTTCGGAGTCGCAACCGAGGTGCGTGTCCGCCTCACTCCCACACCGAGCGATGTCGTGACCCTGCTCGCCGATTTCGCCGAGGTCACCACGGGTGCTCGAGCCGTGAGCGCGATCATCGCCGCGGGAATCGTGCCTGCCGCTCTCGAGATGATGGACACGTTGTGTATCGAGGCTGTCGAGTCCTGGCTGGGTTTGGGCCTTCCGCGAGACGCCGGATGTGTCCTGCTCGTGGAGGTCGACGGTCCTCATCACCATGTCGACGCCGCCCGGGAACAGGTGGTCGAGATTCTGAATCGACTCGGTGCGCGTACGGTTCGCGTCGCCGCCGACGACACCGAACGCGCGGCCTTGTGGAAGGCCCGCAAATCGGCTTTTGGAGCCGTCGCCCGAATCCTCCCGAACTACTACCTCCACGACACCGTGGTTCCGAGACGCAGGCTCGTGGAGGTGCTCGAACAGGTCTATGAGATCGCGGATCGTCACGGTGTGGCCGTGATGAACGTGTTCCATGCCGGTGACGGAAATCTCCATCCCATCCTGGTGTTCGACAAGCGGGAACCCGGTGTCATGGAGCGAGTGCACAGCGCCGGGACCGAGATCGTGACGGCATCGGTTCGCGCGGGTGGGGTCCTGTCGGGTGAGCATGGCATCGGCATGGAAAAACGTGACCTGATGGGGCTCATGTTCACCGAGGCCGATCTCGACATTCAGGCTCGACTCCGAGCGGCCTTCGACAGCGCCGGGTTGGCCAACCCCGACAAGGTGTTGCCGACGGGTTCCTCCTGTGGCGATCTGGGTCATCAACCGGAGGGGACGTGGATCTGACATCGTCACCAAGTGACGCCACCCTCGTCGATCTGGCCGGGGAGGTCGCAGGACCCGAAGGGGGACCGGTCAACCCGCGTGGCACTCACAGCCGCTCTGTGCCCCCGAACCATCGAGTGGTGCGCGCGCCTGGCGGCATCATCGAGTTCCACCCCGATGAGATGGTGGTGCGTTGCGGCGCCGGAACCCGTCTCGATGATCTCCACGCCGAACTCGCAGCTGCCGGCCACGAGGTCGCGCTGCCCGCCGGGGGCAGCGTGGGCGGCGCGCTGGCCTGGGGTCGAAGTGATGTCATGCGACGGGGACGAGGACCAGTGCGCGACGCGGTTCTCGAAATCCGATGGATCGATGCCTGGGGTCGGGTCATCCGCAGTGGTGGCCCGACTGTGAAGAATGTGTCGGGTTTCGATCTGTGTCGAGTTCTCGTCGGTTCTCGGGGAACGCTCGGCGTCATGGGGGAGGTCACCTTACGAACCCGACCTCGGCCCCCTCGCCGATCCTGGTTCGCGACCGTGGGCACTCCCGATGAGATCGAGCCCCAGCTTCATCGACCCCTCTCGGTGCTCTGGGACGGCACCGAGACCTGGGTGGCTTTGGAGGGTCATCCCCGCGACGTCGAGGAGGAGGCTCGCCGCGTCGGCCTCGATGAACGGCCTGGCCCTCCCGAGCTTCCGTCGAGTTCTCGGTGGTCGATCGCGCCTTCGCGATGGCGCGAGGTCCGCGGACCGGGACAGTTCGTGGTCGAGATCGGCGTGGGAGTCGTGCATCACGAGCGCGACCCCGATCTCGTTTCCGATCCTCTGCCCGCCCCGTTGTCATTTCGGATGGTGGCGTTACATCACGAGGTGCGTCGGCGCCTGGATCCCTTTCGCCGTTTCGAACCCGATGTGGACATGCCGTGACGACCACCCTGGAGCGGCGACTCGGCTTTGGCGACGCGGTCACCGTCGGACTCGGTTCGATGGTGGGGGCCGGAGTCTTCACGGTCTGGTCACCCGCTGCCGAGATCGCCGGTTCAGCCATTCTCGTCTCGCTTCTCATCGCCGCGATCGTCGCGTTGGCGAACGCCACGTCCTCGGCCCAACTCGCAGCCGTGCATCCCCAGGCCGGGGGCACCTACATCTACGGCCGCGAACGACTCGGACCTGCGGCGGGTCATCTCGCCGGATGGGGTTTCGTCGTGGGGAAGACGGCGAGTTGCGCCGCCATGGGCTTGGCGGTGGGTGCCTATCTCTGGCCGGAGCAGGAACGAGTCGTCGCCGCGATCGCGATCCTCGTCGTCGCGGCGGTCAATCTGGCCGGGATCACTCGAACCGTCCAGGTGACCAAGGTTCTCCTCACCATGTCCTCGATCACGCTCGGCCTCGTGCTGATCGCCGGTTGGTCGTCATCACAGTTCGATCTGGAACGTATCGATGTGACCGCGGCGTCACCTCTGGAGATTCTGCGGGCGTCGGGGCTGATGTTTTTCGCGTTCGCCGGATACGCCCGTCTCGCCACCCTCGGCGAAGAGGTCCGGGATCCCGCTCGTACGATCCCGCGAGCGATACCGATCGCGTTGGGCCTGGTGTTCGGGTTGTATCTGGTGGTCGGCGCCACGACCGTCGCGACCGTTCCTGTGTCGACCTTGGCGGCCACCGACGCTCCTCTTCACGCGGTGACGACGGCGGGGGGATGGGACTGGGCTGCGCCCCTGACCCGAATCGGAGCCGGAATCGCCGCTCTCGGCGTGTTGTTGTCTCTCATCGCGGGAGTCGCTCGAACGACTCTGGCCATGGCACGCCACCGGGAGATGCCTGCGGTCCTGTCGCAGATCGATACCCGTCGCTCCACCCCGTGGGTCGCTCAGATCCTCGTGGCGATCACCGCCGCAGTTCTGGCTTCGATCCTCGGTGTACGCGACGCGCTAACCGTCTCGGGAACCGGCGTTCTCGTCTACTACCTGATCACCAACCTCGCGGCCATGCGGCTGGCTTCACATGAACGCCGCTTCTGGCGGGGATTTCCCATGGTGGGGGCGGTGGGATGCACCACCTTGGTCGCGACCCTCCCCACTCGAGCAGCTCTGTCGGGTCTCGGCGTACTCGTCGCGGGTGTCGTACTGAGGTGGCTCACCATGACCCTGAGGTCCTCACGGGACCCGATGTCGAGTGGAGAACGAGGATGAAGAGATCCCGTGTCGACGCAGCCACGTTGGCTGTCGACGAGGACGAACTCGCGACCTGTGTCGGATGTGGATTGTGTCTTCCGCATTGCCCCACCTACCGAGTGACAGGGGAGGAAGCCCTGTCGCCTCGTGGGCGCATCGCCGCGATGCGGTCGGTGGTGATCGACCATGCACCCATCGATCACGATCTCGTCACCCATCTCGACACCTGTGTGCAATGTCGAGGCTGTGAGCCCGCCTGTCCCAGTGGCGTGCCGTATGGATCCTTGATCGAACACGCCAAGGCCAGTCTCGCCTCCCAACATCGCATCACCCCACGGTGGCAACGCTGGGGATACCGGATCCTGGGTCATCATCGTCTCCTGTTGGCGGGATCGACCGCGTTGGCGGTGCTGCAACGGCTTCGCCTGGTGCCGGCCCGCGCAGGTCTGCCCCAGTTACCTCTGCGCCGACCACCAGCGCTCGATCGTCAGGGCACCGAGGCCTGGTTCGTGGTCGGCTGTGTCATGGACGCCTGGCAGCGCGACGTCCACCAGGCCACCGCAGCCGTTCTCGACGCCATCGGTCTCGACTGGGCGACGCCTCGAAGCGGGGGATGCTGTGGAGCGCTCCACACCCATGCCGGTCTCGACGCCGAGGCGGTCCGTTTGGCGACCGCGATGATGCGGTCCATGCCCGGAGACGCACCCGTGCTGGTCAATTCAGCGGGATGTGGGGCTCAACTCAAGGATTTGGGCCGGTTGATCGGAACCCCCGAAGCAGTGGCATTCAGCGCTCGGGTCCGCGACGTCCACGAGATCGTCGCCGACCGGATCTCCCAGCTCGGTGAGCCCTCGCACCACCAGGGCCGGGTGGTGGTACAGGACCCATGTCATCTCCGCCATGTCCAGCGCGTCCACACCTCGGTACGCACGGTCCTGTCCACCGTGGCCGACATCGTCGAACTCGACGATGACGGACTGTGCTGTGGGGCGGGCGGAGCGTACGCAACGCTCGAACCCGAACTCGCTGGACGTATCCGTGACCGGAAGTTCGACACGATCGATGCCGCGGTATCGCGTCGACCGACATCCAAGATCGCATCGGCGAATCCCGGATGCCTGTTCCATCTGGCCCGACCGGGATGGGACCTCGCTCATCCTCTCGTCTTCGTCGCACGCGCTCATGGTCTGATCACCGAGGAGAACCGTGGACGTCACTGAGGCTCTCGAACGACTCCGGGGTGTGGCGGAGTGGATCGACGATCGATCCTTCGACCTGCTTCGAGAAGCCGTCGCGGAGGGGCAGACACGCCGCCCCGATGCCGACAAGGTGCTTCAGCAGGCCCGACGGGCCATCGACAAGGCGATCCGCAGTCTCGAAAGCCTCGAGGAGTAGTCCCTTTCCGAACCGGGACGGATCAGCTCTCCAGACGAGAGGCCACGGCTGCGAGCAGCTCGGTGAAGCTGTCCTGGAACGAGGCCACCCCGTCGCGCTCGAGACCTTCGGCTACGGCATCGAGATCGACACCCGCATCCCGCACCGCATCCCAGCGACGTCGGGACGCGTCGACGTCGAGATCGACGGTGCGCTCGAGCCGACCATGATCATCGAAGGCCTCCAAGGTGGCATCCGGCAGCGTGTTGACGGTGTGGGGGCCGATCAACGAGTCCACGTACAAGGTGTCGGGGTACTGGGGATTCTTCGTCGACGTCGATGCCCACAACGGACGTTGGACCCGGGCTCCACGCGCCACCAACGCATCCCACCGCGGACCCCGAAACGTATCGACGAAAGCGTCATAGGCGAGTACCGCCTGATCGACTGCGGCAGTGCCCTGGAGCGATCGGGCCGCACCCCCGATCTCGTCGAGACGACGATCCACCTCGGTATCGACTCGGCTCACGAAGAAACTCGCCACACTCGCCACACTCGACAGGTCGGCATCAGGGTCCTCGGCGCGACGCTCCAGACCTCGTAGATAGCTCTCCATGACTGCCCGGTATCGATCGAGGCTGAAGATCAACGTGACGTTGATGGAACGCCCCTCGGCGATCATCGTTTCGATCGCAGGAAGCCCTGCAGTCGTGGCAGGAACCTTGATCATCACGTTCGGGGCATCGATGCGTTGATGCAGGGCTCGGGCGGCATCCATGGTGGCACCGGTGTCATGGGCCAGAGCTGGATCGACCTCGACACTCACGAATCCGTCGATCCCATCGGATTCGGCATGGACGGAAGCGAAGACCTCGAGCGCGGCCCGAATATCGTCGAGCATCAGTGACCACACGGCCTCATCCGCTGTCGCCCGCTCGCGAGCGAGACGAGCCAGATCGGCGTCATACGCACTGGAGCCGGTGATCGACTTCGCAAAGATCGTGGGGTTCGAGGTGAGTCCACGCACGCCTCGATCACGCAATGCCACCAGTGCACCGCTGTGGAGATCATCGCGTCGCAGATTGTCGATCCAGGCGCTCTGGCCCAGCTCGTGATACAGCCGGTGAAGGCGTGATCCGGTCATGATCGGGCTCCTCGAGCAGTGATGAGAGCCCCGGCTACCTCGACGACTCGGTCCACGCTGATCCCGAGACGTTCCATCACCACCGGACCTGGAGCCGAAGCTCCGAAACGATCGATGCCCACCGATGCATCAGCCCAGCGGGACCAACCAAATGTCGTCGCCGCCTCGACGGACACCACCGGTACACCAGAGCCCAGAACGGCTTCGATGTCGGCAGGTGATCGGCTCTCGAAGCGATCCCAGGACGGCATCGACACGACCCGTGCTGCGATGCCTCGTTGTGACAACACCTCGGCAGCGCCGACACAGACCGAGACCTCGCTTCCCGTGCCCACGAGCACCACATCGGGGTCCGACACCTCGACGCCCACGGGTGCAGCTCCGGGACCCACCGCGGAACCGTCGGTGATCTGAGGCAGCGATTGGCGCGACAACACGATGGCGGTGGGTCCATCGTGGGTGACAGCATCACGCCACGCAGCGATCGTCTCGGACGCGTCGGCGGGTCGAATCACATGAAGCCCAGGAATCGCCCGCAGCGTCGCCAGATGCTCGACGGGTTGATGGGTGGGTCCGTCCTCGCCGACTCCGACTGAGTCATGGCTGAACACGAACACGACCTTGGCTCGTGACAGCGCGGCGAGCCGCAGCGCCGGACGCAGATAATCAGCGAAGACGAAGAAGGTACCGATCACCGGAAGGGCGCCTCCGTGCAAGGCCATCCCGACCGCAGCCGCCCCCATCGCATGTTCGCGAACCCCGAAATACACCTGGGCGCCCTCGGGCGTGGCGCGTTGATGGCCCGAAGCTCCCGCGATCTTGACCCCGGTGTTCCCGGTCAGGTCGGCGGATCCACCGATCAGACCGGGCAGCGAGGGAGCCGTGGCCGACATCGCCGCCTGGATCGTTTGGCGCGTCGCTGGTGAGGCCGTTGGGTCCACGGGAACCTCGATGGTGTCCCAGCCCGCCAACCCCGGATCGGTGAGGGACCACGCGGCGTCCCAGCGCTGAGCGAAATCGGGATCGTGGCGGCGCTCGGCGAGGCGTTGAGTCCAGGCCTCACGGTCGCGCGCTCCGCGCTCGGTCACCACGGCGCGGTAACGAGAGATCAGAGTCTCAGGAAGATGGAACGCTTCATCGGGCAGGCCCATCAGGGCTTTGGTCCGGGCCACGTCCTCGGCGGTAAACGGGTTGCCATGGGCCTCGTGACGATCGGTGTGATCCGGTGAGGGAAACCCGATATGAGTGCGAACGACCACGAGACTCGGACGATCCTCGATCGCGGCGGCATCTCTCAGGGCCTGCTCGAGAACGTCGAGGTCTTCGCCGGCCTCGCCAAGTTCGATCACATGCCAGCCATAGGCTCGGAACCGTCCTGGAACGTCATCGCTGACCGTCAAGTCGGTGCTGCCGTCGATCGTGATGCGGTTGTCGTCGAAGACACAGATGAGTCGGCCCAATCCGAGATGTCCCGCGAGTGAGGCCGCCTCATGGCTGACCCCCTCCATCAGACATCCGTCACCGGCGAGGACGTAGATGCGATGGTCGACGACATCAGAACCGAAAACCGCGCGTTGGTGGCGTTCGGCGATCGCCATGCCCACGGCGTTGGCCAGACCCTGTCCCAGAGGTCCGGTGGTGACCTCGACACCGGGGGTGTGTCCGACCTCAGGATGTCCAGGAGTCGCCGAACCCCATTGGCGGAAGGCCTCGAGATCGGCGCGTTCGAGGCCATAGCCACATAGGTGGAGCATCGAGTACTGCAGGATCGATGCGTGACCGTTGGACAGAATGAAACGGTCCCGATCTGCCCAGGTCGGGTCGGTGGGATCATGGCGCATGACCCGTCCGTAGAGGACATGCGCGATCGGCGCCAACGACATCGCGGTGCCTTGATGTCCGGACTTCGCGGCCAGGGGCGCATCCATGGCGAGACCGCGCACCACAGCGATCGCTTGGCGCTCGGTCTCGGCATCGAAAACGGTCGCCGGACTCGTCGGACCGGGGGAGTTGGCAGACGTGGTCGTCACCCGTGCGACACTACCCGCGTCGTCCCCCCGACCCGAGGGATCCGCAACCCCGGATCGAGCCCGAAGATTAGTGGTCGGGTCTCGTGTGAATCCTTCGAGCCCCGTCCCGCTGATCAGCGGGATGCCGAGGTGTCGAAGAGGGCCACCGAGGCGGTGAAACCATGAAGAACGGTGCGCCCAGCCACCGGACCGATCTCACCGGCACACATCATCCCAGCGCTCGCGAGATCGACGGTGTCGGCGACCACCATCGCATCGTGATCGGAGCGATCGAACATCGCCTGACCTCGTCCATTACAGGTGAACACGAGAGCTCCCGTCGCCGACATCGCGTTCGAGGCCTCGCTCAGCATGACGGCGAGATCCTCGCCCGCCGACTCGGGGTCGCGCACATGTAACTGCACCACGGATCCGACCGGTACGACATCTCCTACCGTCACGGTGCCCCGTTCTTCGTCGGCCCCGAGAACCCCTCGCACCAAGAAGTCGCCCCGTCCGGGATCGAGGGCTCGCTCAGCTGCGAGGAGCCCACAGTGGAGACCTCCCGCGGCCAACATTCGATCCTCGGGTGAGAGGGTCTCGAGTTCAGTGCGGAATCGCTGCAACGCAGGCTGCCCGGCGAGCTCGACGAGCACGTTGGCATGAGAGGCTGTCACGGTCCAGGGTTGGCCCACGGGGCGACACCCCTGAGAGACCACCGGAACCGGACTCATCGAGGGCGGGAGGACCCAGGCAACCGCCCCATCAGACACCACTCGTCCACCGATGACGAGCCGGTTACCGTCGGGAGCGGCTGCTCCCGACGCCAATCCGCCGATGATCACGAGTTCGGGATGCTCTCGCGACAACTGTGCACAGAATGCTTCGGTGGGAAACGAGAACGGATCCGCCACGAGAACCATCGAACCTGCCGATGCCAGGTCGACACCCTCGAGTCCCGTCACCGCGATACCTGATTCGGTGCGTACGGCGCGCAGATGTACGGCGCGGACCGCATCGGTCTCGGGCGTTGCGAAACGGGCTGCCCAGATGACCAACCCGGGCGCATCCTCCACACCCGTTCCCTCCCCGAGCACCCCCGAGGCCGTCACCCCGATGAGCGCCCGAGGATCGAGAACCGTCGAGACCGCAGCAGCGATGTCCACCATGGAGTCGCGATGGGCGCTCGTCACCATCATCATGGCGAGATCGACTCCGGCTCCGAGTCGTTCCACGATCGAACCCAACACCTCGCCGGTGGCGTGATCGGCGCGAGGGTGCACGCTGATCGCCGATGCACACCCGGGGGTCATGAGGCCGGAGGAAGCAAGGTGAGAGGCACCAGATGCCAGGGGCCCCGATCGACACGACAGTGGGCAAAGACCTGCCCGTATTCGGTGAAGTCGATCTCACCGCGCACGAACCGAGCGGTGAAGCGGCCCGGGTCCACCGAGAACGGCGACACGTTGCGAGCCAGTTGCTCATCGTCTTCATGAGGTCCGCGTCGAAAGACGACCTCGAACACTCCCTGTCCGGCCTCGTCGGTGGGGCAGTAGATGATGGCAAGCAGATGCGGCTCGATGGTGACGGGAACCGGAGACGGGGCTGCCAGGGAGAAGAAGACCCCCTGGAGATCCAGGCGAGTGGAGGGTCCCGGAGCGGGTCGAGTGTCGTAGTTCTCGACGAACACGGCGGAGACGAT
>CAYYHU010000009.1:0-3879 GCA_964471865.1 uncultured Ilumatobacteraceae bacterium | reverse complement strand
GGATCGATCTCGAACCACCGATGCGACAGTCGTGCCGAGGTCGGAGCGGCATGGTGGTTGTTGTGGAGGCCTTCGCCGGCGGTCAAGAAGGCCAGCCACTGCAGATTGCCCGCCGAATTGGGATAGGGCCGCCGGCCGAAGTGATGTCCGATGGCGTTCACCGCCGCCGAACCTCCGAGATAGAGGTTCACGTGCACGAAGGCCGCCAACAACCCCGCCACCGGGCCGAGCAGGATCACCAGGAGCGCCACGCCCAGACCCAGACCCACCAGAGCCCGATCGAACAGGATCCGGTCCCACCGATCAGCAGGCAGATCCTTGGCGTAACGCCGCAGAGTCTCGGGATTGTTGGCCTCGCGGCGATACAGCGCCACATTGGCGATCTGGACGCGCACCCAGCCCAACAGCACCGGAGAGTGAGGATCACCATCGACATCGGTGAACGCATGATGTTTACGGTGCACCGCCACCCATTGGCGGGGCCGAATTCCGGTCGTGATCCACACGAGCACCCGAAAGCCCCATGCTGCAACGGGGGAGAGGGTCAAAGCCCGATGTGACAGTGCCCTATGTAGGTACACCGTCGTGGCGACATTGGCGATCAACGAGACCGCCAGACCGACGGCGAGGGCGATGACAAGGGTGCTCACGCCTCGAACCATACCAGACCTACCTACTGGTCAGTAGGGAACTCGGGATCACGTACACTTCGGGGCGTGAACCGAACCCCGGCGATGGGCGACACCGAGATGCTGTCGACACGTGATGCCATCGTGCACGCCGCTCGCCGCTTGTTCGCAGCCGGTGGCTACGCCGAGACCTCGCTCAACGACATCGCCGCCGAAGTCGGCATCCGTCGCCCGAGCCTGCTGCATCACTTCCCATCCAAAGACGCCCTCTACGCCGAAGTCTTCGAGGGCCTGCTCTCGGACTGGTTCGAGTTGTTGGCCGAAAAAGTCACCGAACCGGGAGCCGGATGGGACAAAGTCGAATCGGTCATGTCGGCAGGTTTTCGCTTCTTCGCCGAAAATCCCGACTATGTGCGCCTGATCCGTCGCGAAGCCGTGGACAGCGGCAGCCACCTCGGAGTGGATCTCGCCGGAATCATGCGACCCCTGTTCGATCAGGCCGCATCCTTTTTCCGAGCGGGTATGGACGCCGGAGCATTTCGCCCCCACGATCCCGAACAGTTGCTGCTCACGGGCTACGGAGCCCTGCTCAGCTACTTCTCTGACGCCCCGTTTCTCGAAGGGCTTCTCGACGCCGACCCGATGACGCCCGAACTTTTGGAGACCCGACTCGAACATCTCCGAGCCTTTTTTCGGGCCGCACTTCTTCCACCTCACGACACTGCAGTGGACTCCGAGTCCGCTGACAAGAAGACGATCATCGCCGTTTCGTCTTGAGTACAGAGCCGTGGATGGTGTAGCACCCTGCGAATGAACGCAGCCGCGACCCCCTCATCCACCCGGACTCTGTCAGAAGCCGACTCGAAGGCACTCCTGGCGGCATCAGGGGTCCCCATGGCTCCCGAACGTATCGTCGACGATGCCGACGCTGCAGTGGCGGCCGCCCGGGAGCTGGGATTCCCGGTGGTGGTCAAGCTCAACGGGGATCGCATCGCGCATAAGACCGAGCGAGGTCTCGTACGGCTTCGACTCAGCGACGAGGGTGCAGTCGCGCAGGCTGCATCAGACCTCTTGGCGGCGGCCACCCCTGAGGATGGCGCCGTCTCGCTGCTGGTGGCCCCGATGATCCAAGGTCATCGTGAACTGATCGCCGGAGTCGTACGGGATGTGCAGTTCGGTCCCATGGTCATGCTCGGTGTCGGCGGAGTGCTCGCCGAAGCCCTCGCCGATGTCGTGTTTCGACCGGTGCCTCTCGATTCGGTCACCGCGGGAGAAATGATCGACGACTTGGCAACTCAGGCGTTGCTCGGTGAGGTGCGTGGCGACGCTGCGGTGCGGCGTGATTCGCTCATCGCGGTGTTGACGGGACTGTCTCGGGTCGCTGAGGAGCGAGCCGATATCGCCAGCGTCGACATCAACCCGCTCATCGTGGATTCGGCCGGCGACGTGGTGGCCGTCGATGCCCTCGTGGAGATCTCGACCTCACCGTCCACGGAATCGGCCACGGTTCGGCCCCGGCCATCACATGAGGCCTTTCGGGCCTTGTTCGAACCCCGTGGCGTGGTCGTCGCCGGCGCGTCGACTCACCCGGGAAAGTTCGGCTTCGTCTCGCTTCACAACATGCTCGCCAGCGGCTATCCGGGCGCGCTCTATGGCACCAACCGCCAGGGCGAAGAGGTCCTGGGTATCCGCACCCTCACCGAGATCGAACAACTCCCGGCGGGTGAATGCGATCTGGTCTTCGTGTGCACACCGGCGTCGGCCAATCCCGAACTGTTGCGGGCCTGTGCCGCCAAGGGGATCCGGGCGGCGTTCTTGACCTCGGCGGGATATGGCGAGGCCGGGGAGGAAGGTCGACGCGCCGAGGCGGAGTTGGTCGCGCTCGCCGATGAACTCGGCATCCTTCTGGCCGGTCCCAACGGTCAGGGTGTGGTCAGCACCCCGGCCCAACTGTGCGCTCAGATCGTGGCGCCGTATCCGCCGGCTGGGCGTATCGGCGTGGCGAGCCAGAGCGGGAACTTCGTCTCGAGCTTCTTGAACTGGTCGCGAGCCACCGGCGTGGGAATTTCGCGAGCGGTATCGGCTGGTAATGCGGCTGCGGTCAGCGTCGCGGATTACCTCGACTTCTATGCCGACGATCCCGAGACTGCGGTCGGTCTCGCCTATGTCGAAGGCATCACCGATGGCCGGGATCTGATGGAACGTCTCGGACAGGCAGCCGCTCGTAAACCGCTGGTCCTTGTCAAAGGCGGTGCCACCGAAGGAGGAGCGCGCGCAGCTGCCAGCCACACCGGTGCTCTGGCCGCCAATGACAAGGTGTTCGATGGATGGTGCCGAGCGGTCGGGATCACCCGAGCAGCGACCGTCGAAGAGGCCTTCGAAGCCGCGGCGACCTTCGCGACCCAACCGGTTCCTCGAGGATCCAACACCGTGGTGCTCACCACCGCAGGTGGATGGGGAGTGGTGACCGCTGATGCCATCACCCGTGACCGATCGTTACGGCTGCTCCCGCTTCCGGACGATCTGCGAGCCACGATCGATGAACTCCTGCCGCCACGATGGAGCCGCAACAACCCCGTCGACTGCGCCGGCGGCGAGACCCGCGACACGATTCCAGCGGTGATGCGGGCCATCGTGTCGCATCCCGAGGTTCATGCAGTGGTGTATCTGGGCCTGGGAATCCAATCGAACCAAGCCCGTCTCATGAAAGAAGGGCGCTTCTATCCCGACCATGGCCTGGACCGAATCGTGGCCTATCACGAGCGCCAGGATGCTCGTTTCGCCGAGGCGGCCGACGAGTTGTCGCGTGAATTCGACAAGCCGGTGCTCACTGCGACTGAACTCTCAGTGGCCGATCCCGACAACCCTGGTCCGGCCACGGTCCGAGCGACGGGGCGGCTCTGCTACGGCAGTGCCAACCGGGCCGTGACCGCATTGGGTCATCTCTGGCGTGACGCGCAGTACCGCTCCCGGCGAATCTGAGCTGCAACCCCGGGCTGACCAGTCGCCGGAAGTGCACGTGCCCGCTTCATCAGGCAGCATGGAGACGTGGTCGATCGAGATCTCCATGCGGAACCGAGCGCGATGACGCCTCGACCGCCGGGGTCGCGGCGACGAGCACGCCATCCCGTCGCAGTCCTCTTCGGGGTATGCCTGATTCCGGCGATGCTCGCCGGTGGCGTCTGGCAGGTCGCGGAGCGACGAGCGGACCAAGGGATACCCGAGGCTTCGACGGAGACATCGACATCGG
>CAYYHU010000008.1:53518-64014 GCA_964471865.1 uncultured Ilumatobacteraceae bacterium | reverse complement strand
GTCACACGTCCCAAGCGGCCGGCAGGGTGCGGCGTCCCCACAGGAAGAAAGGTACGACGCGCTCGCTCGGGCCGTCGGCTCGTAGCCCCGGCAGGCCCCCGAGGATGGCTCGCAACGTGTGACGCGCCTCGAGGCGTGCTAGCGGAGCACCCAGGCAGTAGTGAGGTCCGGCACCGAACGCAAGTTGTCGGCGTACTTCGGAGGGGTCGCGATCGAGGTCGAAGACTTCGGGATTCGAAAACGCCTCGGGGTCGTGATTGGCGGCGCCATAGAGCATCATCACTTTGGCCTCGGCGGGAATCTGGACACCGTGCATCTCGATGGGGCAGGTGGTCGTGCGAAACAACCCCAAGACGGGTGCGTCATAGCGCAAACTCTCTTCGATTAGGGGATCCACCAAGTCGAGATCGGCTTGGACGCGTTCCATCAACACGGGTCGTTGCATAAGACGCCAGAGCGCATTGGTGATCAAAGACGTGGTGGTCTCGTTGCCGCCGACGAGCAACTGCACACAGGAACCGAGGATCTCGCCGGGAGTGAGCATGGCCCCTTCGTCCTCGGCGCGCACCAGACCCGAGATCAGGTCATCGGGGAGGGGTTCGCCATCGGCGAGCAGTTGGCGGCGATGCTTGATGTGTGCGAGAAGGTAGGAATGGAGTGCCTTGAGGTCCTCGTCATGGGCGAGGGGATCCTGGCTTCCCAGTCGAGCCACGGAGGCATCGGACCATGTCTTGAACTGGGCTCGGTCCTCGGGCGGTACCCCCATCATCGTGGCGATGGTGATGGTCGGTACCGGATAAGCGACTTCATGATGGAGATCGGCTCGGCCGCGATCGCGGATCCCCGCGACGAGGTCTTGAGCAAGGGTCTCGATGAACGGCTCGAGATCGGCCACCGCCTTCGGGGTGAACGCCTTTTGGAGGAGGCGTCGAAACGCCGTGTGTTCCGGGGGATCGGTGAAGAGCCCGCCCTGAGATGTGAAGCGAGGTCCCTGGCCGTGCAGGCTCGACCAGGTGCGGGTGTCACGCAGCGCCGTGGCGACGTCCTCGAAGCGCGTCAGCGACCAAAACGGAGGATCGAAGCCGCCGTGATGGGGGACTGGGCACGTGGCGAGGAGATCGCGAAAGGTGCCGATCGGATCCGCGAGCACCTCGGGGTCGAACGGGTCATAGGTCGCGTCGCTGGCCATGACTGGTTCGTAGCACGCCATCATCACCCATCGACGAGGCGGTGATCGATCGCGTCATCGCGGGATCGGTGGGATCACACTGCCGAGCGGATCCACCACAGCCCGAGTACCCAGCCTCCTGCCAAGAGCGCCAGTGAGGCCAGCACCCAAGCCCAGGTCTGTTCCTCGGGAACCTCGATGGTGTCACCGAGCGTGGTCACGAGGCGTTCCTCGATCGCCGAGTAGGCCTCCGCGAGCGCTTGGGCGTTCGAGGCTCGATAGGCCTCGCCCCCCGTCGCTTCGGCGACCGCAGCCAACTCGACGGTATCCACGGGAACCGGAACGGTCTCACCGGTCTCGGGAAGGAACACGATGCCCGCAGCGGTCCCGAAGGCGATCGTGGACACCGGAATTCCGGCCTCCACTGCCGCAGCAGCGCCTTGTGATGTCGGCGTGCCGACGGTGGTGGTGCCATCGGACAACAAGATGATCACCCCCGGGATCTCATCCTCACCCACGCGTCGCGGTGCGGTTCCCTCCACCGACGTGGCACCGACGACCACGTCCACCGCCGCGCTCAGAGCATCACCGATCGCGGTTCCTTGGCCCAGGGCCAAGGAGTCGATACCCGCCCGGATCGCATCGTGGTTCGTCGTGGGCGGGCTCAGCACGTTGACCTGACCCGAGAATGCCACGAGCGCCAGCGCGACGTTGGGGTCCACGGTCTCGACGAACTCGATCGCCGCTCTTTGGGCGGCTTCGAGGCGGGATGGAGCGACATCGGTCGCCATCATCGACAGCGATACGTCGAACACGATCGCAACCCGACCCGAGACCTCGGTTGCGACCTCGCGGGCCTCATACGGACGAGCCAACGCGATGATGCCAGCGACGAGCCCGAGAAGCTGGACGGCGGCGATGACATGGCGTCGCCAACCGGGACGTCGAGGTGCTACCCGCTCCAAGAGATCGAGGTTGGTGAACTCGACGGTCCGACGGCGGCGGCTGCGCTGAGCGAGCCCATAGACCGCGATCAGAACCGGTATCGCGAGTAGCAGCCATAGGCGTTGAGGGTCGAGGAAATCGATGGCGATCATGGCCATCTCACAGACCCGCCAGGACGCGTGCGAGACCCTGATGAGGACGTTTCGTCACATGACCCACCACGCTCGCGATCCAGTCGGTATCGGTACGGATCAGCAGATGGCTGGCGCCCGAGCGCGACAGTGCATCGCGAATCGATGTTCGCTGCGCCTGAGCGGCCTCGCGATACCGCCGACAGAGCTCAGGGGTGAGGCGCACCTCGCGGCGTCGCCCGGTCGCCGGATCCCGCAGCGTCATTTGACCCCACGGGCTGAGCTCTTCTTCTCGAGGGTCGAGCACTTCGACCGCGAGGAGTTCATGACGACGTCCGAGCACGGTGATCGGCCCCGCCCAGTCCGGTGCCAAGAAGTCCGAGATCACCGCGACGAAACCTCGACGTCGAGCGATCGCTGCCAGATCGCGCAGCGCCGTCGCGAGCGCGCTGACCTCGGTCGGAGGGCTCGCGACAGCTGTGATCATGCGGGAGAGGATCGCCCGGATCTGATCGCGTCCGGGACGAGGTGGGATCACGTCGATATGGGATCCCGACACGATCATCGCTCCGATGCGATTGCGGTGCCGGGCGGTGAGAAAACCGATCGCCGCAGCGGTGGACACCGCGACGTCATCCTTGGTCGTCAGGGCGGTTCCAAAGCGCAGGGTCGCCGACGCGTCGAGAACGATCCACGCATCGAGCGCTCGATCAGCGACCTGATCACGAACATGGACCATGCCGGTGCGGGCCGTGGCATTCCAGTCGATACGGCGTACATCGTCTCCGGGTTCATACCCCCGGGCCTCACCGGGTTCGGATCCCTGACCGGGTACGAGTCCTTGGTGGTGACCGTGCAGGATCCCGTCCACCCGGCCTTGAACGGTCAACTCGAGGAGACGAACACGTTGCGCGATGGT
Organism: uncultured Ilumatobacteraceae bacterium; assembly: GCA_964471865.1. Lineage (GTDB taxonomy): Bacteria > Actinomycetota > Acidimicrobiia > Acidimicrobiales > Ilumatobacteraceae > CAYMUC01. The sequence continues at coordinate 60,851 of CAYYHU010000008.1, read as the reverse complement.
CGCCGCGTCCACGACGGGCGCATCGTCACCGGGTGTCGCTCGTCCTCGGGGCACCAGTCACCCTCGGGGAGCGGGAACGCCGCCGAGCAATCTCTGCACGGCATGATCGGGGGTCAGATCCTTGGCCAATGCGTCGTAGGTCAACACGAGTCGGTGGCGCAGAACCTCGGGGGCGAGGTCGAACACGTCCTGAGTGGTGGCGTGGCCTCGACCGCGCACTAGGGCCAGAGCTCGGGCGCCGCGAACCAGCGCGAGGGTGGCTCGGGGGCTGGCACCCAATGCGATCACCGGGGCGAGGTCGGCGAGCCCGTAATGGGCGGGATGGCGACTCGCTTGGACGAGATCGACGGCGTAGCGAGCGACCATGGTGTCCACGGTGACGTTCTGAGCACAGCGTTGAATCGCCGCGAGATCCTCGACCCCGATGGCGGGTCGGACCTCGGGCACCCGCACCGACATGCGTTCCACGATCGCGAGTTCCTCGGCCGCGGACGGATGGTCCATCACGATTTTCATCATGAACCGGTCCCGTTGCGCGTCCGGGAGTTGATAGACGCCTTCGGATTCGAGAGGGTTCTGAGTGGCGATCACGAAGAAAGGTTCGGGAACCGGATAGGTGACACCTCCCAGGCTGACCTGATGTTCCGCCATGACTTCGAGCAATGCGGATTGGACCTTGGCCGGAGCCCGGTTGATCTCATCGGCGAGCACCAAGTTGACGAAGACGGGTCCGAGTTCGACGTCGAAGGTCTCTCCCGAGGGTCGATAGATCCGGGTGCCCACGATGTCGGAGGGCAACAGATCGGGCGTGAACTGGATGCGGGCGAAGGTTCCCCCCACGGCGCGGGCTAGCGTTTCCGCTGCAAGGGTCTTCGCAAGACCGGGAACGCTTTCCAACAGACAATGCCCGTTCGCGACGAGTCCCACGGTCAGACGTTCCAGCAGGCGGCGCTGACCCACCACGACGCGTCGCAGCTCCCACTGCACCGCCTCGAGCGCCACCGTCGCGGCATCAGGCGTCATCTCGGCGACGTTCCCGTCGGTGTCGACAGTCGGCGACTCGGCGGCCAGCTCAACGGGTTCGTCGGTCGGGAACGGAGTCGTCATGAGCGTCTTTCGGGTGTCGAGTGATTCCATACAGCCGGCAGGGACCCGGGGGCGGGACACCGGCCGAACAGATCACGAGATACGACTCGATGAGGGGTGAGCCCCACCATCTTCGCGCCCGAGGACGCTCAACGAGACAGCGCGCCGAGGCGTTCGATAGCGCTGATCGCCTCGGTCATGATCGACGCCACGATCTCACCCGCGGGCCGCAGATCCGCGATCGCACCCACCCCCTGGCCACAGGGCATGAATTCACGCGAGACATCCACGTCGGTGTCACTGGGCGCACCGAGATGGTTGGCTCCGGCCTTCATCGAGGCGATGGCTTGATCGGGGAAGGGTTTGAGTTCCTCGGGATGGGATTCGAAATGTTGGGTCCAGTCGTTGCGCACGACGCGACAGGTCTTGCCGGTGAAGGCCCGCGAGATCACCGTGGCATCCTCTGGACTCGCGACGAGGGTCTCTTTGTAGCCGCGGACGGCACGGGCTTCAGGAGTGGCGATGAACCGGGTGCCGATCCACACTCCGTCAGCACCCAGAGCCAACGACGCCGCGAGACCTCGGCCGTCGAAGAGACCACCTGCCGCAACGACGGGGATCTGGTCTCCGACCGCGTCCACGACCTGGGGGACCAGGGCCATCGTGGCCACGGTTCCGGTGTGTCCGCCCCCTTCGGTGCCCTGCGCGACCACGAAATCACAGCCACTCGCGACGGCGGCGAGAGCGTGGCGGACCTTGCCACACATCGATCCGACGAGGATCTGGTGGCGGTGCAACTCGTCGATGATGTCACGGGGGACGCCGAGCCCGGCGACGAAGATCCGCGCTCCCGAGGCGATCACCGTGGCGACATCCCGTTCGAGTTGTCCAGGTACGGCGGTGAGGAGATCCACCCCAAAGGGTTTGGTCGTGAGGCCCTTGAGCGCGTCGATCTCGGACGCGAGTTCTCCCGCTCCCATCGTGGAGGCACCAAAGGTTCCGATACCTCCGGCCTCGCTGACCGCGGCGACGAGTTCGTGATACGAGACGCCGCCCATCCCGGCGAGCATGATCGGATACTCGATATCGAGAAGTTCGGTGAGTCGAGTGCGCATGGGCGCACCGTATCCGAGTCCTCGGGTCCCGCCCGAGGCCCGGGGGATCCAGCCGGGGTCGTGACCAGGTCGAATCAGGACAGCGATGGCGAGGTGCTCGACCCGACGCCATCGAGATCGAGGAAGTCGCGATGCCAGCGCGAGGGCGTCAGCACGACGGCTCGTGGTTCGTCTTCGAACATCCAGCGCGCGAACCGGGTGCGATTGGTCTCGCTCACCCGAGCCAGCAACCCGATCGCGCCCCGAGCGCCCCAACGACACGCGAGCACCCGACCCAGAACCCGAGACATCCGATGATCGGCGTGGAGGTGATGGCGAACGGCTGAGCGATACCGGTCTCGCACCGCGGCCTCGGCGGCGTCGGCGCCACCGGAATCAAGGATCGCCCGAGCGGCTTCGACCCCGGTGAGGAGGGCCTGTCCGATGCCTTCACCGGTCAAAAGATCTGTGGCTCGAGCCGCATCGCCCACGAACAGGAACCGGCCTGTCGCGACGACGGCCTCGTCGATGCGGGCGGGAATCGGCCATGCGGTGTGGCGACCTTCGAGGACCGCATCGGGTCCCATGGCCGTGCGTACGTGATCGCGCTCCCACAGATCACTCCACAACCTGGCCATGTCCTGGATGCGGCGTTCACCATCGCGCAGAACCCCGAAACCGATGTTGGCTCGGCCATCGGGCAGCGGAAACGACCAGGCGTAGCCCGGCAACAGATCGGCATCGAACCAGACGTGCAGACGCGATGCCGCTGTACCGGTGACCTGGGATGCGTATTGGCGAAACGCATGCCATTCACCGCGATAGTCGGGTTCGGTCAGCCCCAGGGCCCGCCGCACCGGCGACCACATGCCATCGGCCGCGATGACGAAGCGAGTCGACACGGTTCCCAGTCCCTCGATGCGGACCCGGACCTCTCCGGGCGCCGCGGGATCCAGACCGGCAAAGCCACATCCGGTGTGGATTCGGGCTCCGGCTCGTCGTGCTGTCTCGAGGATCGTCGCGTCGAGATCCATCCGGGGCGCAACCGCGGCATAACGACCGCGGCCCGCGGGGAGACGGACTTCGACCTCGCGCCCGGTGGGGGATCGCAACCAGGCACCCTCGACCGATCCGAGGCGGTCGAGTCCTTCGAGATCGACTCCGAGCGCGTCGAGATGGCGCAGCGCCAATGTGGTGAGTCCGTCGCCGCAACACTTGTCGCGGGGGAACCTCGCCTTGTCGACGACGACGACGTCGACACCTCGTCGTGCGAGTTCGATCGCCGCTGCAGCACCACTGGGACCGCCGCCGATGACGAGAACCTGCGCCGTCACGACAGTGGGCGCCACCGGCGCCTCGGTGAGGGGTTCCTCGGCGGTCGTCTCAGACGTGGTCATGACCCCTCGGAGGCTAACGTCGCTTCGGCGGGACGACCCCGAAGGAGGATGACAGATGTCGACGTTGTGTCAGGGCCGAGTGGTGATCGTGACCGGAGCCGGTCGGGGGATCGGTCGGGAGCATGCACTGATGCTCGCCGAACACGGTGCCAAAGTGGTCGTGAACGATCTCGGTGGGTCGATGGACGGCACCGGAACCGATCAGAGTCCCGCAGAGTCCGTGGTCGCCGAGATCCGGGCCGCCGGCGGAGAAGCGGTCGCGAACGGTGACAACGTCGCGGACTGGGAGGGTGCCCAACGTCTGATCCGTACTGCGATCGACACCTTCGGTGATCTGCATGCCCTGGTCAACAATGCCGGCATCCTGCGCGACCGGATGATGGTCAACATGACCGAGGCCGAATGGGATGCCGTCATCAACGTCCATCTCAAAGGCACGTTCGCTCCCGCCCATTTCGCAGCCGAGTACTGGCGGGATCGTTCCAAAGCCGGACACGAGGTCGATGCGCGCATCATCAACACGACCTCGGTGTCGGGCATCTATGGCAATCCCGGGCAGACGAACTACGGCGCCGCCAAGGCCGGTATCGCCACGTTCACGATCATCTCGGCGCTCGAATTGGCGCGCTATGGCATCACGGTGAACGCCGTGGCACCGGGTGCGCTCACCCGGATGACCGAAGGGCTCATGCCCTCACAAAGCGATGAGGATCGCGAAAGGATGTCGCCTCGGTGGATCGCCCCGATCGTGACCTGGCTGTGCTCGAGTGAGTCCGCAGGGGTGACCGGACGAGTCTTCGAAGCCTCTGGTGGCGTGCTGGCGATCGCTGAGGGATGGACCCGGGGTCCTCGGATCGCGCCCATCGATGATCCCACGGCGATGGGACCCGCCGTGGAGGGACTGCTCACTCAGACCCGACCCAATGCCGGAATGGACGGCGAACCGGGACATCCGCCCCAGAAGCCCTGAGCTTCGCGATCGCCATCTCGACGAACTCGACATCGCATCCACGTGGATGCCTGAACCCATCAGGGGGGAACATGCCGATCAATCCTGCAGCCGTGGGCACCCGGACCGAGCCGGTCGAGGTGTCATGGACGTCCAAGGACTCGCTGCTGTACGCGGTGGGTGTCGGGGCGGGAGTGGAGGAACTCGCCTTCACCACCGAAAACACCCAGGATGTGCCCCAGCGAGCCTTGCCGACGATGCCAGTGGTCATCGGTGCCGGCCGCCGCACCAGTCCCATGGCCGAGATCGGCACGTTCAACCCGGCGATGCTGGTCCATGGCCAACAGGCCGTCACCCTTCATCGTGAGCTCCCCCCCGAGGGCTCAGCAGTGGTCGTGGGGGAGATCGCCGCGATCTACGACAAGGGCAAAGCCGCCGTGGTCGTGGTGGACACCGTGGCCACGGGTGTCGACGGGGAAGCCCTCTACACGGCCCGGTCCTCGGCCTTCATTCGCGGCGAGGGCGGTTTCGGAGGTGAGCGGGGTCCGAGCGGACCGATGAACGAGCCTCCGGCGCGTGAACCCGACCATGTGGTCGAGTACGAGACCTCACCAGATCAGGCTCTCGTCTATCGGTTGTCGGGGGACCGCAACCCGCTGCACAGCGATCCGGCTTTCGCAGCCATGGGGGGTTTCGATCGTCCGATCCTGCATGGGCTGTGCACCTACGGCTTCACCGGCCGGGCCCTTTTGCATTCGCTGTGTGGGTCCGATCCGGCGCGCTTTGGCCATATCGAGGGGCGCTTTTCGTCCCCGGTCCTGCCCGGAGAGACCCTGAGGATCTCGATCTGGGAAACCGGTGCGGGCGAGGCCGTGTTCACGACCTCGGTGGGCGACCGGGTGGTGCTCGATCAGGGCGGTTGCCGCTTCCGAGTGTGATGGCCATCGGCGTGCCCGCCCGCAGGTCGCGTCAAAACAGCCGGCGACCTGCAGGTGCGCGATTCGGGTTGCGTTCAGGAGGCTGAGGGCGAGGCGCCGCCCGGGGCGATCGATGAGGATCCGCGGACAGGGATCCGGTGGGCCTGATCTCGGGCTCCTCGGACGCGGGCTCCTCGGGCTCGGGCTCCGGCTCGAGGCCCTCGTCCTCGACCACGGTGTCCTCACCATCGCTTTGGTCGTAGCCGCGGTCCACGAAATACGACTCGCCGTAGTGGATGAAGAGTTCCTCCCCGGCCGCGATGTCACGAATCGCGCGCAGTCGGATGACTTGTTGATCCTCGTCGGTTTCGACCTCGGCATTGGGTTCGTCAGCATGGTTGACCAGGCTCGTGAGACCCAGAGCCAGCCAGGAACCTTCACCACCGTCGAACACATAATCCATCAGGGTTCCACCCGAGGGCGTGTCCTCGGGTTCGAGATACATCATCGGACAGCGCTCTAAGAGGCTGCCCGCCGCGATCGGGTCCTTGGTGAACACCCCTCGTCCATGGACGGGGGACGCAGCGATGATCAAACGGACGGGACCGGATGCCACGGCGACTCCTGAGGCGCGGATCGTGGGGTGAACGGGACTCGTTGAGGATAGGGGGCCGGCACCCGATGATCGGTGGTCCGTCGCGGGACCCGGATCAAAACAGCCGCCATTCGCCGGTGTCGAGACCTCGTAGCGCGTCGTAGTCGACTTCGCGCCACGAGACACCACGAGCATCCGCGAGCACGCGAGCCTGGGGCCGGACCTGTTGGGCGACGAACACTCCTCGAACCTCGCCGAGCGAGGAGTCGGACCGGAGACGTTCGAGATAGCGGCAGAGTTGTTCGACCCCGTCGATCTCCCCGCGCCGTTTCACCTCGATGGCCACGAAGGCACCCTCGGGGTCTCGACACACCAGGTCCACGGGGCCGATCGCCGTCGGGTACTCGCGTCGGATGAGTTCAAGACCCTCTTCGATCGTGTGGGGATGAAGCGCGAGAAGCTCTTGGAGATGAGCCTCCACTCCATCCTTGGTGAGACCGGGGTCGTCCCCGAAATGATGTTCGACATCGGAGAGCACCTCGTGCAACGTGATCGTGAGTGTTTCACCTTTCGGGTTGCTCACCGTCCACACATCGGGCTCGGCATCCAGGATGTTCGGGGCGTTCATCCAGTTGAGAGGCTTGTACGCGCCGCCATCGGCATGGATGGCGACGCACCCATCGGCCTTCACCATGATGAGGCGAACGGCTTCGGGGAGGTAGGCGTCGAGACGGCCCTGATAGGTGACACTGCATCGAGCGACGACGAGACGCATGGATCGATCCGTCAGTTCCCGCCTGCGCCCACGAGGACATCAGAGATCTCCCAGAGTCGAGCGGCGCGCTCGGGGTCCACAGCTCGGGGAGCGACTCCGGTGGAGGCCGAGTCGTCCTCGGTGACGGGCGCGATGCCACAATCCTCGCAGTAACTACCGCCACGGTCGCTTCCCGGTGCGACCAGATCCGGATCCAACGAGGCCCAGACCGTGGTGGCGGCTCCTTGATCCGGGGTCTTCCAACGGATGCCGCCATCGGTACCCATGGTGGCCATCAATCGGGAGATCAACTCGGGCGTCATATGGCGTCCCAGTTCGGTGCGGATCCCACCCGGGTGCACCGAGAACGCTCGGATTCCGCGCTCGGCAAGACGCCGATCGGCCTCGAGAGCGAACAAGATGTTGGCGGTCTTGGATGCGCCGTAGGCCTCGAAGGGGTCATAGGGCGCCCGGGTCGCGGTGACGTCGTCGAGATCCACGTCACCCAGCACATGGCCACGCGAACTGAGCGACACGATTC
>CAYYHU010000008.1:6912-53418 GCA_964471865.1 uncultured Ilumatobacteraceae bacterium | reverse complement strand
TCGTCGAGATCCACGTCACCCAGCACATGGCCACGCGAACTGAGCGACACGATTCGGCTCGGTTCGCCCCGGCGTTGGGCTCCGGTGGCCAAGGCGTCGGCCAGGAGCGAGGCCAGGAGATGGTGGCCGAGATGGTTGGTTCCCATCTGGCGTTCGAAACCGTCGGTGGTCCGACCCTCGGGACAGGCCATGATCCCGGCATTCGCGACGAAGAGATCGAGATCGCCGCGCTCGAGAACATCGGATGCGCAGCGGCGGATCGACGCGAGGGACTCGAGGTCCAACGCCACGAGCTCGAGGCGTTCGCTGGGAATGCCCTCATCGGCGAGGCGAGCGATAGCGGCCTCTCCACGACCGCGGTCACGAACCGCCATGAGGACATGGGCACCCTGGGAGGCGAACGCGGCCGTGGTGCGCTCACCCAAACCGGTGGAGGCCCCGGTGACGAGGATCCGGCGGCCGGTGGTCGTCGCAGCTGGGCCCATCGCGGCGATCACATCGTGGATCGTGGAGTCGAAGCCGAGTTGGTCCATCGCCCCAGCATGCCATTCGCACCTCGGTGATCACGGCCCAAGGACCACGGGGCCATGGCCCATGGGTCGCTAGGAGGCAACGGGGGCGTCGAACAGGGTGCCGTCCGGCGGTCGAGACGGTCTCGGTCGCTGCGACGCCCGTGGAGCCACGGGGGCGGCCGTCGCCGGTACAGACAACTTCAAGGAGGCCCTCGTGGCACAGTTTCTCGCCTTTCTCCACAGTTACATCGCAACTCGATCTCCCGAGCCGGATGCGGAGGGGTCGGATCGGGGAGCGACGATGGTCGAGTACGGCCTGATCGTCTCGGTCATCGCTCTGGTCGTCGTCGTGGGTGCCACCGTGTTCGGTGACGCCCTGTCGACCTTCTTCAACGATCTCGCCGGAAGTCTGTGATGGTTGGGACACCCCGGTCTCCCCTGTCCGGGGTGTCTCGATCCCCACGGCTACGGCGCAGTAGGCACGAGCGGGGCGATCGCGGGGCCGCATTGGTCGAACTCGCGATCGTCCTGCCCGTGTTGGTGGTGCTCCTCGTGGGCATCGTCGAAGCCGGGCGGGTTCTGGCCGCCCAGGTCGCTCTACAAGGAGCGGCTCGCGACGGGGCCCGGGTCCTCGCTCTCGGGGGGAGTGCATCCGAGGTCGAACAGGCGGCCCGGGCGACCGCGGGTCCGGCCGAGGTGGTGGGAATCGTGCAATCGGGATGCGACGGTGACGGTGGGGATGCGGTGGTCACGGTGACGGCGCGGCATCGCTGGCGGATTCCTTTCGTCGACATCGGGGAGCGGGACTGGTCCGCGACGGCTCGTATGCGCTGCGAGGTGTGATGGTTGCGGAGTCGACACCGCGTCGAAGGGCGCGACAGGGACGCACCGGACCGGGGTCTCGACAGGTTCGACGGGACTCGAGGGTCACGGCGCCAGGGATGCGAGCGCCGTCAGATCGTGGCGGGATCGTGACCATCGTGGCGGTGGTGATCATCGCGCTGGTGGGAGTCGGAGCGCTCGTGGTGGATCTCGGAGCCGCTCAGGTGGAAGGTCAACGCTTACGCAACGGTGCCGAGGCCGCCGCGTTGGCGGTGGCCGTGGACTGCATCGAGGGTGATTGCGCTCCAGCTGGGGTGACCGCGGGCCTCTACGCGCGGCGTAACGATCCCGATGGGGCGATGACGGTGGTCGAGGTCTGTGGCGACGGGCCGGGTCTACCCACCTGTTCCTCCGACACCGGACCCGAGTCGTCCGAGGTCACCGGATGGGTTCACGTTCGCACCCGGACCGCCACACCTGATGGTGGTGACGAGGTGCGGTTTCGGCTCGCGCCGATCATGGACGCACTCACCGGCGCCACCCTCAACCGGTCGGCGACCGCCGCCTGGGGACCGGCTGGATCGGGTCGGGTCGCTCCCTTGGCGGTGTCGTTGTGTGAGTTCCAGGCTCTCGGTGGGGATGCAGCCGCGGGCATCGTTCCCTCCGGATCGAAGGTGATCACCTTTCATGGGGTCGGCAGCGATGACACCCAGACGTGTATCGCGTCGACCTCGGGGGCCGATCTCCCCGGAGGCTTCGGATGGCTCGCGTCCTCGGGCTGCCGCGTCGATGTGACCGTGGGGGACTGGGTGAGCGCTGATCCTGGGGCCTCGCCTGATAAGGACTGTCGGACCGATCTGATCCGGTGGCGCAACGAACCGGTGACGATCGTGCTCTACGACGCCGAGCGGGGACAGGGAGCGGGTGGGGAGTATCGCGTGGTGGGTCTCGCCGGTCTCGAGATTCTCGCCTACCGGTTTCCCGGTGAGACCTGGCCGAAGAAGTATCGGTGCCCTGGGCGACGAGGAAACAGCAGGAGTTGTCTCAAGGCCCGTTTCACCACCGTGACGGTCACCGGCGGAGGCTTCGGTGGTGACGACTACGGGGCGCGAATCGTGCGGCTGGTGGGGTGACATCCATGACGACCTTCTCTCCCCGACCCGATGGCTGCCTCCTCGACCCGGTGGCGTCGACCCTGCCCTCGCCTCGATACCGACGAATCCACCCATGGACATGATCAGTCCCCGAACCCCAAGGAGATCCTCATGGACCGACGCCGTCGCGCCGTGATTCTGCTCGCCATCATTCTCGCTGGACTCGGAACGGCACTCCTCGTCGCTGCGGTGAACGCCACCCAGGACGATGCGGTGGTGGTCGCGACCTCACCGGTGGTGATGGTCACCGAAGCGGTCGAGCGCGGCTCCGATCTGGCCGGACTCACTCGACGTGTGGAGGTGGTCGAGATTCCCACCGACTTGGTGCAGTCCCGAGCCCTGGTCTCCCTCGACGAGGTGAACGATCCGGCGCTGAGGGGACGAGTCGTGGGAGTGGATCTGTTCCCGGGCGATCAGGTGCTGCTCGACCGTCTCGTGGTCCCCGACGCTCTGACTCGTGTCGAGGTGCCCGAGGGACTCGGAGAGATCACCGTGTCTCTCGACCCGCAACGAGCGTTGGGTGGGACGCTCACACCGGGCGATCTGGTGGCGGTGGCGGTGTCGCTATCGGGCGACGATCTCGCCGTGGCGACCTCTCGGATCGTGGCGCATCGTCTGCTCGTCACCGCGGTCGCGGCCGGTTCGGCGGATCGCGAACGCGTCGGACTGTTCGCGAACGGCAACCCTTCTGATGGGTCGGAAGGCAGCGATGGTGACCTCATCGGAACCACGGGAGCACCTGGCGTCACCGAGGCCGTTCGCGATGATCTTCTCGTGACCATGGCGGTGACCACCGCCCAGGCCGAAGTACTTGTGCACGCAGCCGTGAACGGCGATATCTGGTTGATCGGCCAGGACCCCGACACCGATATCAGCGGTGGACGCCCGCGAACCTCAGCGGAGATCTTCGGGGTATCGGGAGTGGTGACCAACCTGAGCGAGGTGGCGTCATGATCGATCCGGGACTGCGATCCCGAGTGCATGCCGGGGTCATCGAGCGCCTCGGGGGCCGGTTGCTCGGGGAGGCGCCGGAGTCTCTCGCCGGTGCGGTACGGCGCGAGATCGACACGCTCGTGGCTGCGGACCCAGCTGCGCCGGTCGGAGTCGAACGCACCCGACTCGTGGAGGATCTCGTCGACGATGTGATCGGTCTCGGACCGCTCGAACCGTTGCTCGCCGATCCGGGAATCACCGAGATCATGGTCAACGGCGCGATGCAGCTGTTCGTGGAACGCGGCGGTCGGATCGAAGCCCTCGATGCCGCCTTCGCGTCCGATGCTCATCTGCGACGGGTCATCGATCGGATCGTGTCGCCGCTCGGCCGTCGAATCGACGAGGCATCGCCTCTGGTCGATGCTCGACTGCCCGACGGGTCCCGGGTCAATGCGATCATCCCGCCCCTGTCCGTGGATGGTCCCGCCCTGACGATTCGCAAGTTCTCACGCGAGGTGCTCTCGATCGAGGATCTGGTGTCCTCGGGAGCCGCGACCCCGGCGGTGGCGGAGTTCTTGCACGCCGCGGTCGCGACCGGGCTCAACGTGGTGATCTCGGGCGGGACCGGAACGGGAAAGACCACGTTGTTGAACATCTTGTCTGGATTCGTTCCCTTCGATGAACGGATCGTCACGATCGAGGACGCGGTGGAGCTTCGCCTGCTCCAGGACCATGTGGTGCGCCTCGAGAGCCGGCCGCCCAACCTCGAAGGAGTCGGTGAGGTCACCGTGCGGGACCTCGTGCGTAATGCGTTGCGGATGCGTCCCGACCGCATCGTGGTGGGTGAGGTGCGCGGGGGTGAAGCCCTGGACATGTTGCAGGCGATGAACACCGGTCACGACGGGTCGTTGTCCACGGTGCATTGCAACAGCCCTCGCGATGCCTTGTCGCGACTCGAGACGATGGTGTTGATGGCCGGGTTGGATCTGCCGAGCCGCGCCATCAGGGAACAGATCGCGGCGGCCATCGATCTGATCGTTCACGTCCGACGATGGCGAGACGGTCATCGCGGTATCTCCCAGGTCACCGAGGTCGGGGGTCTCGAAGGTGCCACGATCACCACGAGCGATCTCTATGTCGTGGACGGCGAGCGACGTCTCGTTCCCACCGGGGTCCGGCCCGGATGCGCCACCCGTTTGGGGGAGGCCGGTTTCGAGTTACCGAGCGAGATGCTCGTCGGCCCGGTGGCGGCCCATTGGTGACGGCGTCGACGATGAACACGCTGGTGACGAACATGCTGGTACGCAACGGGGCCTCGACCCCGGCACCGACTCGAATCGGCGTACGCCAGCGGGACGTCACGACCGAGATCGACGACACATCACCGGTCGTGATCGTCGTGGACGCCTCAGCGAGCGTGTCGGTGTCGACCTTCGCAGACATCCAGGACGCGACCCGGGTGATCCTCGAGGGACTCGACGCCTCGATCCCAGTCGCGCTCATCGCCGTTCAGGGAGATGCCCGCCTACTCGCGACCCCGGGAGCGCCACGCGACGATCTGCTCGCGGAACTCGAACGGCTGTCCCCCGGGGGAACGACGGCGTTGCATGAGGCCGTTCTGCTCGGAGTGTCGACTCTCGACGAGGTCAGCTCGGGTCGCATGGTCGTGATCGCCGATGGTGGCGACTCGGGCAACGGTGCCGGACTGCGCGAGGTCGTGAACGTCCTGAGCTCTCGCGAGATCCCCGTGTGGGCCCTGGCGGTCGACACCCTCGATACCGATCGTGACGAACTCGTCGCATTGACCGGTGATGCCGACCGGGTGGTCGATCTGTCTCAGCCCGCCGCGCCCCTCCAGATCCTCGCGGCGCTGTCACCGAGCGCGACCGAGCCATCCGAGGAGGTCCAGCGTCCCGTGGTGAGTGCTCCGGGACGTCCCCCCGAACCGCCTGCAGCCCCCTCGACGACGGTGCCCGTCACCCTCGTGAGCCCGCAGTCGTCACCGGTCACCACCACCGACACCTCCACGTTGCCGGTGATCGCGGGGGGTGTGATGATCATTCTCGCCCTCGTGGTAGGCGTGGTGGCGGTGGGAACCCGACCGCGAACCCATGAGGTGCCCAAGCGAGCGGTGATCGCGCAGCGTCTCAGTGCTGGAGCCGAGTCCTTGCTCACCCGGTGGGGCCGTCGTCGATCGCTGGGTGAGGTTCTCGATGCTGCCGGGGTCGCCATCCGCCCCGGTGAGGTGGTCATGGCGGTGGTCACCTTCGGAACCGCGAGCGGGATCATCCTGGGTGCTCTGACCGGTTCGCCACTCGTCGGTCTCCTCGCGCCGTTGCTGCTCGCATCCGGGGTCGCCGCGGTCATCGACCGTCGTATCCGGCGACGACGGCGACAGTTCGCCATGGTGTTGCCCGACGTGCTCACGACTATTGCGACGGCCTTACGCGCGGGCTATTCCCTGGTGCAATCCTTGGACAACGTCGTGACCCGATTCGACAGCGTCGCGCGCGAGGAACTGGGCCGCATCAGCGCCGAAGTGCGCCTCGGTCGCGATCTGGCCGAGGCCGTGGGGTCCTCGGCACATCGTATGGCGAGTGTGGATCTCGCCTGGGTGGCGACCGCGCTCGAGATCACTGCCGAAGTCGGCGGGGATGGGGCCCGCATGCTCGACACGGTGGCCGCGACGGCCCGCGAACGGATGCGTCTGGCCCGCGACGTGGCCGCTCTCACCGCCGAGGGTCGGATGTCAGCGATCGTGTTGAGCGCGCTGCCGCCGTTGGTGGCGCTTGCGTTGGTTCTGGTCAGTCCGGACTATTTCGAACCGATGGGTGAAGGTCGGGGGCCGCTGTTGCTGGTGGCTGCCGGTGTGTCGGTGGGGTTGGGATGGATCTGGATGCGCCGGATGGTGTCCAAGGAGGTCGGAGCCGATGTCTGATCTGGCGACATCCGACTGGGGGGTTCTTGTGGGTGCGGTCGCGTTGAATCTCGCGATCCTGGGGGCCTGGTGGGCGATCGGATCCGCTCGCACGGCCGCGCCCACCGATCTGCGAGGTCAGCGTCTGGCCCCGGGAGCGTCTCGTCGATTCGCCGATGCCGTGGGTCGCGTCGTCGCGCGCCTGGGGCCTCGGGACCGGTCACGGCGACGTCAGCGTCTTGACGCCGCCTGGTGGCCGGGCGTGGGTACACCGGAGCGGTGGTGGGGGGTGCGGTCCTTGAGCGCCATCGGCACCGGAGCGGTCGCGCTCGGGCTCGCAGTGGCAGTGGGGATCGGCCCGGTGGCGGTGACCGCGGGTGTCGCGACGGTGGTGGGATGGTTGGCGCCTGAGGCGGCCTTGGCGCGACGGGTGACGCGACGTCGGCGCGAGGTCGCGGCTCAACTCGCGGATCTCGTCGACGAACTCGCGGTCATGGTACGCGCCGGTCTCGGTCTCGACGCGGCCATGGTGCGTGCCGCGCAGGGTGCTCGAGGGGCTCTGGGTGAGGAACTGTCCCGGGTCGTGCAGGAACGTCGACTCGGGGCCTCGCGATCGGAGGCGCTGTCGGGGTTCTCTACCCGGATGGATCTCGGTGACGTCAACGCGGTGGTCGCGGCGCTCGCTCAGGCCGAGGAACTCGGGGTTCCGGTCGCGGATGCGCTCGAAGTGCAGTCCGACGTACTACGGGTTCGTCGCCGTCAACGGGCTCAGGAACATGCCATGACCCTGCCGGTGCGACTGTTGTTTCCCCTCGTCACCTGCATTTTCCCCGCCCTGCTGGTCGTGTTGTTGGGACCGGCGGCTCTGTCATTGATCCGTGGTTGGTGATCCGGCTTGGTGGTCGAGTGGTCGAGGCTCGTCTCACCATTGACACGGCATGCGCTTGATGCCGTTGATGAAGTTGCTCTGCAACCAGGCCGGTTCCCCCGAGATCTCCAAGGTGGGCATGCGGCGGCGGATCTCGTCGAACATCACCGCGATCTCGCGTCGCGCCAGGTTGGCGCCCAGACAGAAATGTGGTCCGCCGGCGCCATAACCGATCTGAGCGGGATGGGGCTCTCGACGCACATCGAAGCGATACGGATCCGAAAAGGCCCGCTCATCCCGGTTCCCCGAGGCGTAGAACATCACGACCTTGTCGCCGGCCGCGATCTCCTGATCACCGATACGGGTGTCCTCGGTTGCGGTCCGGCGAAAATGGATCACCGGAGTGGCCCAGCGCACGATCTCTTCCACCGCGCCGCGAGTGTGGGTGTCGAAGTCGTCGAACCAGATCTGACGTTGGTCGGGATGATCGGTGAGCGCCTTCATGCCATGGCTGATGGCGTTGCGGGTCGTTTCGTTTCCGGCCACGACCAACAAGATGAAGAACGAGCCGAACTCTTGGGCGCTCAAACGTTCCCCGTCGACTTCGGCGTTCATCATCACCGAGGTGATGTCATCGGTGGGGTTCTTCACCCGGTCCTCGCCGAGAGCCTGGGCGTAGGCGAACATGTCGAACGCGACCGTCATCAGGTCCTCGTAACTGGTCACGTATTCGGGATCACCCACTCCCAAGATCACATTGGTCCAGTTGAAGATCTGCTGATGATCCGCAGGGGGGATTCCCATCATGTCGCAGATCACGGTGAGGGGGAGTGGGGCGGCGACCTCGGACACGAAGTCACAGGTGCGCTCGGGAAACCGCTCGAGGAGATCGTCGACGATGCGGGTCGCGGTCGTGCGTACATAACCCTCGACGCGCTGGATCTCTTTGGGTGTGAAACCCTTGGACACGATCGAGCGCAACCGGAAGTGCTTGGGGTCGTCCATGTTGATCATCGACCCGAAGAACTCGTTCATCTCCTGGGGGAGATCTCCGATGTTGGAACCCTTCCCACTGCAGAACAGATGGGGGTTGCGACTCACATGCCAGATGTCGTCATGGCGCACCAGCGCCCAATATCCCGGTCCGGGAGGAAAGGGCGCATCGGGGATCACTCGTTCGGCATGAAACGTGAACGGGGCCTCGTCGCGCAGGGTGCGAAATGCGCCTTCGCGCCAGGATCGATCCGCAGTCCAGAACGTTTCAGCGGACAAGTCGATCTCGGCGAGGGGCACCTGGGAAAGTTCCATCCCCGGATGCTACGACGCAAGAGAATCCGGGGTGAGACCGAGTTCACGGTCGGGCTCGCGGCCGAGCGCAGTGGCGAGGAGAACCAGGACCACCACGACCGTGGCAGCCCCCACGAATACCGCCAGGGGACCCAGTGCCGAATAGACCGGCGCCGCGGCGGCTGCGACGAGACCGGCGATGGCCAACTGGGCGGCACCCGCGAGCCCCTGGGCGGCGGCTTCACGACCGGGAGGTGTCGCGGCGGCCACCATCAACTGCGCAGCGGGAGCGGCCACTGCTTGGGCGGCGCCTTCGAGCGCGCCAAGCACCACGATCACGATCACGGCATCGAGAACTCCATAGATTGCGATCAACGGGGCCAGGACCGCGGCGGCCGCGAGTAGGCACCGTCGTGGTCCCACCCGTTCGGCCAGACGGCCGCCCGTGGTCGCCAAGGCGACGAAGGGAATTCCGAACATTGCGAAACTGACGCCGATCAACGCGTTCGAGGCGCCGAGATCGGTGAGGTAGCGATCCCATAGCGCGTCGAAGACACCCACGGGTACGAACATCGCGGCGGCGAACACCGTTCCGGCCAGAATGCCTCGGTGCGCGAGGAGGTCCCATCCGAGACCGGGGCGGGTGGTGGTGTCTGCATGCCGTGTCACGCGAGTACTCGGCCCCATGGCTCGCTCGGTCTCGGCGTCGACACTCGACTTTGCCGGGTCCGAACCGCCTCGCAGCGCCAACAACGCCGCGAGAGCGACCCCGCCGAAAAGCAGAAACGTGGTGCGCACTCCGAGAGGGTCCACGATCAGACCTCCGAGGAACGGACCACCCACGAACCCGGCCAGTTCGACACTGGCGAGGCGTCCCAGGCGTTCACCGCGACGCTCCGGCGAGATCAACACCGCGCGGGCTCGCGCCGCGGGAAGAAAGGTTCCCACGCTCACCCCGACCAGAGCGCGAGCCGCCACGAAGGCCCACAGCGACGAGGCCAGAGCAAACGCCACCGACCCGGCGACCGCGAGCGCGAGCCCTGCCCGTAACACCCGGGCCGATCCGCCCCGATCGGCGCGCGGAGCAATCACCAACTGGGCGACGAGGGACACCACGAAACCGGTGGCGGCGATCACCCCGAGACCGGCGTCGCCGAATCCGTGCAGATCCTGGAGATCGGCGAGCACCGCAAAGATCACACTGTTGGAGAAACCGATCGCAAAGGTGGCGACCAGTAGCGCTCGCCAATCCCGGCGCGCCTTAGGGGAGGACTCGACCCGATTCGGATCGCGTCGATCCGCGTCGGGGCGCGAGGAGTCGTGATCAGGCCTCGGGTCCACCATCGTCGTCTCGGATCACCAGGACTCGTGGCGGGTGGAACGTCGGGCTCCCACCATGGCGGGGGTGAGGGCGCTGGGCGCGATGAGGACCAGGAGATATTGCTCGCATTCCGCGGTGAATCCGGCCAACGCGATCGAACCCGATCCGTCGAGGCGTCCCGATCCCGGCGGATCGCCCCAGAGTTCCCAGGACGCCGAGACGACCCGGGCCCGAGTGGCTTCGGCCCGCCACATGTCCACCAGTGCCGAGCCCATCGTGGCGTCGACGGGGGACGTGCAGGTGAGCTCGGTTGCGACATCGTCGGGGAGGTCGAGGCGGACTGCGGCCGCGTCGAGTCCGGTGAGTTCACCCAAGGGGCACCACGTAGGTCCCAGTTCGTCGAGATCGACCAGGGCGCCGGGGGGTGCATCGTCGCCGCAGGTGCCCGAGGTGAGTTCGATCACCGTGCCATACATCCGTCGATGAATCCCCAGATGCGGATCCATGGTCACCACGCGCAGCCCGGGGACGACAGCACCCGGGTTCATCATCGGTCTCGTCCGCCGAACTCGGTGATGACCGCGTCCGAGAGTGCGGGCCAGGCTCGAAGAGCCCACTCACCCACCGGACGGTTCGAGAGGGCCACGAGCGCCAAGTCGTGGACCGGATCCACCCAGACGAAGGTGCCCGAGCCCCCGAAATGGCCAAAGGTCTCAGGGGAGTTGAGCGTTCCGGTCCAATGAGGCGACTTCTGGGCGCGGATTTCGGGGCCGAGACCCCAGGGGCAGGGATCGAAGCGCCCAATAGCGGGCACGACGCCGGACAGGTCGGGGAATCTCACCGTGCAAAACGCGGTGACCGAGGTGTCGTGCACCAGGGTCGGTACGAGCAGTTCATGCGCGAACCGGGCTCCGTCGAGCACGGGACCCACGCCGTCTTTGGCCGGCGAGCCCGTCATCGTCGTGGCGTGCATCTCGAGGGGAGCCAACACGGCTTCGGTGAGGTACTGAGCGAAGTCCATACCCGTGGCCTGAGCCACATGATCCGCGGCGAGTTCATAACCGGTGTTGGAATACATCCGGGTGCGTCCCGGCGCCGACAACGGCTCGGGGGTGTCGAAGCCGTACCCGCCGGCATGGGCGAGGAGATGCTCGAGGGTGCAACCCTGTTGACCCACCGGATCGCTCAGCGTGACCGAGCCTTCCTCGATCGCGATGTGGATCGCCCAAGCCGTGACCAGTTTGGTCACCGACGCCCACGAGAAGCGGCGTTCGATGTCACCCGCTGACGCGATGATCCCCGAGCGATCGATGACCGCGGCGGCGCAGTGGTCGACGGGCCAGGTCTCGAGCGCGTCGAGCGCCGCCACGTCAGATTCCGGCGTCGCGTACGAGTTCGGCCACGCGGAACGCCAGGTCCAACGACTGGCGACCATTGAGTCGAGGATCGCAGATCGTCTCGTAGCGATGATCGAGATCACCATCAGCGAGGCCCTCACCGCCACCGAGACATTCCGTCACGTTGTCGCCGGTGAGCTCCACATGGATGCCTCCGGGCCAGGTGCCCTCGGCTCGGTGGGCCGCTACGAATCCGGCGATCTCGGCCACGACGGCATCGAAATGTCGGGTCTTGCGACCCGACGCCGACGTGAAGGTGTTGCCATGCATCGGATCACAGGCCCATACGACCGGATGACCAGCGTCGCGCACAGCTCGCAGCAGCGGTCGAAGCCCGTCGGTGACGCGCTCGGCTCCCATTCGGCTGATCAACGTGAGACGGCCGGGAACGCGGGCGGGGTTGAGTCGTTCGCACAACTCGAGCACGTACTCCGCGGGGGTGTCGGGTCCGAGTTTGCAGCCCACAGGATTGGCGACCCCGGAGAGGAACTCGATGTGGGCGCTGTCGAGTTGGCGCGTACGTTCCCCGATCCAGACCATATGGGCCGAGCAGTCGTACCAGGAGCCGGTCAGCGAATCCTGACGGGTCAAGGCCTCTTCGTAGCCGAGGATCAGCGCCTCATGGCTGGTGTAGACGTCGACGGTGTGCAGAGTCGGATTGTTCTCGGTGTCGACTCCACAGGCCCGCATGAACCGCAGTGCCCGCTCGATTTCTGACGCCAAGGTCTCGTAGCGCTCCCCTTGGGGGCTCTGGGCGACGAACTCTTGGGTCCAGGCATGCACCCGGGCGAGATCGGCGAATCCGCCTTTGGTGAAGGCCCGCAGCAGGTTCAGAGTCGATGAGGACTGGTGATAGGCCTGCACGAGGCGATCAGGATCGGGAATACGCGCGGCGGCGGTAGGGGTGGCATCGTTGACGATGTGGCCGCGGAAACTCGGCAGAACCAACTCGCCGATGGTCTCCGTCGGAGACGACCGCGGCTTGGCGAACTGCCCGGCCATCCGCCCGACCTTCACCACCGGAACCCCCAGGGTGTAGGTCAACACGACCGCCATCTGCAAGATGACGCGCAGCTTCTCCCGAATGGCGTTGGCGGAGAAGTCTTCGAAGCTCTCCGCACAGTCGCCGGCCTGGAGCAAGAACGCGTTGCCGGCGGCCACTTGGGCCAGTTGGGACTGCAGCGACCGCGCCTCACCGGCAAAGACCAGTGGGGGATAGGACGCAACTTGTTTCAGAGCCCGATCGAGGGCGCCCTCATCGGGCCACTCGGGTTGCTGGGCGGCCGGAAACGACCTCCAGGAATCGGGAGTCCAGGTGGAAGCCATGGCCGCTAGTTAACCCGGTTCGGGCTCAGGCCGCCAGAATGCGTTCGGCGTCCTCGCGCAACCCGGCCACCGCCCGGCTCACGAGCCGACGTGCCGCCTCCGCGGTGACGCCCAACTGCTCTCCGACCTCTCGGAAGCTCTTTCGCTCACCGTCGAGGAGCCCGAAGCGGGCTTCCACGGCGAACCGGGCGCGGTCGTCGAGCGTGCCGAGCAACTCGTCCAACAGTTCAGAATCCACCAACGCCATGACGGCGTCCTCGGGGGTTCCTTGGCCGTTGTCCATCAGATCGCCCAGGGTCGCATCACCATCGTCACCGATGGTCTTGTCCAGCGATACCGGGGTGGTGAGGCGGTGCAGTTCGGCGTTGGTCGTGTCGAGGGTCTCGCCATCGCCCGAGGCCTGGCGCAACGCCGCGCGCAGGCTCGCCGAACGGTCGCCGGGGATCCGGATGAGGCTCGCCTTCTGGTCGAGGGCTCGTCCGATCGCCTGGCGGATCCAGAAGGTGGCATAGGTGGAGAACTTGAAACCCCGCCGCCAGTCGAACTTGTCCACGGCATGCTCGAGACCGAGGTTGCCCTCTTGGATCAGGTCCAACAGGTCCATGCCCTGAGGCAAGGGGTACCGGCGTGCGATGGAGACCACCAGACGCAGGTTGGAGCGGATGAAGCGGTCCTTGGCGGCGGCAGCGTCGGCGAGATCGCGCTTGAGTTGGCGCGACTTCTCGCCCGCAGCGATGCGCTCGGCGGCTTCGCGGCCTTTTTCGATGGCACGCGACAGGACGCGCTCGTCTTCGGCGGTGAGCAGAGCCACCTTTCCGATGTCGTTGAGATAGAGACCGATGGAATCGTTCATGGCAGGTTCAGTAACCGTTCTCGCTACGCTTTTTGTTCCATCTCCGGTCGTGGCGCATGGCACATCGAGGACGTCGATGGGTTCATCGTGCCGGCGGTCCCTGACGACTCGGGGAGTCATGCGGGACTTTCGGCTCTTGGGGGTTGTCGAAGGGGACATGTGATGGTAACGCATTTGGCGACGTTTGTCCGATCAGGAGCGCCCATTACTCGTCTGGGTCCCCTCGGGCGAGGCCACTCGAGGTGCTGGGGTGTGGGGACCTGAGATCGGCGGTGGCGGTGATGTGGGGACGCGGTCGGGCGGTGCGGAGGTCGTCGTAGACTCCCCAGCCGTGTCGGACGCATCTCGGGTCATGTCGTCCCGGGGTCGCGTTGGCGTGTTCGGGGGCACTTTCGATCCTCCCCATGTGGGCCATCTCGTCACGGCCATCAACGTTCGCCACGCGCTCGAGCTCGATGAGGTGCTCTTGGTCGTGGCCCACCAACCCTGGCAAAAGGTAGGCACTCGAGAGCTCTCGTCGTCCGAGGATCGCTTGGCGATGGTCCGTGCCGCAGTCGAGGGGCTGCCCGGGGTGCGCGCCAGCGATATCGAACTGCGTCGGGGCGGTCCCAGCTACACCGCTGACACCCTGGCGGCGCTCGATCAGGAGGACCCCGGTACGACTTGGTTCACTGTGCTCGGTGCAGATGCGGCGGCCGGAATCGACACCTGGGAGCGCCCCGAGGACGTCGCTGCGCGTTCGACGTTGGTGGTGGTGGATCGCCCGGGTGTCGCGACCCCGCTGCCCTCTGGTTACGACTGGCATCGAGTCGAGGTTCCCCATCTCGAGGTCTCCAGTACAGATCTGCGCCGCCGGGTCCGCGATGGCCGACCGCTCGAGTTCCTCGTGCCCGAGCCGGTTCTCACCGTGATCCGCGACCGGGGGTTGTATCGATGACCACGGATCCTCGCCGTCGGCGCCGGGCGACGTGGATCGCCGCGGGCGTGGGTGTGGTGACCGCGGTGCTGGTACCGGTTGCGGTCTGGGTCGGGGCTCGGGCGATCACCACCAGTGATTCTGCGGTGCTGGTGAGTTCGGAACCCGTGCTGGTGATTCCTGATACACCGCTCGCGGTCATGGCTGTCACCGACGACGACGGCGCGCTGGTGTCCATCACCGGTGTCGCTGTGTCCCCCGAGGCGATCGGGGGCACCGTCATGTCGATACCGGTCTCGGCGCAGGTCCCTGGTAGCAGCGATGGTGTCGGGTCGACGCTGGCTGACGTCTACGGCGCGGATGGTGACGCTGGACTCGAAGATGCGCTCCTCGATCTGTTCCACGCCCGGATCTCGGCATTCGGTCGTCTCGACCCCATCGACGTGGCCGTCACCTTGAATCCCCGGGGAACACCGGTGGGTCAGTCGCTGGTGGCGGCGTTGACCGAGCCTGAACTCGCCCAGGGAGTGGGCGCACCATGGGAGGCCCTCGGACAGGCGTGGCGAGATGTGCTCGCCGACCCTGTCGACATCGTGATCGCCCCGGATGCCCCCGCGTGGCAGGTCATGTTCGCGGCGGTGCTCTCAGGCGATGTCTCGTATCACCAGTTTGTCGCCACGCCCGTGGCCGATGGAGCTGCATCGAGTCTCGATCCCACCGAGGTCGCGGTCGTGATGGCCTCGGTGGCACCCGGATCCGTGCTGGCGGTTCGCCCCGGAGTCACCGTGCAGGTGGACACCGGTTTCGATTTCGCCGTGACGACTCTCGCGGTCGAGCGACTCGTGATGATGGAGGCCAACATCCAGTTGCTGCGCCAAGTCGACGCGGAGGCGCCACCCGACACTCAGGTGGCGAGTTGGCTACCGTTGTCTCCAGATGACATCTCTGCCTTTACCGAAGCATTCGGCTCCGTCGAGTTCGTCGAGCCCATCCAACGAGTCGAAGGGATCGACGTGACCATCGTTGTGGGGCGCTCGTTCGTGGACCACGTGAGGGTCCCGTCCTCATGACTCTCGATACCGACACCATCGAACTGGCTCGCCGAGCCGCAGCCACCGCCGATGCCAAAAAGGCCACCGATGTGATCGTGATCGATGTCGGCGAGGTGCTCTCGGTCGCTGACGCGTTCGTGGTTTGTGACGCATCCAACCGCCGTCTCGTCGCAACGGTGGCCGAGGAAATCGAGGCCGTTCTCAAAGCCGAGTTCGATCGAGCCCCGCTGCGAGTCGAAGGACTCAAAGAGCAGCAGTGGGTGCTTCTCGATTACGGCGATGTGGTCGTCCACGTCTTTCTCGACGAAACGCGCCGGTTCTACGAGATCGAACGCCTTTACCGCGACCGCCCTCGTCTCGAGTGGCGACCCGCCGATCACCCGGTGGACCAGGTCTCGACCCCGGACTGACATCGCCGGTCGGGAAGCGGCGCGATTCGTCGTCGACCGGTTGGAGTGAGTCGGGGCCGGTTGATATCGTCTCCTCGCCCCACGGGGCTGTAGCTCAGTTGGCAGAGCGCTTCCATGGCATGGAAGAGGTCAGGGGTTCAATTCCCCTCAGCTCCACGATGAAACCCCAGGTCAGATGGCCTGGGGTTCTTTCGTTGATGGACTCGCAGATCGGGATGTGGGTCGAGTGTGGGCCCTTGATTCCCTGGTCACATCTCGTCGTATGGTGATCGCGCAACTCGGGGTCCATGGATTTCTGGCATCCCGAGCTCGTCACCGTGCCGGCGAGCGGGGCGGGGTGTCGAGTCCAAGGATGCTCTGAGCAGCACCGATCGGATGCGTTGGGTACCGCCCCAGCGCCTGATGACAGCGATTGCAGGTTCATCTAGGGTTCGAGTGACGCGCCGGGGGCGCCAAGCGTGAAGGGCGAGTAGCGCCCGATCGGGGGATGGGATCATGACAGACCTGTTGGCCTTGACGCCTACGGGTGTCGAAGGGGGCATCGATACGAACACGAGAACCTGGATCGAGGTGCCACAAGCCCCCGGACTCGTGTTCAAGCCACTCCGAGCAAGTGGCGAAACGGGAATGTTCTCCTCTCTTGTTCGTCTCGAGTCCAAGACATCGCTCGGCCCGCTGGTCGCGATGGGTGCGGTGGATCTGACGGTGCTGTCGGGCCAGTGCACCATCGCAGGTGGGTCGATGGATACGACCGTTTCGACGGGGACCTATGGGTACATCCCCGCAAACACTCGCCTCGATGGCATCACAGCGGATCTCGACACCGAGATCCTTGTGAACTGCTTCGGACCAATCGCTTTTCTCGCCGACGTCGGAATCGCGAGTGTGTTGACGAGTCATGACCTGGCTCGAGCGGCGCGGGACCACGGCGTGTGGCTGGTGCCCAACACCCTCGTTGAGTGCATGACCGCACGCCCTGATGAAGCGGTGCAGTTCGCTCAACCCTCGGCGATCGCTGACCCGGAGGTCTCAGCTCGCCTAATCGGTTCCCCGGAATCAACGACCGGGTCCCAGGCCCATCCTCATTTCATCGACACCCGGGCGCTCGAGTTCTTCGTCAATCCTGAGGATCCCGACATTGGGCTGAAGGTTCTGCGCGTCAGCCCGGAGACCGGCGTCGTGTCGCTTCATGTCCGTCATAACGGCGTCGCCGGTCCTCACTATCACCTCGGCCCTGCGGACTTCCTCGTGTTGAGTGGCCATATCGGTTATCGAGCAGGCCCAAGCGAAGGCTACGGGCCAGGAGTCTGGTTCTTCGAGCCAGCAGGCGCCCGCCACGAGGCCACTCATCGAATCGGCGATGAGGACCTGATCTACACCGCCAACGTCTACGGGCCGATCCAGTTCGACTCCGGAGTCGGAACACCGGTTGCTGCAGTGGCCTCGTGGATGGTGTACCAGGCCGTTGCCGAGGCAGCCGGTTTCCCCCTCGTGGCCAATGTCTTCGAGGACGATTCCTCTCTCTTGGCCTGGGCTCCCTTGTGACCTTCGGTATCACCCATCATCCCAGGGTGATCACCAACCGATGACTCCACCCACGCGTGCGCGTGGATCCGCAGCTCCGGCGAGGACGTCGTCCTCGACACGGATCACATGGGCATGACCGAAGTTCACGTCCCAGGCCGGCAACCGCCGGACCCGGTGACCGAGTCGGCGTAACGCCTCGTCCCAGTCGGGGGGCGCGTGACCTTCGAGATCGAGGGTCTGGGCGGAGAGAACGTCCCAGGTGTCGAATCCGGTGACCGGACCCGACAGGGTCCACCGGGGGGCGTTGATGGCCTGGGCCGGTGAGTGTCCGCGGCCGAAGAGTCGCGACGCGATCTGCAACACGATCTGGGGTTGGGCGTCTCCACCCATCGTGCCCAGAACCGCTGCGAGTGCATCACCATCGGTGGCGAGGGCCGGAGACAACGTGTGGGGAGGCCGGCGGCCGGGGCCGAGCTCGGCCGGATGGCCCGGCACCAAAGAGAACCCGAGACCCCGGTTGTGCAGGTTGATGCCGGTTCGAGGTTCGACGAGCCAGGACCCGAACCCGGAGGCGTTCGACTGGATCAGCGACACCGCGAGTCCACCGCGTTGAGCCGTGCACAGATAGGTCGTGTCCCCCTGATTCGACGCAAGATCATGCGACCCGGCCCGGTCCAGATCGACGCCCTGGCTTCGCGCCAGGATTGCATCGAGGAGTTCATCTGCCTCGGCGTGTTCATGAAGGACATCAGGGCGGTCGAAACCGGCGATGCGAGAGGCTTCGACGAGTCGATGGACGCCCTGGGGATCATCGGGGTCGAGAAGTCCATGGCGTTCGGCCACGAGGGCGCTTGCGAGGGTCAGATAGCCCTGGGAGTTCGGCCGAATCGTGTGGAGGTCCACACCGAAGACTCGACGGGTGAGAGGGGCCTCCCAGGTGGCGAGGGGAGTGTCGAGATCGGCGGGATCGAAGACTCCAGCGCCCATGTCCACCAGTCCACGTCCGAAATCCCCGCCATAGAAGCCGTTGCGGCCGGTGTGGGCGATCGAGCGCAGCGTCGCCGCCACTCCAGGTCGACGAACCAGGGCGCCGACTCGATCGGCTTGAGCGACGAGTTCACCGAGATTCACCCGGGCTCGATCATCGAGTCGTTCGATCGCTGCGATGAGCAATGGACTCGCTGGGAAACCCTCGGCGGCGAGGTGGATCGCGGGCGCCAGGATTTCCTCGAGGGACAACGAACCGAACTGTTCGTGCAGGGCGATCCAACCATCGACACATCCCGGAACCGTCACCGAACGGATGTCGTGGCGCAACGGCATCGACGAGTGACGCTCGGAGCGCATGACTTCTGCATCCACCCCTGAACCGGCCCGGCCACTGGCATTGAGGGCGTGTACGCCCGTGGGGGTGTGCACGAGCGCGAAGAGGTCTCCGCCGAGGCCACAGAGATGAGGTCCCGTCACCGCGATCGCAGCATTCGTTGCGATCGCCGCGTCGACGGCGTTACCTCCTCGTTGGAACATCACGCCGCCGGCGTGGGCGGCGAGATGATCAGCCGCTGCGACGAGATGATCTCGGGCTCGGACCGAACTGTGGGGGAGAGGGTTCACGGCCCGGAACCGTACCCGGCCTCGTGACGGTGTCGATCCGTTCAGATCCTCTCGAGGCGTTCGCCATCGAAGAGAGGGGTCATGTCGAGTTCTCGGCGATCGATGCGCAGATCCTCGTCATCGGGTTCGACCTGGTGCTGCGCCGCGGCGAGGATCGCCCCGAGAAGCCGAGCATCGCTCGAGGAGTTGAGAAACAGACGGTCATCGGCGAGAACGAAGCCCACCGCACGATCGAGGGCCTCACCGCTGGGCAGTGGTTCGTACCACGCGTAGTGGGGACTCATATCGCCCTCGGTCCAACGGCGCCTCGCCACGGATTTGATCGTTTGGATCGCGACGCCGCGCTCGGTGCAGACATCGAAGAGATGCTGCGCGTCCCCTCGATAGGTGTCATTGGCAGCCAACACATGGTTCCAGGGCACCAGCACGCTGTCGAAGGGAAACCGGTCCAGGCTGACGAGATGGGCTCGGGGGATACGCAGCCCGTGGCCGGTGATACCGATGAAGCGAACCAGGCCCTCGTCTCGCGCCGCGATCAGCGCCGACACGGCGCCGTTGCGTTCGTGAACGGCATCGAGTTCCTCGGGTTCCACCAGGTTGTGGAGTTGGATCAGGTCGATCGTCTCGACGCCGAGACGCTCGAGGGATCGTTCGAGTTCGGCACGTGCTCCAGTCGCTGTGCGTTCACCGGTCTTGGTCGCGAGGAACACCTCGTGGCGATGCTGGTCGAGAAAGGGGCGCAGCAGTTCCTCGGATCTCCCATACGACGCGGCGGTATCGATGTGGTTGATCCCGGCCTCGACAGCGGTTGTCAACGTCGCTTCGGCACGAGCGGGGCTCATGGCCCCCAGGGCCGCTGCGCCGAAGATGACCCGTGACGACAGGTGGCCGGTCGATCCGAAAGCACGGCGTTGGAGCATGCCCGAGGGTACCGCGCCGATCAGGACGGATCGCGGGGTCAGCGCGCAGCACTTCGTCGGCGACGCCCTCGCCAGGACAGACTCGGATCATGACCACCTCCGATCTCCCCTCACCCTCGTCGGCTTCGTTGGCGCAGGGACATGTCGATGTCGACGGGTGTTTCAACTTTCGCGATGCCGGAGCGGCACAGCCGGGATCGGGACTGCGATCGGGAGTCCTGTATCGCTCCGACGATCCGGTGCGCCTCACCGATCGTGGACGTGAGACCGTGGCCTCTTTGGGTCTCGTCGTCGCGATCGACCTTCGCCAGGAAGCCCAGGTTCGTCGCAGCCCGGGCTTTCTCACCCCGGAGCGCACCCGGTGGCGACCGATGGTGGACCAGGTCATCAACCGGGACGAACCGCCGGTGATGACGACACCGGATCACCTCGCCGATCTCTACGAGGACATGTTGGAGCGTGGACGCGACCAGATGGGGGTCGTGCTCGACGATCTCGCCGAAACCGTGCAGGAAGGTCCTGCGCTCGTGCATTGCGCCTATGGCAAGGACCGCACCGGGCTGACCGTGGCTCTCGTGCAGATCCTGTGCGGAATCGAGACCGAGGAGATCATCGCGGAATACGCCCGCTCGGACGCTCCGGCGCGAGCTCGCCGCCAGCGCATCATCGATGCTCCCCGTCATGACGACGTCGACTTGAGGATCCTTCCTGAGGTGTTGTTCCACGCGCCTGGCGCGACCATGGAAATTCTTCTCGATCGGGTCACGGCGCGTCACGGCAGTCCTGTGGACTGGGCCATGTCGTTTCCGATGCGATCTGACACTCCCGACCGGCTGAGAGATGCGTTGATCTCGTGACGGTCCCCGAACTCGCGGTGCTCGCCGGCGCCATCGCCTCGGCGGTGATGACCGGAGTCATCTGGTTCGTGCAGATCGTGCACTATCCGATGCTGGCCACCGTGCCCGCCGAATCGGTCTCGGCGGTGTCGCGAGACCATCGATGGCGGACCACGGTCGTGGTGGGCCCACCCATGGCCGTCGAGGGGATCACGACCCTGGTGCTGTTGCTACGGCGACCCGATGGCGTCGATCTGCTCGGACCGTGGATCGCGGCGGGACTTCTGGGCGTGGCGCTCGGTGTCACCATGTGGGTGTCGGTTCCGTTGCATATGGCGATGAGCGACCGTGGCGATGCCGGGGCGGCACGACGACTCGTGGTCACGAACTGGTGGCGCACCGCGGCCTGGAGTGGTCGGGCCGTGGTGATGGCGGTCATGGTCGCTCAGATGACGTGACAGGATGTCGGGGTGGCGACCGCAGTGGTACTCACCCATGACGACGAGTTCCACCGTCACCTCGGCCACCTCGGAACGTGGCTCGATCGGTGTGGATTCGATCAGGTGCGTCTCTACCGGGAGGATCAACCA
This sequence comes from uncultured Ilumatobacteraceae bacterium, assembly GCA_964471865.1. Classification (GTDB taxonomy): domain Bacteria; phylum Actinomycetota; class Acidimicrobiia; order Acidimicrobiales; family Ilumatobacteraceae; genus CAYMUC01. The sequence continues at coordinate 32,163 of CAYYHU010000008.1, read as the reverse complement.
GCCTCGTTTCCTCTCGCCGATCTACTGGTCGCCACCGGCTCGTCCACCTCGGTGGCCACGGGATACTGCCAGGCACCCGCAGGTCGCGAAGTCGATCTCGTCGGGCAGTGGGTGGGCCAAGGTCGGCCGTATTTCGGCATCTGCTTCGGTGCTCAGGTTCTCGCTCGAGCCACCGGCGGTTCGGTGACGCGCATGGAGACCACGGTGCGCGGATACCGCGAATTCGACTGCGGCCCCGACGCGCCGCGCGAAGTCGAAGGTCGATGGCCGCTATGGCATGAGGACGCGATCACTGCGCCCGCGGATTCCTCGGTGGTGGCCCGGTTGGCTCATGCGGATCTGATGTTTCGCCGAGGCCGAGCCTGGGGGTCTCAGGCCCATATCGAGTTCTCCTCGGCCTCACTGGTTCAGGTCGGCCGCGTGCTCGCTCAACCCGAGGAGTATTGGGGCCCCATCGCCGAGGCCATGGCGGGTGACGATGAGGGCCTCGCGACGCGCACGCACGCGCTCCTCGATCGGTTCTGGAGCGAGGTCAATTCGGATTCGCCACCGGGGTGACGCCCGGTTCCGAGTAGCCCTCGTGTCGGTGGCGCCTCGTCGACGCGGCTCGCTCAGGCGACGATGTTGATCATCCGGCCGGGAACGACGATCACCTTGCGAGGTTCGGCTCCTGCGAGGACCGCTTGGACCTTGTCATCGCCGAGCGCCGCGGCTCTCATCGTGGCCTCATCGGCGTCGGCGTCGAGCACCACCCGAGTTCGGACCTTGCCGTTGACCTGAACCGGAATCTCGATCGTGTCGGCGATCAGCCAGGCGGGATCGGCCACGGGGAACGCCACATAGGTCAGCCCACCATCGTGTCCGAGGCGCTCCCAGAGTTCCTCCGCGACGTGGGGGGCGAGGGGTCCGAGCATGATCACGAGCGCTTCGACGATCTCTCGCGGACTTCTACGGCGGTTCGCGACCACCGGGGTGAGAGCATTGTTGAGTTCGATCAGCTTGGCGATCGCGGTGTTGAACCGCAGCCCTGCCATATCGGAGCGCACCCCGTCGATGGTGCGGTGCATGAGGCGACGCAGGTCCTCATCAGCGGGTTCCTCATCGACGATCAGCACCCCGGTGTCCTCATCGACGATGTTGCGCCACACCCGTTGGAGGAACCGCTGCATCCCGATCACATCACGTGTGTTCCACGGCCGCGAGGCCTCGAGGGGGCCCATGGACATCTCATACAACCGGAACGTGTCGGCGCCGTACTCGTCGTACATCTCATCAGGCGTCACAATGTTCTTGAGGCTCTTGCCCATCTTGCCGTACTCGCGGGTGACGGGTTCTCCCCGCCACACGTAGCCCCCGTCGGCTTCTTCGACCTCCGCCGCGGGAACGGCCTGGCCGCGGGCGTCGCGGTAGGCGAAGGCCTGGATGTAGCCCTGGTTGAACAGCCGATGGAACGGCTCCCGACTCGAGACATGTCCGAGATCGAACAGCACCTTGTGCCAGAACCGGGCGTAGAGCAAGTGCAACACGGCATGCTCGACCCCACCGACATAGAGATCGACGCCTCCGGTATGGCCCTCATGGCGGGGACCCATCCAGTACTTCTCGACGGCGGGATCCACGAACACGTCGTCATTGTCGGGGTCGAGATACCGCAACTCGTACCAGCAACTACCCGCCCATTGGGGCATGACGTTGATTTCGCGTCGGTAGCGACCCGGACCGTCACCGAGATCCATCTCGACGTCCACCCAGTCCGTGACCCGAGCCAGAGGTGGAATCGGATCGGTGACGTCATCGTGGGGGTCCAGGGTCTGAGGTTTGAAGTCTTCGAGTTCGGGGAGTCGCACCGGCAACATGTCCTCGGGCACGGGATGGGCTCGGCCGTCATCGTCGTAGACGATCGGGAACGGTTCGCCCCAGTAGCGCTGACGTGAAAACAACCAGTCCCGCAACCGATAGGTGACCGCCGAGTTCCCGTGACCGTGTTCGATCAGCCAGGCGATCGCTCGAGACTTGGCCTCGGCCACCGAGGACAGACCATCGAGAACCAAGGTGTCATTGGCCGAGGCGACATACGGGGCGTCACCCACGAACGCTTCGGGCCAACGATCCGTCACCGTGGCATCGCCGGCATCGAGGCCCCGTTCGCTCAGCCAGGTCTGCGTCGCTGCCTGGATCGCGGGGATCGCGAGTCCGAAACGCCGGGCGAACTCGAAGTCGCGTTGATCACCGCAGGGGACCGCCATGATCGCCCCGGTCCCATATCCCATCAGCACATAGTCCGCGATCCAGATCGGAATCGACTCGCCGTTGACGGGGTTCGTCGCATACGAACCGGTGAAGACTCCGGTCTTGTCGCGGGCGTCATCGGTGCGATCGGCGTCAGCGGCCTCGGCCGCCGCACGGCGATAGGCCTCCACGGCCTCGGATTGCTCAGCGGTGGTGAGCGCGGGCACCAGAGGGTGTTCCGGAGCGAGAACCATGAACGATGCCCCAAACAGCGTGTCGGGACGCGTGGTGAACACCGTGATCGGACCGTGATCGCTCGCGAAATGGACCTCGGCGCCCTCGCTGCGCCCGATCCAGTTGCGTTGCATCAACTTGATCGCGTCGGGCCACTCGAGATGATCGAGATCCTCGAGGAGGCGATCGGCATAGGCCGTGATGCGCATCATCCACTGGCGCATGTTCTTGCGGAACACCGGATAGTTGCCGATATCGCTGCGGCCTTCAGCGGTCACTTCTTCGTTCGCGAGGATCGTCCCCAGTCCCGGACACCAGTTGACGGGGGCCTCGGAGAGATACGCGAGTCGATATTCGTCGATGATGGCGTGCTGCTCGGTGCTCGACAGCGTCGACCAGGCTCGGCCATCGGGAGTGGGGCGGTCACCGCGTTCGAAGTCGGCGATCAGATCGGTGATCGGACGAGCCCGGTGGGTCCTGTCGTCGACGTAGGAGTTGTAGATCTGTAGAAAGATCCACTGGGTCCAGCGGTAGTACGACTCGTCGGTGGTCGAGATGCTGCGACGGTCGTCATGAGCAAGTCCCAGTCGACGCAACTGTCGACGCATGTTGGCAATGTTGGCCTCGGTGTTCACCCGAGGATGGACTCCCGTGGCGATGGCGTGTTGTTCAGCCGGTAGTCCAAAGGAGTCGTACCCCAACGCGTGCAACACGTTGACTCCACACATCCTCTGGAAGCGCCCGAACACGTCGGTGCCGATGTAGCCCAGAGGGTGGCCCACATGCAGACCGGCGCCCGAGGGGTAGGGGAACATGTCGAGCACGAACATCTTGGGTCGATCACCCAACGCGTCGGCATCGGCCATCGGACCTGCGGGGTTGGCGGTGTGGAAGGTTCCCTCGTCCTGCCAGCGTTGCTGCCAGCGGTCTTCGATCTCGCGCGCGAGCCGGGCCCGGTACCGGAAAGGGGGTGCGTCGTCGGCCTGGGTCATAGGCCGATCATGGTAGGTCCCCTGTGGTCTCACCGGCCCGATCCGGGTGGGTTGGGCCCGTGGCCACTAGCGTGGTCCCCGGTGTCGAACGCCTTACACCCAGGAGTCCGTTTCATGCCGTCCACGAGTGAAGAGTCCATCATCGCCCGCCTCGAAGCGGCGGCTGAACGCCCCCATGGGGTGCGGTTCGTGGGGGCCTCGGTGGCACCGGCCGAGGGTGACGCCTTGGTGAGCTACGCCCAACTCCACGCCGAGGCTCGAGCGGTCGCAGCCGCTCTCCAGGCCCGGGGAATCGAGCCGGGGGACCATGTGGCGGTGTTGGGTCCGACCTCTCGGGCTCTCATCACCATCGTTCAGGGTTGCTGGCTCGCCGGGGCGGCGAGCATGGTGCTGCCACTGCCGATGCGGATGGCATCCCTCGACGCGTTCATCGAAGGCACCCGGACCCGCATCCGCCATGGTGACGCCAAGTTGGTACTCATCGACGATGCCCTCGCCGCGTTCTATCAGGCCGAACCCGGTGACCCGCCGATTGATGCGATGGCCTCGGTGCTTGCGGGCACGCCTGGGCTACCCGGAGCCGAACGGTGGGAACGCCCCGACGCCGATCCGGACCGGCTCGTGATCCTGCAATACACGAGTGGATCCACCAGCGAACCCAAAGGCGTGATGATTCCCGACCGGGTGCTGCGCGCCAATCTCGATGCGTGCTGTGAAGCCGCCCAGTTGTCACCTGATGACGTGATGGTGTCGTGGCTGCCGCTCTACCACGACATGGGACTGGTCGGTTTCTTGGCGTTGCCTTTGACCACGGGAACCTCGCTGGTGCAGGCCGCGCCCCAGGACTTCATGGCCAAGCCGTTGGCATGGATGCGCTGGATCAGCGACCACCGCGGGACCGCGACGGCGGGTCCGAACTTTGCATGGGTGCTCGCCACCCGAGCCTTGAAGCGGGCTGAGGGGCTGGATCTGTCCTCGTTGACGCTCGCGTTGTCGGGAGCCGAGCCCGTCGACCCCCGAGCGGTGGATGCATTCGTGGCCGAGGCCGAACGCTTCGGTTTCTCGGCCGGGGGAGTGTTCCCGGCGTTCGGTATGGCCGAGGTGGCCATCGGAGGGTCCTTCCCCGAACGGGGTCGGGGACTCGTTTGTGATGTCGTGGACCGTGAGGTTCTCGAACGGGACCGGATCGCTAAGCCCATCGTGGTGCAGGACCCCGACGAATACGCGCTCACGGCGAGACGGCTGCCCCTGTTGGGTCGAGCGGTTCCGGGACTCGAGATGAAAGTCGTCGACCCCGAGACCCGAGAGGAACTTCCCGAACGGCATGTGGGTGAGTTGCTCATCCGAGGGACCTCGGTGACCCCTGGGTACTACAAGAGACCCGAGGCCACCGACGCGTTGTTCTGGCAGGACTGGCTCTGCACCGGAGACCTCGCCTATCTCCTCGATGGCGAGTTGGTGCTGTGCGGTCGGATCAAGGACGTGATCATCGTGGGCGGGCGCAACGTCTTCCCCGAGGACATCGAACGGGCGGTCGGGCTCGTCGAGGGAGTTCGCGCCGGCAACGTCATCGCCTTCGGGATGGACGGCTACAAAGGCAAAGAGAGCGTCGTCGTGGTCGCCGAGTCCAAAGGCGGAGACCTCGCTGCGATCGGTCAGGCGGTTCACCACGCGACTTTGGACGTCTGTGGGTTGCCGCCCCGCGACGTGTTGCTCGTGGCGGCGGGAACTCTGCCCAAGACTTCCTCGGGCAAGCTGCAACGAGCTCGGTGCCGCGAGATGTATCTCGCGGAGGAACTGGACCTGCTCGGATCCACCGGGGTCTGATCGATGCGGTGGGTGGCCTCTCAGGATCACGCCCGCCACGATCCCGCAGTCGAGCTCGAAGCCTCCCAATTCCAGTCCCCGTTCGAACATGCCGGTCGGATCGAGGCGATCATCTCCGCTCTCGAGAACCTCGAGGGCTGTGAGCGTCTCGACGTGACCCGGGCGCCGACCACAGCGATCACCGCGGTTCACGATCCTGGACTCGTCGAGTTCCTCGAGGCTGCCTGGTCGAGATACCAACACGAGATCGGTCCGCGCCGAGAAATCGTCCCGGATGTCTTCGCCGTCGCCGATCTGCGGCGAGGCATGGATCCGGGTCGGGCTCCTGTGAGCGTCGCAGCAGGACTGGGCTGGTGGGGCTTTGAGACCACCACCCCGATCGTGGAAGGCACCTATGTCGCGGCTCGGAGTGCTGTCGACGTCGCGATCAGCGCCACCATGGCGGTGCTCGATGGTGAACGAGCCGTCTTTGGAGCCTGTCGGCCCCCAGGACATCATGCGACGACCTCGCGCTACGGGGGGTACTGCTTCTTCAACAACGCGGCGATCGCCGCGCAGTGGGCTCGCGACGCCGGAGCGGCCCGGGTGAGCATCCTCGATGTCGACTATCACCACGGCAACGGCACTCAACAGATCTTCTACGAGCGCGGCGACGTCCAGTACGTCTCGCTTCATGCCGATCCGGTGCGGGCGTTTCCCTATCACCTGGGGTTCGCAGACGAGATCGGGGCGGGGAAGGGACGACACACCACTCACAACGTGGTGTTGCCCGAAGGTGTCGACGACGACACCTATCTCGCCTATCTCGAAGCTGGCTTGGACGTTGTCGACACGTTCGGACCCGATGTCGTGATCGTGTCACTGGGTTTCGACACCCTCGACACGGACCCTTTGGGCGACTTTCGGGTGAGCCTCGAGGGTTTGGGGGCGTGCGGCGCCGCCGTGGCCGAGCGAGGACACCCCAGTGTGGTGCTCGCCGAAGGTGGCTACGACGTGACCCGACTCGGTGACGCGGCTGTGGGGTGGCTCACCGGTTTCGACTCGATGAGTTGAGGATCAGCGCGTGGGCCTCTAGGCCGATTTGAGATCCTCGAGCACCCGCAGCCACCGTTCGCGATCGCTTTGATACGGCGCGTAGAACGAGATCCGTTGGATCACATCCCCGTAACGGCGATGCAGTTCGGATCCGATGTGCTCGGGCTCACCGACCACGGCGAAGGTGTTGAGGATCTCATCGTCGATCAACTCGCCCATCTCGGTCCAGCGACCCTGCTTGGACATGGTGTTGAGCTCGTCTTGGAGACCGCCCCATCCGTGGATGTCGAGAACGGGACGATACGCCGGGGTCGATCCATAGAAGGCGATCTGTTGGCGGGTGCCCGCCGCTGCCGCTTGCATCTGGTCCTCGTCGGCGCCGGTGACGACGAAGCTCGGCCCGATGATCTCGAAACCCTCCATGGTCTTGCCGGCCTTGGCGCGTCCGCGTTCGAGCGCCGGAATCGTCACCTCGCGCAGATACCTCTCGGTGGTGAACCCGTGGCAGATGAAACCGTCACATACTTCGCCCGCGACCTCGGTCATCAACTCGCCGACCCCGGCGAGGAAGATCTTGGGCGGACCGTAGGTGCCCATCTCCTCTGCGGCCGGTGTGAAGAACGGCGTCATGAGCGTGTGTTGATAGAACTGGCCGCGGAACTCGAGTTTGGTGCCCTCGAGCCAGCAGTCCCAGATCGCTCGCACTGCTTGGATCATCTCGCGCATACGGGCCGCGGGATGGCTCCACGGCATCGAGAACCTCTTGGTGATATGCGGCTTGATCTGGCTGCCGAGGCCGAGGATGAAACGGCCCTGAGAGAAGTACTGCAGATCCCATCCGATGTTGGCGAGCAGCATCGGATTTCGGGCGAAGGCCACCGCGATCGAGGTGCCGAGTTCGAGTCTCTCGGTGTGTTCGGCCGCGAGCAGCAACGGCAGGAACGGATCATGGGAGGTTTCTGCCGTCCACGCCCCGTCGTAGCCCGCTGCTTCGAGATCTTTCGCGCTCGCTCCCGCTTTACGCAGATCGAGACTGAGTCCACCGTCGACACGCATAGCCCGCTCCTGTTCATCCATGGAGATCCGTGATGGTCGTGGGGACCGTAGCGGATGACAGCGACGAGGTCGTCAGTGGGTGTTCATGAACCCTGGTCGCCGTCGCGAAGGAACTTCTCGAGTTCGGCGACGAGTTCGTCACCGGTCTCGTTCGCGAGGTCCCAGGCTTCTTCGAGTTGCACCACCATACGTTCGTGTTCGGCGTTCGCCGCGACGAGACCGTCGAGACGCTGACGCTGGATCACGGCTTGTTGGCGCAGCTTCGCAGGATCGATCGCGAGAGTGGTGAGCTCGGTGAGCGCGTCGAGCAAGGCCGCCGAGGCCGCGGGATAGGCCATGGCGGAGACGTAATGGGGAACCTGGGCCCAGATACCGATCGTCTGCACACCCCGGTCGAACAGGATCCGCTCGAGAACGGCCTGCATACCCGCGGGAACCTCCACCGTGGAGCGCTGGTAGGGCACCTCGGCCAACAGTGCCGCCGACGGTGTCGTGCAGGCGAGTTTGGTGGCTCGGGTGTGGGGGGTGGCGAAGGGATACGCGCCGAGGCCGACCATGCGCCGCACTCCGAACTCACAAGCCAGGTCCGCCACCGCCTGGGCGAAGCGTTGCCAGTTGGCATCGGGTTCGGGACCGCTGAGCACCAGCACGCCCCGACCATCCCGGTCGGTTCCATGGCGCAGTTCGGGCGCATTCCAGACCAGACGCTCGCTGAGACCGTCGCGCACCACCAGGGTGGGACGACGAGCCCGATAGTCGATGAAGGTGTCTTCATCGAAGGTCGCCACGAGACGAAGTCCGAGTTGATCCTCGAGTTCTTCCAACGCGGCCTGAGCCGCGCCCGAAGCATCGATCCAACCGCTGAGCGCGACGACCATCACCTCGATCGGTCCCGCCGGCGGCGAGTCGAATCGGGTGAAGGCCTCGGTCATCCGAGGCGCTCCAGGATCAAACGGGCCTGAGCAGCTGCGGCCTCGACTTGAACCTTGAACGGTTCGAGTTCGCCGGGATCCCGTTGACCCAGCGCACCACCCAGGTACCGGGCGTAGACGCCTTCGAGGATGCAGGCCAACTTCCAAAAAGCGAAGGCCACATAGATGTCGAGCTGTGACAGGTCCCGGCCGCTGACCTCGCCATAGCGCCGGGCGAGATCATGGCGATTCCAAAAGCCCTCGGCGTTCGAGGCCGATCCGTTCCATGCCGAGGGATCGTCGCCGGGGCCGTTCCAATAGACCATCAGCAAACCGATATCGGCGAGAGGGTCACCCAGGGTGCAGATCTCCCAGTCGAGAACGGCCACGACATCGCCGGAGTCGTCGACCATGCAGTTGTCGAGGCGGTAGTCGCCATGGACCAATGTGGCTGGACCCTGTTCGGGGATCCGCTCGAGGAGCGCATCATGGACCTCGTCGACATCGCGCAGATCCCGGGTGCGCTGGCTGTTCCATTGGCCGTACCAGCGCTTCAGCTGTCGGGCCAGATAGCCCTCGTGGCGAGACAGATCCGACAACCCGACCGCGTCGAGATCGACAGCGTGGATCGCAGCGAGAGTGTCCACGAGGGATTCGCTCGCCCGGCCTCGAGCGTTCAGGTCCAGGGCGGCTTCGGAGGCCTCACGGTCCCGTAGGACATGGCCTTCCACGAAGCGCATCACATAGAACGGTGATCCGTTGACGTCGAGGTCGTCACAGAAGCCCACGGTAGGTGGGACGGGAACGGGCGTGTTCTGCAGAGCCGACAGGATCCGATGCTCACGCCCCATGTCATGGGCCGATGCCAACACATGGCCCAGTGGTGGCCGGCGCAGGACGAACCGGGCGCCATCGGCTCCCGTCACCCGCATCGTCAGATTCGAATGCCCACCTGCGATGGCATCGAAATGGAACGGACCCACAGCCCCCTCGACGTGGCGTTGCAGCCACTCGGTCACGGGGCCGATCTCGATACCGGGGACGTCGCTCATGCCCCGGAAACGATAGCGGGGAGGGGCCAGGCCTCGACTCGGCCCGGCACCTCCCCGATCGTGTTCACGCGCTCAGCGAGCTGCGTTGGCGTGCTGGATCCTCAGGCGTTGTCCTTGTTCAGGACCTCACCGGGAACGGTGATCACCTGGCTCGAGGGCAGGGTGCCCCCGATCGCAGCCTCGATCGTCTCGAGGGCCTTGGCGGCGATGGCGCTCCAGTCCTGGCGCACCGTGACGATCCAGTTGCCACCCTTGCGCACCTCGGCGCGAGCGAAATCCTGACCGTCGACCCCGGTGACGAGCACCTCGGTCCGCCCGGCCTCCTCGGTTGCCTGATAGGCGCCGAGAGCGGATGCATCCCAGGCCACCCAGATGGCATCGAGTTCACCTTCGGGGTACTTGACCAACCAGTCGAGCACCGTCTTCTTCGCGAACCCCGTCGAGTCGGCGGGATCCCCTTGGGTGTCTTCCACGACGGTGAAGCCCGCAGCCTCGAACAGGGGCCGTGCCGCCGCAGCGCGCAGACGCACCGGCTCGAACGGGTCGAAGTGGATGATGGCGACGGTGCCGCCCTCACCCACCGCATCGATGATCGCTTGGGCCGAGGCCTCACCGAGGAAGGTGTTGTCCGAGGTGATGTTCGCGGTCACTCCGGGAACGGCTCCGGCGTCGAGACCGAACACCGGGATACCCGCCTGCTGGGTGGCGGCCAGACCGGCGCCGAACTCCTGGGGATCGCCCATTCCGAGAACGATCGCATCCACGCCACGCGAGACCGCCGTCTCCATTTCGGCGTTCACCTTGGAGAGGTCGTTGTTCGTGTCCACCACGGTCACGGTGTGGCCGTTGGCTTCGGCGAGGCTGACGAAAGCGTCCACGACCTCTTTGGTCGCGGGCTGGGCGCCGTAGTACGGCGAGATGACGGCGACCTGAGCGCCCCCGTCCTCAGAAGCGGCGTCGTCGTCGTTGCCACACGCCGCCACCACGGCGGTGCTGGCAAGAGCGACGGCGAGTACGCGTCGGAATCGTTTCATGGTGAGGTCTCCCCCTCGTGTTTGTCGGCCGGAGCCGTCGGATGGCTGTGAGCGCCCTGATTCAACCGGGCCAGGGACGAAAACGTCGGACGCAGCGCGTCCGCGAGTCCGTCGAAGACCTCGGCGGCCGCTCGATGAGCGCGATGTCGAGCGGCGCGGGGTGTGAAAGTGGCGAGGCGTTCAGCCGGAGCGAGAGCCGACGCGCCCAGGGCCCGATGGGCACATGCGGCGGCCCCGCGCACCGATGCGTGCTCGTCGACGACGCGGTGCACCCGTCGCCCGGTCACATCGGCGAGAACCTGCGCGGTGACGTCACTGCGACTCGCTCCGCCGCAGACGGCGAGATCCTCCTCGCCGGGCGCGACGACCTCGGCGATCGCTCGTAACGACTGCGCGAGCCCTTCCACTGCGGCCGCGGCGATCACCTCGGGGCCAGTGGAACGGCGAGCCCCGATGAGAACTCCCGTAGCGTGAGGGTCCGGGCTCGGTGCGCGCGACCCGTCGAGATGAGGCCACCAGAGCACGCCAACCTCGGCGGCACAGGCCCCTTGCGCGAGACGGTCGAAGCGTTGATGGTCCAGACCTCCGAGGAGATGGGTGCGAACCCAGTCCAAGCTGGCGCCTCCGCACAGCACCGGAGCCGTCGACACCCAGTGCTGCGGCCCCAGACCCGGTAGCACGATCACCCCGGGGGAGGGACGAGCCTCGGGGGTGGCGACTGCGACCCAACCCGAGGTTCCGACATAGGCGTAGGGCGATGCGGTGTCCTCACCCACGACCCCCAGGGTGGTCGCCACCACGTCACCACTCGCCACCACGACTCCGAGACCCGGCGACAATGCCAACGCCGAGGCGGCCTCGGGTATCAGCGAACCCAGAACCACGTCGGGAGCGATGAGCCCAGCCATAGGTAGGGGACGCTGAGCCGAGTTCTCGAGCGCCGGGGTCCACCACTGACCTCGATCGAGATCCAGACAGCCTGTCGTGGCCGCCGTGGTCGGATCGGTGGCCACTCGTCCGGTGAGGCGAGACGCCAGATAACCGTGAGCACCCACGACCACCGAGGCCGTCGCCGCGGCCCGTTCGGGCTCATGGGTCACGAGCCACCGCCATTTCGCGGGCAGCGTGGTCGCATCCGATTCCGCGCCCACGGCCCGGGTCCACGGTCCGTTCGGACCGCCGCCGAGGCGGATGACGAGTTCTTCGTGTTCGGCACTGGCTCGAGTATCGGCGTAGAGGATCGCTCGTCCGAGTGCTGCGCCGTGGTCGTCGAGAGGAATGAGATCCTGCATCTGCCCGGTGAGGGCGATGACCTCGGGGGCGCTGGGTGCGATGCGAGACAGTCGGGTCACCGCCGCGACCGTGGCGTTCCACCAGTCCTGGGGGTCTTGTTCGACTCGTCCCGGGGCGGGCGTGGCAACCTCGAGGGGTTCTTCACAGACCGCGTCGACTCGACCGTCCACCACCGTGGCGGCCTTGACCGCCGAGGTGCCGATATCGAGAGCCAGCACGACGGTCACGATGGCCGCCTCATCGGGTCTCGCGCAGTCGAGCCACCGCCGGAGGCACGACTGCGGCGACGATCGCCAGACCCAGCAACGCGTCTTGGACGTAGTTGTTGAGACTGGTGTAGTTCAGACCGTTTTCGAGGAGACGCAACAGGATCACCCCGAGCACGGTGCCCACGAGATTGGGGCGTCCGTTGCGGAACATCGCCATCCCGAGAAACACCGAGGCGATCGACAACAGCATCCATGGATCAGGTGCGGTGGTGTTCGCCGTTGCGTTGTAGGCGCTTTGCATGATGCCGGCCGCGGCGGCTCCCAGACCGGTGATCCCGAACGCGATCAACTTGATCCGCTTGACGTCGATTCCCGAATATCGGGCCGCTTCGGCGTTGCCGCCCACGGCGTACATCTTGCGACCCAGAGCGGTGTGGTCGAGGAGGAACCACACGGCGAGAGCGATCGCTCCTGCGAAGTAGATCGTCTTGGGAACGCCGAGTAGTTCGCCGCGCACGACGCTCACGAAGCCATCGTCGACGAGGCCGTACACCGGCTTGCCGTCCACCCAGCGCAACGCGACGTTCTTGAGAACCACCGACATTCCCAGGGTCGCGATGAAGGCGAGCACCCCGAGGTAGCTGACGAGAAAGCCGTTGAACAGACCCGCGAGCAGACCCACGACGAGGCCTGTCGCCAAGGCCAACAGCACCGAACCGGGTTGTTCGGGGCTGCCGTCGAGACCGGCGGTGTTGATCTGGGTGGCGCACACCACGGCCGCGAGAGCGGCAAGACCGCTCACGGACAGATCGAATTCGCCCACGACCATCACCACGGTCTGCACGCTGGCGACGATCGCGAGGAACGTCACCTGACCCAGGACGTTGTTGACCAGGTTGGTCTTGGTGAGGAACGTGTCGGGGTAGAGAGCTCCAAAGACCACGACGAGAGCGACGAGCACCCCGGGACCCATGAGGGGACGAAGGCGCGTCTTCCAGGGGAGGGCGGGTGTCGCAGGTGCCTCGAGTGGAGGTGTCGGCGACATCGCTTCATCGGTGGCGGTCATAGGGTCCTCCCATAACAGGCGTGCAGCAGGCGATCCTCGGTCATTCCCGCGGCGGCGACATCCGCGGTGATGCGCCCTTCGTGCATCACCACGATCCGGTCGCACCAGGCGAGGAGTTCGGCGAGTTCACTTGATACGACCACGGCCGACATGCCGTTCGCGGCTCGAGCCCGAACGAGATCGGCGATCTCGGCTTTGGTGGCGACGTCCACGCCTCGGCTCGGTTCGTCGAGCAGCAACACCCGGGGGTCGAGCGCCAGACATTTGCCGATCACGACTTTTTGTTGGTTCCCGCCCGACAAGGTGAGAACCGGCTGGTCGAGATGGCGGTGACGAACCCGCATCCGCTCCACGATCTCGCGGGCATGAGAGCGGGCTTTGGCCCGATCGACGATGCCGCCTCGGGTATGACGCGACAGGGTGGTCAGGTTGGCGTTGCGTTCCACCGAATCCGGGACCAGGCCTTCATGACGCCGTTCCTGAGGGACGAGCACGATCTGGTGGCGGTGGGCGTGGCTGACCCCTGAGGGTTCATAGGGGGCGGCATCGAGAGTGATCGATCCGCCTCGGCGACGCTGGGCACCTGCGAGGATGCGCAACAGTTCGCTGCGACCCGATCCTGCGAGACCCGCGATTCCGAGAATCTCACCGCGATGAAGCTGCAGATCGATGTCACGACACCGCCGTCCCGACAGTTGATGGGTTTCCAACACGATGGGACGGTCCTGGGCCTCGACGGGGTCGAGGGGAACCGTGGTGGCCACGGAACGTCCCGCCATGGCCGTGATGATCTCGGAAACCGACACCGAAGCCAGATCCCCACGGGCCACGTCGACGCCGTTACGCAACACGGTGAAGGTGTCACAGACCTCCATCACCTCGTCGAGACGGTGCGAGACGTAGAGGATCCCCACTCCGCGGCGCCGCAGGCGTTCCATCGCTGCGAACAACTGTTGGGTTTCGGCATCGGTGAGCGCTGCAGTCGGCTCGTCGAGGATCAACATCCGGGCTCGATGCGACAGCGCCCGGGCGATCGCCGTCATCGTCTTGCCGACGGGGGAGAGGCTCGCAGCGTCGGCTCGGAGATCGAGATGCTGATCGAGCGTGGCGAGCCATTCACCCGCCCAGGATTCGAGGCGACGCCATCGCACCGCACCCCAGCGAGTCGGATAGGGATGTCCGAGACCGATGTTTTCCGCGACGGACAACCCCGGAACGATCGACACTTCTTGGTGCAGTGTTGCGATGCCATGCGCGACGGCATCGGCAGGCCGGGTGATCGACACCGGCGACCCATCGACCTCGATATGGCCGCCGTCGCTGCGCACCACACCGGAGAGGATCTTGATGAGCGTCGACTTGCCGGCGCCGTTCTCACCGAGCAGTGCGCGGACCTCACCGGGGCGAATGGCCAACGACACCGAATCGAGCACCGTGGTGCCGCCGTAGCGTTTCGTCAGCCCGATCGCTGCGACCACGGGCGCGTCCGAGCCCGCAGAGGTCGCCATAGCGGCATCGGTATCGGTGTCGATATCGGACACGGTGGGTCATCCTGCCGGATTTTCGCTGCGGATTCTCAACCTGAACCGCACAGCGTCGTGGCGGTCGGCTCCTGATCACCGGGGGTGACGCTGCCAGGATGGCGACATGTTCCTCGGAATCGACGTCGGAACCCAGGGCTCCAAAGCGGGTCTGTACGACCGTGAAGGTCGTCTGCACGGCTCGGGGTATGCCGAACACCACTTCGATCATCAGCGTCCGGGATGGGTGGAGATGGATCTCGCCCAGATCGAAGCCGCCGTGGTGGATGCCTCAGCCCAGGCGATGGCTCACAGCGGAGTCGCCGCCCGAGACGTGCGCTCCGTAGCGCTGTCGGGAATCTTGTGTGGCCCGGTGTTCGTGGACGAGAACTGGGTGCCGGTCCGTCCCTTGATCCCTTTTCTCGACGTTCGCGCCCAGGAGGAACTCGACTGGTTGCGCCGCGATGTCGAACCGCTGTGGATCACCGAATCCGCGAACGCGTCCCTCGACACGTATGTGATGGCGACCACCTGGGAGTGGGTGCGGCGTCACGAACCCGACACCCATGCCCGAATCGCCAAAGTCTTGTCACTCGCTCCGTATGTCGCGGGTCGGTTGTGCGCCTTGACGGCGCGAGAGGCCTTCAGCGATCCGTCGCATCTGTCGGGTTGGATCATCGGCTGGGATGCAGCCACCGGTCGGGTGTCACCCCGACAGCTCGAGGCCTTGGGGATACCCGTCGAGGTGGCGCCCGAGATCGTGGATCCGTGGACCGTCATCGGCACCCTGAGCGATGACGCCGCGAACCGGATGGGATTGGCGCCGGGAACCCCCGTGGCTGCGGGTGCTGGTGACGTGATGCAGTCCAATCTCTCGGCTGGACTCGTCGCGGCGGGCATGGCCACCGATGTCGCGGGAACGGCGAGCATCTTGACCGTGGGGGTATCGGGTCCGGTTCCCGAGATCACCGCCGTGCCGGGAATGCTGTATTCGTTGGGGACTCTTCCCGGACAAGCGCTCTATTGGGGGTACGTCAAAGCGGGAGGTTTGTCGCTGCGGTGGATGCGCGACGAGATCCTGGGTCGTGAACCCCTCGACGAGGTGTATGCCGAACTCGACGCCATCGCGGCTCGGGTCGCGGCGGGTAGCGACGGAGTGTTGTTCACCCCGTACCTGTCCGGTGGCGGCCCCGATCAGCCACATGCCGTGGGCACCTGGCTGGGAATGACCACGGCCACCGATATCGCAGTCCTGTGGCGGTCCATGCTCGAAGCGATCGCGTTCGAGTACGCCGATTTCCTCGACGCGTTCGCTCGTCACGGTGTCGGGGTGGACCGGGTGCTCGCTGTGGGTGGTGGTGCGCGCAGCCCCTTGTGGAACCAGATCAAGGCCGATGTCGTCGGAGCATCATGGAGTGTTCCGGATCGTCAAGATGGTGCGATCCTCGCCAATGCAGCGCTCGCCGCGACAGCAGTCGGAGCGGTCGACGACCTCGCTACCACCGTGAGTTCCTGGGTTCGCGATGGTGACGTGTGGGCCCCTGATCCCCAGCGTCATGTCGCGTACGCTGAGAGCCGTAGCGTGCGTCGCCGACTCCTCGACGGACCGTTGCGGGAGGTATTCGCAACGATCGAACCGCTGCGTCAGACCGGAGGTATCTCATGACCGTTCTCAGCATCCACGACGAGGCCGATGCCGATGTGGTGATCGAACGCACCACCGATCCTCACCGCATCGCGGAGCTTCTCGGCGCGGTCGGGGTCGAGTATCAGCGCTGGGAGGTTCGAGACCTTCCCGGCGATGCATCCTCTGACGACGTGCTCGCGGCGTATGCGAGTGAGGTCGAGCGGATCCAGGCGCTGGGATACACCACCGTGGACGTGGCCAGCCTCGCCGGAGACCCCGAGGACCCCGACTTTCTCGAACGCGCCGGTGCAGCCCGATCGAAGTTCCTGGCCGAGCATCGCCACGGTGACGACGAGGTGCGGTACTTCATCAGTGGCTCGGGTGCGTTCTATCTGCGTCTCGAGCGACCCGACGGGACCGTTGGTGTCCACATCGTGATCTGCGAGGCCGGAGATTTCCTGTCGGTTCCTCGCGGTACCCGCCACTGGTTCGATATGGGAACTCGGCCTCGATTCGCGGCCATTCGCTTCTTTCAGGATCCCGAGGGTTGGGTCGGAGACTTCACGGGAGATCCGATCGCGTCCCGGTTTCCCACCTTCGACGAACTCGTGGTGTCCTCCTGACGATGCTGCGCGCCATCGTGTTGGATATCGAGGGCACCACCTCGTCGACGGGTTTCGTCCATGACACCCTCTATCCCTACAGCCGAGCCCGATTCGGATCCTGGATCGCTGACCATCTCGAGGATCCTGAGAAGGGAGCGGCGGTACGTCATCATCTGGACACGGTCCGAGCGGCGATCGGCGATCCCGATGCCGGCCTCGACGAGTGTGTGGCTCAGCTGAACGCCTGGCTGGACGACGATCTCAAGATGACGCCGCTCAAAGCGTTTCAAGGGTGGATCTGGCAGGAGGGATTCGCCCGGGGGGATCTGACCTCGCATTTTTATCCCGACGCGATTCCGGCGATTCGGAACTGGCACCGACGCGGTCACCGCCTCCACATCTTCTCCTCGGGTTCGATCGCCGCGCAACACGCCTGGTTCGGACACAGCCCTGAGGGTGACCTGCTCGAGATGTTCTCAGGACATTGGGATACCGAGACTGCGGGACCCAAGAAGGAACCGGACTCGTACCGTCACATCAGCGCCGATATCGAGGCCGCGAGTGGGGTCACGGCGGCCTCCACGGTGTTTCTGTCCGATCTCGTCGAGGAACTCGACGCGGCCAGCGAGGCCGGCTGGGCCACGGTGGGCGTCGCCCGGCGAGGCGATCAGTACTTCGAACGCGGTGTGGGTGATCATCTGCGCATCGAGACCTTTTCAGGCTTGGATCTCACCGGCGACCGTCCCCGCGTGGAGGACTGAGCGTCATGGCGGTGTCGCGAGATCTGGGCGCCGCGAACGACACCTTCGATCTGGCGGTGATCGGGGCGGGTATCACCGGAGTGATGATCGCCCGGGAAGCTGCCTGGCGAGGTCTGCGCACCATCGTCATCGACAAGGGAGATTTCGGAGCCGGTACCTCCTCGGCGACGACGAAGTACCTGCATGGCGGTATTCGCTATCTCGAGCAGTACGAGTTCGGCGTCGTGCGCGAGAGTCTGCGCGAACGCCGCATCCTTGCGTTGTCAGCACCTCATCTCGTGCGCCAAACCCGATTCTTGATGCCGGCCTGGCGGTGGTCTCGCCCACCCGCGACCCTGATCGGAGCCGGAGTCGGCGTATACACGGCGTTGGCCTGGGACCGGAATCGTGAGGCTCCCGACTCGCTGCGGATTCCGGGACCCCGGTGGCTGAACCGTCGCCGACTCCTCGCGGCTGTGCCATGGTTGGATCCCGACGACCTCCTCGGTGGCTTCGCTTATCACGACACCCTCAACGTCCACCCCGAGCGGTTGTTGTTGGCCTTCGTCTCGTCGGCATGTGAAGCCGGAGCCGTGGCGCTCAACCATGTCGAAGCCGTCGGTTTCCTCACTCGGGTTCGAGACGATGCCACCGTCGACATCGACGGGATCCGCGTTCGCGACCGGATCGGCGGCGCCGAGTTCGACATTCGCGCCCGCGGGGTCATCAACGCGGCGGGACCCTGGATGGACGTCGTGCTCGAACGACTGGGCCGACCCACGGGAGTGCGCGTTCTGCGATCCCGAGGAGTGCATGTCCTGACGAGGCCTCTCGGAGGATCCGCAGTCGTGTCGGATGCGGTGTTCGCCCGAGCGAGAAGCGGTCGTCACGTGATCGTGTCGCCCTGGATGGGCCATTCCTTCATCGGACCCACCGATACCGAGGATCATCGCGACCCCGACGAGGTCGACGTCGGGCCGAGCGATGTCGAGGAGATCCTCGACACCGTCAACTCGACGTTGGCTGATCACGAACCCCGTCTCGGTCTCGATGACGTCGAAGGGGTGACGGTGGGTATTCGTCCACTCGTCGCCACCGAACCCGAGGGCGAAGAGACGGGGACCTACGCCGCGAGCCGACGCCACGAGTTGTACGACCATCGCACGGCGGGGCTTCACGGTCTGTGGTCCATCGGAGGCGGCAAGTGGACCACGGCGCGCGCCTTGGCTGAAGACGTTCTCGACACGGTGATTCTCGACTCTCGGTTCGCGGTGATACGAGATCGTCATCGGTCCCCGACGCGTCGCCTCGCGGCTGGTGGATCCTTCGGATGGGCGTGCGAGCCCGAACCTTTCCTCGCGGCGGCGAGTCGTCGTCGTCTTTCGGTTCCTCTCGATTCCGGAACCCGCCGATTCCTCGCTCGGCTCTACGGCACCGAGGTCGACGCGCTGTTCGATCTGGTCGAGGCGAATCCGCGTCTCGCCGAACCGGTGTCCTCACGGCCCCAAGCCACCGAGATCGCCGCTCAGGTGGTGTTCGCAGTGACTCGCGAGGCGGCATGCACTCTGGGTGACGTCATCGATCGTCGTTTGATCATGGGAACTCTCGGGTCGGTGACCGAGGACGAGATCCGAGCGGTGGCCCAGGTCCTGGGCGAGGTGAAGGGATGGGACGCCGCCACGGTCGAGTCGGCGGTGCGTGACGAGATCGGTCGCCGCAACGCGATCCGTGACCGGTGGTATCAGCCTCGGTGACCGTGACACGACCGTGACGTGATCAGATGACCCGATCGGTGGTCACGACCCCCAGACATGGCCACGTGACGCACTGGTGCGCTCGCGGTCTCGGGAGTCACCACCTGACCGAACGGATCAGTCTGTGAGGGGAGCGCTTCACCAGATCAGTCCCTGCAGACCTCCCCGCTAGCCTGGGTCTCATGGCGATCGATGTGACCGACGCGACCTTCGAGACCGAGGTCTTGCAGCGTTCGATGACGACCCCGGTGATCGTGGACTTGTGGGCTCCATGGTGCGGCCCCTGCCAGACCTTGGGGCCGATCCTCGAAAAGGTGACCGATGCGACGGGCGGCAAGGTCGTGCTCGCCAAGGTCAACGTCGACGAGAACCCGGGTATCTCCACGAGTTTCCGGGTGCAGTCGATTCCGGCGGTGTACGCCGTCAAAGACGGTCAGGTGGTCGACGGCTTCATGGGGTCATATCCCGAGCATGTGGTCGAACAGTTCGTCGCAGGACTCATGCCGACCCAAGAGGATCTCCAGATCGCCGATCTCCTCGCGGCGGGAGACGAGGAGTCGCTGATGACGGCTCTCGATCTCGAACCTGCCAACGAAGACGTCATCATCGCGTTGTCGGAGTTGCTCGTCACCCAGGGACGTAACGAAGAAGCGTTGGCGTTCCTGGCGCGGATCCCCGAAACCGATCGGGTCCGAGTGGTCGCGGCGCAGGCTCGTCTCGGAGCCGAAACCGTGGACGCTCACACCGCTGAACTCGACAGCCTGCTCGATCGGGTCAAGGCCGATGACGAGGCTCGCCAGCGCTTCGTGGACATCCTCGAGTTGATGGGACCCAACGATCCCCGCACCGCGGCCTACCGCAAGGCGCTCACCGCCCGCTTGTTCTGACGATGGGCCGGGCTCGTCCCGGTCCTTTGGCGCCCGGCGCGCCCCGTGATCCGTTGTGACCCGATGAGGTGAACGTGCCGGGTGTCGCGCCGCGCCGACCCCAACCATCCACGAGCGCATGGCACCGCGCCCTGGACGACCCTCGAGGAGGGTTCGCGAGGGTGCTGTCGGCGCAGCGACGACAGATCCTCGCTGGGGTGGCGCTGGTGGTGGCCGCAACCATCGCTGGATGGTGGCTGTTGCGACCCGGACCCGATCCTGTCGAAGCCTCGTTGCCCTTTGCCGCTCCCGTCACCGCTGCTGCGCCGACGGCCTCCACATCGACACCTCCCGGGGTCACAGACCCCTCAGATGGTGTCTCCGCCGTGGGGGAGGCGAGTCTGGTGATCCATGTGGCTGGAGAAGTGAACACCCCGGGTCTCGTGCGCGTCGGACGCGGAGCTCGCATCGCGGATGTCATCGAGGCGGCGGGAGGGGCGACGATCGATGCCCAGATCCACGCGCTCAATCTCGCCGCCGTGGTCGTGGACGGCCAGCGGGTTCTGGTTCCGCACCGCGATGAGGTCGACGTCGTGGCCGAACCGATCGGGAACCCCGAGTCCGAGACATCCGACGCGGTGGTGGTCGCAATCAACACCGCCACGCTCGAAGAACTGCAGCGCCTTCCCGGGATCGGGCCGGCCCTGGCCCGAGCGATCCTGACCCATCGGGAGGACCACGGGGCGTACGGCGGACCCGATGATCTCCTCGAGGTCCCAGGCATCGGTCCGGCGAAGCTCGCCGGATTCGTCGATCTGATCACGTGGTGAATCCGGCTGACTCGACGGCGGGGGGACCCGTGGGGTTCCAGTGTTCAGTTCGTGGATCTGATCACCGTGACGAGCGCGAACGCGCCCAGCGCCGCCCAGGAACCGATGATCGTTCCCGCGGCCAGAGACCGGTAGTGGCGCCACCATTCGGGCCAACTCGCACCGGGAACCGCGGTAGCGCGGCGCGCTGCGAGCGTGCCCACCATCACCCACCAAGTCGCCGAGATCACCACGGCGACACCCCACGAGGTCAGCCCCGAGGTAACGGGCAGGCCCGCGATGGCGAGTCCGGGACCAGCAGCCAGAGCGAGTCCGAGCACCGCCGTTGCGGACCACCAGGTGTCGGGTCCGACCAGTGCGAACGCGAACGCTCCAATCGCCATGAGAACCGGAAGGACCAACGCGACGACGGGTCCCCGACGGCGCACCGCCCGACGATGTTCGCCGATCCCGTCGGGAACCTGACATGAGTCGTCGATGACCGGGGCTGGGAACTCAGAGTCGACATCGGATGAGACCCAGCGGGACATGGCCTCAACCTACGACGTCCATCCTCTCGATCGGGGGCATCGGCGCCGAGACGGGTCGGCTCCGAATCGACGACGTCGGGCCCGATCGACCCCGGAGCCATTCACTCCGGTGTCGACCTCCTCCCGAGTCCCCACGGCCCTGGGGGGAGCGCTCTGGCCGAGTCTCGCCGGTGGGATCACCCTCGCCGCGATCCTCGCCCAGGAGATACCCGTTGGAGTCCTCGGGGGTCTGGGTCTCGTCGGGGTGATGCTCGCACTGCTGAGGCATCGAGGTTGGATGGTGGCTCTCGTCCTCGTCCTCATGGGGATCGCGAGTACCCATGCCGCTCGCGAGCATGCCCGATACGCGGCTGCACCCATGGGACCTTTCGCCGGCGTCGCGACGCTGCGCAGCGATCCCGAACCTCGGGGTCGGGGAGTGGCGGTGGTGCTCGAACTCGATGGTCATCGGTATCGGACCCAGGCCTGGGGACGCGTCGCGACCGCGCTCGGGCGGCGGCTCAGTGGCGAACGTGTGGTGGTGACCGGGGAGCGGGTCCCGATGCCAGAGCGGATGCGATCCTGGGCTCGTTCCCGCCATGTGGTGGGCGCGTTCGAACCGACAGCCGTGGTGGGCGAGGACCCGGGATCGGTGCTGTATCGAGCAGCCAATCGCGTTCACCGGGCCCTCGACGCGGTGGCAGACGACTGGGACCCCGATGAACGGGCCCTCCTGGCGGGTCTGGTCCTGGGAAACGACAAGAGTCTGGACCCCTCGATCCGAGCTGCCTTTCGCGATAGCGGGCTCGCTCATCTGACCGCGGCCTCGGGACAGAATCTGGCGTTGCTCACCGGTGTGGTCGCCCCGGTTCTGGCCCGCCGCCGCCGTCGGACCGCGATCCTGGGAACCTGGATCCTCATTGGATGGTTCGCCACCTTGACCCGGTTCGAACCCTCGGTGCTACGAGCCGGCACGATGGCAGCGATCACCGTGGCCTTCACCCGCGCCGGCACCGACGACCTCGAGGACCTCGGCGCAGGGCCCCTGGCGCGATCTCGCCACCGACTCGGACCCCTCGCTGCCACGGTCGCGATTCTGGTGCTCATCGATCCGCTGATCGTCGGATCGGTCTCGTTGTGGCTGTCGGTCACCGCCACTGCGGGGCTGGCACTCGGCGCAGGACCCCTGACGACCTGGTTGAACGGGTCGGATACCGCCACGAGACGATCGCGCCATCAGCAGTCGACCCCCGGATACGGGGCTCGGGTGGGGTCGGGTGACGCGAGGGCCTGGTGCGCCCGAGCCGTCTCGAGGGCGGTCCGAGGCCTCGTGGCGGTCTTCGCCGTCACCCTGGCTGCACAGCTCGGAGTGTTGGCGGTCTCCACGATCGTGTTCGGACTGCCCTCCTCGGTCTCGCTTCTCGCGAACGTGGCTGCGGTGCCCGTGGCGGGCGCCATCATGTTGTGTGGGCCGGTGCTCGTGGTGGCGGGGGCCACAGGTGAGGGGCCGATGGCGGTGGTGGCGTGGGCATGTCGCCATGGAGTGCAGTGGCTGGTCCTCGTCGCGCAGACCGCATCGCGCTGGCGTCCACCGATGATCGTGGATCTCCTCGTGTGGACCCTTGCCATCGTCGCGATGGTCATCGCCAAGCGACGCGCCCGACGCAACTCGCAGCGCCCCCTCGATGTCGGGTCACAGGGGCGGTGACATGGCCCCATCGGTAGGTCCGAGCAGCCGGGGACGAGTCCATCGGGTCGGCCCGCAGACGACCCGGTAGGGTCGCGGCGTGGGCGTTCATCTGGTCAGTGGTGAGGATCCGAGTCTGCTCGCCGCAGCAGCCCACCAACTGATCCACGCCTTGATCGGATCCGAGGATCCGGCCTTTGCACTCGAGGAGTTCGACCCTGGGGTGGGTGAGATCGCGATCGATGCCGTCATCGACGCGGCGACGACCCCACCGATGTTCAGTGCCCATCGTGTCGTCGTGCTACGAGGAGTCGAGGGTCTGGACAAGGCCTCGCTCAGTGCGGTTCTCGGCGCTCTGGGAGCCACCGAAGCGAGCAGTGAATGGGTTCTCGTGTACCGGGGTCGAGTCCCCAAGGCGGTGAGCACTGCTGTCGAGCAGGCTGCAGGTCATCACACCACTGTCGACGCGCCCTCCTCGGCCAAAGCCCGACAAGGATGGTTGGACCGGGAACTGACCGCGAGTGGATTGCGTTTCGATGCGGCCGCTCAACGTGCGATCGGGGCCTGGTTGGGCGAAGAACCAGGGCGTCTCGCCGGTCTCGTGCAACTCCTCGAGTCCGCCCACGGCTCCGGCGCACGCATCACCCTCGCCGATGTCGAACCGCATCTGGGACCCGCCGGTGGCGTTCCCCCATGGGATCTCACCGATGCCATCGATCGTGGGGACACAGCTGTGGCCCTAGGAGTCCTGGCTCGCATGATGGGAGCAGGGGCGCGCCATCCGCTTCAGATCCTGGCGGTCCTCCACGGTCACGTGGAGCGGATTGCTCGACTCGACGGTGTCGAAGCCCGCTCACCAGACGAGGCCGCAACCGTGTTGGGTTTGCGACCGAATCAGTCTTTCCAGGCTCGCAAGGTGCTCGACACCCATCGGCGCTGGGGGTCGGCAGCCACCGCCAAAGCAATTGCTTTGTTGGCCGATGCCGACATGGATCTTCGCGGCGACACCGCATGGTCGCCGGAGATGGTGATGGAAGTGCTCGTCGCCCGACTCAGTCGGCTGAAGCGTTGAGCTTGCGCATCAGGCGGCTCTTACGGCGAGCAGCCTGATTGGGATGAATGATCCCTTTGGCTGCGGCCATGTCGAGACGCTTGACGGCCTGACGCAGCTCGGCGTCGGCCTCAGGAGTGCCCGCAGCCGTGGACGCGTTCTTGGCGCGGGTGCGCAACTCGCTGCGAACCGCCTTGTTGCGTTCGGCGCGCTTGGCGTTGGTCTTGATGCGCTTTTTCTGGCTCTTGATGTTCGCCACGTCGTGTCGTCCTCGGAACTGCCCAGCTGGTGCCCTGGTGGCACGCAACGGCTGGCAACACTACCAAGGAGGCCCAGGAACCCCCAACCAGGTGGCGGGCTCCACAGCGAGCGGCGTCGGGTTGCCCGGTAGCATCAGGCTCGGCCATGGACCTGTCCCGTCTGCGCAACTTCTCGATCATCGCTCATATCGACCACGGCAAGTCCACGCTGTCGGATCGAATCCTCGAGCTCACCCGCGCCGTGGACGCCCGCGATATGCGGTCGCAGTACCTCGACTCGATGGATCTCGAACGGGAGCGAGGGATCACCATCAAGGCCCAGAATGTCCGGGTCGAATGGAACGATCACGTTCTGCATCTGATCGACACGCCCGGCCACGTCGACTTCGGATACGAGGTCAGTCGCTCACTAGCGGCCTGTGAAGGTGTGGTGCTGGTGGTCGATGCCGCTCAAGGCATCGAAGCCCAGACGCTCGCGAACTGTTATCTCGCTCTCGAGCACGACCTAGAGATCGTCGCGGCGCTCAACAAGATCGACCTGCCCGCAGCCGATCCGGACCGGTATGCCATGGAGATCGAAACGGTGCTCGGGATTCCCGCCGAGGACATCTTGAGGATCTCGGCAAAGACCGGTGACGGAGTGCCAGAACTCCTCGACGCCATCTGCGAACGGATTCCCGCCCCTACCGGCGACCCCGATGCCGCTCTTCAAGCGTTGATCTTCGACTCTCAATACGACCAGTACCGAGGGGTGGTGTCGTCGATACGTGTGGTCAACGGGGTGTTGCGATCGGGAACGAAACTGCAGTTCATGCAGGCCGGTGCCGCTCACGAAGCGATCGAGATCGGCGTGAGGCGCCCCGC
>CAYYHU010000008.1:0-6812 GCA_964471865.1 uncultured Ilumatobacteraceae bacterium | reverse complement strand
GGATTCCGGTGCGGATTTCTCGGACTGTTGCATATGGAGATCGTCACCGAACGTCTCGAACGCGAGTTCGGACTCGCCCTGATCGCGACCGCTCCCAGCGTCGAATATCGGGTATCGACGACGCGTGGGGAGACCGTGATCGTGGACAACCCTGCCGATCTCCCCGCTCCCCAGAGCATCGAGACGATCGAGGAGCCCTATTTCCGGGTGTCGATCATCACCCCCAAGGAGTACACGGGCACCTTGATGGATCTGTGCCAGACCCGCCGTGGGGAGTTGACCAAACTCGAATACCTGTCACCTGAACGCGTCGAGCTGCATTATGAGGTGCCCCTCGCCGAGGTGGTGGTGGACTTCTTCGATCAGATGAAGAGTCGCTCGCAGGGATACGCAAGTTTGGATTACGAACTCGCTGGCTATCGCCCGAGCGCCTTGGCGCGGGTGGATCTGTTGCTCAATGGTCAGCCTGCGGACGCCTTTGCGACGATCGTGCACCGAGACAAGGCCTACGACTACGGCCGGCGCATGTGCGAGAAGCTCAAAGAACTGATTCCTCGTCAGATGTTCGACGTCCCGATCCAAGCGGCGATCGGCGGCAAGGTGATCGCACGTGAAACCGTCAAAGCCAAACGCAAAGACGTGTTGGCCAAGTGTTACGGCGGTGACATCACCCGGAAGCGAAAACTGCTCGAGAAGCAGAAAGAAGGCAAGAAGAAGATGAAATCGATCGGGCGCGTCGAGGTGCCCGGCGACGTGTTCATCTCGGCGCTGAAACTCGACGGCTGATCGGGTCTCGGCCATGGCCTCGGCGACCTTCAGGGCATTACGGGAGCGCAATGCCCGCTGGTTCTTCGCCGGAATCCTGGTCTCCAACGTGGGCAGTTGGGTGCAGCTCACCGCCATGTCGCTGCTCGTCTATCGCCTGAGCGGGAGCGCGACCCCCGTCGGGGTGACCATCGCCTTGCAGTTTCTGCCCATGTTGGTGTTGGGGGCCTGGGCGGGAGCCTTGGCGGATCGTCAGGATCGCCGGCGCCTGGCGTTGATCACCGAGACCGGTATGGCGCTTCAGGCGTTCGCTCTGGGAATCACCGATCTCGCCGGGTGGGTATCGATCCCGGTGGTGTATCTGGCGTCGTTCGTACTCGGGGTCCTCGGAGCGATCAACAATCCGGCGCGACGGGGTTTCGTCACCGAACTCGTCGCCCCCGATGAGATCACGAATGCGATGGCGCTCAACACCGCCACGATGACGGGTTCACGAGTGATCGGACCGGCGCTTGCAGCCATCCTGCTCGGGCCGCTCGGTACCGGATGGCTGTTCATCTTGAACGGGGTGTCCTTCGCCGCGATTCTCACCGCCTTGGCCCGGATGGATCTGTCGCGGCTTTATCCGAGCGAACGAGCCCCCGCTGGTGGTCGACCGGTGCGCGAGGCGTTGTCGTGGGTGCGTCGCGATCCCGTCATGGCCCCCATCTTCGTGGTGTTCGCCGTGGTGTCGACCTTCGGTTTCAACTACAACGTCGTGCTTCCCAAACTCGCCGACGACCATTGGGGAGGGGATCACTGGTTCGGATGGTTGTTGGCATCGGTCAGTCTCGGAATGGTCACCGGTGCCCTGGTGACCGCTCGGCGCACCGTGGTGTCGGTGGCCTGGTTCTGGGGGAACGCAGCCCTCGTCGGCGTGAGTTGTATCGCCATGGCCGTGGCACCCCATCTCGCCATCGCGTTCGTGGTGTCGTTGCCGTTGGGATTCTCCGGAGCGGTGTTCATCGCAGCGATGAATGGCATCACTCAGCATCGATGCCCGGGGGTCATGCGAGGTCGAATGATGGCGCTCACGGCGGTGGCCTTTCTCGGGTCGACACCCATCGGTGGTCCGATCAGCGGGTGGGTGGCAGACAACGTCGGAACCCGGTGGTCTCTGGCCTACGGTGGCATCGTGACGCTGGTGACCGTGGCGGTGGTGCGTCGGCCTTTGGACGATGCTCCCGTGGCTCCCGTCGTTGCGCCGAACCGATTCGAGAATGCCTCATGAGCACCACGGCATCGACCGCGGTGATGTGGTTTCGACGCGATCTGCGCCTCGCAGATCACAAAGCGCTCACCGCAGCGGCGGCCACTCATCGCCACGTCGTACCGCTGTTCGTGCTCGATCCGACGCTGCTCGCCAGTGCTGGCGCGGTGCGTCAGAGCTACCTTTTCGAGGCGTTGCGATCCCTTGACGCGTCCCTCGACGGACGTCTGGTCGTGCGCAGCGGAGATCCCGCTGAGGTCCTCGTCCAGGTCGCGGCTGAAACCGGCGCCCGTGACGTGTACGTCAGTCGCGATGCCGGGCCGACGGGTCGTTCACGGGATCGCCGGGTCGCCACCGCTCTCAGCGAGCGGGGTATCGCGTTTCATGGTGTGGGTTCCCCCTACGCCGTCGATCCCGGAACCATCGTGAAAGCCGATGGGGGGCCCTATGCGGTGTTCACACCGTTTCGGCGGGCTTGGGAGCGTCACGGATGGCCGGCCCCACTCGCCGTCCCCGATGTCGAGTGGCGGGGCCGTCCCGATGTCGCCGGGGAACCGATTCCCCGAGGCCCTCAGGTCGCGATCGCACTACCTGCGGCAGATGAAGCCGCTGTCGAGCAGCAGTGGTCGAGGTTTCGAGCCGGCCCTGTCGACGCCTATGCGAGCGATCGGGATCGACCAGGGATCGCTGGAACCTCGCGGTTGTCGGCGGCCTTGCATGTCGGTCTGATTCACCCCCGTCGTCTCCTGGCCGACCTCGACGACACCGAAGGCCATCGGGTCTTCGCATCAGAACTTGCCTGGCGGGACTTCTACGCCGATGTGATCATGCGCCACCCCCGCAGCGCCTGGCGTGATCTCGACGACCGCCTCTCGGCCATCCTCGTCGACACCGATGCCGCCGCTCGCCGACGTTTCGACCGGTGGTGTCGCGGCGAGACCGGATATCCAATCGTGGACGCCGGGATGCGAGAACTCGCGAGCACCGGGTGGATGCACAATCGGGTCCGGATGATCACCGCCAGCTTTTTGATCAAAGACCTCCACCTGCCCTGGCAGTGGGGTGCACGCTTCTTCCTCGACCATCTCGTCGACGGAGATGTCGCGTCCAACAACCACGGATGGCAATGGGTGGCCGGTACTGGTACCGACGCGGCTCCGTATTTCCGGGTGTTCAATCCCGTGGCCCAAGGAGAACGTTTCGATCCCGACGGCGCGTATGTGCGCCACTGGATCCCGGCGTTGACCGATCTGCCTGACCGGTACGTGCACGCCCCCTGGACCCGGGATGGGGACGGCGCTCCTGAGGGGTACGTGGCACCGATGGTGGACCATGGGGTGGAGCGGGCCGAAACCTTGGCGCGCTATCAGGCTGCGAAGCGTTCCTGAGCGTCCGAGCCCGTCGGCGTGGGCGATGTCGGAGCGCAGAGACCACCGCGACGGGTGCGCAGGCAGACCCCGAGCCTGGGTAGCCTGTGAGGGTCATGCTCGATGATCGCAAGACCGCCATCCTGCGGGCTGTCGTGCAGGAGTACATCACCACCGCCCAGCCCGTCGGGTCGACCCACGTCGCTGACGCGCCCGGAGTCGGGGTGTCCTCGGCCACGGTGCGCAACGAGATGGCCGTGCTCGAACAAGAGGGCTATCTCGTCCAACCCCACACCTCGGCGGGACGTATCCCCACCGACAAGGGCTACCGGTTCTTCGTCGATCACCTCACGCCTCCGGGACGTTTCGAGGACGCCCAGGTTCAACGGGTCAACGATTTCTTCGACCGGGCCCATCTCCGATTGGAAGAACTCCTTCAGCGAACCTCCTCGCTCGTGGCCGATCTCACCAGTTACGCCGCGGTCGTGGTCGGGCCCACCCCCGAAGCGGCGGTGGTGCGTTCCGTTCAGGTGGTGGGTCTCAGTACCCGTTCCGCCATGGTCGTCGCGGTGTTGTCTAACGGCTCGGTCGACGATGAGGTCATCGATCTCGAGGACGGTGAGGAGGAACTTCTCGGGACGGCGACAGGAGTGCTGAGTGGACTCCTGGTCGGTCGGGCGCTGGGGGATCCCACCACCGAAGAACTCGCGCCTGACGAGTCTCGTTCCCTGGCGGTCACCGCATTGTGTAACCGGGCATTGGTGGCACTGCACCGTCCTCATGAGCACGGCCCGGTGTTCATGGGGGGAGCCGCCGCGATGGCCAAGGCGTTCGATGCCGTCGATGTGGTCCGCAACGTTCTCAGCACCCTCGAACAGCAATATGTGGTGGTGTCGTTGGTGCGTGACGTCTTGGGCCGGGGTCTGTCGGTGGCGATCGGTGCCGAACACGGAGTCGAGCCGTTGGCGTTGTGTTCGGTGGTGGTGTCACCGGTGGTCGTGGATGCCGAACAGGTCGGAACCATCGGAGTTCTGGGTCCGACCCGGATGAACTATCCCCAGGCTCTCGCGACGGTGGATGTGGTGAGTGATCAACTCGGTCGCCGGTTGGGCGAAGGCTGAACAGAATCCTGATGGCTGACTTCTACGAACTCCTCGGCGTGCCCAAGACCGCATCTGCGGATGAACTCAAGCGTGCCTACCGCAAGCGGGCTCGCGAACTTCATCCCGATGCCAATCCTGACGATCCCGCAGCCGAGGACCGCTTCAAGGAACTCGCTCGGGCCTATGAGGTTCTGTCGGATCCTGAGGCGCGGGCTCGCTACGACCGCTTCGGTGAAGCTGGTGTCTCGGGTTCGGGCGCCGGTGGTACCGGAGACTTCTCGTCGATGTTCGGCGGTGGGCTCGGCGATCTCTTCGACGCGTTCTTCGGTGGCGGCGGTGCTTCAGGCGGCGGATTTGGATCCCAAGGGCCCTTCGGATCGGGTTTCGGCGGTCGCTCAGGTCCACCGGGACCACCGCCGGGGCAGGACCTCGAGGTCGTGGCCGATCTGTCGCTCGAAC
Source organism: uncultured Ilumatobacteraceae bacterium (assembly GCA_964471865.1). Taxonomy (GTDB): domain Bacteria; phylum Actinomycetota; class Acidimicrobiia; order Acidimicrobiales; family Ilumatobacteraceae; genus CAYMUC01. Next base: position 1,869 of record CAYYHU010000008.1, on the reverse strand, counting down.
AGGCCGTCTTCGGCGCCAACATCCCGGTCTCGGTGCGCACCGCGTTGCGCTGTGAGGACTGCAGTGGGTCGGGCGCGACTCCGGGTACCGAGGCGGTCACGTGTTCGGAATGCAACGGCAGCGGTCAGACCCGTCGGGTTCGCCAGAGCCTGTTGGGCCAGATGGTGACCACGAGTTCGTGCGGGCGTTGTGGCGGTATGGGACAGGTCATCGTCACCCCGTGTGCGACCTGTTCGGGGGAAGGTCGGGTGGTGCAGCGCACCACCTACAACGTCGACGTTCCCGCCGGGGTCGGTGATGGAACCACGTTGCGACTCACCGGTCGCGGAGCGGTGGGACCGCGTGGAGGTGGGTCCGGTGATCTCTACGTCCATGTGCGGGTCGCTCCTCACGACCGATTCGAACGCGAGGGCGACGATCTGATCACCGAGTTGACGGTGTCGGTGGCCCAAGCCGCGCTGGGCGCCCGCCTCACTCTCGACACCCTGGACGGCCCCGAAGAGATCGTGGTGCCGCCTGGAACCCAACCGGGACGCGAGATGGTGTTGCGACAGCGCGGCGCCACCCGCCTGGGCGGACGAGGGCGAGGGGATCTGCGAGTGCAGTTGACCGTCGAGGTCCCCACCGACCTCGACGAGATCCAAGAGGAATTGTTGAGAAAGTTCGCCGAAGCTCGAGGAGACGTGGTCGAACCCCGAGCCAAAGGGTTGTTCTCCCGGCTCAAGTCTGCGTGGCAGTGACGTCGGCGCCGGACCGGAGGCGTCGCGACGCGGTCTCCCAAGTCCTCGTCGCCGATCTCGATCGATGCGAGCTCGGCCCCGAGGATCGCCATCATCTCGAGACCGTGTTGCGGCTTCGCGATGGCGAGATGGTCGTCCTCGCTGACGGTTCGGGATCCTGGCGCCTGGCCCGCTGGGGTCGCAACGGCCAGATCGATCCAGTGACCGATATCGAGGTGGTGCCTCGACGCCGACCGCGAGTCGCTGTCGCCTTTGCTCTTCTCAAAGGTGATCGCAACGATCTCGTCGTGCAGAAACTGACCGAGATCGGCGTGGAGGTGATCATTCCCGTTCTGACCCGGCGATGTGTCGTGCGCTGGGATCCGAGTCGTGCCGACAAAGCCGTCACCCGCTGGGAACGCATCGCCCGTGAGGCCTGGGGTCAGAGCCGCGGAGATGTTCTCCCGGTGATCGAACCCGTGTCCACCTGGGAGGATCTCATCGGACGGCACCGGGTCGTGGTCGCCGAACCCGGTGGTGATCCCCCCGAGGTCGTGGTGGGGACGGGTACTGATCCTCTCGTGATCGCCATTGGCCCCGAAGGCGGGTTCGACCCCGACGAACTCGACGTCGTCACCCCCCGACTGGGACTCCCCGGAGGGATCCTGAGAGCCGAAACGGCCTCGATCGTCGCCGCCGCGCTCATCGTGGCGGCCGCCGAGTCGGTGGGGCACCCATGACCGCTTCGGCGATGCCTTCCCATCGGGTCGTGGTGCGCCCGGGGCCGTCGAGCCCCGAGGAACCCGTCGGGTGCGGTGGCTATGTGCACATTCCGTTCTGTGTGCATCGCTGTGACTATTGCGCGTTTGCAACCTGGACCGATCGAGACCATCTCATGGCGGATTATCTCGACGCCGTACGCACCGAGGTGGAGCGGGCTGTGGCTCAGGGATGGAGCGGGGTCACGAGCGTCTTCGTCGGCGGCGGTACTCCGTCACGGGTTCCTCCCCGGGATCTCGTGGGGATCCTCGATGCTCTCCCTCGTCGCGAGGGATGCGAAACCACCATCGAATGCAATCCTGATGACGTCGACGTCGAGATGATGCGCATCTACGCCGACCATGGCGTCACCCGGATCAGTCTGGGGGTT
>CAYYHU010000007.1:31053-64198 GCA_964471865.1 uncultured Ilumatobacteraceae bacterium | reverse complement strand
ACCCAGAGAAACACCGCGATGTTGATCGCCATCAAGGTCTTGGTGACGAGCATCGGTCGAGTCGCCATCGCGTCCCGGGCGCGCACATTGAGTGCCGGGCGCGCCGCGCGCACACAGTCGGGACAGTGGCTGCCTACTGCGGCGGGGCTGAGGCAGTGTCCACACCAGGGTCTCGAACACCGGGTGCAGGCACGAGTCGCGACGCGGTCACGGTGACGGGGGCACTGAGGAAGCGGAGGCGGGGGAGCCACCGAGGACATCAGTCCTCCATCGCCCAACGTCGCAGCGATGTCCACGGGTAGATCCCGGTGTCGTGGCCGTCGTTCCATCGGATCGACAGGCCCCACGCCCCGGCGAGTTCGGCATCTGCGACCTCGAGTCGAGGCCCGCCCGGTCGGGGAGTCCACGCTTCGAGGCCCTGGTCGCGTCGGCCTCGACACGCGGCGCAGGGACATGCTGCGCGCACCAGTTCGAGCCCGAGAACGCATTCGATTCCATCGTCGAAACGTAAGACCAACACCCCGGACTCACGGTCGATCACGACATCGCTGATCTGAGGCTCGAGTGCATCGCCCACGCCGTCCACGCTACGGGGGGCGCAGGCCCACTGGCTACGCTGCGAGATGGATCACAGCCACCGCTGTCACTGCGGCGGGGGCGTCGGGGAGGGAATGAGGACATGGCCTGGGATTTCGCGACCGAACCCGAGTTCGAGGAGAAACTGGTCTGGATGCGTCGTTTCGTCGACGAGGAGATCCTGCCGCTCGAGACCCTGGCGGACCGATGGCGCAGCCCCGAAGGCCGCCGCACCTTCCTCGAGATCACCGCCCCGCTCAAAGAAGAGGTCAAGCGGCAAGGCTTGTGGGCCGCCCATCTTCCCCCGGATCTCGGTGGTCTCGGATTCGGCCAGGTCAAGTTGGGTCTCATGCATGAGATCCTCGGCCGTTGTGCCTACGCCCCGTCGATTTTCGGCAACAACGCCCCCGATAGTGGGAACGCGGAATTGATCGCGGTCGGCGGCACCGAGGATCAGAAGCAGCGGTGGATGCAGCCTCTGCTCGAGGGCCGGTTGCGCAGCTGTTTCTCGATGACCGAACCCGGCGCCGGTGCCGATCCGACGCTGTTGTCGACCACTGCGGTGCGCGACGGCGACGAGTGGGTGATCAACGGTCACAAATGGTTCTCGTCGAATGCTTCGATCAGCGATTTCTTGATCGTGATGTGTCGAACCGGTGACGCCGATGCGAGCCCCTACGCGGCGTACTCGATGATCATCGTGCCGACCACGACACCCGGTGTGGAGATCCTGCGCGATGTGCCCACGATGGGAGAACCCGACCATCGCACGGGTGAACCCGGAGGTCATGCCGAGATCCTGTATCGCGATGTCCGGGTTCCGCTCGACCATCTCGTCGGGGGCGAAGCCGGACTCGGTCAGGGCTTCGCCCTCGCACAGAAGCGTCTCGGACCGGGACGTATCCATCACGCGATGCGGTGGCTCGGCCAGTCCCAGCGGGCCTTTGACATGTTGTGTGAACGTGCTCTGACCCGATTCACCCATGGCAGCCTCCTCGCGGAGAAGCAGATGGTGCAGGACTGGATCGCTGAGAGTTACGCCGAGATGCAAGCGGCTCGGCTCCTGACTCTGCAGGCGGCCTGGACGATGGACCAACTCCATGCCCAGGGCCGTCACGCGAGCGAAGCCCGAGTCGAGATCGGTGTGATCAAGTTCTGGGGTGCCAAGGTTCTCTACAACGTGATCGATCGGGCGATCCAGATCCATGGCAGCCTTGGCTACACCACCGACCTGCCCCTCGAGGCGATGTATCGCGCGGCGCGGGCTGCGCGGATCTATGACGGACCCGATGAAGTCCACAAGGTCACCGTGGCCCGTCAGATCCTCAAGCGCTACCGGGCATCGGATCCGCCTGCTGAGCACATTCCGACCCGTCGGCGGGCCGCAGAGGAGAAGTTCGCAGCTGCGCTCGACGATCTGGTGCTCAACTCCTGATCATCGCCGGGTCTCTGGCGACCTGGCGGCACTCACGTCATGGGGTGTCGAGAGTGGCCCAGCGGGGCGTCGCGACCTCGACGAGGTCGACGCCCATGGCATCGAGGGTGCTGAGTGCAGCCTCGAGCCGGGTCGGGACCGGTGATGGGAGCGGGGCGATCACGAGCGCGTCGAGGCCATGGGCGAACACGACCAGGGCCCGTAGGACCGATTCGCCGTGGCGTCCGGCGCCCGGTCGCACCGCCATCTCGACCGCGGTGGGATCCACCACGATCCGATCGAGCTCCCAGGTGCTGAGGGGTCCGAGATCCACTGTCGGGCCACCCACGTGATGGGCGGCGAGACGTATCCCGAGCCGACGCATCGAGGCCAGGTTGCGCCGTTGATCGGCATCGGGATCTGTGAGGGTGGAGGCCAGTACTCGCATCACGATTCGCGAAGCATCGATCTGGTGACGCTCGAGCGCCGTCGTCACCGCTTCGACGAGATCCGGGCGCTGCACAGTGGCCCCCGACAGGGGGATCTCGAGGTCTCCGAGATCGTGTCGGGGTCCCGGTAGCGAGGCGAAACCCGCCACCGCTGCATCCACGAGCCACAGTCCCAAGGCTCCATCGAGTCCGGATCGGGTGAGCACGTCGGTCAGGTCATCACCGCCGATGGCGCCCCCTGAGGACGAGATCCACCGGGCGCGAGCGCACAGACCGTGACGGCGAGGGGTGCCGGGAGCTCGGATCTCGTCGAAGTCGACCTCGAGACGACCGGGGTCCGGTACCGCAGTGCCGATGCCGGTTCTGGTTCGGGTGCCGGTGCGAACGGTCGGAGGGTTGCTGGGTCCGAGCAGGATCTCGAGTGCGCCCAGGATCTCGGGTCGGGCCTCACGAGACGGTTCGCTTTCAGGGTCGAAACGTTCGCATCGGCCCCGACCGCGTCGCTTCGCCCGGTACATCGCGGTATCGGCACGATCCACGAGTTCGGCTGCGGCGCTTGCGGGATCGCCCGGTCCGTGAGGACTCGAATCCCCAGACCATGTCGCCACTCCGATACTGGCTCCCGTCGCGATCCGTCGGCCGGCGATCACGATGCCCTCGGCGAGAGCGTCTCGGATTCGCTCCGCGATCTCCATCGCTTCGGCGTCATCGCTCAATCCGCTGGCGGCGACGACGAACTCGTCCCCACCGAAGCGGGCCACGACATCGTCGGGTCGGGTCGTGGTGCGAAGCATCTGGGCGCAGTGGCGGATCAGTTCGTCTCCGGCTTCGTGGCCTACGGAATCGTTGACGTCTTTGAGATGGTCGAGGTCCACGAACATGACCGCCACCACGGCGTCGTCCTCGTCGAGCATCCGTGCCAGGAGCGCGAGACCGTGGGTGCGGTTCGGGAGCTCGGTGAGAGCATCGTGGGTTGCTTGATGGACGAGTTCACGATGGAGGCGACGGGCTTCAGAAACATCGCGCAGCAAGATCGCTGCAGCGCGCACCTCGCCATGGTCGTCGCGGCGCAGGTGCATCTCGATGACGAGGGTCCGAGCGATGCCGTCGAGACCCCGCGTCATCATCTCTCCGGTCCAGCGATCCCCAATGGAAGCATCCGAGGCGAGAAAGCGGCGCGGTAGGAGATCCCACACTTCCCGCAGCGGCCGCTCGATCGACGCTGCGGTCTCGTGGGAACCGGTGAGGAGGCGTCGGGCAGCCGCATTGATCCACTGTGGCGACCCGTCGCGGTCCATGACCACCACTCCGTCCTGGGAACCGGTGAGGAGTTCGGTGATCGCCATAGCGGCTAGGGCGGGATCGGACCCGGTCACGGCTCGGCAGCGTAGTGGGTGGCCTGGGTATCGTGGCTCCATGAGTGCTCCCGCCGCACTGGACGGCTTTCGCCTGTTGACGATTCACGCGCATCCCGATGACGAGGCGTCAAAGGGGGCAGCGACGGTCAACAAGTACGTCGCTCGTGGTGCGCGAGCGGTGTTGGTGTGTTGCACCGGGGGCGAAGAAGGCGATCTGCAGAATCCGGCTCTCGCGGAACCGGGCCAACCCTTCCACGGGTTGGACACCCATGAGGCCAAGGCACTGTTGGCCCGAATGCGCCCCGTCGAGCTCGAACAGTCCGCGGCGATCATCGGCTATCACGAGATCGTCATGTTGGGTTACCGGGATTCGGGGATGCCGGACTGTGAGGCGAACGCTCATCCAGAGTGTTTCCATCGTGCAGATCACGATGACGCGGTAGGTCGTCTGGTCGAGGTTCTGCGCCGGGAACGGCCTCACGTGGTCATCACCTACGGAGACGATCAACGGGGTTATCCCCATCCGGATCATCTCAAAGTGCACGACATCAGCCTGCCGGCGTTCGAACGCGCCGGGGATCCGACATGGCGGCCCGAACTCGGAGAGCCATGGCAGCCCCTCAAGTTGTATTACACCGTGTGGCCCAAAGCCCGCCTCATGGCCGTGCACGAAGCGATGCTCGAGCGTCGGGGATCGTCACCTTTCGACCAGGCCTGGTTGGAGCGTGCGGGGCAGGACCATCGGGTCACGACTCGGATCCACATCGGTGACCATCTCGGGGCCCGGTCCGGGGCGCTTCTCGCCCATGCCACCCAGGTCGATCCCAGCCACGCGTTCTGGTTCGGTCTCAGCGATGAAGAACTCGCGGAGGTCTACCCCTACGAGGACTGGCAGTTGGCGGTCTCTCATGTCGGTCATCCCGGTGATGGCGCGATCGAAGAGGACCTCTTTGCCGGAGTGGTAGCGGACGCAGATCTCATGGCCGCCACGGGGCTCCAGACATGACCGCGATCCAGGTGCGCATCGGAACGGGTCGGACCACGTCTCGCGTCGACGGTCCCGATGACGCCGAGGTCGTCGTCACGGTGGCGCCCAAGGCAGTGGATCAGGATCCGTCGGTGGCGTTCATGACGGGGACGCTCAAGACCACGGGCCCCACCGGTCCCTTTCTCGACGCTCTCGCCGATGGCCGGATCGCAGCCGCGATCCAACGGGCTCTCGTCGCGGGAGACTGAACCCGGATCAGACCGGCCCCGATCAGACCGAAGCGCGCATCACGTCGCGCAAGGCCCGATATCCCAAGACTGTGGCGCCACTCGCCTCGAGGGCTCGGGCCACTTCGGCATCGTCCACCATGAGGTGCCAGTCGTCGATCCAGCCCTCGGATCCTCCACCGAGCGCGCGGACTTCGGGGGTGTCCACGGCTGGCTGAACGTGGATTTCGGTCACCCCGGGTTCCAGAGAGGCCAGGGTGGTGAACAAGCGATCGCGACTGCCGGGTCGCCAGTCGTGATCGAAATGGTCGGGGAACACGACGCCTTCGGCAGCGGCGAGATCCCGGAACGGAAAGCCTGCGACCGCCGAGGAGATCGTCGAGGGAAGGCGAATCGGCAGGGAGAACTCGACCGCGAGCTCGAGATAGACATCGAAGAACTCGGGACGCAGCGTGATCGCAGTGAGGTGGGGTGCGAGATGGGTCACATCGATGCCCCATGCCATCGCTCGTTCGATCTGGGTGCGGCATTCCCGGCGCACTTCATCGGGGTCGGCGTGCTCCCACAGATCGTCGATGGTGCGAGGAAATCCACCCTCACCCGAGACGAGGCTCGGCGCATGGGTGACCGGACCCCAGCGGTAGAGGGGGTGTTCGGCGTTCAGAGTGAGATGAACCCCGACATCTTCACCCTGGTACATCGTCGCAGCATGACGGGCCCAGGGGGCGGGAACCATGATGGATGCACACGTGGCGAGACCCTGGCGTAGCGAGTCGTAAACCCCGAGGTTCGCGCCATGGCAGGAGCCCAGATCGTCACACGAGATGATCACGGCCCGGGCATCGGGTCCCAGTCCCAGGCGTTCCACGAGTGATGGAGATGTCATCGGGCGCGAAGGCTACTGCTCACATGCGGCCCATAACCCCACCTGTTGGTCCCGGGCTCGTCGTTGGGCCCGCGCAAAGTCCGACGCAAAGGCGGTGTTGGGCGGAATTGACATGGTCTGGGCGTATCCCTGGTCCACGAGGGTCAGGTTGAGCATCATCGAGTCCACATACACGTATCCGAGAAGCCGTCCATAGGGGTCGCGGGCTTCCACATCGCGTTCGACCCGCACCGGGGTGCCAGCAGGCGCGAGAGCAGCGGTGTAGGCGGAGGCCTCAGGGCCGAAACACTCCGGTCGTTCACCGGGAATGACGCTTTCGGGGGTGTCGATGCCGATGAGGCGCAGTCGTTCGATGCGATCCCCGAAGGCGATATCGAGAGTGTCTCCGTCGACGATGGACACCACGACGCCGTGGGTGAGAGTCGTGAGCGCGTGATCACCCGTTGGGGTCTCGGCGTCCGCCGCGCAGGTTGACAACAGTCCCGTGATGACGACTCCCGCCACTGCGATCCCCGAACCTCGACGGATCCGGTGGGTCCGCCGCCCCGAGAGCGAAGGGTTGCCGATGATGGCGGAGTCGTTTTCGAATCAGAGTCGCTCGATGATGGTGCCGGTACCGAGCCCGCCACCACAACACATCGACACGAGGCCGTAGCGGCCACCGGTGCGCTCGAGTTCGTACAGCGCCTTGGTCATCAAGAACGCTCCGGTCCCACCGAGGGGATGACCAAGAGCGATCGCTCCACCGTTGGGGTTGGTCCGTTCGAGATCGGCTCCCACCTCTTTGGCCCAGGCCAGCACCACCGAGGCGAACGCCTCATTGATCTCGAACACGTCGATGTCGTCGATACCGAGCCCGGTGCGCTCGAGCAGGCGACGGGTGGCGTCGATCGGACCGGTGAGCATCAGGACCGGATCCACGCCCACGAGGCAGGTGTCCACGATGCGTGCCCGAGGGGTCAGCCCGAGCGCTTCGGCCTTGGCTGCGGTCATCATCAGCACCGCCGCGGCGCCGTCGGAAATCTGTGAGGAGTTCCCCGCAGTATGCACACCGTTCTCGCGAGCCACAGGCTTGAGCGCAGCGAGTTTGTCGAGCGAGGTCTCACGCAGGCCTTCATCCCGAGTGATGTGGCGAGTCGTTCCGGTGGGTTGTCCGTCCTCGTCCATCTCGGGGGCGTCGATGGGAATGACTTGACCTGCGAACCGGTCCTCGTCCCAGGCGGCGATCGCGCGCTGTTGCGAGGCCAGACCGAACGCATCGGTGTCATTGCGGGTGATGCCCCACTGATCAGCGATCCGCTCGGCCCCTTCGAACTGCGAGGTGAACTCGTACTGCGCGAAGTACGACGAGGGAATCGGAACCCCGAGACCGAGCTTCTTGGAACTGTTGATGCCGATGGGAATCCGACTCATGATCTCGACGCCACACGCCACGGCCACATCGACCACTCCCGCTCCCACGAGCGAGGTGGCGAGGTTGGTGGCCTGCTGGGAACTTCCACATTGGGTGTCCACCGTCGTGGCGGCCACCGACATCGGCAGACCCGCAGCGAGCCACGCGGTGCGCGTGATGTTGAAGCTCTGCTCACCGACCTGGGACACGCATCCGCCCACGACCTGACCCACCTCGGCGGGGTCCATACCGCTGCGCTCGACGAGCGCTGCTTGCACGGTGCCGAGCAGCGTGGCGGGATGGACCGTGGAGAGCCCGCCGTTGCGGCGTCCGATCGGGGAGCGCACGGCGTCGACGATGACGATGTCAGAACCAGAAACAGCCATATCGCGACCCTACCGCGCGGTCATGAGTCGTCCCGTCCCCCAACGGGGCCGTCTCGGACCGGGTCGAGATACCCCCGATGGTCCGGTACCAGCACTGCGTCAACCCGGTGGTGACTCGATCCCCGCAGTCGCCCTCGAGGACATGGCCGGGGGTCCGGTCGCAGGGAGAGGGCGACACGACATCGGGTTCGAATCGGATCATCATGGGCCGAACCTATGGTGCGGACTCCCCGGGATCGTCTCCGAGGCCGCCCCGAGGCTCGCAGTCTCATCGGCTCAGGATCGACTCAGCGACTCGACACGCCTCCAGATGAGGACCAAGCGCGGCGCATTGCGTTAAGAACCCGGAAGGACCCGGCTCTGGAGACGGCGCATCGCGCCGATCCAGCGTTGGGGATCGCGGGCCTTGTTCATCACGTAGTCGTGGACCTCGGGGTGGGGGAGGATCAAGAAGCGTTCCTCGCGTAACGCTTCGAGCACGACCTGGGCCACGTCCTCGGGTTCGAGGATGGCGCCTGCGGCCTTGACCACGTCGACAGCAGTCGAAAAGCCCGAGTCCCCGACATCGGAAGCCAACATCGCAGTGTTGACCCCCTGTGGGCACAGGCAGCTCACGCGCAGTCCGGCATCGCCGTAGGTGATCGACAACCATTCGGCGAACGCGACTGCGGCATGTTTGGTGACCGCATAGGGCGCTGAGCCGATCTGAGACAGCAGTCCCGCCGCTGAGGCCGTCGAGCAGAAATAGCCTTCGCCAGCGGCCAGCCAGCCCGGAATCAGCCGCCGGGCTGCCCACCGATGAGCGTGAACGTTGACGGCGAACGCGAGATCCCAGACCGAGTCAGGAGTCGACACATCGGTTCCGATGCCCACGCCCGCATTGGCGAAGAACAGATCCACCGGACCACAGGCCGCCTCAGCCGCGTCGATCAGGTCGTTGTTTCCGGCTTCGGTGGACACGTCCACCTGATGGGCGATCGCGGTACCGGGTCGACGGGTGTCGAGGTCGCGAGCCACCGAATTCGCAGCCTCACCGTCGAGATCGGCGATCACCACTCGGGCCCCGGCCCCATGAAGGGCGCGGGCGATGGCGGCTCCGATGCCGCGGCCGGCCCCGGTCACGATGACATGGCGATCCTGGAAGTCCATGGCGTCAGGGTAGGCGAGACCGTTCGGTCCCGACGGGGGGATCGAAACATGATCTTCACCGATACCATCACCTCATCGGTCCGATCCGTGGGATACGGTCCGAAGCAAGACGGAACCGTCGGTCTCCACAGCGAAGGAGCCCTTCGGTCCAAGACCGTTATGAGGAGGATGCGATGACCGACGTTCGTGAAGCCGCCGTGATCGACGAGGCCCTGGCGGTCATCGACAAGGCCCTGTCCGACATGGTGCGCCGCGAACTCGTCTCCACGGGCGAGGTGGCCGACTTGTTGCTCGACGTTCGGGCTTTGTTGACCGCCTCGGCTGCCCTCACTCCCGAAGCAAACGTCTGAGGGAGCGCTCCAGACTGGAGCGCATCGCGGCGGGGTCTGTCACCGCTGCGGGATCGAGATGGAGCCCGATGTCGAGGCTCCCGAGATACGACAGCAACGTCAGGTTGCACGCGACTCCGACAAGGGGTCCCACGGGATAGTTCTCGAGGATCTGAGCACCTGCGACGTACACCGGCATGGGAGCGCCTTTGACGTTGGACGTCGCGAAATCCACCGTTTGAGTCTGAAGTCGTGCCAACCGAGTCACGACCGGTCCCGGAAGGGCGGCTGCGATTCCGGCGAGAGTGTCGACCGTGGACGAAGAGACCCCCTGGCGGGCCGAGGTGACGAGTTCGTGGATGGCGCGGAAACGTTCCTCGATGGGCATCGGCCCGGTCGGGACGATCAAGCGGGTGAGGGTGAACGCGTTCGCTCCAGAGTTCTCGTTGCGGGTGCTGATGGCCATCGAGGCTCGCAGGGTCTCCACTGGTGACCCGGCCCGATCGTGATAGTGGCCCGCTGCGTCTGCGGCCAGGGTCACGAACGCGGTGTTCAACGTTCCGCCCAGTCGCCGGGCAGCGTCCTTGGTCGGACCGAACGGGGCGCGCAACATCTCGAGATGACGGCGAAGAGATCGGCGCGTCCACAACGGGGAGCGCGCCTGGTCGAGTTCGGTCAACTCCGCCATCGCCGACCGGATCGACCGGGCCAGTTCAGCGGTCGTATCGGGCAGTCGAGCCGGATCCGCGAGGAGATCGCGGGCTTGGCGCATCAGACCGAGTGGGATACGAAGACTGCCGGTGATCAGATCGCGCACCACATCGGCGCCGTCGAGGCTCTCGGGCGCATCGGTTGCTGGTTCGCTGCGATCTAGCGGTATCGCTTCGGGTTCGGGAGCGTCGCGTTCCAGATCCAGATAGGTGAGCGCGATCGCCAGACTGCCTTCACCATCGGCCAGGGTGTGGTGCAGTTTCTGGATGAGGGCACTGCGACCGCCCCGCAGACCGTCCACGAGCCAGAACTGCCACAACGGTCGATGTCGGTCGAAGGGATCCGATGCGATCACGGTGGCCAGATCGGCCAGATGCCGCATCGACGAGTTCCGGGGGAGGGCGATATGACGAACGTGATAGCTGAGATCGAAGTCGGGATCCTCGACCCAGACCGGGGCCGTCAATGCTCCGGTGGGTTCACTCACTCGGTGGCGCAGGCGAGGAACGGCGGCCACGGCGTGGTCGATCCGTCGCATGAAACGAGCCCGATCGATGGGCCGGTCCAGGATCGAAATGTTCGCGAAGGTCGACGACAGGTACGGATCCCTGTCCAGGCGCCACATCAGATGGTCGGCGTCGGTCATCCGCCGATCGAAACTGGGTAGTGCAGGCTCCATCTGCGCAGAGTACCGCCGCCTCGGATCAGCGAGGGACCGAGGTGTGTTTGAACTCGTTGAGCAGCGGCCAGTCGATCTGATCGAGGACGCGGTCCACGGTCCTCGTCGCCAGTTCTCCGTCACCGTTCGCGGGATCGAGGAGCCGCACGAAGACCGCAGCGTCACCGCGCACGAAGGTCGGAACCCCCCAGACGTGATGGGAGCGCGCATAGGTGGTGTGCTCCACGCGGATCGTCTCGAGAGGACGTCCACTGTCGACCTCGGCGAAGATCGCGTCCGGATCGGCACCCGCAGCGCTCACGACCTCGCCGAGTTGCCCCCGATCGAGCAGGGACCCGCCGTGGCGGTGACGCAGCGAGAACAGTCCATCGTGGACGCCAAGGAAGCTGTCCGGAGCGGTATCCCGTACCGCAACCCCTACCTGTAGAGCCAGCAGTCCCGTATCGCGCTCCGGACGATCCCAGACATCGGGCTCCCCGGGTTCGACATGGCTTTGTCCGAGCGAGAACGCGAGGAACGTCACATCCCAGTCGGCGCCATGGCGCAGTCCGGTGACGACATGATCATGAGCGATGCGGGCGTATGGGCAGCGGTAATCCCAGGTGAGGGCGAAGGAACGAGTCACGGAGGAGAACAACACCCAGAAAGCGGTGGGCATTCCGCCAGGATGAGATCGCGTCGGAGGTGATGGAAGTCGAGTCGCTACGTCGATCGCCGCAGTCGCCGCAACGCCTCGCGCGTGTGATCAGCGCGAGGACCCGAGTATCCGACGCGCCACGGCCCGCCCGGGGATGGCGAGGAGGGATCCGGTGATGAGACCGCCGAGGACGTCGCTGGCGTGATGGATCCGCACATGAACACGGCTCCACGCCACGATGCTTCCCACGAGGATCCACGGCAGTCGGCGACCGCCTCGTTGCCAGGTCGATGCCACCCCGACGGCAAACGCGGCCGCGGAGGCATGTCCACTGGGGAATGCCGAGGTTCGGGGACGCCGAACTCGGGTGCGCTCGTCACCATCGAGGGTGGGACGCTCCCGTCGGAAGCAGCGTTTCACACCCTGGTTGACCACGAGACTTTCCGCCCCGATCAACATCGACATCACCACGAAGCGTCGCTGGGCTGGGCGACCGCCTCGTAACCAGGCGATCAGACCGAGCAGATGCCAGATGAGAGAGAAATCTCCGAGTCGACTCGCGGTCGTCGCGAGTCGATCGAACCCGGCCCGACCTCGAAGGGGTTCCGCCCAGGTGTCGACTCGGCGGTCCAGCGCTGCGATCCAGGGTCCGAGCGCGTCACCGCCCGGAGTCGTCACGATTCGACCGCCGCGAGATGCGCCGCCACGGCCTGAGCCGGATCGCCGCCATGCGATGGACACCACGGTCGGTAATGGCAGTAGTTGCACAATGGCCCGGGTCGAGGAGCGAAGTCTCCGGTCTCACATGCTCGAGCGATCGCTCGCCAGACGGCATGGGTGCGCATGGCGGCGAACCGCACCGATTGTTCATCGGGTTCGGCATCGATGATGGCACCATCTCGCAGGTACACGAGTCGAACGCGGCTCGGAATCCGCCCGAAGACCTCGCTGCACAACAGGGCGTACAGGTGCAAAGCCTGAAGCCGTCGAGACGCGTACATCGGCGAGGGAGATCGACCGGTCTTGTAATCGGTCACGATGAGTTCTCCCGCCTCATCGAGATCGAGTCGGTCGATGATGCCTCGCAGCGTGACGTCACCCAGGGGCGCTTCGAGTCGTAACTCGAGGCCGATATCGCGCACTGTGGCGGGGTCCTCGACACGAAATGCGGCGGCGGTCAGCTTCCAGGCCCGGGTCCGAAAACTCTCGGCTTCCCCGTCATCGCCGAGCCCGAGCACGCCGAAGTCCTCACTGGTCGCAAAGGCGTCCCAGGCGAGATCGAAACAGACCTGGGCGACATCGAGATCGCGGGGAGTGGAGACCTCGGCGTAGAGCATCTCGAGCGCTCGATGGACCAAGGTGCCCATCGACGCAGCCACGGTGGGAGGTTCGGGGATCTGATCGAGCGAGGAGAAACGAAATGCCAACGGGCAGGACGTGAACGACTCGATCCTCGAGGGCGACAAGGTGACGGGGATCTCGTACACGCTCTCGATGGTAGGCGGGGGGTGCCCCACAGTCAGGTACCTCGGCGCACGGGAGCGGCCCGAGGGCGTCAGTGTCGGTCGTGGAGTACCGAGTCGGCGAGTCCGATCACCAGATCGGCGATCCGTTCCGGGTGAGTCATCGGACCGAAATGGTCCAGATCGTCCATCTGGACATACGACCCCGCAGGAAGCCGGGCCGCTATATCGGCGGCGAGTCTCGAGGGTTGGGCGGCATCGAGGCGTCCAGCGACCACCCACGCCGGGGTCGTGATCTCCTCGAGGACCTCCCAGGTGCGATGCGTACCTCCGGTTTCGAAGGTCCGGGCCTCGTGTTCGGGTTCGCAGGCCAACACGAAGCCCCCCTCGGGATCGGGGCGCAGCCCACCAGCGACATAGGCGCGCAGGGCCTCAGGAGCGAAGGTCGACATCGGCCGTTTGGCGCCGTAGTTCGCTTCGGCCTCCTCGAGGCTGTCGAAATGGCGGCGGCGTCGCCGGGCGCCGGCCACCAAAGGGTTGTCTTTGGGATCCGAGGCACCATGGGGTGGAAACACGATCGGTTCGAACAGAACGGATCCGCTCAACAGCCCCGGTTCCCGATGAGCGACCATCAACAAACAGGCTCCACCCATGGAATGGCCCACACCCATTACGGCCCGTGAGGGGTCGAGGGCGGTGAGGGCCTTCGCGACGGCGGTGGCATCATCTCCGTAGTGCTCCCAGACGAGATCGATATCGGTGGGCGCGTCGGTGGCTCCATGCCCCCGGTAGTCCGGTGCCCAACACCAGAAACGGTCCGCCAAGATCGCAGCCATCGGTTCGAAACACCGACCGTGGAACCCCGTGGCATGCGACATCATCAGAATCGGGGAACCGGGCCCCGGATCGGGTGCGAGTTCGTGCACGGTGACGTCGACGCCGTGGGTGGAGGTGACCTTCATCTGCGCATCCTCGCCGGTTCGTTCCCCATGGCGCCAACCCCGGGCGTCTTCGGTCGTGCTCGTCTCTTAGTCTGAGACCGTGGAGCCCACCATGCCATCTCCCTCGGAATCCTCACCGCAGCGAGCCACCGAGGTTCTCGCGGCGAATGCCGAGTTCTACCGGATCTTCGAAGCCCGAGATCCGGCGGCCATGGCCGAGTTGTGGGATGAAGGCGCCGACATCGCGTGCACCCATCCCGGATGGCCGATGCTTCACGGCGCCGGTCCCGTTCTCGAATCCTGGCGTCAGATCCTGTCCTCACCCCAGCATCTCCAATTCATCGTCACCGACGAACGAGTGGTGGTCGAGGGCGATGTGGGCTGGGTGACCGGCGTCGAAAACCTCCTCGGTGACGATGGTCCCCAAGGTGTGGCATCCGCGTTCAATCTGTTTCGGTACCGCCACGGTCGCTGGCGTCTCGTTGCCCATCACGCCGCTCCGGTGATGCGACGCGGGTGAGTCAGCGGCGACGGCGCTTCCACCAGGCCATGAACAACCGGTCCAACACGACACCGATGCCAATGGAGAGCAACAAGGCCGTCCAGGTCCGACTCGACACCGTGAACACGATGAAGTCGATCTCGACTCGTTCCCGGTTCGAGGCCACGAACAACACTGCAGCCACCGCCACGACAATGGCGAGGATCAATGCAACCGGGGGTCCGTCACTTCCGGAATCGGCCGGTCGGCTCGGATCACGTTCGTCCACCATGACCTCAGCCTGCCACGGCGGGGGCCCCACCCTGGGTCATCTCGATCACTGCGCCCCGACGAACGTGGGGCATCACCTGGGCTGATGTCGGTGAAGACCACGCTCTGGGGATCACCAGAGTCGGATACGGACCTCTCGCCCGGGCTCAGGTGAGGCGTCGCGTGTGGGGTCCCGGTCGGGCGATGTCAGGGTCGCGGTTCGCGGGGGAGACCCAAGAGGCGTTCGCCGATGATGTTGCGCTGTACCTGACTGGTGCCACCCGCGATGCGTCCGCCCGGAGCCGCCAGCATGCCTTGGGCGTCTGAGCCTTCGACGAGGGCATCCAGTCCGGCGAGTTCACCTCTCAACATCGCGACGTCGAACATCATCTCCGTGATGCCCAATTTCATCAGCGAGGCTGCGGTCGAGGCCACAGGACCTTGGCGTTGGGCGAGAGATTTGTAGGCCGTACCCGCCGCCATCAAGCGGGTGAGGCGGTCTCGTTCCACGGGGCCGAGATCGCGTTGGTCGGCGAGTCGAGCCATCGACTCGAGGCGCCGCTCGAGAGAGATGATGCTCGTACCGATATGTCCTCGCTCACTGGTGAGCACCGCCATCGCCACGTCCCAACCCGCATGGAGAGGTCCGAGCAGTGCATCGGCGCGAAGTTCGACATCGGTGAAGAACACCTCGTCGAATTCGGCCTCGCCGGTCATCTGACGTAGAGGTCGCACCTCGATTCCCGGTGTTCCCATGTCGCACAGGAAAAACGAGATTCCCCGGTGCTTGGGCGCATCGGGATCGGTGCGGGCCATGAGGATTCCCCAGTCGCTATAGCGACCACCCGAACACCACACCTTCTGGCCGTTGACGATGAAGCGGTCACCGTCACGTTCGGCCCGAGTCGACAGCGAGGACAGATCGCTCCCGGCTCCGGGTTCGCTGAAGAGCTGGCACCACAACTGCTCGGCCCACAACGTCGAACGCAGATGCCGATCCTGTTGTTCGGGAGTGCCGAATCGCAACAGCGCTCCGGCGGTGAGGACGAGTCCGACCATGTTGAACACCGACGGGACCCCGGCGCGGGCACATTCGAGCAGCCATGCGCTCTGATGCGCCGGCGTGAGACCCTGGCCGCCGTACTCGACGGGCCAATGAATCCCCGCGAACCCGGCTTCGGCGAGACGGCGATGCCACGCGACGCCGTCCTCGACGAGGTCTGGGGGACAGATCGCTCCGTAGTCGCGGGGTCCACTGGGGGCGTTGTCGGCCAGCCAGGCGCGAGCCTTGACCACGAAATCCTCGACGCTCAGCGTGCTCTCGGGTACGACGGTCATGGACGACTCTCCGGTATCGGCGACACATCCAGCCGTGCCGACGATGGATGGGACTGCGGGCGTGACGATGAGGTCACGCCGGTGATCACTTGAAGAAGGGCAGATACAACGCGGTTTCGTCACCGAGGTTCATCGGCACGTCGTAGCGACCGCGGTCGGTGATCGTGGCGAAGTTGTCTCGGATGGCTTCGGGGCTGAGCGCCGGGTCGAAAAAGCCCGGGGTTTCACCAAGGAACACTTCAGCGACTCGCCCACCGCCGACCGAGAAGATGCGTCCTGAGGCCTCACAGGCCTCGCTTGCGAGGTAGGCCACGACCGGTGAGACCAGGGCTGGATCCAACTTGTCGCCCAAGGAACCCATGATGCCTTCGGTCATACGGGTCAGAGCCAACGGCGCAATGGCATTGGCTTTGATGTTGTACTTGGCGCCTTCGACTGCGAGCACCCGGGTGAAACCGACCAGAGCCATCTTGGCGGCGCCGTAGTTGGCCTGGCCGAAGTTGCCGAAGAGTCCCGCTGCCGACGAGGTCGACACGATGCGTCCGTAGCCCTGTTCGCGCATGCGGACCCAGGCGGGCTGGGTCACATGGAACGCACCTTTGAGATGGACGTCGAACACGGGGTTCATGAGGTCGGGGCCCATGTTGTGGAAGGACTTGTCACGCAGGATCCCGGCGTTGTTGATGACGATGTCGATACGACCGAATGCGTCGATGGCGCTTTGAACGATCGCTTCGCCGCCTTCCGGGGTGGCGACGCTGTTGGTGTCGGCGACGGCTTCACCGCCTGCGGCCCGGATCTCGTCGACCACTCGCTCGGCCGCACCCTTGTCGCTTCCGGTTCCGTCGACGGCACCGCCGAGATCATTGACGACCACCAACGCCCCCCGAGAGGCCATCAACAACGCGTGCTGGCGACCCAGACCGCCGCCCGCTCCGGTGATGATCGCTACCTTGCCGTCGAAACCCACTGCATCAGTCATGGCGGGAACCGTACCCGTTGAGGGGCGCGGGCACTCAGACGAAACTGGCTCTGGTCATCACCACCGCCGGGTTTCCCACGGCGGCTTCGACGGGGGTCGACGCGATCTCGACGGCAACGGGTGGGCCATCGATGACGGTCACCGTCGTGGCGTCGGTCTCGACTCGGATCTCGAGGAGGGTCGCGTGGTGGCGGCACCGAAACGTCAAGGCCGGCCAGCGCGCTGGGAGCCGAGGTGTGATGGTGATCCGTTCACCGTCATCGTCGAAGCCGCCAAAGCCTCGAACCAGAGCCGACCAGACACCAGCGGAGGCTGCGACGTGGACTCCTTGATCGGTGTTGCCGTGGAGATCGTCGAGGTCGAGGCGCAAGGTCTGATCGAAGTAGTCCATCGCCAGATCGGTTTTGCCGATACGCGTCGCGACGATCGACTGCACCGCTGCTGACAACGAGGAATCTCCGGTGGTCAGCGGGTCGTAGTACTCGAAGTTGCGTCGGGTCTGGCCATGGTCGAACAACTCGGGCCGAAGAAACATCGCCAGGACGACATCGGCTTGTTTGAGCACTTGATGTCGGTAGATGACGAGGGGGTGATAGTGCAACAACAGGGGATAGTTCTCCACCGGGGTCGCATCGAAGTCCCAGGGCTCGCGAGCGAGAAAGGCCTCGTCTTGAGGATGGATCTGAGCGATCGGGTCGAAGGGCAGATACATCGCTGCAGCAGCCCGTTCCCAGGCTTCGATCTCGGCGGGATCCAGATCGACCCGGCGGGCGAGAGCTTCGGCCTCTCGGGGACGTTCCACGGCGAGTCGTCTCACGGTGCGCGCCGCGAACTGCAGGTTCGAGCGAGCCATGACGTTGGTGTAGAGGTTGTCGTTGACGACGGTGGTGTATTCGTCGGGGCCGGTCACGCCATGGATGTGGAATCGGGGTGATTCCTCGGGGGCTCCGGTGTCATCACGTCGATCCGTCGAGGGTCGGGGATGGTCGTAAAAACCCAGGTCCTCCCAGAGCCGAGCCGTCTCCACGAGGATCTCGGCGCCCTCTCGGGCGAGGAAATCGATGTCCCCGGTCGCTTGGGTGTACTGCTCGAGTGCGTAGGCCACCGCAGCATTGATGTGGTACTGCGCGGTTCCCGCCGCGTAGTACGAGGAGGCTTCTTGGCCGTTGATGGTGCGCCAGGGATACAACGCTCCGCGATGGCCCAGAACCCGAGCGCGTTCGCGGGCGTCATCGAGCAGTCGCCACCGAAATCGCAGCAACGATCGGGCGATCTCGGGGCGGGTACGGGCGAGGAATGGCACCACGTACACCTCGGTGTCCCAGAAGTAGTGGCCCTCGTAGCCGGATCCGGTCACCCCCTTCGCGGCGATTCCGGCTTCGTGGATGCTTCCTGAAGCCTGGGCGAGTTGGAGCAGATGCCAACGCACCGCTTGTTGAGTGGAGTCGTCCCCGTCGACGGTGACGTCGGCATCGGCCCAGAAGCGATCCATCCAGGCCCGCTGATCCGCCTCGAGTCGTTCGACGCCGAGGGCATGGGCACGTTCCAGAGTTCGCGAGCAGCGATCGGCGAGTTCTTCCGCCGGTACGCCCGTCGAGGTGTGATAACTCACGAGTTTGGTGATGCGAAGCGTCGATCCGGCCTGCGCGTCGAGGCGGATCACCACCTTGGCCTGGTCGGGTCCGATCTCGGTGTCGAGCGCCACCGGGCCGGGAGCCTCGATCAGATGACGGACCCCGCAGGCCAACGTCATACCCGAGCGATGGCAGCGGTACCCCATGATCAACTCGTCCACTGGGCCGGGTCCCGGTCCTCGACGCTGGAGCCGCGGATCGAGGACGCGGCGAGTGAAGCGTCGAGACCGTCGAGGGTCGCCGCCTTCACCCAGCGCCGCGGTGGGGACGTGGTATTCGTCCTCGCCGTCTTGGCGGTTCAGGATCTGGGACGACACCACGATCGGTGCGTCGCCGTCGAGCAGCGTGACGTCGAGGGTCAACACGACGAGATGGCGATGGTCGAAACTCGCCATTCGCGTCGAGCGCACCCGTAGCCGCTTCCCTGACGGGGTGCGCCAGATCAGATCCCGCCAGGATCGACCCGACGCGAAGTCGAGCACCCGTTCGTAGGTTTCGGTGTCGGCGGTGCCCATGAGAAGTGGTTCATCGTCGACGTAGAGCTTCATCACCTTGGCGTCGGGAGCATTGACGATCGTCTGACCAGTGGTCGCGAATCCGTAGGCCTCCTCGGCATGTTGAATCGGCCAGGTCTCATGGAAGCCATTGATGAAGGTTCCATGACTGTGCGCCTCGCGACCTTCGGTGGGATTGGCGCGCAACCCCACGTAACCGTTGCCCACTGCGAACAGGGTCTCGGTGACCCCGAAATCGCCACGTGAGGGTGAGGTCTCGATGAGACGCCATGGATCGACGGGGAACCGAAGCCGGTCACGACCCGGACCCGATGAGGCTCGACGGCTCATGGTGAATCGTCCTTCGCGTCTCGAGGTCTCGAGTCCAAGGTGTCGGAGAGATCGCTCACCACACAGTCCGCCCCCGCGGCGAGCAATGCCGCACGCTGATCGACTCGATCCACTCCCAGAACGAAACCGAAGTTCCCCGCCCGCGCCGCTTCGATACCGGCGACGGCATCTTCCACCACGATGAGGCGACTCGGGGGTTCACCCAGGCGCGCCGCGGCGTGGAGGAACTGATCGGGGGCCGGCTTGCCGGCGAGATGTTCGGTCTCGGTGGTGATTCCGTCGACGACGAAGTCGAACCGTTCAGCGATACCAGCGGTGTCGAGAACATGGCGGGCGTTGCGTGACGACGACACCACGACGACGGGGATCGCGTGGCGGGCGCAATGGTCCAACACCGCGATCGTGCCCGGGTAGGCCTCGAGGCCCTCGCGATCGAGTAGTTCGAGAAACAGATCGTCTTTGAGTCGTCCCTGGCCCCACAGCGTCGGGGCCCCCGCAGGGTCTTCGCAGGAGCCGGTGTCCATGGTGATGCCCCGCGAGGCCAAAAAGGCCCGCACCCCATCGAGGCGGGGGCGGCCGTCGACGAGGTCGAGATAGTCCTGATCGGAGAAGTCGTAGTCGGCAAAGAGTCGACCCCAAGCCGAGCGGTGCACCGTGGCCGTGGGCGTGATCACCCCGTCGAGATCCATGAGGATCCCGGCGTAGTCCTCCCACGGCACCAAAGTCATCCGGCGGTGTGCTCCAACGCGTGTTGACGAAGCGACTTGTAGTCGAGTTTGCCGTTGGGGGCACGCCCCACTGTGGGGATCTCGATGATCTGCTTGGGTGCTTTGTAGTGCGCCAGGCGAGCCTTCACGAACGCGATGAGTTCCTCATGGCCGACTCCGGCGCCGCTCTCGAGTTCGACGAGGGCAGTGATCGCTTCACCGAAGCGCTCATCGGGCAGTCCCACAACGGCCGCATCGTGGACGCCGGGATGCAGCTTGAGCACCTCTTCGACCTCCTCGGGGTAGACCTTTTCACCCCCGGTGTTGATGCATTGGCTGCCCCGGCCGAGCAGACGAACGGTGCCGTCGGCGTCGACTTCGGCCCAGTCTCCGGGGATCGACCAGCGCACACCATCGATGGTGATGAACGTCGCTTGGGACTTCTCGGGATCCTTGTAATAGCCGATCGGAGTGCGACCCCTCAGCGCCACCCGGCCTCGTTCGCCGCTACCGGGAGTCACCTCGCGTCCGTCCTCGGTCAGTACTCGGGTGTTGGGGCCCAACTCGAAGGCAGCCGTGGAGGCCGTTTCGGACGCCGAGGTGGTGTTCTGGGCCATGCCGATCGCTTCGGAGGATCCGAGCGCGTCCACCATGATGAGGCGGTCGTGATGACGCAACAACGCGGCTTTGGTCTCTGCTGACCACATGACTCCACTCGACACGATCACCCGCAGACTCGACAGATCCCAA
The DNA here is from genome assembly GCA_964471865.1 of uncultured Ilumatobacteraceae bacterium. Classification (GTDB taxonomy): domain Bacteria; phylum Actinomycetota; class Acidimicrobiia; order Acidimicrobiales; family Ilumatobacteraceae; genus CAYMUC01. The sequence continues at coordinate 43,605 of CAYYHU010000007.1, read as the reverse complement.
CGGTCGGGTTCGGCGTCGAGAGCCCGCACGATGGGCTTGGCAAAAGCGTCACCCACGATCGACATCGAGTTGACGCTGTAACGCTGCACGGTGTCGAGCAGTTCGACGGCATCGAAACGGCGTCCGGTCATCGTCACGATGCAGCCGGCCACCATCAGGTTGCTGATCGCGTTGAACAACCCGGTGCCATGCATCAACGGGGCGGCGGGCAGGTTGCGAGGGCCGCGTCGGGCGCTTCGTTCCTCCAGAGCCGCCATATCGGGTTCGGGTGGAAGACGCTTCTTGTTGGCAGCGTCGAGCACGCCGATGAGATCGTCTTGGCGCCACATCACGCCCTTGGGCATCCCGGTGGTGCCTCCGGTGTAGAGAAGCAGAAGGTCATCGCCACTGCGACCCCAGGGTGCTCGAACTCGAGTCGAGGCCGATGCGGCGGCGTCTTCGTAGTCGATGGCCCAGTCCGGACAGCCACTCGCGTGATCGTTCACCCACAGCCAGGTCTTCACGCGGGGGGCCCGATGGCGGATCTGGGCGATCTGGTCGGTGAAGGTCCCATGAAAGACCACGGCGACGGCATCGGCGTTGTCCCAGAGATAGACGAGTTCATCTGCGCCATAGCGATAGTTGGTGTTGACCGGAGCCAGCCCGGCTTTGAACGCGCCGTACACCGATTCGAGGTACTCGGGCGCGTTGTACAGGTACTGCGCCACCTTGTCTTGGTGGCGGACCCCGGCCGCGAGCAGGGTCGCGGCGATTCCGTCGGCGCGTCGGTCGAACTGGGCCCAGGTGTGGGTGCGGTCGGCATGCATCTGTGCGGGAGCGTCGCCTTGGAGATCTGCGATGGCCTCCCAGGCGTCAGCAAGATTCCATCCCGTCGAGGGGGTCGAGTTCGAGGCGGCATCCATCGGTGTGTGACCCTAGGCGCGACCCGTGGTCCCATGCCTAGTGGCTGTCGGGAGAGAGCCGACGTAGTGTCGCGCTGTGATGGAACTCAATCTGGTTCCCTGCGATGACCCTCGTCGGGCGGCGGTGCGGCAGTGGCTCGCCGAGCATCCTCATCCGAGCGGACATGAGCTCGCTCATGCCGGCCTGGTTGCGCCGCACTGGCCGGCCCCCTACGGTCTCGATGCGGATCCGACGCACCAGTTGATCATCGATGCCGAGCTCGCGGCTGCAGGAGTGGCGCGGCCGTCGAACCCGATCGGGATCGGCTGGGCCGGTCCGACGATCCTGCAGGCCGGAACCCCTGAGCAGCATGAGAGGTATCTGTTCCCTCTGTTGTCGGGCGAGGAGATCTGGTGCCAATTGTTCAGCGAACCCGAGGCCGGAAGCGATCTGGCCGGACTCGTCACGCGGGCCGAACGCGATGGGAACGAGTTCGTCGTCGACGGACAGAAAATCTGGACGTCGGGAGCTCAGAACGCCCGCTTCGGGATCCTGCTCGCACGCACGGATCCCGCGGCTCCAAAGCATCGAGGTCTGTCCTATTTCATCTGTCCGATGGACGCTCCCGGGATCGAGATCCGCCCCATCCGAGAGATGACCGGCGGGTACACCTTCAACGAGGTGTTCCTGACCCGGGTGCGATTGCCTGAGTCGTCGCTGGTGGGAGCCGAGGGGGACGGGTGGCGTCTGGCGAAGGCGACCTTGGGCAACGAACGAGTGTCGTTATCTACCGGAGGTGTCTTGTGGGGGTCCGGACCCACCGCTGTGGATCTCCTTGCCGCTGCGCGAACTCATGACGTGTCTCATGATCCGGTGATGCGGGACCGCTTGAGCCGGGTGCATGTCGAACACACCGTGCTCGAGTTGATACGGCGACGCACCGTGTCGGCCCGACTTCGCGGCGAGGCCCCCGGTCCCGAGGCCAGCGTGCGCAAGGTCCTCGCTGACGAGCACGGACAGCAGGTGATGGGTGTCGCTCGAGACTTACTCGGGGCTCGGGCTCAGGCGACGTCGGGGGTCGCGCCAGACTCGGAGCCGATCCGGTCGACTCCGTGGTCGGCCTCACTCGAGTCCGACGCCTGGGCCGGGGGCTTTTTGTTCTCGCCGGCGTTGACCATCGGTGGTGGGACCGGTGAGGTGCAGCGCAACATCATCGGTGAACGGGTGCTCGGTTTACCCGGCGAGCCCGATCCCTCCCGCTGAGATCGGCCCGTTGGCCCGGCGACCTAGGAGAAGGAGTTCCCCGATCCTCGAAGGAGCGGTGACGCGTACAGTGGCGTCCATGACCAGAGTCGGCGACCGGGGGAGTGGAACCGATCGAATGGTCGTGGATCTGTTGGATCCCGAGTTGTATAGGCGAGAGCCGCACGACGTGTGGACATGGATGAGGCGTCATGAGCCGGTGTATCGGGATCTACGCAACGGCTTGTGGGCGGTGACGCGTCACGCTGATCTGCGCGATGTGGAACGTCGTTCGTCGGTGTTCGTTTCCGGAATGGGGTACCGGGCCATCTGGGCGCCGGACGAAACGAACATGATCGCCCAGGACGATCCTCGTCACCGGCAACAGCGCTTGTTGGTGCAAGACCATTTCACGCGCGCCGCCGTCAGCGACCGTCGCCCGGAGATCGCAGCACTCGTCGCGGAGTTGATCGATGGGTTCCTCGCCCGGGGATCGCTCGAGGTCGTGGAGGAACTCGCCGCCCAACTGCCGGCGCGCCTCACGTGTCGACTCCTCGGGTATCCCGAGTCGATGTGGCCCCGGTTGAAGGAATGGAGCGAACGCCTCATGCGTATCGATATGCGTGAGCGCAACGGCCAGATCTTCACCGACTTCGTCGATGCCAATATGGACTTCGCGCGTGAGCTCGGAGTCGTCGCTAGGGAGCGACTGGGCTGTCCGGCTCACGATCTGATCTCCACCTGGGTTCATGCGCGTCTTGACGGTGAGGCTCTCAGCCCTCAGACCATCGTTCACGAGGTCGGTTTGTTCATCTCCGGTGGGGCCGAGACGACACGCACGGCGATCAGTCATGGCCTCGCCGCGTTCGCGCAGCATCCCGATCAGTGGGAGCTCCTTGCGCAACGACCTGAGATGCTGCCCGGCGCTGTCGACGAGGTCCTTCGGTGGGTGACCCCACTCAACAACATGTTCCGTCGGGCAGCATCAGATGATGTGATCCGCGATCAGCCGGTTCGGCGAGGAGATCGGATCATCCTGATCTACCCATCGGCGAATCGGGATGAGGAGGTGTTCTCCGATCCCTTCACCTTCGACATCACCCGGGATCCGAACCCGCATGTGGCGTTCGGCTTCGGTACGCATCTCTGCGTCGGAGCGAACCTTGCTCGCGTCACCCTTGCTGAAGTCTTCGCTGCTTTGTCCCAAAAGATCACGGCCTTGAGGATCATCGAGGCCCCCGATGTCGAAGCGAATATCTTCGCTCGGGCGGTTCGGCGCTTCGAGCTGGGTTTCGACGCTCGTTAGGTCACGGGGCGGCGGCGAGAGCCACACCAGTCGACCAGCTCGGAGAGATCGCTGACGCGCACGACTCGAGTGGGTCGGTCGTGCCAAGGATCAGCGAAGCGGTCCACCCACACCGGGGTCAGTCCGGCCCGGTAGGCCCCGAGGGCATCGGCTCGGATCGAGTCCCCCACGTAGACCGTCCGCGACGGGTCGACGCTCAGGTGCGCGCAGGCGTCGAGAAACGCGCGAGGGTCGGGTTTGGGATGAGGGTGGGCGACGAGACAGGTATCGAACCACTGAGACAATCCGAGCCGCTCGGCCTCGGCGGGCAGGTACACGTTGTTGGACAGCACCGCCAAGCGAGTCGTGGAGGCCAGTTCGTCCAAACAGGCGGGGACCTCGGGAAAGAAGTCGACGCTCAGTTCGTTGACGAAGCGTTCGAGGAGATCCTCGAGGTCCCGCGGATCCATCCACGGCAGCGCCTGGGGCCATAGTTCGGTGCGCATCTCGTGGATCTGCCAGGTGTTGCGATGCCAGACGAGATCCTCCTGGTCGGGATGCGGTAACCAGCAACGGGAGCGAACGACGTTTTCGAGAGCGTTGACTACCGCAGCTCCCGCGAGTCGGCTCACACACCGGCGCCATGATCCCCACCAGTCGATGAGGGTGTCGTCGAGATCGAACACGATCGTGTCGACGGGTTCGTGAGCGTCGAGATCCACGAGCGCACCGTATCGGGGATGGATATGAGTAGGAGCGAGGCCCTGCTGCCGATTGCTACCGTGCGAGACGTAATGGTTCGCGCCGCGCTGATCAGCGCAGGGTCATGCGTCGAGGTCCTCGAGAAGACCCAGGCATCGGCGGCAACGCCGCGATGGTTGTGTCGAGAGGGGAAGCATCCCGGGGCGCACGCCGATTCGGACACGAGGAGATCTGACAGTGGGTATCACGTCACCAGACATGACGATCGACACGATCGCTGACATCGTTCGGGTTCATGGACGGGCGCGCCCGGGTCGTGATGCACTGATCCTGGGCGATCGCCGGTGCCGGTGGGGAGAACTTCTCGAACGCAGTGAAAGGGTGGCGCAGGGTCTCGGAACTCTCGGCGTCGAACCTCAGGACCGTGTCGCCTTCCTCGACAAGAACGGCATCGAGCATTTCGAACTGTTCTTCGGCGCCGCTTTGATCAACGCCGTGAGCGTGGACATCAATTGGCGTCTCGCTCCGAGCGAGGTGGCTTTCATCGTCGCCGATGCCCAGGCCCGAGTCTTGGTTGTCGGTTCTGAGTTCGTACCCGTGCTGACGGCTATCGAATCGGAGCTCTCACCTGATGTCGAGGTGTTCGTTATCGGCGGCCACGACCGGTATCGCAACTGGGACGACTGGGTGACCGCCCAGGTCCGTTCCGACCCTGGCATCCGGTCGCGGCCAGAGGACGTCACGATGCAGTTGTATTCGAGTGGCACCACGGGACGTCCCAAAGGTGTGATGTTGACCAATGCCAACTTTTTCGCATTGTTGCCTGCCGCTCGCGATCTCTGGGGTCTCGACGAGCACTCGCGCAACATGGTGGCGATGCCGCTGTTCCACATCGGTGGCGGTGGTTGGGCCCTTGCGGGGATGTACGAGGGCTGTACCAGCATCGTGGTTCGCGATCTCGACCCCGCCGGGGTGATCGACACCATCGAACGGGAGCGGGTCACGCACGCTTTTCTCGTTCCGGCGGTGTTGCAGTTCATGCTGGCTGTTCCCGAGACATCTGCCGCGGATCTGTCCTCGCTCGACGTCTTCGTCTACGGGGCGTCGCCGATCTCTGAAGCCGTTCTCGCTCGCAGCGTCGCCGTCTTCGGCTGCGATTTCTGGCAGGCCTACGGGCTGACCGAAACCACGGGAGCGGTCGTCAATCTTCCCCCTGGGGACCACGATCCTGAGAGCCCCCATCGTCACCGGTTGCGGAGTTGTGGCCTACCCGGTCCCGGGGTCGAGATACGAATCGTCGACACCGACACCGGGGTTGACGTGCCCACCGGAGACGTGGGAGAGATCTGGATTCGTTCGGCTCAGGTGATGGCCGGGTATTGGAATCTTCCAGCCGAGACCGAACGAGCGATCACGGGGGAGGGGTGGTTCCGTTCCGGCGACGCTGGGTACCTCGATGCCGACGGCTATGTGTACATCCACGATCGAGTCAAGGACATGATCGTCTCGGGCGGGGAGAACATCTATCCCGCCGAGGTCGAGAACGTGTTGATGAGCCATCCCGATGTGGCTGATGCCGCCGTGATCGGAGTACCCCATGAGCAGTGGGGTGAGACTCCCAAGGCGTTGGTGGTGCGTCGAGAGGGGTCAGAGATGAGTCCTGAGGGCCTGATCGAGTTCTGCCGTGAGCGTCTGGCCCGGTTCAAGTGTCCCACCAGCGTCGACTGGGTCGACCTCCTGCCCCGAAATCCGAGTGGCAAGGTACTCAAGCGTGAACTACGGAGTCCGTATTGGGTAGGGCGTGATCGAGCCGTCAACTGAACCCGGCACGAGAAAAACATGTTATTGCTACGGGCTTCCACGCCTTGTTGGCATGGCCGCTAGCGAGATTCGCCGCATCCGTCCACCCAGCTATTTGGGGCCCGTGAACAGGGGTTTTGCTCGATCAGGCAGCGCCATTCGGAGGCGGCGCAAGAATTTTCGAGAATTCCTTATCGAAAGACTTCCCTTGAGGTGCCCCCGTCTGATAAAAACTCATTTGCCTGAGTCGTTCGGACGGGTCAATATGCCCCAGTCCCACACGACTACAACACAGGTGAGGTAAACGTGCCGTCCTATTTGACCCCAGGTGTATACATCGAGGAGATCCCCTCGGGATCCGCATCGCTGTCCGCTGGCCTTACGGCCGTGGCGGCCTTTGTCGGTTTCACCGAGAAGTATCCGACCGATGATCCCGAAGACCCCCAGGGCCTGCGGCCCCGGCTGGTCACCAGCTGGACCCAGTACGAGTCGCTGTACGGTGGCTTCGTTCAGGGTGCAATGCTTCCCCTTTCGGTGTACGGCTACTTCAACAACGGTGGTGGCCTCGCCTACATCGTGCGCGTGCCTCACATCGAGCCCTCGGCCGAGTCCGGTCAGTTGGCCCTTCCTGCGGTCGATCGTGCGGTTGGTCAGCCTCTCGAGATCTCGAGCGTTGGCGGTGCGGACGGCATGGCCGTGACCGTGGTCTCGTCGACCGAGCCGGTCGAAGATGGTGAGCAGGTTCCCTTCGACATCGTCGTTCAGAAGAACGGCAAGGAAGTCGAGACCTTCACCGAAATGACCCTCGGCACCGTTGAGGGCGCCGTGAACGGCACCTCCGAGCACATCACTGTTGCGGTCAAGGTCGACGTGTCGGCTCTCGAAGACGTGACCCTTGCTGCCCTGAAGACCGGCACCTACGCCATCGTTCCGGCTCCGCCCGAGCCCGTCGAGGTCAAGCCGAAGCACTTCGCCGGCTCGGAGTCGGCTCGTACCGGCATCAACGGTCTGGTCATCGCCGAGGAAGTCACCATGGTCATGGTTCCCGACCTGGTCACCGCGGCCCGCAAGGAAGACGGCTCCGTCGACCTCGGCATGTGGAAGAACGTCCAGACTGCGCTCATCAACCACTGTGAAGGCATGGGCAACCGCCTGGCGGTGCTCGATGCGCCTCCGGGAATGAACCCCCAGCAGATCAAGGAGTGGCGTTCCGACGTCGCCATGTACGACTCGGCCTACGCTGCGCTGTACTACCCCTGGATCGAGGTTGACAACCCCGCTGGTACGGGCAACGACCTAACCATCATGTGCCCGCCCTCGGGTCACGTGGCGGGTCTGTGGAGCCGTGTCGACGACACCCGTGGCGTCTGGAAGGCTCCGGCCAACGAGATCGTGCGTGGTGCTCTCTCGGTGGAGCGCAACATCACCAAGGGTGAGCAGTCGTTGCTCAACCCGATCGGCATCAACTGCATCCGTCCGTTCGGTACGCGCGGAATCCGCGTGTGGGGCGCGCGCACGCTGTCCTCAGATTCGGACTGGGTCTACATCAACGTCCGTCGTCTGTTCAACATGATCGAGGACTCGATCATGAACGGCACCCAGTTCGCGGTGTTCGAGCCCAACGACCAGAAGCTCTGGGCCGGCCTCTCGCGGACGATCTCGTCCTTCCTTCGGGGTCTGTGGCGGGATGGCGCTCTCTTCGGCGCCACCCCCGAACAGGCGTTCTTCGTGAAGTGCGACGCCGAGACCAATCCGCCGGACTCGATCGATCAGGGCAAGGTCGTGGTCGAAGTGGGCATCGCTCCGGTGAAGCCCGCCGAGTTCGTCATCTTCCGCATCAGCCAGCTCAAGCAAGGCTGATCGGGGTACCCACCCATACCAACCAGTGCCGGCAGCGGTCACTGAATCCAGAAAGGTAGAAACTCATGGCCAATGACGTCGAAGAGGAATTCCTTGGATCCCAATTTGCGCTCGAGATCGAAGGTGTCGAGATCGCGCGCTTCTCGGGATGCAGCGGACTCAGCTACTCGACCGAAGTCGTGGAGTACAACGAAATCGTCGAGGGCAAGCTCGTGACGCACAAGCGTCCTGGCCGTACCAAGTACGACGACATCGTTCTCAAGCGGGGTCTGTCGGCGGACATGGCGGCCATCGACTGGTATCAGAATGTCCAGGACGGTGAGGTTCAGCGTCAGAACGGCTCGATCGTGGTCTATGACCGCGCCGGGAACGAACTGGCTCGCTGGAACTTCGAGCGTGGATGGCCGTCGAAGTGGTCCGGTGGTGATATGGACGCCGGCACTGATGACATCATGATCGAGGAACTCACCATCACCCACGAGCTCCTCATGAAGGCCTGATGGGCCTGGCGACCGAGTTCGCCTTTACCCTTCCGCGGGGCTATCTCGCCTCGGATGGGACGCTGCATCGGCAGGGAATCATGCGGCTCGCAACGGCTCGAGATGAAATCGAGCCGTTGCGAGACCCGCGGGTTTCTGGGCCAGATGATCCGTTTCTCACACTTATCGTGTTGTCACGGGTCATCACGCAGTTGGGCACGCTCCGTGCGGTCAGCCCTCGAGACATCGAGGGTTTGTTCGCCATCGATCTCGCTTTCCTCCAGGAACTGTACGGAGTGGTCAACTTCGGAACTCCTGCTGAGGTTCAGGCATTCCTCCGGGAAGCCGAAGGCGGGGGCGAGGAGCCAGAGGCGGATGAGGATGACGAGGAGATCGTGGTGGCGGAATTCGATGGAGGCGACTCCCTCGACGATTCCGATGTTGACTCCGACGAAATGCCTATGTCCAAGGGTCGCCGCGGACGTTATGGGGCACTCGTCGAGGAGGTTCCGAGGGCGAACTGATGGAGCTCTACCCTGAGAGAGCCGTTTGGGACGAACTCGTGTACCTCGCCTACCACCTTCACTGGGACCTCGACAAGCTGCTCGACCTAGAGCACGCTGATCGGATCATGCTCGTCGAGCGTGTGGCGGAGTTCAACCGCCGCGCGCTCGACGATGCCCGAAAACTCCTGAGTTGAGGACCGAGGCATCATGAGTGACAAGTTCGACTATTTCGATGATGGATCAGTCACGTCGGCGACGTTCGACGTCGTGGTCGATGGTAAGACGCTCGGCCGCTTCATGGAGGCGTCTGGACTTGAAGTCGAGGTCGATGTCTTCGAGGTGGAAGAGGGTGGGCAGAACTTTCACATTCACAAGTTCCCGGGACGTTTCAAGTTCCCGAATCTCACCCTGAAGCGGGGACATACCAAGGACCAGGGCCTCATTGCGTGGATCGATGAGTGCTCAGCTGGAGCGTTCGAGTCGAACGGGAAGAAGCTCAAGCGAACGACGGTGGCGTTGAAACTCGTTTCAACGAAGGGCAAAACCCTTCGGTCCTGGACCTTCTACGAGGCCTTTCCGGTGCGTTGGAAGGGTCCGGACTTCACAGCCTCCTCCGATGATTTTTTGTTTGAGGAACTCGAGATCGCCCATCACGGACTTTCCGTGAAAGACGGCTGATCGAACCCAAGGAGCGCACGCTCCGGAGACTTATGACCAATTTCGACAACTTCGACGCCCAGAATGTGACCTCGGCGACTTTTACGGTCACCGTCGACGGTAAGGAACTTGGGCGTTTTCTCGAGGCGAGTGGCCTTGAAGTCGAGGTCGACGTCTTCGAGGTGGAAGAGGGTGGGCAGAACTTCCACATCCACAAGTTCCCGGGACGTTTCAAGTTCCCGAATCTCACCCTGAAGCGGGGACATACCAAGGACCAGGGCCTCATCGCGTGGATCGATGAGTGCTCAGCTGGTGCGTTCGAGTCGAACGGGATGAAACTCAAGCGCACGACCGTTGCCTTGACATTGACATCGTCAAGCGGAAAGCCCATTCGAACCTGGACGTTCTACGACGCGTTTCCCGTGCGATGGAGGGGACCCAACTTCACGGCTTCCTCTGACGATTTTCTCGTCGAGGAACTCGAGATCGCCCATCACGGCTTGTCGGTCAAAGACGAACCCGCGGACGGGGGAGCGAAGAAGAAGCCGGCGAAGAAGAAGGAGCCGGCCAAGAAGAAAGAGCCGGCCAAGAAGAAAGAGCCGGCCAAGAGAGGGGGGACGGAAGGGAGCATTCCGCCGAAGAAACCGGCCAAGAAGAAAGAGCCGGCCAAGAAGCGGACGCAGCCGCGGTACATGGACTCCACGGTCTCGTCCCGCAACAAACAAAAGCCGCCGGTGAAGAAGGCCGCGAAGAAGAAGCCTGCGAAGAAGAGGGGACGGTGAGAAGCTATGTCTGAGTCCGATGCTCCAATTTCGCGGCTGGGGCGAGCCGCGATCCCACGACTCCAGCGGGCTTCTGGTCGTCAGAGGTCGGCTATCGCTGGGAGCCGGATCGGTTCCATGGCCCGGGGGAGTACCTCGCTGGCCCGGAATCTCGCTCGCCCGACCTCATGGCATCGTCAGGTGCGTCGTGAGCTCGACGTCAAGATGCCGTCATGGTTGTATCCAGTCGCGACCAACCGGTCGACCGGTGACCTCGATTCCCGTCTCGACCGCGATCTGCTTGCCATCAAGGCAGTGCGGCGGAAGGCGCGAAGTGACGCTCCTTCGCCTCCTCGCTCCCTTCCGATGGCCTCTAATGCCCGGGGCCGATCGAGTCGCGGACCCACGACCGGCCCGAGTTCTATCGCTCGCCGTCTGCAACCGAATCGTGGCCGTGTCAAGGGCAATGCCGCTCATGGCTCATCAGGCGGGGCGGTGCCTCAGACGCCTAAGGCCAGCGTTCAGACAGGGGGTTCGACATCCCGACCGTCACGGTCCGGGGCTTCGCGGACCCCCGGTCGACCAGGCGACCAACGACCTGACCGGTGGGCGGGCTCGGAGTCGCCTCCGAGCGGACGCGGTGCGACCGCTCAGAGCGTGACCCGGCGCCTGCCGGCGTTGGCAGCTGTGTCCGCCCGGGTTGCGTCAGAGTCCATAGCATCACCGGTCCGTCGATCGGTGGCGACTGCGTCACGTTATGACCTCAGTCGTAGCGCTTCTAGAACACGCACTCGCTCAACCTCACGGAGTGCTTCACGGATAGAGGTGGCATCCGTCGGGCGCGTCTCCGACCGAGGGTCGGGCGACCTCGGTGGTTCAGGGGGTGCTTCCAGTACCCGCCGTACTCGACAATCTCCGGCGGGTATCAGACGATCATCGCCACTGAATGGGGAGAGCGTCAGGAGCGCAACTTCCCAAGGAGATCGCTCCGCGGACGCAGTAGAACGTGGAGGTCGTCGCCAGGACCGGTTGTCCAGGGCCGTTGAACGAGTGCGACGGTCTGAATCGTTGTCATCACCGATGGATCGCTTGGATCGTGCTGCGCGGCGAGCGATGGGAGACCTGGTTCCAGAACCGGGTCAACGTCTCGTAGCATCACGGCCAACTGTGGCGAGACGCTTTTCCGAGGCTCGTACATCCGGTCAACTTCTTGGGTCCTCTGCCGTCGCGACAGCGAGCGACCCGCGTCGTCCTCGCGCGTTGCGTTCCTCCCGATCGGGGATCGTCAGCCCTGTTCGACGCGCGATGGCCGCTTCGGGATCGTCTTGGGCGGTGCAAGGACTATCAGACCACGCGCGTTCGAGTATCGCCCCCTTGGCCGTGCGTCCCAGTGGTGTTACGGCATTGCGGCGTTCAGCCGCCGGGGTCGTGGCGCCAAGGCGCGAAGCCGATGGATCGACAGGGTTGAGCAACGGGGTCGGAAGCCTGGCTTTGCGGTCTGTTGCGGCTCCTGGTCCCACATCGCAGAGGGCGGCGCGCAGTGCAGCCCTACACCGCATGGGTCCAGGATCGCTGCGCTCGAGCGAATCGCTCGGTCTTGCAGCAGCAAGTGTCCGGCGCGATCCGGGAGTTTCAGACCCTGGTCCGTTGAGCCGTCGGATGCGAGCCCGGTCGGTTGATTCGGCTCGTGGTTCACGCGAGCGGGCTGTAAAGCGTCGGTCGGAGCGCCCCTCGACACAATCGTCGCTATCGACGAAGGCTGGGCGTCCCATTCGCCAAGTAGTCACCTCGACTGCACGGTCACAGACTCGAACGAGCAATCCCAGTGCGGTCCGCCGCCAGGAGACGAGCCAGTCAGAGGCAGTGATAGGAGCCGTTGCTCGTCGTCGGGGCGCGACTTCCTTGCGCAGCATTGGCGTGAACCCGCCGGCCGCCTCGGCGTCATCACGGGTTCGACGTTCACCGGTCCGGGGCGCGACCTCGTCGGTTCTCGGCCAATCTCGTTCAAACCCCACAACGCGGGCGGTTTCGCCGCCCACTAGCACGTCGACGGTCTACGAGTCGATGACTCGTACCGCAGGGTGGCGAGGTTCCGGTTCACGTCCCGCGGCTATTCGCCGGTCCGTGTCGTCTGGCACCACTCGTCGTACCGACTCGCTCGCCGCGACTGTTGCGCGCCGTCAGGCGGCGGCATCACAGAGAGCTGGGGGTGCCGGCGACCTGAGATCAGGGTCGCAGACGCCATCTCCGAGTCTTTCCCGGACTGTTTCGAATGGCCTGCTGGAGATGAGGCCGGGTTCGCTGGTGGTGCGGCGTTCGTTGGCGGGTTCGGAGTCGCGTGCGGGGCGGGTTGCTCGGGCGGCGTCGTTGTCGCGGAT
>CAYYHU010000007.1:10967-30953 GCA_964471865.1 uncultured Ilumatobacteraceae bacterium | reverse complement strand
GCTGCGGGTTCTGGTGGGCCGGTGGGTGTGCGGCGTTCGTCGGGAGGGCGTCGTTCAGATGCTCGTTCAGATGTAGGGCGCGCCACGATAGGGAACCGGGGTCTTGGCCGAACCTCGTCCAGTAAAGGTTCTGGATCGCTACGTCGATCACTTCTCGCAGGGCGTCCTGGCGCTGTTGCAGCTGGAGCGGGATGGTCGGACTTCGGTGCGTCGACCGGAACCGCTCGTCATTCCAATGGTCTCGTGCGCCGATCGACCATGGCCCGCTCGTCGCCAACTAGCCCGACTCGTACGGCGCTGGTGGTGGGGACGGCATCTCGATCGACTCCGAGTTCCGGTGCTGCAATGACGATGTCAAGGCCGTTGGAAGCGCGGTCGGTTCGACCCGGCGGAGTTGCCGCAGCCAGCACCAATCTTTCGCGGCGATCGGCTTCGAAGCGGCGTTCGGGCTCTTCAGGCAATGAGGTACGTCGATCCGTCACGCCGTTGACCCGGCCCCTACCGGGCACTCGGGTGCTCGGATCGTCGCGGGACATGGCGCGAGAGGGCCTGGCGAACCGGTTCGACGCGCCCGCGCGTCGAAGTGCCCGACGAACATCGCAGGCGATGCGATCGGGTTCGGCGCCGTCGCTCTCTACTCGCATTGGAGCGTCGGGTGCTTCAGTTTCCGGAGGTTCAGGGCGTCTCGGTCGTGCCGCCCAGGCTCCCTCGGAGTCGAGGGGAACAGGACGTCGAGGTGGTTACGTTTCCACCGTTAGGCGTTCGGCCTCAACTCACACTGCCGCGATGATGCCGGGCGTGACTCGTCGTTCGGTGCTCGAGAGTTCGCGATCTGCTTTGCACCCCACCGAGGCTCGACGCAGTGGAGTTGCAGGGCCGTCCTCCCAGCCAGCACCGAATCAGCGTCCCGAGGTTCGCCGAGCCCTGGCCACCGTCGCTGGACCATCGATGGTGGCGATTGGGTCGGCCGCTACTGGATCGGGATCGAAGTCTGGCCCGTTGGCGCATCCGGGTATGCCGTTGCGCCGAGCAGCCGTCGACCCCCGGACCGACACTCGCACGGCGCGACCGGCGCGTGAGCCGGGCCGGATGAGACCGGATTCGGTCGATGGAGGTCAAGTTCCGTCGGCGAGGAATGGGCGCCGGGACTCGCCAGCTGCACGCACAGCGCAACGAATCCAGCGGTCGATGGCTGCGGGTTCGGTCGCTCCAAGTGTGACGGCATCCCGGGTCGGGAGCCAGAGTGGCCCGACGGGTGACGACATCCGGTCCATGTCTGGTTCTCGGGCATCATTCCGATCGAGTCGCCCGCGGCCGGGTGGTGCCATCGGCCAGGTCCGACGTCGCGAGGTCCCCGCGATGAATCGGCCCGTGGGATGGTCGGCGGCTCTCGCTGGTGTTCAGGCCGGTCGTCGTGAGCAATCCGAACCGACTGTGGCGTCTCGCAGCACGGCGGGGTCGAGTACGGCACGGGGATCGTCGATGGCGTCAACTCCAGCGAACTCGGTGCGGCGATCGGTCGTGCGCCGCAGCAGCGGTTCGAGTGGGTCGGCGTCCGTCGTTCGGAGATCCAGTTCTCCGCCGCCGGCTCCAGGAGGAACCTGGAGTGCTGCTGATCTTGCGTCGAGGCTGGAACGTGGTGAGTCGGTGCCGACAGAGATCGAACGGACGGTGAGGCGTTCCATGGATACCTCGTCGGGTCAGACGAGCACCATCCGACGTCAAGCCGGGCTCGAGGAGGGGCGCGAGTCGCCCTCTGACAGTGCCACTCCGGCCTCACTCATCGGAGGGAATTCGATGTCGACAAGTCGGATGCTCGACATCCAGGCATGGATCGCAGACATGGTCGAAGAGCGTTTGGCGCTTGAATTGGAGCGCCGTGGACTGAGCGGAGACAGGTGGTGACCTGATGGCAGGTGAAAAGGCCTATCTGATGACCGAGACGGACGACAAGATTCCCTTGTTGTTCAACCCGGCTGATCTCGAGTTCTCCAAGTCGTTGTCCTGGGAAGGAAACCGCGTTGCGGGTAAGGACGCGCCGACGCTCGACTTCAAGAGTGGTGAGTCGGTGACGTTCTCGCTGACGATCATCTTCGATACCACTGCGACGGGGAAGCCCGTCAGCGATCACACGGACAAGCTCTACGCGTTGACTCTGACCAATGACAAAGTCAAGGGCACCAAGGAAGACCGCAATAAGAAGCGTCCTCCCTGGGTTCGGTTCCATTGGGGCAAGTTGAAGTCCTACAAAGCGGTCGTCACGTCATTGTCGATCAAGTTCACGTATTTCGCTTCCGACGGGACGCCGCTGCGCGCGGAATGCAGCGTGAGTTTCAAGCAGTACGAGGACGAGGGGACCCTCCCGCCCCAAAACCCGACCTCGGGTACTCCGGCGCCGCATGCCATTCGCCGGGTTTCGCCGGGTGAATATCTCGACACCATTTCGGAAGACACCTACGGCACGTCCAGTCGGTGGCGTACGATCGCGGAAGCCAATGGCATCACCGATCCCCTTGCCATTCCCCCTGGACGAATGCTGGTGATCCCGAAACTGGAGGACTGAACGAGTGGGCATCGGCCTCTATAGCCCGAAGGTGGCCCTCGACGGGACACCATTGAAAGAGGATCAAATCGACGCGCTCCTCGACGTGCGGGTGATGCAGGACCTGCACGCACCGTCGATGGCGACGGTCCGGTTGTCTGACCCGTTCTTCGAACTCCTCGACTCCTCGACATTCAAACTCGGGGCGAAGATTGAGATCGCCTTCCCTTCGGAGTCCGGGTCCGATGTGACGGTTTTCAAAGGAAAAGTGGGGGCGGTCGGATCGGAGCAGGGAGCAGGTGAACGCCATGAACTCGTTCTCACGGCGTTCGATGGCTCTCAGGTGCTGACCCGGACCGTGGCGCCCATCTCGTATCAAGAGATGTCGGTCTCAGACATCGTCTCCAAGATCGCCAAGACTCACGGACTCAGTCCTCAGGTGTCGGATGCTGACTCGAAACTCGAGTACTACCTCCAGGTCGACACCGATTACATGACCCTGAATGAACTCGCAGCCCGATGCGGTACCGAGTGGTGGGTCGATGACACCAAACTCTATTTTGCCAAGCGCAAGGTTGAGTCCACCACAAAGCTCGAATGGGGCGACAATCTGCGGCGCATCGCGGCACGTTTCTCCGCCGGTGGGCACGTCGAAGAGGTGACGGTTCGGGGATGGGACCCCGCTACTCAGAAAGCCGTGAAGGGGACGGTCAAGCGTTCAGCGATAGCAGCAGGTGACACTGGTCATGAGGTCCCGCTGTCCAAGGACCGGGTCTCCCAGGCCAAGGACCTCAAGGGTGCCATCACGATCACCGAACTCCAGGTTGCATCCGCTGATGAGGCCAAAGCGATAGCTCAGGCGCGGCTCGCCGACCTCGCGTCTGGAGAACTTCGAATCAGGGGGGAGGCTTTCGCGACTCCGGCGCTCACCGCCGGGAAGACTGTTGAGATCGTGAATGCCGGTAAGCAGTTGTCGGGGAAGTTCGTGGTCACCCGAGTGGAGCACGTCTTTGGCACGGACCGCCCCCTCGTTGCTCGTTTCGAGGCTGGTCGAATGGGACCCGGAGGGCTCGCTGATCGCCTAGCGTCTGCGGACCAGACCGATCGACAGGCACGGCGGATGTTCGCCGTGGGTACGGTGACGAACGTGAAGGATCCCGAGAAGTCGGGTCGCATCAAGATCAAGTTGCCGATGGTGTCTGACAAGGATGAGTCGGCGTGGGCCCGGGTCATGACCCTGGGTGCTGGAAAGAATCGCGGGATCGAGTTCATGCCCGATGTCGGCGATGAAGTCGTCGTGGCTTTCCTCGGCAACGACCCACGTTTTCCTGTGGTACTCGGCTCGTTGTGGTCCAAGAAGTACCCGCCTCCGGTTCCCGAACCGATCAAGGATGACAAAATCAGCGAACGCTCGATCTATCTCGGGTCAGGTGCCAAGTTGACCTTCACCGAGGGTGAGAAAGACAAGGCGGTCATCTCCTTGGTCCACGCGATCGAGGACACGAAGTTGATCATGGATAAGGCCGGCATCGCCATCGAGGCCAAGAAGGATGCCAAGATCGTGATCAAGGTCGGCGATGCCCAAGTCGAGATGAAGGGCGATGGGACCATCAACATCAAGGGCAAGACCATCTCGATGAAGGCCGACATGGATATCAAACTCGAAGGCCAGAACGTGACGATCAAGGGCGCAATGGGGGTCAAGGCCGACGGTGGTGGCTCGAAACTCGACCTTGGGCCCGGCGGCGCCAAGTTGGAAGCCAGCGCGATCACGTCGATCAAGGGTGCCCTGGTCAAGCTGAACTGATAAAAAATGATGGAACGATGCGCGTTACGGACAACGGTGAGGACCAAATCAGGACATGAGTGAAGCCGGCGACTTCATCGGAAGGGGATTTCCCTTCCCGCTACGAATCGATGAGCGTGGATCCATGGTCCTTGTGACCGGAACTGAGGAACTTGAGCGTTCTATGGCCGTAGTGCTCTCCACGGCGCAGGGAGAGCGTCCATTCCGCCCGATGTTCGGCTGCAAGATCTGGGACCTTTTGTTCGAACCGATCAACGAGAACACTCTCGGTCTCATGGAGACCTACGTCGAGGACGCCCTTCGCCAGTGGGAGCCTCGCGTCGACGTCGAGCAGGTGCGCACCCTTCCCGAGCCCGACACGGGATCGGTACACATCGAGATCGATTATGTCGTGCGATCGACCAACGATCGACGAAATCTCGTCTATCCCTTCTATTTGATCCCGCCGTCCGACGATGAAGAGTGACGCGGTTGCCCATTTGGGCAAAGATGGAGACCAGGCCACTGACCCTCTGGCCAGCAAGGAGCCCACGTGAGTTTCCCCGTCCCGAGTCTCGATGATCGTCGCTTCCAGGACCTCGTGGATGAGGCCAAGCGGATGATTCCCCAATTCCTCCCGGAATGGACCAATCACAACGTTTCCGATCCGGGCGTGGCGCTCATTGAGTTGTTTGCCTGGATGACCGATCTGACCCTGTATCGGCTGAACCAGTTACCCGATCGCTTGTATGCAGCATTCCTGGATCTGGTCGGGATCTCGCCCTTTCCCGCTGCTGCCGCCCAAGTACCACTCACGTTCTGGTTCTCAACGGTTCCTGAAGAACCTGTCGTCGTCCCCACGGGTTCCGAAGTAGCGTCGATCGGTGACGACCCGATCGTCTTCACCACCCTTCACGACCTCGTCGTCCATCAACCGATGTTGCGTTACGCCTTGACGGTTCCGGCCACCGGCGGTGAACCAGATGAAGCCCGAAGCGTCGATGTTCTCCAGGACCTCGAACTGCCGAACGAATCGGTGGCATTGTTCACGTCGAACCCCGTCAGCCCAGGCGACGCTTTCTATCTCGGCTTTCGCGATCCCCTGAGCGGCAATGTGTTGCGCTTGGACGTCGTTGCGCAGGTCGAGGGAATCGGTGTCGACCCCGAGAACCCGCCGTTGAGGTGGGAGGTGTGGTCGGAGGAGGGCTGGATTCGCTGTGAGGTCCAGTCGGACACGACAGGTGGTCTCAACCGTGACGGCCAGGTCATGCTGCTCGTTCCGACTGGCCATGAACCCCTGAGCGTCGATGGAGAGCGAGGCTTCTGGCTGCGTTTGGTGCTTGCCGAGGCCCTGCCTGGTCAGTCGACCTATCGGACCTCGCCCGTGCTTCGGTCGATCGCCGCCCGTGCGATCGGCGGAACTGCCATGGCGGAGCATTCCGAGGAGGTGCCGGGTGAGTATCTGGGTATCTCGATGGGGGTCCCGGGCCAGTCGTTGAATCTCTCGAATGCGCCCGTACTGCCAAGGCGTTCTGGCGAGGTCGTCGAAGTACGTATCGATGGTGCAATTCAGCAGTGGACGGAGGTCGTCGACTTCTCCCAGTCCGGTCCGGACGATCACCACGTCGTGTGGGATTCGAATACTGGCGAGATCCGGTTCGGTCCTCGTATCCGTTACCCCGATGGGTCATGGCGCCAACACGGCTCGGTTCCGCCTGCGGGGGCATCGGTGTGGGTGAGTGGATACCGTCGAGGAGGCGGGGCCCGTGGAAACGTGGGTGCAGGTTCACTCACCACACTTCGCTCGGCAGTTCCGTATGTCGACAGCGTCTCGAACCTGGTGGCGGCTGCCGGAGGTGTCGAAGCCGAGACCATCGAGAACGCCAAACTGCGAGGGCCACTCACGCTCGTGTCGGGAGGTCGCGCCGTCACCCCCGCCGATCATGAGCAACTGGCGGTTCAGTCCAGTCCTCGCGTGGCCCGGGCTCGATGCATCCCGCCCGATCACGCCGGCCAGCCGGCGAAGTTGTTGATCGTTCCTGATCCGGGTCGACCCGCGGAGACACTCAAGATCGACCACATGGCCCTGACGGACAAACTGAGTGACGAGATCACGTCGTATCTCGAGCCGCGGCGCGTGCTCGGTACCTCACTCGAACTCGGAACGCCGACCTATCACGGTGTGAGTGTTGCTGCACTCGTACGGGTCACGCCGGGCCGGGCGCCTGCAGGCGTTCGACAACGGTGTATCGATCGACTCTGGCAATTCTTGTCTCCCGTCAGCGGTGGTGCCGATGGGATGGGGTGGCCATTTGGAACATCGGTGACCACGGGTGCCATCGCCAATGCTCTCGTCGATGTATCAGGGGTCGATGCGGTGGATGAGGTCGTGCTGTTCGAGGCCGACCTTCGTAACGAACGTCGTCTCACCGGAGCCGTCGACACCGTTCGCATCGGTGAGCATGCATTGGTCTTGGGTCACCGACTTCAGGTGGTCGCACGGTGACACGGTCACAGGGGTGGCTGCCCTCGCGTCTGCCCATGGGTATGCGCGACGACACCGTGCTCGTGCGCTTCCTTCAGTTGCTCGAGACGGTTGTTGAGCCGCTGCAGCAACGTATCGATCAGTTGCCGCACTTGTCCGACGCCACGGTCACCCCCGTGCCAATGCTCCCGTGGCTGGCGGCGATGCTTGGGGCGGATGATCTTGAGACTCTGCCCGAATTGACCCGGCGCCGATACATCCAGGACGCCGGGGTCCTCATGCAGTTACGGGGCACCAAAGCCCAACTCGAAGCTCTGGTCGCTCCATTCTGTAGCGGATCGTTTTCGGTCACTGACGATGGTGGCATCTACCGCGAGGGCGAAGCTGATCCGTGCCACGGAAACGTCGTCGTGGCGATGGCGGGCCTGCAACACACCAGCCGGGAAAATCTTGCGGCAATGATCCGGGAAGCGGTTCCGGCACATTGCGTTGCTTGGCTTCAGATCGGAGAGGAACCGATGGAGGCATTGGTCCGATGACCACGATGATTGCGTGCCCGCAGTGCGGCTCCCCCAATGAAGACCCCCAGGGGATTCGCCGGGGAGATGCATTCTGCTCTGAATGTGACTACCCATTGTTCTTTGTGATGGGCATCGTCGAGCGTATCGAGGATGACGATTCGGCCTTGTCCCGGCTTCCTGGCGTGGGAGGACGCGACCGCCGAGTCTGGCAACCGTGCCGTGAGTGCGGTGAGTTGAACCCGCGCGACGGGGTGCACTGTCTTCGGTGTGGAGCGGTCCTGAAACTTCCCGTCGAAGAACCCGAGTTGATGACCGCGAACGTCGAGATGGACGAGGCTGAGGATCAACCCGTCGAGGCCACGCATGAACTACGTTGTCCCAGGATGCCGTGGGCTATCGTGGGATTTTTGGTAGGGACCGGGGCGACGCTCCTCGCCGTGGCATTCAACTGGATCGGGTGAGCGGTGCTTCACCTCGTCGATGACGCTCTCATGGCCCACCTTCGGGCCGATGTGCCTCTTGACCCGTCGATCGACGTTTCGTTTTCGTTGCCGGATAAGGAGTGGTCGTCGGGGCTCACACGGCCGGTGGTGAGCGTCTACCTATGGGACGTTCAGCGCGATGCAAAGGGCAACAAAGGTGGTCTCGAGGAGGTCGTCAGAGACGGGAAGATGGTCCGTCGTCTCGCCCTACCTCGAGTGCGACTCGGTTACTTCGTGTCGGTATGGGCTGGCGAGGAACGCGACGAGCACTTGCTCTTGGGTCGCGTGATGCGTTCGGCGTTACGTTCCAAGCAGGTTGCCGGGGACCTGGTCCCCTCCGGCCTCATCGAGCCGGGAACGTCGATCGAACTGGCCCTGGGATCTCAGGACCGTCGCCTGGCGCTGGATTTCTGGCGCAACATCGACGGAAGGTTCCGCCCGGGACTCGAACTCATCGTGACCTTGTCGGTGGACCTCGGGCTCGAGACTCCGGCTGGACCTCCGGTCGAGACGATCGAGGCCCGGGTCGAGGATCGGGAGAGGCCAACTCGGCGGTCAGTGCGAACGCGGACCTTCGTCGAGGAACTCTCACGTGGCGACGGGTGATGGTCGTGTTGCGACGTTGTCGAGTGATAAGTCGGCGGCATCGGTGGAGGTAGTGCCTCGGTGAGAGCCCGACTCGATCAGACCGAGATCGCCGCTGTCGTCGGAGTGCCGTTTCTGCTTCGTATCGAGGTTCAGAACGACACGCCCGAGATTCGTTCGGTCTCGGCGCGCATACCGATGCTGTCGGCGGCCGCCTATGTGGCTCGACCGCTGAGTGTTTCGGTTTTTCCCAACGAATTGACCGAACTCGAAGTGGAAGTGACCCTTCCGCAGGACACTCCTGCCGGGGTCGATCTGATGGCGATCGAGATCGTGGACGACACCGAATCTGTCGTACGACTCGAATGCCAGGTCGATGTTGCACCGCGCGACGAGATCACTTTGTCGTTGTCGCCCAAGGTGATCACGGGGGGATCGAAAGCGACGATCGTCGCCACGGTCTCCAACTGGGGTAACCGCCCAACAGGGGTGAGCGTCAACGCTGGCGACGCCGACAAGCGACTCAAGTACTCGATCGAACCCCGCAACGCCCAACTGCCTTCGGGGCAGGCCCAGGCCTTCACGATTACCGCCAAGGGTCGTCGCCCACTGCTTGGCAGCTCGGTGTCGCACGCCATCACTGTTCTCGCTGAAAGCCGTGTTCACAAAGAGGTCGTTGCGGCGACGTTCACGTCCAAACCCCGGTTGTCGCGCGGTCTGCTGACGATCTTTGTGTTGGCCGGAATCCTGGCACTCTGGGTCGTGGTCTTCTCGGCGGGATTTCGGGCCGCGTTGTCGGGTCAACAAGCTCTCAAGTCGGCTCCGGTGCTGTTCCACTTCGGCGCCAAGCCGGACCCATCCGTATCGATTGGATCGATTGGTGGCCGGGTTCGAGCTGACTCCGACGACCGTGCGCTCCCGCGCATGGTGGTCACGGCGTACCCCCAGAACACCGAACGTGCCCCGACGGCGGCCTCGACCGATCAAGACGGGGCGTTCGTGATCGGCGGTCTCGCCCCCGGGGTCTACCTCGTTGAGGTCAGTGGCGCAGGGTTTCAGACGGCCATGGTGGAGGGGGAGTGGAGGATCAAACCAGCCTCCGAACTGGAGACGCCGGACGTCTATGCCGTGGGTGAAACGGCCGCGATCGCCGGAGGTCTCTCCGCGGCGGGGGCGATCCCGGCCGCGACCGTCGAGGCCCGGATCATGGTGGGAGACACCCCCGGCTCGTTCTCGGTTTCAGCCGTGGCTGACGAGGTCGGCGGCTACAGCCTCGCCGGTCTTCGCTCGCCTGGTCGTTATCGCCTGACGTACACCGCCCCAGGCTTTGATCCTGTGCAGTTGTTCCAAGAAGTGTCGCCGGGGGAGGCGGTCACACTTCCCACGGTGCAGATGATCTCAGGACCTGGGGTGATCACCGGCGTGATCGTGGATCAGGACGGCACACCGATCGGTGGAGCGGAGATAACGGCGACTGCGGGTGCCGACTCTCTCACCACGGTCACGCCGACCTCGGGCCCCCTGATCGGGCAGTTTGTGCTCGGTGAGTTGCCATCACCAGCCACCTATCTCATCCAAGTCGTGCTCGAGGGCTACGGGACCGAGACTCTCACGGTGCGCGTCGGGCCCGGTCAGAGCGTGACGTTGGATCAACCCGTCGTCTTGCAGCGGGGAACCGGAGTCGTTCGGGGAATCGTCACCAACGTGTCAGGTTCGGCCCTTGGGGGTGTCGCTGTCGTTGCCAGTGACGGCACTCCGGTAGGTCAGACGATCACGGTGGATGCCGATGGAAGCTATGTGCTGCGAGGCCTCCCTGTGCCAGGTGCCTACACGCTCAGCTTCTCCCTCGAGGGGTACCGAACCGAGACGATCGCCATCAATCTCGTCTCGTCGGCTGGCGAAGTGACCATCAACGTGCCGTTGCGAAACCTGCAGTCGGCAATCCTGGGTCAGGTCAGAGACTCCACGGGTACCTATCTCGGCAACGTGCCCATCGTTGCGACCTCGGGAACGAACACGCTCGCGACATTGTCAACCGATCCAGAAGGCCGTTTCCGCCTCGATGGACTCACTACCGGCTTCTGGACGTTCACGTTCGGGGAGGCCGGCGGCGCGTCGGCGGTGGTTCTCGAGGAACTCGTGGCCGGTGACAATGATCTTGGGGTGGTCTCGCTTCGTGACTGAACGTGAGATAAGATCTTTTCGGAAGGAGGCGGCGAACTGATGTCCATGCGGGCCGTGGTCGAACCGAATAGCGTCGCCACCTTCCCTGGCTTCCCCGTCGACTTCTCAGTCACGGTCACTAACGCGCTCCATCTCGTCGACGCGTTCAGCGTGCGAGTCCTCGGTGTGGACCCGGCGTGGGTCACCGTCGATCAGGAACGGTTGCAGTTGTTCCCGGGGACCGTGGGCACTTTCCAGGTCAGGGTGAATTTGCCCGAGGACTTTCCCTCAGGGCGACGCACGCTCACGGTTCAGGTGTTGTCGGACCTCGCACCGACCAAGCCGACGCTCCTCACCATCACCCTGGATATCGATGCTCGACCGCGAGTGACGATGGTGGCCGATCCGGTGCTCTTTGTTGCCGGTTCCAAGGCTCAGTTCGCTCTGACGGTGACCAACGAGGGTAATTCGCCAGCGCGTGTCGAGTTTGCCTGTGAAGATCCCGAGAGCACCTCCACCTCCACCTTCGATCGTCCGGTTCTGGAGTTGGGTCCTGGCGAACAGCGGTCCACGACGATGCGCGTCAAGGGCAAGCGGCCCTGGTTCGGTCAGCCCACACAGCGTGTACTCAATCTGAGTCTCATCGGAGGCTCCCCGGGAAGCGAGCGCTCTGTAACGATCGCGCACCGGGCAAGGATCTCGCGGCTCATGGTGTCCTTCATCGGTCTCTTGGTAGCCGCCAGCATCTTCGGGATCGTCTTCTCCAAGAACCTCACCTCGGTCGTCGAGTCGACGGCGATCGATCCGGCATTGCTCGAGCAGGCCTTCGGCTCAGCGTCGCCCGGCGCTGGAGTTGCGCCGGGTGCCATCACGGGAACCGTCACCGCGCGCAGCTCAGGCGACGGCATTCCTGGTGCCACCGTGGAGGTCTACCTTGCGGACGAGCCATCGCTCCCGGTGCGGTCGGTTGCCACCGATGAAGAAGGCGTGTTCACCGTCGACAACATGGGAACCGGGCCGTTCCGACTGCGTGCGGTCGCTGGCGGTTTCGACTCACGGTGGCTTGGCGATGTGGCTGAATTCGTCAATGCGTTACCCGTCAAGGTCGAGCCTGGCGGAACCGTTGGCGGCTACGAGATCGTTTTGGGTGGTCAACCCGCCACACTGCGAGGTGGGGTCGTAGGAGGAATCGTCGTGGGAGCCCGCGTCGAGGTGATCGCTCCGGCGGCGGCAATCGGAGGTGTCGAGGATGCGACGTTGGCGGCTCTCGAGGTTGACGACACTGGCCTGTTCGAGTTCACCGACATTCCCGCACCCGGCGAATACAAACTGCGTGTCCGGCGGATCGGGTCGATCACGACCGTGTTGACGCTGCAACTCGGAGCCGGCGAGACGCGCGAAGGCGTGACGGTTCAGTTGCGTACGGGAGATGGTCTCATCGGTGGAACGGTCTTTGGAGCCGACGGGCCGTTGGGCGGAGCGTCGGTGGTGATCGTCTCCCCGGATACCGAAGCAGGTACTCTCACCTTGACGAGTGGGGCGGTGGGATCCTTCACGGTTCCGAGCCTGCTGACGCCCAACTCGTACTCGGTGAACGTCACTGCGGACGGGTATGCGCCCCAGTCTCTCACCGTGTCGCTGATCTCCGGTCAGCAGTTGAGCGATCTCAACATCACCTTGGAGCCCTCGACCGGTTCGGTCACGGGACGACTGGGATCCGCGCTCGGAGGAAGTCTCGGGGGGGCTCCGGTGACTCTGACCAATGGCGAGACGACTTGGACGACCACGAGCCTCACCGTCGACGATCCGCGGACGCCCGATGTCGACGAGCGCGGCACCTACTCGTTGACCAACATCCCGATCCCCGGGGTCTACACGTTGACCCTTGGTGGTGGCGACACGGTGCCCGTGATCCGCAACGTTGTTCTCATCCCGTTGGAGCGCAACCAGGTGGTCGATGCCGATCTCGTGGGATCCGTAGCCGTGGTCCGCGGGACGGTGCGCGACCAGGAAGGCCCAGCGGGTGGAGTCACCGTCATCGTGTCTGATGGTGTCAACACCCGCCAGGTCATGACGGCGACGTCATGTGTGGACGGCACTACGGACTGCGTGGGTACGTACAGGGTCGAATCGCTCGCTCCTGGTACGTACACGATCACGTACCGCCGTGTCGGTTCGGCTCCGGTATCGCGCCAGGCGGTGCTCTCAGGTGGTGACCAACTCGTCAGTGACGTGACGCTCGCTCCTCGGGCCTCGATCTCTGTGCGGTTGTGTTCCTCGGGAACTGTCACCAACGGTGTGACGCAGTGTTCGACATCGGCACTTCTCGTCGGGTACCAGGTTCGCTTGTGGCTGGAGACAGATTTCCCGGGTGGTGAGCCGCTGGGGTCGCTGCTCACTGGAGCGAACGGGACCGTTCAGTTCAACGACCTCGACGCTCCACTGCGCTACGTGGCGGATATCGCTCAGGCTGTTGGCGAGTCCCCCGTGTCATCGTCGGTGATTTCTCTCGGTGCGAGTCAGGCCTTGTCCGTCGACATCATCGTCCCGTTGGGTGATTCGTGATGGCCACTCCCGATTCGATCCATCTGCAGGTTCCCGACAGCATCGACGCTGTTCCGGGTGGGCCCTTCGAGTTCGAGGTTCGCATCACGAACCGTGCTGGCGATGACACCTCGGTTCTGGTTCGCGTGGTCGGCGCCCTGGTCGGGCTCGAGCCGGCGCGTATTGTCGAGCTCGCCGCGGGCGAGACCGTTGACGCCTCGGTGCGGCTGGCGCTTCCCACGGGGATGTCGCCAGGACAACACCGAGTCGTCGTCGAGGTCCTCGAGAGGACTCAGGGCCTTGTCGTCGCCGCTGGGGAAGTTCTCGTCGGTATCGCAGAGACCCAGGGCGTCACCATCACTCTGACTCCGGCGATGGTGTCCAAGACCCGTAAGGGCAAATTCACTGCCATGGTGCGCAACCATGACGATGTGGAGCAGCGCATCGCTCTGAAGGCGGTTCCCGATCGTCCCGGTCTCGCCATGGCAGTCGCCGAGGAAGACGTAACTCTGCAACCCGGTGAGAACCGGACTGTGGCGGGGCGCTTCCGGATGAAGGGCTTCTATCTTGGCCAGATGCGTGAACGCTGGTTCACGCTGCTCGGGGAGAGCTCCGGCGCCTCGGTCTATGGACGAGGTCTCGTTCTCCAGAAGCCGATGATCGGCAAGCCGATCACGAAACTCGTCGGTCTCATAGCGATCCTGGCTGTCTGGCTGACTGCCACGCTCGTGGTGATGCGACTCCTCGACCCGGTGACCGATGACGCAGCGACGGGGGCTGACGCGGCTCCTGCCCAGCCGGATGGGCCGAATATTCCCACCGGTCCAGGCGAGGAGAAGCCGACGATCACCGTGTCGGGAACCGTGACTGCAACGCCAGACGGATCGGGCGTCACTGTCCTGTACCGACCGGTGCAGTTGGCCGATACGGCGGCGTCGGAAGGGAAAGCAACCGCAGATACGGTCATCAGCGAGGTGTCGGCGACTCGGACCGAGACCGATTCCGACGGGGCGTTCGAGGTCGCCGGTCTCGATGCGAATGGTCTGTTCGAGTTCCAGTTCGCTAAGGCCGGCCACAACACGCTGACTCAACTGGTACAACCCAACGGTGCCGACGCCGTTGTCGAGGTGACTCTCGAGGTCGGGTCCGGAGTGATCACCGGTCGCGCCGTGACACAGTTGGGGCGTCCGCTCGGGGGCGTCGTAGTCACCTTGAGCGATGGGGCCATCACCTACACGACAGCAACCCCATCCGAGGGTGAGGACGTCGGTGTCTTCCGGTTCAACAATCTTTCGACCCCGGGAACCTATGTGCTCGAGGCCCGGGCCACCGGGCGAGGTTTGTCCTCGACAGTGATCGACCTCGACACCGGTGGGGTGCAACAAGACATCGAAATGGTGTTGAGCCCTGATATCGGGGTCCTGACGGGACGAGTGACATCCATCGCCTTCGCCTCTCTCGCGGAGGCGTCCCCGACGCCGGTCAAGGGCGTGACGATCACGGCCACTGATGGAACGGTCACGCGGACGACGTCGACGCTGTCAGAGGGCGAACTTGCGGGACGGTTTGCGCTCGTGGGTTTGCCGTTGGGCCGAACCTACACCTTGACCTACACCGGTGAAGGCTGGTCGCCGCGTACCGAGCTCGTGGACTTCGATCTCGATACTGAACCGCTTCAGGTGTCGTTGGTTCCGTCCACTGGTCGGCTTCGGGGAACGGTGACCGTTCCCCCAGACACGGTGTCTCCCTCGGCGATTGCGGTGACGCTCACCAATGCCGACAACACCTACAAGAGCACCGACGCGATCTCGGCCGATGGTGATTTGTTGTTGACCAACATCGCGCCGGGCAGTTACGTGGCGGTCTTCGAGACCATCGGTCTCGACGATCAGGTCAAAGATGTCGAAATCACCGCCGGTCAGACATCGACTCTCGACGTGGACATGCAGTTGCCGCCGGCCGGTCCAGTGTCGGGGACCGTCGCGATCACCGTGGCGGATTCGGCCACCCTCGAGCCACTCACCTCTCAGGTGACGATGCGATTCCGTCAGGACCAGTGTGGAACCGTTGTGGGGGTGTCAACGAGTGGCTGTTCGTGGACGGCCAACGCCGGCGTGCTCAAGATCACAGATCTTGCAGCAGGCACCTACGCACTCGGGTTCTCTCAGACCGGGTATCGCTCCGATGTGATGGTCGTCAACGTGACACCGGGGGAGGAGACGGTGGCTGACGTGCAGTTGGCGCCGTTGGGCAGCCTTCAGGGTCTCGTCACCGATTCGGATGGCGGTGCGTTGAGAGGCGCGGAACTGGATATCTACGAAGCTAATGCTGACGCCTCCCGTGGCGATTTAGTGGCGTCGGTCAGCGTCGATGAAAAGGGTGATTACAAGTTCGACAAGGTCATGTTCGCTCGCGACTACCTCCTCACGGTCACCCTTCACGGGTACGCCGACGTCGAACGCCCGGTTCAGGGTGCCGTGGCCTCGACGTTGAACATTGATGTGACTCTGCGCTCCAAGGCCCGTATCGCTGGTGAGATCCGACAACTCGATATCGACTCCGGTGAGTTCATCGCCAGTCCTGCGAGCGAGTTCACGGTGTACACCAAGGCGGTGATTCCCTCAGCCTCGACGAGCGCATGGGTGGACATGCAGAACTTCGGTCTCATCAAGAGCCTGGGTGGCTACAGAATGGCGGTCGAACCGAACGTCGAACAGGGATCGACGGTGTCGGCAACGAACCCGTACTCGGTGTGCATTCAGCGATCGGATGAAGGTGATTTCGACTCGGCGCGCTGCGATGTGGCGGCTGATCCGGACAAAATCGTCTACACCAACACAGAGGTCGAACTCGACGAATATCTCGTGCGATCGGCGTTCTTCACACCGAATCCCGCTTCGATCTCCGGCATGGTCGACTTCGCGGGTCTTCCTGTGGCTGGTGCCGAGGTCGAGGTTCGCCGCGTCGACGAGGAAGGCAAGACTCTCGAGACGTACACGGCGGAGACGGATGCCAACGGTATCTACGCGTTCAACAACCTCGCCCCGACCACCACGGAAGAGTTCTTCGCGCCCCCAGCGAGTTGTGCGGGAGCCTCGACTGACTGCAAGTCAGCCACCGTTCCCGGAGGAACGAGTTGGAGACTTCGCGCCAACGCCGACGAAGGTACGTATCCACTGAGCGCTACCTTCGACCTGGGTCCGAACGGTGGCTACAACCGCAATATCACATTGACGACCGGCGTCGGATCGATCGAGGTGGTCCTCATCGACGACATCGGTTCACCCTTGAGCGATGTGGCGGTTTACCTGGCAACCACGACGACGAGCGCTGCGAGCGTGACGGTAGCTGATCTCACGTGTCCGCTACCCGACCCCCTTCCCACAGGCATCGCTCGGGCGGGTTGTACTGACAACGGCGGCTCCGTCAGTTTCGACAATGCTCCAGCGCCGATCGCTTACACCCTCGTGTACGGGACCTCTGATGAGTTGATCCTGCGACAGACGTTGCCGGTGAACCTGAGCATCGGGGCAAGTGAGAACCGGTCGCTGCGCCTCTCCAGGCAGATCGGAGACATTCAGGTCATCATCACCGACAACGCTGGCGTTCCGGTGACCACCTCGGCGGTCGGATTGTTGCGCATCTCTGACCGGTCCGTCGTGGCTCAGGATTGCCAACTATCAGAAAGCGACCCAACGGCTGGGTTCAACGCGGACGGAACCTGTTACTTCGACGACCTAGAGCCAGGTAGCTATGAAGTCACGGTTTCGGCAGTGCCTGAGCGCGGTCTCGTCGGCGCAAAGCAACTCGTAGCGGTTCAAGCCGGCAACGTCAAAGCGGTTGCATCTTTCATCCTGGATGCAGGTACTCGTAGTCTGGAAGTGCGCGTCGTCGACGCCGACACCGGGGCTGCGCTGTCGAATGCCACTGTGGCCACGGTGGACCCGTCGGGCGCCCTTCTTGGAGCAACGGCTCTGACGAGCGCTACTGGCCTTGCCGTCTTTACGGAAGGCGATCTGTCTGAAGGACGTTCCTACATCCGCGTCACCCTCGCCGGCTATGCCACGGGTTCGGCCTCGGTGGCGGTGCCACCAGGTCTCGATGCGGCAGTCACGGTGGCGCTTCAGCGCTCATCGATCGATGAGGTGCGCATTCTCGTCGTCGATCAGACGGGTCAGCCGATCGACGGAGCCAATGTCACGGTATCCGCGACGCCATTGGCGCAGGGCGGCAGTTGTCCGAGCGTGGCAGGTCTCTACTGCGCAACCGGGTTTGCGCCGGGGTTCTACACCGTTGAAGTGGCCGCTGCCGGATATCGATCAGCAAGCGCTCCGGTGAGTGTCGCTCGTTCCGGCGGCGGTGCCGCCACCGTGGTCCTGACGTCGGACCGAAGCCTCGAAGTCCGCGTGGTCGACATCCGCACGGGTGCCGCGTTGAGCGGTGCCTCGGTTCAGTTGATCACCGCAGCCGGAGCCGCACGAGCGCCAGCAGCCGTGGCCACCGACGGGAACGGACTCGTGAGCATCCCGGGTGACGATCTCGACTCGGCGACGGTGCAGTACGTGCGGGTGTCGCGGGCGGGCTATGCGACGGCGTCGGCTTCCATCGCCGTGCCGCTCGGCACGGACGCAGGCCTGACCGTGCCGATCGGAACCGACTCCGGAGCGGTGCGTATCACGCTCTTCGACGTCATGGGATCACCCATCAACGGGGCCACGGTGAGCGTCAATGGCGTCACCCTCGACGGCCAAGGTGTCAACGGGTGCCCGACCACGAATGGTCTGTACTGCGGCGACGACATACCGACAGGCCGTTACCAGGTTGCCGTCACGCACCCGGACTACGTCACCTCGTACACCTTTGTTGCGGTGTCGTCATCGGGTGGTGGTGCGGCCACGGTCGTACTCGCACCAAGCACCGTGGGCCTCACCGTCGGGGTGGTCGATGAGGCGACCGGTGTGGCGTTGTCGAATGCCGTGCTGTCGGCAGGAACGATGTCGGTTGACGGCACGACCCCGGCCAAGGTGTGCAGTACCGGTTCGTGTGCCCTGTCAGGACTCGATCCCGGTGCGACGGTGCAGGTGTCGTTGACGGGCTATGCGGGCTATCGAGATGCGACCGCGTCAGTGACGTTGCCGCTGTCGGGGACGGTCACGGTCAACTTCCGTCTGGTTCGCTCGAGCGGAGAGCTGACCTTGGTGATCGGGGACGGCTCGACCGGTCTGGCGGTCACCTCCGGGGTCACGCTGTCAGCCACCCACGCGACCGCAGCCGCCGTGGACCAGACAGACATCGTCGCTGGAGGCGCGGCGTCGGGTCGTTACGAATGGGCCCAGCTTTCTCCGGGCCTCTGGACGATCGCCATCTCGGCTGACGGTTATCTCTCTCGGACGGTGACCCTCGAGGTCGTGGCCGGTGAATCGCGAGATTTCGTGGTTGATCTTGCGACCGTCGACTACGACATCACCGGAGTCGTATTCGACCAGGTTGCGTCGTCTGCGGTTGCGGGAGCGACGGTGACTGCCGACGCCGGAGCTACGACCGTGACGGTGACCACCGATGCGCTCGGTCGGTATACCTTCACAGGTCTCTCACCGGGCACCTACACGGTGAGCACTTCGGCGAGTGGCTACACCGCGGTCACGGCGTCGGCCACCATCACGATCACCGAGGGCGGAGCCGCCCAGACCCAGGACTTCGTCCTGGCGGCGAAGGACGGGGCTCTTTCCGTCAGCGTTCTGACCGCCAGTGGCGCCCCAGTCGACAACGTCGTCGTCTGGCTGGACCTCAACCGCGATGGTGTACGTGATGCGGCCGAACTGACGAGTTCTTCTGCGGGTCTTGCGTCGTTCACCGGAGTTGCTCCGGGCATCTACGACCTGGTCTTGTCCGATGCGAGCAACCGCTACGTGACGACCTCGGCGCTGGTGCTGATCGAGCGCGACCGCACTGCCTCCCCGATCTTCCGCCTCGGAGCCTGGGGAGCAAGTGTCGAGTTGGCGATCCAGCTTGTCGATTCGATGGGTCTTCCGGGGACCCCGGTGACCTTGTTCGTCGACCTTCACGACGGTTCCGGTTTGATCAATCTCGTCACATCGACGGTGTCCAATGGGGCGTGGTCAGCGGTCACGATCAACAACGTGCCAGACGGTACCTATGACCTGATGTTCTCGACTTCGTCCGGCGGTCCTTTCGTTGGTGAAAGTGGCACTCTCACTCTTGGGACAGTGTCGTACGACGTGCCGGAACTCGAGCCGATCACGGTTGCTGGCGGAGTCGACGTCAACGCCGGTCTCGTGACCATCAGTCGGACGCTGCGGACCGTCTCCGTCGACGTCGTGGATACATCGGCCAACGCAATCGCTGATGCTCGTGTCGAAGTGACGGGTGCGTTGCTGCTCACACCCAGGGTGACGATGACCACCACGAGTGGCCAAGCTGTCTTCGCGTTGCCCGATAGCGGTGACTACACGATCAGCGTCGTGGCCGGTACCTACGGCACCACCACAAGCTCACTGACCAACGTCACGGCTGACCAGACGGTGACAATCACCATGAGCCAAAGCGAGGCGTCGTTGACGGTGGTGGCGGTGGATGCGGGGTCGCCGTCGACGGTGGTGACGCCGAGTCATGTGACGGTGTCGGCGTTGAGTGATGGTTCGTCGTCTGATCAGACGTCGGGGTTCTCGTTTGCTGGGTTGTCGGCTGGTGGGTATCGGGTGACGGTGTCGGCGACTGGCTATATCGATCGGGTGTACACGTTGACGTTGGCGTCGGGTGAGGATCGGACGTTGACGGCGTCGATGACGCAGGTGGCTCAGGCGGCGTCGTTGACGGTGGTGGCGGTGGATGCGGGGTCGCCGTCGACGGTGGTGACG
>CAYYHU010000007.1:0-10867 GCA_964471865.1 uncultured Ilumatobacteraceae bacterium | reverse complement strand
TGCGGTGGAGCGTCGCTGTCCCGCGACGACTCCGGAGCCGTGGTGTCACCGGGACCGGCGTCGGTGTTCGAGTTGCAGGTTGGCGACTGCATGCTGTCCGAGGAGGGAGCCATCGTCGAGGAAGTCCTCGAGATTCCTCTTGTTCCCTGCAGCGAACCTCACACTCATGAGGTGTATGGCTTCGCTGAACATCCCGAGGGGCCGTATCCCGGGGCTGCAGCAATCGAGGTCTTTGCCGAACAGCAGTGTGTCGGGAGTTACTCGGACTACGTCGGTGTCGAGTTGTCCGAATCGCTTTACTACTTCACCTACATCTTCCCGTCGGTGAGCACGTGGAACGACGAATCAGATCGCCAGATCGTGTGCTTTGTGGTCTCCAGGGAGACATTGCTGACCGCTTCGGTCAAGGGAACCAACACCTGAGGGTCACGGATGGACGGCTGCGCTTAGCTGCCTCAATTCGCTGACGGACAACTCGGAGCGGCTCAGAGATCGATTTCGTCGGAGAGACGATTGAGTTTCTGCAGTTCGCGCTTCAGCGCCACTCGCAGGTGCGTCTTGGCAATCTTGGACCCGTCGGCGACGGCGAGGAACGTTGCAGCGACCGCAGCATTGCGGATCGCGCCACCGGCGAGATTGAGATTCGCGAGTTTGTCGCGATCCACATCGTCGCCACACATGACCGGCGGGAGGTGGAGATCCCACAGTCGGACCCGTGCCGGTCGTTCGGGGTTGGCGAACGTGACCATGCCGTGGAGCCGTCGTTGGAATGCCGCATCGATATTGCCGGCCAGGTTGGTCGAGATGATCACGAATCCGGCGAACGACTCGACTCGTTGAAGGAGATACGCGACTTCGATGTTCGCATAGCGATCCTTGGCCTCAGACACCTCGGATCTCTTTCCGAACAGGGCATCACCCTCGTCGAAAAGGACCAGAGCACCGCCCATCTCCGCGGCGTCGAAGACCTCGTCGAGGTTCTTCTCGGTCTCCCCGATGTACTTGGACACCACCGTCGAGAGGTCGATCTTGACCAGCTCGAGACCGAGTTCATGAGCGATCACCTCGGCGGCGAGGGTCTTACCGGTACCGGATGGGCCGGCGAACACTGCCAGGACCCCGGGAGCCACGAACGGTCCCACGGCCGATTGCTCACGAACCTTGGCCTTGTAGCGATAGCGATCGGTGAGATCCACCAACTCCTGCATGCAGATGTCATCAACGATGAGACTGTTCCATCCCCGTCGTGCTGGAGTTCGAGTGCCGAGGCTGAACAAGCGATTGTCGGTGAGACGTCGAACTGCGCGATTGACATCGCCGTCCACGAGGGGCATCGTGAGATGGACCCGTCGGAGTTGGTCAGCGGTGAAGGAGTGCTCGACTCTCTGGCCCAGAAGGCTCTCGACTTCGGTCGTATTGGCCGGGGGATCCGGGGCTCGGAACTCGACCCATGCCCGAGGGGGCAGCAGATCGGCATCGATTTCTGAGGCGCTCGAAAGACCAAGGCCGAGATGCGCCGCATCCTCGAGTCGCCGACTGATCCGGGGTGTCAGGGTGTCTTTGAGTTCGATGGCCAACGACGCACCAGCAAGCGTCGCTTCTCGGATGGCCGCAGCCCATCCCTCATCATCGGTGGGTTCGGGGACGATCAGTACCGACCGTCCGGCCAGATTCGCCAACATCGTGGTCCGGCGGCGGGTCGAATCCTCGCCGACGATCAGTACCGAGGTGGACGTGTCGTCTCGGGGGTCACGCTCGATGAGGACCGCCTTGGGCGGTAGATCGGGATCCGGAAGGCTGTCGCCAGCCAACGCCCACAGAACGGTGGTGTGAACCGAGACCGAGCGGGCCGCAAAGGGACCTGAGTTCTCGACAGACACGAGGTGGGCTCGACGTAAGCGGGAACCGGGTCCGACTGTTGCCGAGCCACGATGATCGTCGTGGCGGAGGGCGTCGAGAAGGCCGAGTCGGATGCTCCCGAGACCATCGCCAGCGAGAGCGGCGATCTGGCGTTGACGGGCGAGTGAACGCTCGACGGAGACGAGAAGAGCGAGGGTCTCGACCTCGTCGTCGGGACAGGCTGCCCCTCGGGCCAGGGCCACGACGGGATCACGATGGTCGGCAAGGAGAGCATCACGGGCCTTGAGTAGCTCCTTGCGATCCGACCGGTCCCCACCGCCCTCAGCAAGCACTGCCAAGGCAGCATCGGCAAAACGGATACTGCTGGAGGCCTCCGCGTCGGACATGGCGTCGTCGGAACGCGATCAGCCGAGGAGCTCTCCGAGCGCCTCGACAGCACTCGACGATCCCCGAGCGACCTGAGACACGACCGGTCGCAGATAACTAGCGACCTGGACGAGGCCCACGGCCAACGATTCGATGAGCGGTGCCAGATCCACGTCCTCGATCACGGGCAGACCGGACTTGGTGACGAGTTGGGAACCATCGATGCAGTTGGTACTCACCGGGAACGCAACGTTCACTGCGTTGAGCGTTTCGAGTAGGTCGGCGGTGTTCGCGGCACCGAAACCATCGAGTTCGGAGCGAACTTCGATGGTCACGGCCAACGTCTCGTCGAGCGCCAAGATCTCGACGACCATGCCCTCGTCGTTGCGTAGCCGCACGACGTTGTCGAGCTCGTCGGTGACCCGAAAACCCTCATCGGCGAGAGCTTCGACCGCGAGTGTCCATGCTGCGGGGGCGGTGAAGAGAACACCCTGCCAGGCCCGACCTTCAAGACCGGCCTCGCGTAGTTCGGCGTTGTCGATCTCCCGCATGGCATCGACGATGACGAAGGGCTCGGTGCTGGGCTGCCACCCAGTGTCCAGTCCGGTCTCGGGTCCCTCGATCGTGATTCGAACCTCACCCGATCCGGTGAGTTCGTCCGGAACACGGCGCCGCGACCGGACGCCGAAGATGTCCTCGATCTCCATACGATTCCAGTCGGCCTCGTCGACCATGCCGCGCACCCGCGCAAGGCCCTCGGCGATCTGAACGTCGAGTTCGCGCAGGGTGATCTCTCCTGAAGGATGAAGGAAGCGCGCTTCGGTCACGACTTACCGCCGCCGAACTCCTTGGAACCCTTCTTGGAGGAGGTCTTCGCCTCGATCTTGAGCGCTCCGAGGTTCAGGGTGCGGCTGGTGGACTCGGTCAAGGTCACACCGACCTTCTTGTCCTTGAAGTCAATCGCCACAGCAAACTCGAACGAGCCCTTGGACTCGTACACCTTCTCGGTGCTCGCATAGTCCTTGCCTTCATCAGCGATGGCGTC
This sequence comes from uncultured Ilumatobacteraceae bacterium, assembly GCA_964471865.1. GTDB lineage: Bacteria > Actinomycetota > Acidimicrobiia > Acidimicrobiales > Ilumatobacteraceae > CAYMUC01. Next base: position 7,596 of record CAYYHU010000007.1, on the reverse strand, counting down.
CTTGCCCTCGGCGTCCTTGACGTTGCCCAGCTGCTCCGAGATCCCGCTCTCGACTTCCCCGATCAGATCGCCCTTGGTCTGGTCGAGATCCGACTTCAACTGGATCTTTTCCCGGTCGGTCGCCGACTTGGCGTCCTTCTTGGCCATCTGGGTCTCGATGTAGGAGATGAGCTTGGAGACGTAACCGTTCACCTTGTCGGCAACCTCGTCGCCGGCGAGTGCCGCGAGACCCGAGGTCAGGTTCACCGTGAAGCTCAGTTCGTTGGTGTCGATCTCCATCTTGCCGGGCTTGCCTTCGGGGCCCGGCTCGCTCATCCACTTGGCCTCGTAGGCGCCTTCGACCTCGAAGGGAGCCGACAAACCGACGGCGATGTTGAAGCCGCGCACGGTACGTCCCGTGGACTTCTCAGCACCGCGAGCACCGCCAGTGAGGCGAGAGGCCCAGGTGTCGTCCTTTTCCTTCTTTCCGCCCGCGGTCATCCCCGCCATGGCGAGAGACTTCGCGTCGGTGCGCTTCCCTTCGGCGTAGCCTCCGCTGATGCCCATCTTGGCGCCTTGGAAGCCCAGTTCGGCTTCGACACTCGCCAGACCGCCGGTTTCGACGTAGTTGTCTTCGTTGCCGTCACCGAAGGCCGCCAATTCGACGGCCTCCGCCTTCTTGGCTGCTCGACGGGCTCCGCGAGCGCCGCTGTCGCCTCCGAAGAGGTAGTTCTGGACCTCGGCGGGCACCATGTTCGACTCGGCGCAGCGCCTGTAGAGGCCGTACTCGAGCAACTGGCCGAGCATTTCACCCGATGCGCCCTGGGCTTCGATATAGCCACCGAGGGCGCCCTTGATCTCGGCGATACCCGCCTCGCCGCCGGCGGTGATCTTCAACTCCGCCCGGGCCTTGTAATTGGTTCCGTCATGCTCGGCACTCAGACCGAGTTCGCCTCCCACGAAGACGCCAGTCATGACGGGGATCTTCAGTTCGATCTTGAATTCGGCGGAATCCCCGTCTTCGGGCACCAGTGAGGCGATGGCGGCTCCGACCTTGGTGAACAGGGTGACAGGATCGCCGTCCATGTGCTTGCGCAGTTTCGCTGCGCGGGCGTCGACGGGGACCTCCTTGCCGCCCTCGCCGGCCTTCTTGCGCATCTCTTCGAGCTCACCGCGATACTTCGTCGCCGCAGCGTGGAACTGCTTGAACCCTGCCCAGCGCTTCTTGATGTCTTCGTCGGGGGTCTTGCCGTCCTCGCTGTGCTCGGCGAAGTAGTCCTCGGAGAAGTCGATCATTCCCTCGACCAACGAGGCAGCCTTGGTCAGGTCCTTGTTCTGGATGGTTCCCTTGCCGGCCTCTTTGAGTTTGTGGAACTCGGCCAGCATCTTCATCACGTTGTCTTTGTGCTTGCCTGCACTGGAGAACACGCCCATGTAGGTCAGGTCGTCGAACTGCTTCACCGACATGAAACGTCGCACGGACCGACGAGCACCTGGTGCGCCGCCTTCGGTCGCGACGTGAGCGAGTTCGTGGCCGATCAGATGATCGCCCTGAGCAGTACCGGGTCGGTAGGCGCCCTTGCGGAAGAAGACGTCCTGGCCGGTGGAGAAGGCATCGGCCTGAAGCGATCGGCTCAGGGTGTCCGCGGTCGAGTCGGTGTGAATCCGTACGCCGGACAGATCGGAGCCATAGGCGTCAGAGAAGTGCTCCGCCTCGCGGGAGGCCAACTGTGACCCGCCTCCGCGGCGGGAGTCGATCTGGCGTTGAACGTCGTTCGAGACCTCCATGCCGCCGAGGGGATCGGCCTGAGCCTCTCGGCGAACTCCACCGGGTGCCGATTCGAGACGGCGAAGACCCGCGACCGCGTCATCTGCCATTTTGTCCGCCGTGCGCTCTGCGGGATCGTCGGCACGGCCCACCGTCATGCGGCGCCGCAGGCCCGAGGACTCGCCTCCCTCCATGGTGGTCGTGCGAGCAGGACGCTCCGCTGTGAGGACCTTGTCGAGTTCCTGTTCGAAGTCGTCGTCGAACATCGCGGTCTCCGTTTCGTGCACTCGACGAGAGTCGCCCCGTCGGTCGTGTCTCCAGTGTGCCACACTTCAGGGGCGGCTAGTAGAAAACTACTGCGCAAAAGACAGAAAAATTTGAGGACGGGATCGGGGTCGACGTGGGTGTGCAAATTGTCAATGGAGCCATGATGATGTGCACCTTTGGCGCAGCACCCAGCACGTTGACCGTTCTGCCGGTGAGCATGACCCAAGCGGGCGGGGTTTTTGCGGCCAACATCATGGACAATGTGCCCATGATGAACATCGCACCCTTCGGGGTGTGTATGTCGATGGCGAATCCCCAGGTGGCCGCCGCAACGGCGGCGGCCTTGGGCGTTCTCACGCCGATGCCGTGCATGCCGGTGGTTCCGGCGCCCTGGTCGCCGGGTTCACCTACGGTGATGATCGGCGGCAAACCGGCCGTCAACAATTCGTGCATGGCGAACTGCGCGTACGGCGGTGTCATCACCTTCTCGATGCCCGGCCAGTTCACCGTCATGACTGCTTGATCAGCCCTCGTGGTCGCGAACCACGAGGATGCGACGGGCACAGTCACGCTCGGGGCTGGCGTGGTGGGGGAGAGTTCCGAGAGATCGTGTGGACAACTAGGGATTAGGCGCTCGCCGCCGACCTGAAGCCCAGAGACTCATCAGTGCCGTCGCAGCGACACTGAGGTGCTCGTGGTGCCGGCTCGGTGAGAACCCCCGGCGGAGCTCACTGGCTCAGGCGGCTCCAGCTCCGCCGCCACCGCCGCCGGATCCTCCGCCAGTGCCGCCACCACTGCCGGCTCCGCCGCCGCCATCGCCGCCCCCGGCAATACTCGGAGCAGCGGCCGCTGGAGCGGACTCGGCCGAGGTAGGAATCGAATCGCTGGTCGTGACGACCACCTCACCGGTGGCGAGGTCGATTCGAGCGCCGAACGTAAAGGAATCGTCGCCTTCGGCCTGTTGGGCCTCGTCGGTGGAGGATTCGGCTTCGAGTTCGACGCGGAGTTCCTCCTCGGCTTTCTGTTCGTCGCCGTTCTTCTCCGCCGCGTCACGAACCCGCTGTTCGATGACCGACGCCAGTTGATCACGGCGAGACTCGATGTCGTCCTCGAGCCGGTCTCCCTCGTGCTCGGCAGTTTCCCCGCTTCGTATCTGATCCTCGACCTGTTCGAGGATCCGGTCGACCGTGATCGAAAGATCAGGGCCGAAAGAGTCCTCTTCGAATTCGCGGGCCGCATCAGGAACATCGGTCGTCATGACCAGTTCATGGTCCGCGACATCGACCTGGTCGGCTTCGGTGTTCTCGGACTCTTGGTTCCAACGTGCGCGGTAGTTGCCGTCGACATCGAAGGGGCCGTCGAGGCCGACATCGAGGTCGACACCACCGTCGGTGCGTTCCTTCGTGGCTTGCTCGTCGCGGGTCGCATCCTTGTCGTTGAGACTCGAGAGAGTTTGAGTGGCCGCAGCTGCGAAGAGAGCCAGATCCTCGGTGCGTGCCTCGACGCTGTCGGAGAGTTGCTCAGGCATCTGCTGCTGCTCCGCTAGTTGCGTCTGTGCGCTGTCGACCATCTCTTTGACGATCGACTTGGATTCGTTGCGCGCTGAGGCATCGAGTTCGGAGAGTCGCGTCTGGTCCTCGCCTGCGGTTTCGGACTGTTGGACCCGCGCGGCGGCCTCCTGATCCTCGCGGGAATCGTTACGTTGAAGGGCTCCAGTCAGCGCAGCGGTGCCCGCCGAACCGTCGGCGGCCTTGGCGCGCTTTTCGGTTTCAGACCGCTGGCGCTGAAGCTCGGCGTCAGCCTGTTGGGCCTTGGCCTCGCGCCGGCGGTCGTGGGACTCCTTCACCGCAAAGAGACCGCCGACGAGACCGAGTAGTCCGAATCCCGACTGCTCAGGATCCTCAACGGGTTCGGCCTTGGTCTCGGAATCGGGTTCCGTTTCGAAGAAGGCCCGCAGCGGTTGATCGTCCCGCGCGGTTCTTGCGTCAGTGGACAACTGCGCCACGGCCTGAGCGAGAAGTTGGTCACCCTTTGCTGTCCCAGGAAGGGGAGTGCCGCGGCGAAAGAAAACGTCTCGGCCACGCGCCACGATCTCGGATTGGGCTGCTCGACAGATCTGATCAGCCGCTCCGTCCGTGTGGATCTGGATGTCGTCGATGCCCTCGCCGAGTTGATCTCCGAAGCGGGCGACGAAGTCCGGTGGAAGGTCACTACCGCCGGCCGACTCTTGCTGGGTGATGCGGCGCCAGAGTTTCGGATCGGGACCGGCGCTACCGGGATCGGCGACCTGGGTTCGTGCTCGGCGCACCCCAGCGGGAGCCCGCTCCTCGTCCTTCATGTTCGCGACCGCTTGGGCTGCGCGGGCGTCGGCGCGCTCTTCGGCTGGTTTGAGTGTCCGGCGGGCGGCGGGTGTTGCCTCCTCGCGTTCACCGGAGCGTTCCGGTGCCTCCTTACGGGCGAGTCGCTCAGCGAGCAACTGCAGCCGGTCGTCGAGGTCGAACATATCCCGAGTCTGCCACATCCTTCTGCGGAGGTGGTCCTGTGAGGATAGAAATCCTTGAAACGAACCGTGGTGGGAAACATGTCGGACGGAATCGCTACAGGTCGACCTCTTCTGGGGGACAATGGGTCCATGACGATCGTGGCGCCCCGAGTGCTGGTGGTCGATGACGAGGCGTTGTCGCGCGACTTCGTCACCGAGGCCCTCCGTTCACCCATTCATGAAGTCGTCCATGCTGGAGACGCTCGGTCGGCCCGTCAAGCGTTGTCGGCTGAACATGTTGACCTCATGGTTCTCGACTTGGGCCTTCCTGACGAGCACGGTCTCGACTTGTTGCGAAGCCTGAGACTCGATGACGATCTTCCCGTCATCGTCTTGAGCGGATCGGGCGCAGTATCGGACCGCGTGGCTGCGCTGCGCATGGGGGCTGACGATTACGTGGTCAAGCCCGTCGATCCTTCAGAGTTGGCCGCTCGGTGTAGCGCAGTGCTGCGTCGGACTCGCGGTCACTCTCGAGGCCATGGTCGGGGTGATGGCGGTGGGCGGCTCCGTTTCGATGGTCTGACGATCGACACGGATGCCCGTGAGGTGGTGGCGGCTGGCAATGTCGTGGACCTCACCGTGACCGAGTTCAATCTGCTCGCCCATCTGGCGCGTCGAGCCGGGCGTGTCGTCACCAGGGACGAACTACTCACCGAGGTGTGGGCGGTGGCGCCCGGGCCTGAGCGCTGGCCCACCGTGACCGAGCACATTCGTCGAGTGCGGCTCAAACTCGGAGAGGACCCCCGTCATCCGCGCAGAATTCGTACGGCACGGGGAGTCGGGTACCGGTTCGTCCCCTGATCCGCCGACGGCTACGTCGAGGGACTCCGGCCCAGGGCACAGCACGGGGTCGCGTGGCGGGTTGAGAAGCGATCGTCGATGTCGTTGACGTGTTCGGCTGTAGTTCTTTCCGTGTGGAGTTGTTGATTCCTCACATCCGTGGATGCTGACTACATCGTCGCGGTCGCCGTCCGACCGGCCGAAATAGTGCGAAATCCCCCGGTGAAATGGGGATCGACGTGAGGGCCGCGCCGGTTGTGTAGCCCCTCGTTAGGTTGGGAATAGCTGCATCGTGACACACAGTATCCACAACAGCCTGCCACATGATTCACAACTCTCCGCCGACATCGGGACAGGACCTTCAGGTCTTGGCATTGGTGTTGTCGCGCCTCGTTCATGAGGTTCGATCCCCCTTACAGGCCGTGAAAGGCTTCGGCATATTGCTCGAGGAGCGCGTGGACGACAGCCAACGGGATCTGGCTCACAAACTGGTTCTTGCCGCCGCCCAGCTCGAAGCGGTCGTGGAGGAGATCGCGTCACCGGCCAACTGGCTGGCGCCGCGGCCCGGGATGGAGCGACAACGCAACGTCGCGACCGTGGGCGAGGTGATCGACAGGGTTCTCGCCATCGTGCAGATCGAAGCCGATCGCCACAACGTCACCGTCGAAGTCGATAGCGGCGCTTTGGGGTTTGGATCGCCAGGGCCCCGCGTCATCGCTGCGGCACAACTCGTTCAGGTCCTGGTGAACCTCGTAGCCAACGCCATCCGATTCAGCGCTCCCGGCGGGATGGTTGCCGTGACGGTCAGGCATACGAGGGGCTGGCGCATCGTGGTGGCGGATCAGGGGCCGGGGGTGGATCCGGCTGACGCCGAGCGAATCTTCCAACCCTTCGAGAAGGGTGGGGATCGAACGGGTGCGGGTCTCGGCCTCTTCATCTCTCGCACCATCGTCGAAGCGGCGCGTGGCCGCCTCGTGCTCGAGGCTGAACCCCACGATGATCCCGGTCCGACTGAGGGACCCGCGCCGAGGGGAGCGCGATTCGTGGTGGAACTTCCTGAGACGTGATGGCGCGGTTGGCCACGGGAACGTGACCTCTCGACGGGGCCGTTGTGATCGGTGGACGCGTCGGGCTCCATCGTGTTGACCATGTCCTCGAGACCGTGACGTGGCAACATGACGAGGTGTCCGGTGGTGCGTCGAGTCCGTCCACGGTCGCTCGCAGCGCCGACTCGCCCGTGCTCGAGAACGTCTTGTCGAGTCTCGATCGGGTCATCGTGGCGTTCTCGGGCGGCGTCGATTCGACTTTTCTTGCGGTTGCGGCGACGAGAACCCTCGGGGCAGATCGAGTGCACGCGGTGACGGCGACATCACCGTCGCTAGCGGGTTCTGAATTCACCGAGTGCCAGAGCTTGGCGACGCGGTGGGGGTTGCGCTGGAGCGCAGCGACCACGGACGAAATGGAGCGAGCCGCATACCGGCTCAACGATCTCGATCGTTGTTGGCATTGTAAGAGCGCACTGATGGACGTTCTCGAACCGATTGCTCGTCGCGAAGGTGCGGTGGTAGTTCTCGGTGTCAACCTCGACGATCTCGGGGACCATCGTCCGGGCCAACACGCGGCTGCGGATCGGGGTGCTCGCTTCCCCTTGGTGGAGGCTGGACTGACCAAGGCCGACATCCGGGAGCTGTCTCGGGACTGGGGGCTCGAGACCTGGGACAAGCCGGCCGCGGCGTGTCTTGCGAGTCGGGTGCCCTATGGCACCGAGGTCACCGTGAGTGTGTTGTCTCGGGTCGAGCGAGCGGAGGCGGCACTTCGGGATCTCGGAGTTCGAGGTTCGCTGCGGGTTCGACACTACGACGACACCGCTCGTATCGAGTTGGACGACGAGGGCATCATCTGGGCGGTACATCATCGCCACGAGGTCGTCGAAGCGGTGCGGCGGACCGGATATCGCTATGTGACGGTGGATCTCGACGGCTTCCGCTCGGGGAACCTGAACCCGACGCTCTAGATTCGGGCGCGTTCGAAGCGATCCGGGGAGGCCCGACATGAAGCTGTCCATGATGATCAACTACGCAGGAGGCTTCCAGGAGGCCGTCGCCCGGATCGTCGAGATGGAAAAGGCCGGTCTCGATGTCGTGTGGATCCCCGAGGCCTACAGCTATGACGCGATCAGTGCCGTGGGGTATCTCGCGGCGAAGACCGAGCGGGTCGAGATCGGAACCGGCATCCTCAACGTGTACAGCCGTACTGCGAC
>CAYYHU010000006.1:0-83568 GCA_964471865.1 uncultured Ilumatobacteraceae bacterium | reverse complement strand
GTCGACGGTGCCCGAGTTGGCCCGACGGGCCGAGGTCGGGGGACTCAGCTCGATCTGGGCACCTGAGGACTACCCCGAACGACCTGCCGGGGTGATGGCAGCCCTGGCCATCCCCTCCACCTCGAGAATCACGATTGCCACCGGAGTGACATCGCTCGCAACCCGCCATCCCCTGGTCGCAGCCATGGAGGCCGCGACCCTCGCGGATGCTGCGCCGGGACGCTTCGTCGCCGGTCTCGGACTCGGCCTCCCGGCGACATTGGAGCCTTTGGGATGTCGCCCCGAACGACCGGTCGGGTTCATGTCCCAGCGAGTCGACGCCGTTCGTCGCCTCCTCGCAGGCGAGACGGTGACCTCCTCGGATGCGGGCGGGATCCTCGAGGGTGTGAGCTTGGCTCATCCTCCTGCCAGCCCGCCACCGATCGCTCTGGGCGGTCTGGGACCCCGAATGCTGGCAATGGCCGGTGACGTAGCGGACCAGGTGGTGATCAGTTCACTCGGCTCCCCCCGATATCTAGCCTGGGCCCGGGATCAGGCGATGCAGCGGGCCACGGCTGCCGGGCGTCCGATGCCACGGGTCGTGGCCTTTGCGTGGTACCACGTCGCCGATGACAACTCCACGGGTCGCGAAACACTTCGACCCAACGTCGGAGGTGCTTTGGGATTCCTCGGTGGCGGTCCCCTCACCGATGCCGACGGATGGTCGGAACACCTCGATGCATGGCGGCATCGGGGCGACGACATCACCGCGGCTCTCCCTCATGACTGGATCGATGCGATGACGGTTGCCGGTACACCGCAACGCTGTGCCGCCGCGATCGATGCGCGGTTGCAGGCCGGAGCCGATGAGGTCGTGTTGTGTCCGATGGGTGCCGATCCGCTCGCGCAACTCGAGCGCACCATTGCCGAGGTCATGCCCCGTCTCGGATAGGTTCGGATCACCGTGCGCGCGCTCGTGATCCTCGCCCACCCCGATGCCGACAGTTTCTGTTCGGCCGCCGCCCAGCGGGCCATCTCAGCGCTCGAGGCCGCCGGTCACGAGGTCGATGTCGTCGACCTCTACGCCATCGGGTACCAGCCAGCGATGACCGAAGCCGAGCGTCGCGGCTATGAAGGCCTCACCCCCGTCGTCGATCCGGTGGTCGCCTCCCATGTCGAACTCGTGAAGCGCAGTGAGATCATCGTCTTCGTATACCCGACCTGGTGGTCGGGACTGCCCGCGATCCTGAAAGGTTGGATGGACCGCACGCTGGTCCCCGGGGTGGCCTTCATACTGGATCCCGCCACGAACCGGGTCCGTCCCGGGCTCACCCAAGTGCGCCATCTCGTCGGCATCAGCACCTACGGATCACCATGGGCGTATGTACGCATCGTGAACGACAACGGCCGACGCACGATCGCTCGCACCCTGCGACTCGCCACCCGGTTCCGGGCGCGGATCACCTGGCTCCCCCACTACAGCACCGATACGAGTTCAGCCACCGAGCGTGCAGCGTTCCTCGATCGGATCACCACGACTCTGGGGGCGTTGCGATGAAGGTCCTCGTCGTGGCCAGCCATCCGGTCCCCGACTCCTATGGGGCCTCGTTGCGAGCCACTGTGGTCGACACGTTGCGAGCCTCAGGTCATGAGGTGCTCGTGCGGGATCTCGATGCTCAGGACTTCGACCCGGTGATGTCGCTCGATGAACGGCGCGCCCATCTCGGGCCTGCCGCCGACAAGGTTCAGCTCTTGGAGTACGCGCAGGAACTCGCCGACTGTGACGTCTTGGTTCTCGTCTATCCGACCTGGTGGGGAGGCCAGCCGGCCCGGCTCAAAGGGTGGATCGACCGAGTGTGGATCAATGAGATCGCATGGGCGTTGCCCGAAGGTTCGAACCGGCTGGTCGGACGTCTCCGTCGCATCCGCCGCATCATCGTCGTCACGACCCACGGATCGCCCAAGTGGATCAACATGATTCAAGGCGAGCCGGGCAAACGAGTGATCACGCGCTCGCTACGACTCATGTGTTCACCATGGACGAGAGTGACCTGGCTCGCTGCGTACGGTCTCGACCGCGCCGACGAGAACGCTCGGCGACGGTTCTCGGCTCGGGTCGAGAACCGGATGCGAGGGCTTCGGTCGCTGCGACGCAGTTGAGCCGCGACTCCAGACCCGATCACATCAGGCATCGGCGCGAACGAATCGCGTGACCACCTCGACGTGATGGGTGTGCGGGAACGCGTCGAGCACCACCGAACCATCGTGGCGGTAGCCGGCCTCGACCAACAGCCGCGTATCTCGACCCAGGGCCGCAGCATCGCAACTGACCAGTACGAACACCCCGGCTTCGAGGCTCGCCAGAACCTCGACGCCCTCGCGTCCGAGGCCCTCTCGGGCCGGATCGGCCACCACGACGGTCTGGGCGGGATCGAGATCTGCGGGTGGGACCCAGTCCTCGAGCCGACTCTGGATCACGACCGCGTCGAGACGAACCAGGGTGGCTCGGGCATCAGCGCAGGCATCTCGCGAAGCCTCGACCACGATGACCTGTCCAGCCTGGCGACCTACCGTGGCCGCGAACAGACCGACGCCTCCATAGGCATCGACGAAGGTCGTATCGGGACCCATCGGCCCCACGGCCGTGGACACAGCGGAGACGAGGGCCTCAGCCACCTCGGGTGACGACTGGAAGAACGAGTTCGCCGAGATCCGAAACCGCACACCCGCCACGTCTTCATGAACCCAGGCGTCGGCTCCCACGGCCACGTCCTCAGGAAGGCCCTTGGGAGTCGCCCGCTGACCCTGGCGGCGTACCGACCAGGCGATGAGGCGCTCCCCGGTGGACGCGGAGACTCGAATCATCACCTCCTCGGCTCCCGGCACCACCACATCGTCGAGAAGATCGACCAGAGCGGGATGGGCGATGAGACATTCGTCGAGCACCACGATCCGATCACTCGACCGAGCTCGGAGTCCCAGACGACCCCGCTCATCCACGCCGAAGCGCATCGTGGTTCGCGTGCCCGAATCGGGTAACGCCGGCCCCGGGGTGACCACCGGGTCCACGAGACGCCCCTGGCGACGCAAGGCCTCAGCCACGACCTCGACGCGAGCCCGGCGCTGAGCCTCGACGTCGAGATGCTGCCAATCACAGCCTCCACAGCCTCGGGCCACGTTCGGACACGGGGCCTCGACGCGATCCGGCGAGGGGTGGGTCACCTCGACGAGTTGGGCCCGGGCGAAGTCCTTACGCTCCTCGACGATCTCGACCTCGACGGTTTCGCCCGGTAGCGCCCCCGGGATGAACACCACCCGACCGTTCTCGTCACGAGCCAGTGCATCGCCTCCGGCGACGAGACGTTCAGGAACCAGGGCCTCGGGCATCGGTTCATCGTAGGTGCCCCCACCGCATTCCACCGTGTACCGTCCAGCATCGTGTCGTTACCCGTGATGATCGCCCCTTCGGTCCTGCCCGCCGATTTCTCCCGCCTCGGAGCAGAGGTCGCAGCCCTCGAAGCTGCGGGATGTGACCTGATCCAATGGGACGTGATGGATGGGCAGTTCGTGCCCAATCTCACGTTCGGTCCCGATGTCATCGCGGCCTGCCGACCCCACACCTCGCTGCCCTTCGAAGCGCACCTCATGGTGAACACTCCCGACGCGATGGCGCGCCAGTACGTCGAGGCGGGATGTGAACGTCTGATCGTGCATGCCGAAGCCTGCGATCATCTGCACCGCACCCTGGGCGCCATCACCGATCTCGGAGCCCGGGCCGCCGTGGCCCTGAATCCGGCGACTCCGGTGAGCGCCATCGAACACGTCACCGATCTGATCGATCTCGTCCTCGTCATGACCGTCAATCCCGGTTTCGGAGGCCAGGCCTACATCGCGTCGATGGAACCCAAGATCACCGAGGTGGTCCGACTTCTCGAGCGCACCGGACGCCGCGAGTCGGTTCATATCGAAGTCGATGGTGGGATCGGTCCATCAACGATCGCCGGCGCAGCTCGAGCGGGCGCCAATGTTCTCGTCGCCGGATCGGCGCTGTACCGGGACCCCGAAGGTCTCAGTCACGCGGTGTCGGAGCTGCGCTCACTCGCCGAGCAGGCGCGGACCGACGCACCACCACGTTGAGCGCGCTCACGACCAGCAATTTCGCCACCGCGAGGACCACGAGAACCCCGAAGGCCCACACCCCCGGAGCCACGAGAGCCAACAGGATCCGGCCGGGGCGATCGAACAACGGTGTGAGCACCCCGGACTCGACACTCGAGCCATCGGGCAGCAACGTGACCACGGGATCTTCGAACACCGGACAGATGACCTCGTCGAGGGCGACGACCTGATTGCCTCCGAAACGGGGTTCGGGAGCTCGGACCTTGGAGCCCAGGCGGCCAGTGATCGGATCGGGGGCGACGCCCACGAGATAACTCTGTCCGGGGTCGAGGAAACGCACGTCCTCGAAATAGTCGACGTCGACGAGTCCACCGACCTCATACCCCGCGAGCGATCCTGAACGTACCTCGAGCACCTCGAAGCGTCCTGCTCGCAGATCCCGTTGATCCAGACGCCCCACGAACACCGCGGTGAGAACCGGAGCGGGAGGGCATCCCGCAGGAATCTCGTCTTGGAGGGTTTGGGCCGAGGCGCCGCTTGGAGCCCCCGCCATGATCACGACCAGTGCCGTGAACCCCCCGACCCCGACGATGCTCGCCAGACGACGCCACAACCGAGCGACCCCATGACCCCGATGGGAGCCGCGGTCACCGGATCGACCCTGAGTCTGTCCCGCGGGGGTCCACACCCCCGTCACGGTACTACCGACCCTGGAAGATGGGGTCGCGCTTGTCCATGAACGCCTTGATCGCCTCAGCGGTGTCCTTGGTCGAGAAGTTCACCGTTTGAGCCGAGCCCTCATCGTCGAGAGCCTGTTCAAAGGTCATCTGCATGGCATTGTCGAGCATCCGCTTGCTCTGAGCCACCGCGATCGGCGGACCGGCCGCCAGGCGGCGAGCCCAGTCGTCGACGAAGGCATCCAGCTCGGCATCGGGTACCACTCGGTTGACGAGCCCGATCCGATCCGCCTCCTCGGCGCCGATGATGTCACCGAACAGCGTCAGTTCTTTGGCCCGGTGCAGCCCGATCCGGCGCACGAGAAGCCAGGATCCACCGAAGTCGATCGAGAGTCCCCGCTTGGCGAAGATCTCCGAGAACCGCGCATCGGTGGAGCACACCACGAGATCGCATCCCAACGCCATGTTCATCCCAGCGCCCACTGCCACTCCGCGAACCTTGGCGATGGTGGGCTGAGGCAGTCGGTGCAAGGCCAGGGCCACATCGGTGATGTTGCGCATCGCCGAGAGTCGATGCTCCTCCTCGGCTCCACCGCCCCAAAGATCGGCACCTGCGCAGAATGCTCCGCCGGCCCCGGTGAGCACCACGACACGATCGTCAGAACGACGGCTGATGTCTCGGAACGTGGCGAGAAGTTCGGCCCACATCACCGAGTTGGCGGCGTTCTTCTTCTCGGGCCGGTTGAGGGTGACGGTGACCACACCGTCTTCACGGTGGATCTCGAGGGTCTCGAGTGACTCGGTAGGCATGGTAGCGACCATACTGACTCCTATGGGGTTCGACCCGAACCGGCGCCGCGTTCCTCGGCGTACCGATGCCGTCTTCGTGGCGGCTGCTTTGATCGTCGCGGCCGCTTTGGTCGCGTGGGCTCTGTTCGCATGATCGCGTCGGCGCCCTGAGAGTCGTCGTGATCAGCCGGCGCCCCAGGACCCGGAACCCGGACCCAGTGCCGAGCACCCGATGGTGTCAGAGATCGCTCGGGGGCAATTCTTCGACGTTGACGTCTTTGTAGGTGAGAACGCGCACCGAGGGAACGAGACGAGTCCGTCGGTACATGTCCCACACCCAGGCATCGGCGAGCCGAACCTCGATCAGAGGTCGTGAACCGTCCGACAGCACCTGAACCTCCACCGAGTTCGCAAGGTAGAAGCGACGTTCGGTCTCGACCGCGTAGCGGAACATGCCCACCACATCCTGATACTCCTGGGCCAGTTGCAGTTCGCGCTCGGCCTCGAAGTCGTCGAGGTCGTCTGAGCTCATGCGTACCGGCTCATGTGTCAGGGACCTTTCGGTCAGGTCCCGCCCGACGAAAGATCGGGCGTGGGCGAATGAATTCAGTTGACGCGCTTCTCGCGAACCCGAGCGGCCTTACCGATCCGGTCCCGGAGGTAGTACAACTTGGCTCGGCGCACGTCGCCACGCTTGAGCACTTCGAGCTTGGCCACGATGGGGCTGTGAACCGGAAAGGTGCGCTCGACGCCCACGCCGTAGCTGAGTTTGCGCACGGTGTAGGTCTCCTGGAGCCCACCGCCTTGGATGGCGATGATGTTGCCCTGGAAGATCTGGATGCGCTCCTTGCCGCTCTCGACAACGCGCACGTGCACCTTCACCTCGTCACCGGGGAAGAATTCGGGAATGTCGTCTCGCATGTACTGCTGATCGACGATGTCGGTGACCTTCATGGCGCGGGCTTCCTCACGACGGTTTCGGGGACCTGGGAAGGATAGGCGACAGGGGGGAACTCTTCCAACAGGGAGCGCTCCTGGCTGGTCAGACCGCCTCGACGATCGATCAGATCGCGACGAGCCGCGATCGTGCGATGCAGGGCCTGGGCTCGCCGCCAGCGGGCGATCCGCCCATGATCCCCGCTACGCAACACCTCGGGGACGTCCCAGCCCCGAAACTCGGCAGGCCGGGTGTACTGGGGTTCTTCCAGGAGGCCGTGTTCACCGAAGGATTCCGTGACCGGGCTCACCGTATTGCCCATCACCCCCGGAATCAGCCGGGTGACCGCTTCGATCACGAGACATGCTGCGACCTCTCCCCCGGCCAGCACCACGTCACCGATGCTGAGTTCGTCGTCCACGAGATGTTCCCGGATCCGGTGATCGACCCCCTCATAGCGTCCACACAGCAGCGAGAAGCCTCCGAGGGCGGCCAGATCAGTCGCCATCGCCTGATCGAAACGACGCCCACCCGGCCCGAGAAGAAACAATGGTCGGGGCGGTTCATGCGCCTCGACGGCGGCGAAAACCGGCTCGGGACGCAGCACCATCCCCGCACCTCCCCCAAAGGGGGTGTCGTCCACACTGCGATGAGCATCGGTGGTGTAGCCGCGCAGATCGTGACAACGCAGGTCCACCCGACCGGTGTCTCGGGCCTTTCCCAGCAGACTGTGACGCGCGAAGTCGTCCACGAGTCCCGGAAAGATCGTGAACACATCGATCCGCATCACAGATCGAACAACCCTTCGGGGACCACCACCCGGATCGTGTCGAGATCATGATCGACCACGAAGGTGACCGGGACCAAGGCTCCGGATTCGAGCTCCAACAACTCATGCGCCGGATTTGCGACCACGCTCACGCACCGGCCCCGATCGACGGGATGATCCGGATCTTCACTGATGTCGAGTACGCGAGCTCCGATGAGTCGATGCACCCACAATGTGTCGTCGTCCTCGATGGGTTCAGCTTCGACAAGACGCCCGACGAGCGCCTCGGCCGCGGTGCGGTCCTGCACCCCTTCGAAATGCACGACCCAACGGCGCTGCACGGCTCGGGAACGCTCCACGATCAGCCATTCTCCGGCATAGAGACGACTCCCCGGCGCGACCCGCTCGACCCGATCGGTCACGAGGTCGACATACACATCGCCGCGCACACCGTGAGGACGTCCGATACGCCCGACTTCGAGTCGGGACGGACTCTGTGGATCCATGATGACCTCGCAGCCTTCCCCGAGGAGGGCGACGAGATCAGTCGTCGCAGAATTCGACGTCGACCTCGACGTCGTCACGAACGGCCGCCGCGCGCACCAAGGTACGAATGCTTTGAGCCGTGCGGCCGCGGCGTCCGATCACCCGTCCGAGATCGCCTTCGCCGACTCGAACCTCGAGCAGCAGTTTGGGCGCTCCCGCCGAATCGGCAGTGGCGACGTCGACACGCACCGCGTCAGGATCGTCGACGATCGAACGCACGACGTGTTCGAGCACGGCCACGGCAGCGGGAGTGGTGGCAGTCATGGCTCGATCGCTCCGTTCGACCTCAGGAAGCCTTACCGGTGAAGGTGGCCCAGGTTCCCGACACTTCGAGAAGCTTGCGCACCCGCTCGGTGGGCTGAGCACCATTGCGAAGCCACTTGAGCGCCTTGTCTTCGTCGAGGGAGACCACCGACGGCTCCTGGCGCGGATCGTAATGGCCGAGGATCTCGAGGAACCGACCATCGCGGGGCGAACGGCTGTCGGCGGCCACGATGCGGTACTGCGGCTGCTTGGTCTTGCCGACACGGGTGAGGCGCAGCTTCACGGCCATGGGTTGATCTGACTCCTGGACTTCGATGGTGTCGCCAGTGCGGCCCGATAGGGCGACCGCAGTAGGCGGGGACTGGGCAAGGTTAGCGGCGCGAACACCCCGGACCCAACCGGCACCCCCGACCCAAGGCTATGCCGAGGCCGCGACCGCGCTGGGGGCGAGGTGGCGATCATCGACCAGGAGGCCACGAACCGAGTCCCCCGAGCGAGTCGAGTCCTGCGGGTCCGCTGGGTCCTCCCATGAACCGCGGATCGATTCCTGAGCCCGCCAGCGGGGCCCGTCCCGGACCCTTGGGCCCTTTGGCGCCCTTCTTGCCCTTGGCTTTCCGGTTGGCCTTGCGGCCCATACCGGGCATGCCTCCCATGCGCTTCATCATCTTTTGCATCTCACCGAACTGCTTGATGAGCCGGTTGACCTCAGGCAGGGAGGTTCCTGAGCCCATCGCGATTCGCTGGCGGCGCGATCCGTTGATGATCTCGGGTTGGCGACGTTCCTCAGGGGTCATGGACCGAATGATCGCCTCGACGGGTTTGAGGTCGTCGTCGTCGATGGAGGCGCCCTTGAGTTCTTTGGGCAGACCGGGAACCATGCCGAGAACTCCCGACAAAGGACCCATCTTCTTCAACTGCTGCATCTGCTCGAGGAAGTCGTCGAAGGTGAACTGGCCTTCGAGAAGCTTCGCAGCAGCGGCTTCGGCCTCATCGCGTTCGTAGACGGCCTCGGCTTGTTCGATCAGGGTGAGCATGTCGCCCATCCCCAGGATCCGTCCGGCCATTCGATCCGGATGGAACACCTCGAAGGAGTCCACTTTTTCGCCGGTGGAAGCGAACGCGATCGGTCGCCCGATCACCTCCTTGACCGACAGCGCCGCGCCGCCGCGGGCGTCACCGTCGAGCTTGGAGAGAATGACCCCGTCGATTTCGAGAATCGCATGGAAGGCCTCAGCCACCGAGACCGCGTCCTGACCCGTCATCGCGTCGACGACGAGGAAGGTGTAGTGAGGTGATACCGACCCCGAGATCTGACGGACCTGCTCCATCATCTCGGTATCGATCGCCAGACGTCCTGCGGTGTCCACGATGCAGACGTCGCGACCGAGACGACGGGCTTCTTCCACTCCCCGCGCGGCGGTCTGCACGGGATCTCCGGGTTCGGAGAACACCGGCACCCCGATCTGTGACCCCAGAGTCCGGAGCTGTTCGACTGCGGCCGGGCGTTGAAGGTCGGCGCCCACGAGCAAGGGTTGGCGACCTTGAGCCTTGAACCAGCGGGCCAACTTGGCCGAGTTCGTCGTCTTACCCGAACCCTGGAGGCCCGCCATCAACACCACGGTGGGCGGCCGGGACGCATAGCTGATCGACAGGTTTTCGCCACCGAGAATCCGGATCAGCTCACCATGGACCGCCTTGACGACTTGTTGGCCGGGGTCGAGAACTTGAGACAGTTCCGCACCCACGAGCTCCTCACGCAGCCGAGCCACCACGGAACGGACCACACCGACGTTGACGTCGGCATCGAGAAGGGCACTGCGAATATCGCGTAGGACCTCGTCGACGTCGTCAACGGTGAGGCGTCCCCGACCGCGAAGACGCTTGACGATGCCCTCGAGACGAGATGACAGGGAGTCGAACATGTGCTGTCGAGGCTAGCGGTCGTGGCTGCACCCAGCGCCGGTATCGAGTTCGGGATCTCGCGCTCGGGCCACCGCCGCCCAGAGATCGGTCGCGGTCACGGGACCGAGGAAACTCGAAGCGACGACACCGTCGGGGTCGACCACCACGGTCATCGGGACCGCATCGATCCGGTAGCGAGACTGCAGGTCGCGCCATGCCGAGTACTCCACCTCCACGACGCCGACCTCACCACTCGCGACGACCGCTGCCTTGGAGAGGACCTCGGAACACACCGCACAGGTGGCCGAGGTGAACACCACCACCCACCAGGGGCGATCGGCAAGTGTCGGGTCGACCACGTGGAAGTCCCGGCGATCGAGTTGAGAGGGCACCTGATGGGAGGGCTGAGTGGGGGCATCGACGCGTCGACGGCGCGCCAGAACTCCAGCCACCACCGCCGCAACCGCGATCACCGCGGCGGCCACGAGAATCTGGGTCGTGTTCATCCGGGGATTCCCAACGATCCGGTGCGACCCTCGGATCCGGCGCGACGTGGCCACGACCTCTCCACGACGACCTCGGCATCAGCGCGCACGACGAGCGGACGTCCGACGAGATCCTCCGATGCGTCCAGGGCCAGGACGGCCCCGGGCGCGAGTTCGATCGCGCTGTAGCCGTCGATGGCGACCTCGCCTCCGGGCCCCAGATCGTTGACCGTCACCGTCACCTCCACGCCGGTCGTGTTCAGCACCACGATCGCCTCGGATGTCTCCTCGGGGACCGCCCCTCCGAGATACCACACCCGAGACGGTGATGCACCATGGGCTCCTGCCACCACCGCCGTCACCGAGAAATCACCAGCCGGCCGCGTCACGGCCCGCTCCACCACGAGTGCCTCCTGTCCGAACGAGGACACCGACAGGCCATGACGGCCCTCGGGAAGCACCCCGAGCGCTCCGATGTCGACCCGGGCGGCCGATCGCGCCGGAACTTGGATCTGGATCGGCTCGGTTGGCAGCTCATCGAGGGGGATTCCCAACGCCACGATGTCGGCGACCACGTCTTGGTTCGTCGGATTGAGAACCGACACCTGCTCGATGAGGCCCGGGCCGAGTTCACCATCGGCGAACCACCACTGATCGTCAGGTTGTGAGATCCCGAGCGACATCGTGTAGCCGAGGCGACCGTCGCCCAGGTAGTGCTGCGAGCGCCCGGCGACGAAACGACCCGTCGTCGCCTCGATCATGACCGCCAACCAGGCTTCGTCGCGGCCGTACTCGTCACCGAGACGCACCACGGTGGTGGACTGCGGGTCGAGCACGATGCCCTGAAGTGCTTGGGGTGCTCGGGCACCGGTGGGCGATACGAAGGCCACATCCACCACGGCGGGAGCGAGACCGGGGTTCGTCAGCACGTAATCGGCATAGGCCCCCCCGGCGGTGGAGCCGTCGGCGAAATACCACTGCGAGGCCGTGTCGCTCGCGCAGGGAACCAGAGCCGATCCCACCGGGTGGTGGGCTCGCTGTTCCACCACGGCCCGACCGTCGAAGGTTTCGACCACCACCCCGGCGAAAGGTGTGGTGACAGCCTCGTCGACATCGATCTCGAGAACCTCTCCCGCAGCCACCTCCAACGGCCGCTCGAGAGGATCCCCCTCGGCACGCAGAATCCGAACCCGCCCCACGACGGGGGTTTCACCGGTGTTGACCACGATCACCTCACCGCCGGATCCTTCGAGACCGCTGGCGGGAACCCCTGGACACACCCACATCTGCGACAGCACGCCTGATCCGCTCAGACTCGGCGAGGCCGCCTCCACCGGTGAAGAAAAGACTCCCGACACCGGATCGCTGGACTCGCGATCGACCACCACCAACGTCGCCCATAGCCCCAGGACCAGGGCCGCGATCAACCACCGTCCCCAGGTTCTCATACGCGAATCTCCCCTGAGGGCACCGAGTCGAGAACGACCACCGGAAGACCGGTCGTGTCAGGAGCTCCAGGTCGGGAACGTCGGCCCCACCGCATCGAGGACACACCCAGCGCCACCGCTCCCGCCAGGAGCCACACGAGGGTCTGCACGGCCACGATCACATGGCGACTTTGCGCGGACGGAGGGCGCAACTCCACCACCCCGTCGGCTCCGGCAGGGAGATCCCAGGCCGTGACCGACCCGAACGAAGGCCGCGCTGCAAGTTCGTCCCCATCGAGGAACGCCCGCCATCCCACCGACCGGGGAACTCCGAGATGGACCGAGGCGACCGGCCCCACCGACACGGTGTCGGCGGCGCTGACGGTGAGGGGACGTCCACGGCCCACGGGCATCGAATCGGTCAGATCGGCCGCCACCAAGGCGTCGAGACCGGCCTGGGTCGATGCCCTGGCCGTCGCCCCCTCGAGGACCGCCCGCACCGGAATCCACACCGTGTTCTCGTAGATGACGACTTCGGATGTTGCGCTGATGCGACGCAGATCCACCTGCCGACCGATCGCATCGAGCAGACCCTCAGGCACCACCCGGGGATCGTCCAGAGTGGATACCGAACCGTCGACGATCGGGACGACGACGTAGCGGATCCCGCCCGGGGCGAGCGCTCGTCCGAGCCGGGCACTGTCGCGATTTGCGATGGCCTCGAAGGCATCGCTGACGAGACGCGTCAACGGTGTCGTCGCCGCCAGCCATCGACTCTCGGTGGCCTCGAGCCGGGAGCCGTCGACCACAGCGATGCCGACGTTGTCCGCGATGGGCCGTGACGGGACCGGGACGACCGCCGGATCACCGATGAAGACCATCCGGTAGTGACCGTCGTCATCCTCGGGCAGTTGATCGAGCAATACCGACAACGAACCCGAGGTCTGGTCCCATCGGCCGTCGAACACCCCCACTGCGACCGGGAAGGCTCCCACCACGACGCATGCGGCGGCCGCCACCCCCACAGGCTGACGCCATCCGAAGCCACCGGCGAGGATTTCACGTCGCCACGAGGCGGTCAGACATCCCGCTGCCACCGCTGCCATCGACGCGACAGGAGCGAACCACAACTCTGCAGCCCCGAGTTCGACCGTGAGCACAGACCGGTCCGCCATCACCGCGACACCGCCACACGCGACTGCGATGAGCCCGGTGCGAGCCGCCCATGGGGCGGTGACTCCTCGCGCCACCAACGGCGCGACGACGACTGGAACCAAAACCGCGATCCCGATCACGGCGAGCGCCGTCGTGGCGCGACCGAATTGGGCGAGCTCGATCAGACCCACACCTCGACGAGTCACCGTGGACCCGCCGGTGATCACCTCCCAGCGATCGCGATCCGCGAGCCGCAACGACCAGGGCAGATGCATGACCGCAGCCAGAACCACTGCGGCGAGGGCCCGCAACAGCGTCGTCGCGGCCGCACCGAAACGCTGGCGAAGCGATGACGCGCCGAACAGTTCTCCCACGGCGGAGGCGACCGCCATGACCAGGACGATCACCGCAACGAGGGGAACGAAGGCCCCCACGATCGCGATGAGGACTCCGGCGGCGACGATGCTGCGCCACCGTGTCGCGGCGATGCCAGCGGCGATCTCGTCGCCGCCGGGACGCACGAGTACCTCCACGAGCCACGGGGTGACCGCCCAGATCACGAGTACAGACCATCGCCCCGTCGTGATTGCGCCATAGGCCGCAGGACCAAACGCGCCTGCGAGCAGCGTCACTCGACGAGCGGTTCGGTCCCCGAGGCGGCCGCCCAGACGCCAGAGCCCGAGCAGTCCGAGCCCGATGGGTCCGATGATGCTCAAAGTGTGGAGCAGCTCCATACGACCAAACACCAGCAGCCCAGCGACCCCGACCAGCCCCACACCGGTAGGCGCAGGATCCATCGTGGCGCCTCCTGCGCTCCACCATGGGGCCAGGTAGTCCCGAACGAGACGCCCAGGATCAGAGGGCAGCGCCACCATCTCTGCGAGATGTCCACTGCCGCTGGTGATCACCTGACGGGATCCGATCACGACCACGAGAACGGCAACCACCCAGGCCACGGTGTCGGCCAGGCGTGATCCTCGGGGTCGGCGGCCGGTGTGGGTGGTCTCGAGTTCGCGCGCTCGGCGAAACCGTCGCCATCGGGCACTTCCCGCGATCTGAAGATGAGCGACCTCGTGGTCGGGAACCGTACGGATCCCGGCGAGACGTCGACGCCGGGCGATCACCGCTCCCGAACGAGGTACCAAACCGACCACCGCTGCGAGGATCGACCAGGAGTCCTTGGCGCGGCCGGTGACCAAACCCACCAGGAACTCAGCCACCGTCACGATCAGCAAGCGGGCGAGAACTCCCAGGAGGCGGCGCCCACCGGTGAGGGTGGCGACACTCCACACCCGGTGACGAGCGATGAGAGCGCGATGGGACAGCTCGGTACGCCGTTCCGGGAGCCGGCCACGGTGGCGGGCCCGCGCTGCGGGGACCACGAGCACTCGGGCTCCGGTCAGATGAGCCCGCCAACACAGATCGAGGTCCTCACCGTGGAAGTCGATGCGGTCGTCGAAGCGCAGCATCCGGAACAGATCAGCTCGAATCATCACGCAGGCCGAAGGCACCGCGAAGACATCGCGTACGGCGTCGTACTGCTCTTGGTCTCGCTCCCCCGGTTCGACCAATGGATCGATCTCACCGATGCGATCCACGTCGAAACCCACCCGATGCAATCGGCGCGGGTCGTCCCACTCGAGCAATTTCGGGCCGACGACACCCGCATTCGAGCGATACGTCTCCTCCACGAGCAGTCGAATGGCATCGGGTTCCAGTGCGACGTCGTCATGGAGCAGCGCGAAGAATCCGTGGTCTCCTTCGACCAGATCCAAGGCCACGTTGCATGCAGGACCCCATCCCGGGTTCCCCCCCAGTGACCGCACCACGGCATCAGGGACGAGCTCGCGAGCCCGGTGACGAACCTCGGTGATCTCGGGACCCTCTCGGTCTCCGGTGACGAGCAGCAGCACCCGAAAATCGGGATAGTCCTGAGCAGCGAGGCCCGCCAGAGCTTCACCCAGTGTCGGCGACGGGAGAGGAACCACCATCACGGCCACGACGGGCGGAACGGTCGTGTCGAGGCGGTCCACGGTGCTGCGAGGCTAGTGCAGCGCAGCGGCCTGCCACCGGGCGCGATCACGGGTAACCTGAACCAGGTGAGCGACGACGCATCGTCTGGCCCCATCCTCCCTGGTCTCGACCTCACCCGATGCCGGATTCCCCGGCCCGATGAGGTCGTGGCTCGGTGCGCAACCATGGCGTCCGATGCGCTATACGTCTCGGTGGGCCTCGGAATTCTCAGCTTCCAGAACGCCCAAGTGCGTCGGCGTGAACTGACGCGATCCTTCGAGCGTTGGGTGGGTCGACGCTGAGCGCTTCGGAGCCCGAACCCGATCCTTCGGCGCGCACCGGGATACGGGCGGGTCTGGGTACCGCCAAGAACGCGTTGCCCGAAGGCACCTTGGCGGTCGGTCTGGGTCTGGTGATCGCCGGGATCGCGAGTTACGCCTTCTTCATCATCGCCAAGGGCGCGCTCGGTGACGAGGCTTTCAAACCCGTTGCGTCGCTGTGGTTCGCGACCTTCCTGCTGGCGCCAGGTTTCTTCTTGCCTCTCGAACAGGAGGTGGGACGAGCCCTGGCGCACCGGCGAGCAGTCGGAGTGGGCGGACACCCCGTCGTGATACGAGTCCTGGGCCTGGGAGCGATCCTGGCGGGAATCGTCATCGTCGCCATCGTCGTGGCCTCACCGGTGATCACCCGGGTCTTCTTCGAAGGCGACGGATGGATGACAGTCGCGCTGATCGCCGCGTTCGTCGCCTATGCGCCCGCCCACCTCGCTCGCGGAGTCTGCTCGGGGCAAGGTCGGTTCCGTTCGTATGCGATCGTGATGGGCGCCGACGGGGTCACCAGGGTGACGCTGTGTGCGGTGCTGGCAGCGGTCGGGGTGGCCACTGCCGCGGCGTACGGCTTCGTCTTGGCGATCGCCGCGGTCTCAGGAGTCGTCTACATCGCGTGGCGAGGCGATCTGCGCACCGCCGACGGGCCCGAAGCGACCTGGGGCGAAGTGACACCCAATCTCGGCTGGCTTCTCGGTGGCACCCTGTTGTCGGCGGCCTTGGTCAATGCTGGGCCGTTGACGATCGACATGCTGGCCGATGCCGACCGGGCTGCCGAAGTCACCCGTTTCGCGAATGCCGTGCTGTTGGCCCGGGTTCCACTGTTCTTGTTCCAAGCCGTTCAGGCAGCCTTGTTGCCCCGTCTCGCCCGCCTCGCCGCCCAGGGGGATCTCGCCGAGTTTCGTACCGGTTTTCGGCGTCTGATGATCGTGGTGATCGCAGTGGGCTCGACGGGAACTCTCGGAGCCCTCGTGGCCGGTCCGGCGATCTATGACGTGGTGTTCGGGTCAGGGATCGAACGGCGAACTCTGGCGATGTTGGCACTCGGTAGCGGGTGCTACATGGTCGCAATGGCGACCGCGCAGGCGGTGATCGCTCTCCAGGGTCATGCTCTCGTCGCAGGCGGCTGGGCGTGTGGCATCGGCACCTTCGCTCTCGTCACGGCAGTGGCGGGCGATGATCTGTTCCAACGAGTCGAACTGGGACTCGTCACCGGGTCGGCGGCTGCGGTGGTGGCGTTCGTGTTCGCCTTGCGATCCCGCCTGCGTTCAGGGGCGGCCCCCGATCCCGATGAGGTGGTACTCGCCGTGGGTGAGGTGCCTTTCGAAGCCTGAGCGATCAGGGAACGATTCTCGTATCGAGATCAGCTGTCGCGTCGCACCTTGCCCGATTCGATGGCCAGATCGTTCGCGACCATCAACTTCACGAGACCGGCGAAATCGACCTCGGGTTCCCATCCGAGGCGGTCTCGCGCCTTGGAGGCGTCACCGATCAACAGATCGACCTCAGCGGGCCGAAAGAACCTCTGGTCCTGGCGCACGTACCGCCGCCAATCCTCGATTCCCACCTCTGCGAACGCCATCTCGACGAGTTGTTCGATCGAGTGGGCCACCCCGGTGGCCACGACGTAGTCCTCGGGTTGATCCTGTTGCAGCATCAGCCACATCGCTTTGACGTAGTCCCCGGCGTAGCCCCAGTCGCGCATTGCATCGAGGTTGCCGAGCACCAACTCGTCCTGCAGACCCAACTTGATACGCGCCACGGCATGGGACACCTTGCGGGTCACGAACTCGTACCCCCGCCGGGGCCCTTCATGGTTGAACAGGATCCCGCTGCACGCGTACAGCCCGTAACTTTCGCGGTAGTTGACCGTGAGATCGTGACCGAACACCTTGGCGCATCCGTAGGGCGAACGAGGATGGAAAGGGGTCAACTCGTTCTGAGGGGTTTCGCGGACTTTTCCGAACATTTCTGAGGACGAGGCCTGATAGAAGCGGATCGGATTGTTCTGGGTACCACCCACCATCCGGATCGCTTCGAGCATGCGCAACACGCCCAGACCGGTGATGTTGGCGGTCAGTTCCGCCTGGTTGAACGACATCGCCACGAACGAGATCGCGCCCAGGTTGTACACCTCATCGGGCTGGGACCGCTCGAGCGCAGCCACGAGAGACGGAAGATCGGCGAGATCCCCGGGCACCGCCTCGACGAAGGGCAGTTGGTCACGCAACAACTCGGCACGCGGATTGTGCTGGCCCTTGACCATGCCGAAGACCTGATACCCCTGGGCGTGGAGGAACTCGGCGAGATGTTGACCGTCTTGTCCGGTGATGCCGGTGATGAAGGCGCGAGGCATGGACATCCTTGATGACAGCGGGAAACCCGTGATGCACGGCGGGTCGGTGCGAATCCGCAGTCTAGGAGACTCGGGGTCTCCGCGACGGGTGAACCCCGCCGCTAGGGTCGAGGTGTGGTCGACACCCCCTTGCGCGTGGCGTTCGATGTCGGCCCCCTCGCCACGGCGTTGACCGGAGTGGGACACGCCACCCGAGGCATGTTGGATGCCCTTGGCGCACGACCCGAGGCCGTCGAGATCGCCCCGTATCTCACCAGTTGGCGGGCCCAGGCCCCCCAGGGGGGGCGACGACTCCCGTTACCGGCCGCTCTCGCTCGACGCTGGTGGTCCCGATCCACGCGGGTTCCCCTCGACCGGTGGCTGAGCGCGCCTGGACGCCCTGTCGATGTGGTCCATGGCACCAACTACGTGGTGCCCCCCGCCCGAGCGGGTCGGGTCGTGTCGGTCTATGACTGTTGGTTTCTGCGTCATCCCGATCTCGTGCATCCCGATGTCGCTCGCGCCGGATCGGTGCTACGCCGGGCGGTTGCAGCCGGAGCCCTCGTCCACGCCTCCTCCGAGGCCACCGCGCACGGGGTGCGCGAACTCCTCGGTGAGGTCTGCGTCACCGTCGTCCCCCTGGGCGCTCCCCCGGCCCGACCCCTCGTCGAACGAGTCCCCGCTCGAGTCGAGAACCTGCGATCCCGACGCTTCGTGCTCGCGCTCGGCACCGTCGAACGGCGCAAGAACCTGGTGCGTCTCGTTCATGCCTTTCGCGCGGTCGCGTCGGATCGATCCGATCTCGATCTCGTCATTGCCGGATCTCCGAGCGACGATTCCCGCGCCGTCACCGAAGCGATCGCAACACTCGGCCCGGATCTTGTGACCCGGATCCATGTGACCGGGAGGGTCGACGACGACACCCGGGACTGGCTGCTTCAGAATGCTGCGGTCCTGGCCTATCCGAGTTTGGACGAGGGATTCGGCTTTCCTCTCCTCGAAGCCATGGTGGCCGACACTCCCGTCGTGGCGGCGCGAGCCGGATCGATCCCCGAAGTCGTCAACGACGCCGCACGTCTTCACGACCCCCACGATGTCGACGCCCTCGCCGAGGCGCTCGCGGAGGTGCTCGACGATGAGACCGCAGCCTCTCGCTTGCGTGTCGCCGGACACCGACGCGTCGCTGAACATCCGTGGTCGGCCACGGCATCGGGACTTCTCGCGCTCTACGCTCGGGCGGCGATGGAGCGACACCCACGATGATCACCGTGCTCGCTGGCGGGGTCGGAGCTGCGCGTCTGCTCACCGGCATGGTCCGCGTCGTCGATCCCGCCGAGATCGTCGCAGTGGTGAACACCGGGGACGACACCGTCTTGCACGGTCTCTCGATCAGTCCCGATCTCGACACCGTCGTCTACACCGTCGCCGATGCGATCGACCCCGATCGCGGATGGGGTCGACGCGGTGAAACCTGGCGCGCGATGGAAGCTCTGGCCCGGTTCACCCCGTATCGACCCGAGGGATCGACAGCCGGTGGCACCTGGTTCAATCTCGGTGATTCCGACCTCGCCACCCATCTTTATCGCACCGCTCGCCTTCATGAAGGGGCTCCGTTGTCCGCGGTGACCGCTGAGATCGCCACTGCGTTCGAGCTCGGACTACGGATCCTTCCCATGACCGACGACTCGGTGGCCACGCGGGTGACGGTTCTCGATCCCGAACCCGACGGTGTCGTCTCGCGGGAGGTGTCGTTCCAGGAGTACTTCGTAGGTCGGCGCCATGGCGTTCCCGTGACCGAGATCCGCTTCGCCGGAGCCGAGAGCGCCCGGCCGAGTCCGGGGGTGCTCGACGCCCTCGCGGCTGCCGACACGATCGTCATCGCCCCCTCGAACCCCGTGGTGTCGATCGGGCCGATCCGCGCGATACCGGGGATCGAAGAGGTACTCATGGACCGCCGCGATCATGTCGTGGCCGTATCCCCGATCGTGGGGGGCGCGGCGCTCAAAGGTCCTGCGGATCGGATGTTGAGCGAACTCGGACACGATTCATCGGTGATCGGTGTCGCTCGCATGTACCGCGAGGTGGCAGCCACCCTGGTCGTCGACACCGTCGACGAGGCTCTGGCCCCCGAGGTCGAAGCGAACGGAATGCGTTGCGTGGTGACGGGAACGATCATGTCGGACCCGGCGACCACTGCGAAGCTCGCCCGCACGGTCCTGGACGAAGGAGCTTCACGATGAGCCGTCTCGAAATGTGGGGAATCGAAGGAATCGGTGAGATCCGCCCCGGCGATCAGGTCGGTGACGTCATCGTCAACGCCTGTTCGAACCCGCCCCATGGCCCCTTGGCCGACGGTGACGTTCTGGTGGTGACCCAAAAGATCGTCTCCAAGGCCGAAGGCCGCCTCGTCGAGGTCGACCCCGAGGACCCGCGGTCCCACAAACACCTCGTCGAATCCGAAGCGGTTCGTATCGTTCGCCGCCGCGGCGATCTCATCATCACCGAAACCCGTCACGGCTTCATCTGTGCCAACTCGGGGATCGATCTGTCCAATGTCGAACGAGGGCAGGCGGCGTTGTTGCCCGTGGACAGCGACCGCTCCGCGCGACGGATTCGAGACATCGTGCGCGCCCGTCTCGGTATCGAGGTCGGGGTGATCATCAGTGACACGTTCGGACGGCCCTGGCGTCGCGGTCTCACCGATGTCGCGATCGGGGTGGCCGGCATCGCCGCGGTGGTGGATCTGCGGGGAGTCGAGGACGCCCTCGGACGCGAAATGCAGGTGACCGAAGTCGCCGTGGCCGATGAACTCGCCTCTGCAGCCGAGATGGTCATGGGCAAATCCTCGGGGATCCCCGTCGCGGTGGTGCGCGGTGTCGATCCGACGTGGCTACGTGACAGTTCGGTGGCCGAGTTGATCCGACCGGCATCAGAGGATCTGTTTCGCTGACACCGCGACCCAAGCGATTCCGTCAGATCGTCGCGAGACCATCCGCCAATGGGGTCCAGGGCGCCCAGGCCAGATGGATTCGCGAACGCACCAGCGAGAGCGCGAATCGCTGAGGCCGTAGTGCCACGGCCACAGGTTCTCTCCCGGCCGCCCGCGCCAGATCGGAGGCGGTCACGCTGTCGCCTGAGGACACGTTCACCACCAGACCCCCGGCCCGGTCGAGGGCGGACACGAGGGCTTCGGCGACATCAGCGACGTAGATCGGGTCGAGGGTGCGTTCGAGAGGTCGGCCCGCGATCGCTGCAGCAACAGGATCGCTCACCACCGGATGGCGCGGTCCATACACGTCACCCAGAGCCAGCACCGTGAACTCGAGTGCGTACCGATCGCGGTAATGCGTGCACCAGTCGATCACCGTACGCGCGGCGATTCCCAGAGTTGCGTCCGGTGTGAAACCCCGACTTTCCTTGAGTGGAACCTCACGGCCCTGATAGGCGCCGTACAGATCGACAGCGGGAACACAGGTGACGACCTTGGTCACCTCGCCGCTGCGACAGGCCTCGAGGATCGACGCCGCGATCGTCAAGGCGCGTACGGATTCGGTGGCCGCCGCTGCGGGTTCGGCGGTGGGACGGCTGAAACCCGCGAGGTGGACCACGACCTCGGGACGACGACGCTCGATGAAGCTGGAGAACTCGGGGCCGGTGGCATCCAGATGGGTGATCGACAACCGTCCCGAGACCGCTTGGGCTCGCGCGGTCGCGAGCGAACCCAACGAGCCGGTGGACAGATCGTCGATGACCTCGACCGCCCAGGCCGTATGAGGGTCGGCGACGAGGCGATCCACGAGATGCGATCCGAGAAAACCCGCACCCCCGACGACTGCCACCCGGCGGATGTCGGTGCCGATCACGTGTCGACCTCGGGTCGACGTCCACCGGTGAGGATCTCCCCGGCCGCCACGATCCCCGCAGCACCCACCACCGTTCGCGTCACCTGAGCGCCCTCATCGACGCGTCCAGCGACGATCGAGTCGACCACGATGGCATCAGGCGCGATCCGGGCTCCGCTGAGCAGGACCGAATCGACGACCCGTGCTCGAGACCCCACCTCGACCCCACCGGCGATGACGGAATGCTCGACGACGGCATCCTCAGCGACGAACGCACCGGGATCGATACCGGCGCATGAACCGAGCTGACGGATCCCGTCGAGGGTGTCGAGGTTGGCCTGACGGAACGTCTCGGGACGGCCGGTGTCGATCCAGTAGTCCTCGGTGGCGAGGCCGAACAACCCGCCGTCCTGCGCGACCGCCGGGAAGGTGACCCGTTCGATGGAGGTCGGCCGCCCCGTCGGGATGCGATCCAGAACCGAGGCTTCGAGAACATAGGTTCCCCCGTTGGCCAGCCGCGACGGCTCGGTTCCCGGCGCCGGCTTTTCCACGAAGCGGCGAACCCGCGACTCCTCGTCGAGGGCCACGACCCCATAAGCGGAAGGATCCGCAACCGAGATGAGATGCAACGTCGCCTCGGCAGCGCGGTCGCGATGAAACGACACGAGACGGGTGATGTCGAGATCGGTGAGCACATCACCGTTCATCACGACGAACGTGTCGTCGATCCCGGCGGTGTCGGCCGCGAACCGAACCGCTCCGGCAGTGTCGAGAGGTTCGGGTTCCACGGCGTAGTGAATCCGAACCCCATCCATCATCCCGTCAGGAAATGCCCCGGTGAAGGGTTCAGGCTTGAATCCCAGAGCCAGAACCACATCGGTGACCCCGGCGCGGGCCAGTTGTTCCACGAGTTGGACGATGATCGGTCGGTCGCCCACGGTCAACATGGGCTTGGGCACGGTGGAGGTGAGTGGCCGCAGCCTGGTGCCGAAACCGCCGACCAGGACGACCGCGTACATCAGCCGCCGCTCCCGCTCTCCTCGTCACTCGGGGTCGTCTCAGGCCCGGGATCACTGGGCGCCGTCGAATCCTCGGGAGCGGGTGCGATCGTTTCCGAGGTCTCGGGAACGGTCGGACCCGTCGACAGCGATGCCAACGTCGCCACCGAAGGCGGCTGGGGAACATCGGCGCCCCGCGGGGTGAACGCGATCGCGAAGGCCATCCCGTCGTCGGGAAGGCGGATATCGGAGAACGCTGTGATGTAGGTCTGTGACGAACCCAGGTCACTCGCCGGATTCCAGGTCACCACCGACAACAGACCGTCACCGTCGGGGCATTCGTCGTCGCCTTCGCTGAAGGTGTCCGCCACGGTCCGTTCAGGATCCTCGGGCAAGGAGAGTTCGGTGTCGTTGAGCGATACGCCGAACGCATCGAGGAAACGACCGAGGCGGGGACCTCGGTTGCCGTCCTCAGGCAGCGAGGACATGACGATCACGCCGGCTTCACGTTCGTTGACACCGAAATCCACGAAGGCCTGAGCATCGGGAGCCGGCAGCGACACCCACTCGTCGCAGACGTACACGCCATAGGCGATATTGCGCTGAGTGACCGTGGAGGCCGTGGCATCCAGACCGGGAACCGAGGCCCGGGCATAGATCACGAGCACCAGTCCAACGATGACGACCGCCGCCAGGATGGCGGGGAACGACGAACCGCTGGTGGCTCGGATCTTCTTGCCTTTGCCCCGCTGCGCGAGCCGGGCGACCTTCTTGGCCGACGATGTGCTACCCACGAGGGAGTGAGGCTACCGCGTGGAACCCTCACTGGCCCCTTCGCTCGGGCGGCGAGATCGTGAGCGCATCGCACCCAGATCGGCCATGAGGTCCTCATAGGCCTGAGCGACTGCGGCTGGCGACGCCGTGGCCACGACATGATCACGGCCTCGGCGACCCATCTCGGCCCCGCGGTCGGGCGTCTGCAGGATCTCATCGAGCGCGGCGACGAAGGCATCGACATCGCCGGGAGCGACGTGGAGGCCGGCTCCCGCGACCTCGAGCATGCGCGGGATTGCGGTTCCCGAGTCGATGGATGCGACCACGGGTCGCGCGGACGCCATCACCGAATACGTCTTGGACGGTACCGAGACCGCTGCGAGCCCCGCTTTGAGAATGACGACATGGATATCCGCGGAGGCCAGAACCTCCCCGAGGCGCTCGCTGGGTTGATATCCGACCCGCATGAGATTGGGAAGCGTCGCCGCGGCTGCATCGATCTCGGCCGCCGCCGCGCCGTCACCGTTGATCACGATGGTGTACTCGGGCCGTCGGCGAGCGGTTTCGATGAGCATCTCGAAGGGCTGAGACCATCCGAGATTCCCGGCATACATGACCACGGGTTCATCGCCGATTCCCAGTTCGCTCCGGTAGTGCGTCGCCGTCTGTGAGGGTGTGATGGCCTCGGTGTCCACGAAGTTCGGGATCATGTGGATCCGTGACGCCACCTCGGGCGACACCTTGGAGCGGAGGTTCGCCACGAGATCGTCTGACAACACGGTGATCGCGTCCGAGCGTCGATACGTCAGACGTTCGAGCAGCCGCGCCGCCCGTAACACGAGCGGGTTCGTGACCGCTCCGGTGCGCTCGGCGGCATCGGGAAAGACATCTTGGACGTTGAACACCAGCGGCGCCCGATGGGACCACGCGATGAGACGTCCCGTGAGACCCAACGTCAACGGAGGTGACATCGCCACGACCCCATCGACGCGACGACCGAGTCCCCCGGCGCGCAGACCCGCGAGAAGTGCGAGCGCGGAGAACCCGACAAAGCCCACGGCACGACGAATCAGGTTCGTCTTGTCGTCACCGGGAAAGGGATGGACTCGCCGGATGCTGCCCCATGATGTGATCTCACGCCGCCACGGCCGCCCACCCCATCCGGGTTCGAGGCGATGGTTCCGGTACCAGGGCAGCGCGGCGACCACGTGGATCTCATGACCCCGAGAGACGAGCTCGGCGACGAGACGTGACAGCACCACCCCGGTCGGCGCGGTATCGGGCTCGACATGAGGGCCTACGACGACGAGGCGCATCCGCGATGTCGACGCCGTCACCGCATCGCCACCCGGTAGGCGTGCAGCAGGGCTTCAGCGGATCGCTCCGTGGTGTACCGCTGGGCTCGCACCCGACCGGCGGCGACGAGTTCGCTGCGGTGACGTTCGACATGATCGAGCGCCCCCGCCCACCGAGACGCGTCGAGAGGCAGCACCAGTCCGGCATCGCCCACCACTTCGGGCAGGCAGGCTCGATCCGACGCGATCACCGGAACCCCGAGATGCATGGCTTCGGCCACCGGCGCCCCGAAACCCTCGTATTCGCTCGGGAACACCAACGCTCGGCTCATGGCCAACAAGCCGTCGCGATCCGCAGTGGAGACGCGACCGGGCCGCACGACGCGCTCGGTCAGACCCAGACGGGTCACCTCGGACCACAGTTCGGCCTCGGCAGAGCCGCGTCCTCCGATGAGCACGAGACGCAGGTCCGAATCCCGCCAGTGCTGCGCGAGCAGAGTCAACAAGAACCGATGGTTCTTATGAGGATGAGTCACCGCGGGATACACCACGATGCGGTCGTTACCGAGCCCATATCGGTCGCGGAGTTCGGCCTCGCTCGTGGCACCTTCCCCGAGATGAGCCTCGATGCCATGAGGGACCACGACCACGCGTTCGGGCGGTACCGACCAGGCGGATACGACGGTGCCGCGCACATACGAACTCGGCACCGTGACCACTGCGGCTCGACGCACCGCACGCGGCACGACACTGCGCAGATAGGCCCGTTTCACCACCGAGAAATAGCGCGGATAGGTCCGGAACTGGAGGTCGTGCACGGTGAGCACCACCGGTGGAGCATTGCGACGTCCCCCACCGATCAGGGGCAGCGCCAACGGGGCCGAGCCCCCGCCGTGGTGCACCAAGGCCGCGCTGGCCGTCTGGCGAGCGAGCCAGGTGTGCTCAGCGAGAACTCGGACGCCGCGACGGCGTCCATCGAGGGGCGCCACGACGAGTTCATGGCGAGACGCGAGTTCGGGATGGGCGTGGGCGAATCCTTCGAGCACGTAGAGCCGAGGCCGAAAGGCATGGCCGAGTTCGGACAACCCGAGCATCTGACGTGCGAGATACTCCTCGGAACCTCCGACCTCACCGGGGACGCACCACAACAGATTGACCGCGACCTCGACGGGTTCGGTATCGACGGCCCCGGTCATCGAGGCGCCTCCATCACGGCTTCCCGGTAGGCCTGCACCGTGGCTGTAGCGGTGGCATCCCAGGACATCTCGGCGCCGCGACGCCGCGCCCGAGCCGACCACTGGTCCCCATCGGCCAAGGCCGCACTGAGTCCCCGAGCGATATCGACAGGATCGTTGGGATCCACGAGTACCGCGGCTCCTCCCGCTGTCTCCTCGGTGGCCGTTCCCCGACTGGTGACCACCGGGGTCCCCTGGGTCATTGCTTCGAGCACGGGCAGACCGTAGCCCTCGCGCCGACTCGGCATGCAGAACACGCTGGCCTCGGCATACAGAGCGGGGAGATCGCCCTCGGGGACGAAGCCGATGAGATGCACCCGACCCGCCAGATCGCCTTCGAGACGATCCCGCACCCGCTGCTGAGCCCCTCCCCAACCTGCGGCCCCGGCAATGACCAGAGCGGGCGCGTCGGGAAGGCGCACCAGGGCGTCGAGCAGACCGTCGAGGTTCTTGCGCGGCTCGAGGGTCCCCACGAACAACAGGTACTGCTCGGGAAGACCGAACCGTTCCCGCACCCGGATTCGGTCACTGGCGGTCACATGGTGGGTCCGCACTCCCAGAGGGACGCAACGAAGCCGACCCGGATCCAGGCCTGCGGCCACGGCATCGTGCATCGTGGCCGTC
This sequence comes from uncultured Ilumatobacteraceae bacterium, assembly GCA_964471865.1. Taxonomy (GTDB): domain Bacteria; phylum Actinomycetota; class Acidimicrobiia; order Acidimicrobiales; family Ilumatobacteraceae; genus CAYMUC01. Next base: position 57,077 of record CAYYHU010000006.1, on the reverse strand, counting down.
GAGGAACACAGCACCACGCTGGCCCGGTCCCGGATCCGATCCAGACTGCGCCGAAACACCGACACGCCCCGCCGGGTGAAGTGATCGGGTTCGTGAAGGAAAGCGAGATCGTGCAGGGTCACCACGAGCGGGGCTGTCGTGGGGCACGGGATGATGGTGGTGGCATGGACAACGTCGAAAGGTCCAGCGATCGCGTCAGGTGACGCGATCGGGCTTCGCAACCACGCCTCGTACAGCGCCGGGCCGCTCAACCACCGGTGGTGACGCATCGGGATCCCCGATGGCGGTCTCCAGGGCTCGGAGGGCTCATGGCGGTGACGTCCGGCGATACCGACCAATTCGAGAGCGGCGGCCTCGCTCATGTCCCCCAGAGCGCGCAGGGTCTCGAGGGCGGCCACCGCCGTTCCTCCGGGAACGCGATGCCACAACTGTTCGAGGGTGATCCCCACGCGCACGACCGCCATCATGCCGGTCCCGAGGGCGGCCTCCTATCATCCACGACCATGACCACCCACGGTGATCCCGGGTTTCTCCACGCGCAACGGGTGACGGTGACCGGTGGCGCCGGCTTCTTGGGCCGCCGGGTCGTGGCGCGTCTCCTCGACGCGGGCGCCGCGGTGAGCGTGGTTCGTAGCGCCGAGTTCGACTTGACCGTCCCCGGCGCGGCCGAGGCGATGATCGCGGCCCACTCCCCCGACATCCTCATTCATCTCGCCGCTCGGGTGGGAGGTATCGGATACAACCAGGCTGAGCCGGCCCCTTTGTACCTCGACAACTTGATGATGGGCACTCATGTGATCGAGGCCGCCCGCGTCGCCGGCGTCGCCAAGACGGTCCTGCTCGGAACGGTGTGTTCGTATCCCAAGTTCACCCCGGTCCCCTTTGCTGAGACCTCGCTGTGGGACGGCTATCCCGAGGAGACGAACGCTCCCTATGGGATCGCGAAGAAGGCTCATCTCGTCCACGCCCAGGTGAACGCCGCCCAGTACGGGCAACGCTTCGCCTATCTCATTCCCACCAACCTGTACGGACCCGGAGACAAGTTCCATCCCGAGGTCTCCCATGTCATCCCGGCTCTGATCCGCAAATGTGTTCTCGCACTCGAGGCCGGAGACCGTGAGGTCCACGTCTGGGGTACCGGTACGGCCAGTCGTGAATATCTCTACGTCGACGATGCTGCCGAAGCGATCGTGGCCGCAGCGGCGTCCTATGAAGGGACCGAGCCGATCAATCTCGGAACCGATGATGAGGTGACGATCCGCGTCACGGCCGAGACGATCGCGAAACTCGTCGGTTTCCGAGGCGATCTGGTCTGGGATCCGTCGCGCCCCGATGGACAGCCGCGACGACGCGTCGACGCGTCGAAGGCGCGTCAGCTTCTGGGCTGGCAGGCGCGGACCTCGTTCGAGGACGGACTTCGCGCCACGATCGAGTGGTACTTCACTCACCGGGACGAGGCCGAGGCCTGGCGGTGACCCTCGGATACGTGCATGGTCACGACGACGCCGAACAGCGCCGACTTCTCGACCAGGCCGGATCGCTGGGCGCCATCGTGCATCACGACACGGTCTTCGAGCCCGGAACCACGGTGCTCGAGATCGGATGCGGAACCGGAGCCCATACCGTTGCCTTCGCCCGTCAGCATCCACGAACCCGGTTCATCGCGACCGATATCGCCGCGGTCGCCGTCGACGAAACCCGCCGCCGCGCCCTCGAGGCCGGATGCACCAACGTCGAGGTATCGCGCGCCGACGTCTACGAGTTGCCCTTGAGTCCCGACAGTGTCGATGCGGTGGTGGTCAGCTTCGTCCTCGAACACCTTCGCGACCCCCACGGGGCGCTGGGCGCAGTGCTGCGGGTTCTGCGCCCGGGAGGAACCATCCTCGTCGTCGAGGGGGATCACGCGTCGGCGTACTTCCATCCCGATTCGCCTGCGGCTCGTCAGGCGATCGCATGCCAGGTCGAACTGCAACGTCGCCTCGGCGGGAACGCTGATATCGGACGCCAGGTCGGACCTCTTCTGCGAGAGGCCGGGTTCACCCAGGTGACGGTGTCACCTCGCATGGTCTATGCCGATGACGATCGCCCCGATCTCATGGATGGATTCACTCGCCGAACCTTCACCGCCATGATCGCTGGAGTCCGCGAGGACGCTCTCGCAGCCGGACTCTGCGATGCCGCGACCTTCGACCAGGGACTCGCCGATCTGGAACGCAGCGCCCGCCCGGGAGGGGTGTTTTGCTACACGTTCTTCAAAGCCACAGGGGTCAAAGACCCATCGGGCCCGAAGGATCCTCTGAGCGCCAGGGGACACGAAGGGTCCTGACGCGATCCGGAGACGACCTCTGTGCCAGGACGGTCCGTTCTCAACCCAACGCAGCGACGAGTTCTCGCAACGGTTCGAGATGATGGCGAAGACTCGGCCATCCGGCGGCCCGGGCCACGGCATTGTCGAGAACGCTGTTGGCCGGTCGGGGGGCGGGACGCGGCGGATCGAGATCGGCCGTGGTGATCGCTTCGACTCGACCCGGGTCCAGGCCCATGGCTTCGAGCACACTGCAGGCCAACCCGTACCAGGTCGTGGGCCCCTGGTTCGTGAGATGCCAGATCCCCGAGGCCCGCTCGAGAGCCAGTCGGCGAAGCGCCGGGGCCAGATCCGAACACAGTGTCGGATGGCCCCGCTGGTCATCGACGAAACGCAAAGGGCCCTCCGATCGGGCGAGTCGCATGATCGTGGCGACCATGTTGGCGCCGTGACGGCCCGCCAACCACGAGGTCCGCACGATCGCCGCGTGCGAACCCAGCATCGAGGCTTCGAGCTCTCCAGCTCGTTTCGAGTGGCCGTAGACCGACATGGGTGCGGGAGGGTCCCATTCCCGATACGGATCGGTATGGGTGCCATCGAAGACGTAGTCGGTGGACAACTGGATCAGATGCCCACCGGTGACGTCGAGGGCTTCGGCCAACCATCGAACCGCCACCGCGTTGAGCCTCATCGCGACATCGACCTCGGTTTCACAGGCGTCCACGGCCGTGGCTGCCGCGGTGTTGACCACCACATCGGGGCGAAGCGTCATGATCGCCGCTCGCACCGCGTCCCGGTCGGTGATGTCGAGTTCCTCGCGGTCGGTGATCACCAGGTCGTCACCGGCTGAACCCCAGACCTCGGCGATCTCACGACCCAACTGGCCGCGTCCGCCGGTGAGTAGCACTTTCATGACGCCACCGTCATCGAGTGGGCATCCGATCGAACGCGGCTGCCGCCTTGAGCGGTTCCCACCAGTCCCGATTCCTGCGATACCAGTCGACGGTCGCGGCCAGAGCGTCGTCGAGGCTGTGGCGAGTGGACCACCCCAAGGCCGCGATCTTGTCGGTGGTGATCGAATACCGGCGATCGTGCCCGGGTCGGTCAGCGACGGGCTCGATGAAGGACTCGTCGCGGCCGCAGAGCTCGAGCAGCTTCGAGGTCAGTTCTTTGTTGGTGAGTTCGTTGTGGGCCCCGATGTTGTAGACCTCCCCGACGACCCCCGCGCGCAGGACCAGATCCACTGCAGCGACGTTGTCGTCGACGTACAACCAGTCCCGCACATTGCCCCCATCGCCATAGAGGGGCACCCGCATGCCATCGAGCAGGTTGGTGACGAACAACGGGATGACTTTTTCGGGGAACTGTCGAGGACCGAACTGGTTCGAGGACCGGGTGATGACCACCGGAAGGCCAAAGGTCGTGTGGTAGCTGAGTGCGATCAGATCGCTACCGGCTTTGGCCGCCGAGTACGGGGAGCGGGGAGCCAAGGGGGAGTCCTCGCTGAAGGAGCCCTCCTCGATCGAACCGTAGACCTCATCGGTGGAGATGTGCACGAAGCGTTCGACACCGACGCGGCGAGCGACGTCGCACAAGACGTTCGTTCCATCGCAGTTGGTTCGCACGAATGCATCGGGATCCACGATGGAGCGGTCCACATGGCTCTCGGCTGCGAAATGCACCACGGCGTCGTGGCCGTCCATGACCGCTGTGACGGCCTCGCGGTCACAGATATCGGCGTGCACGAAGCCGAAACGGCGATTCGATCGCAGTTCATCGAGGTTGGCCGGATTCCCCGCATAGGTGAGAGCGTCGAGCACCGTGACGTGGTCGTCGGTGGTGGCGAGCACATGACGGACATAGGCCGATCCGATGAAGCCGGCGGCGCCGGTGACGAGGAGTCGCATGAGTCCAGTCTCGTCCTCTCGACGCGATCAGGTGCGCATCGGCCAGATCGGCTGACGCTCGAGTGGAATCTCTCCGCGGCGCGGATTGGTCTGATCACGCTCCGACAACACCGGATCCACAACCCCCCAGTCGGCATCCACCTCGTCGTCGTCCCACCACAGCCCGAGTTCATCTGCGGGGTTGTAATACCCGTCGACGAGGTAGGTGATCACGAGATCACTGAGGGCTGCAAAGCCGTGAGCCACACCCGGGGGGATGTAGAGACCGAGATGGTTCTCACCGGTGAGATCGAACACCGCCGTCGCGGCGTCGGTGGGGCCGCCACGGCGAAGATCGTGCAAGACGACGCGCGCATGCCCCATCGGCACATACCAGTAATCCGCCTGATGCAAGTGATAGTGCAGACCCACCAATGCCCCGCGTTGGCGATTGGCGCGATTGCCCTGGATCATCTCGCGTCCCTGGGGAAACCACTCGCGCCGATACGTCTCGATGAACAATCCCCGTTGATCACCATGCAGGGTCGGCTCGACGACGTGAACCCCGGCGATGGTGTCGATTTCATAGACGGTGGGCACGGCACTCCTTGGGTGGGTCGAGGGTCGCTCTCCTCAGCACAGGCCGAGGTATCGAGGGGCCAGATCGGTGATCGGCGCGTACACCAACGACATCATTCGGCGTCGATCTGACAGTGGTCGCCGACCATGAGTCGCAGCGCCCGCGGACGGGTCTGGGTTCTGGTCACCACGGCCTCGCGTCCGATGAGCGAGTCCTCGAGACGCGGGATGTCACTGATGCGGCTCGACTCCATGACCACGCTGTGTTCCACCTCGCTGTTGACGATGTCACAGTCGGCTCCGATCGCGGTGAAGGGACCGATGAAAGAATCCACCACCTGAGCACCGGCTCCGATGGTCACCGGACCTCGGATCCGGGACCGAACGACCCTGGCCCCCGCAGCGATCACGACCCGGCCATCGATACTCGAATCGGCGTCCACCGAACCCTCGATGGAGGTCTCGAGGCGCTCGAGCAACAACCGGTTGGCCTCGAGCAGAGGGGTCAGCTTTCCGGTGTCGATCCACCATCCGCTCAACGTCTCGCATCGAACCCGATGTCCACGGTCGATCAACCACTGGATCGCATCGGTGATCTCGAGTTCTCCTCGCCCGGAGGGTTCGATCGCGGCGACGGCCTGATGGATCGACGGGTCGAACAAATAGACACCCACGAGAGCGAGATCGCTCGGCGGATCGGCGGGCTTTTCGACGAGGCGCACGACGTTTCCCGCCGCGTCCAAGGTGGCGATTCCGAAGCGGTGTGGGTCCGGTACCGACTTGAGCAGAATCTGAGCGCTGGGGGGTTCGGCCCCGTCACGAGAACTCGCGAACGCGTCGACGAAAGCTGCGAGGTCCTGTTCCAACAAGTTGTCACCGAGATACATCACGAAATCGTCATCGGCGAGGAACTCTCGTGCGATGAGAACGCAATGAGCAAGACCCAAGGGTTCGTCCTGAGGCAGATACGTCACTCGAGCTCCGAAGTCAGAACCATCTCCGACCGCCGCCATGACCTCGTTGCGGGTATCACCCACGATGATCCCGATCTCGGTGATTCCCGCCGCCACCATCGCCTCGAGCCCATAGAACAGAATGGGTTTGTTGGCCACGGGTACGAGTTGTTTCGCGCTCGTATGGGTGATGGGACGCAGACGGGTCCCGGCACCACCGGCAAGGATCAGAGCCTTCACGGCGCTGAGTCTGTCACGCGCCGGGGACTCCGAGGCAGCGTCACACGCCCGGGCGCGACCCGGGCTTGGACTCAGAACGGGCGTGGCCCCTGACCGCCCAACCAGGCGAGCACCTCATCGGCACCGGCGGCGAGGCGCAGCACCGATTTGCCCTCGACGGTGTCGGGACGGACCGGCAACGCGATCGACTCGATCGGACGGGTCAGTCCTCGCCCGAGAGCCCCGGCGATCTCCACGGGGTCGAATCCAGGATCGGTTCCCAACACCGCCATCAGCGAGTCCACCACGGTGGACGCCGCGAAGGGATTCCCGGCGATGACCTCGCCGACCCGCTCCACGAGCGCCGCGACGACGATCCGTTGACGCTGGGTCCGGCCGATATCGGCGGTGGGGTCACGAGTCCAGGACCCGTTCTCGAAGCGTTCATAGGCGCGACTGCGCACATAGGCCAGCGCCGAGATTCCGTCGAGGCGATGACAGCCCGAGGTGGTGATCGACAACCCGGATCGGATGTCACGCACAGGGGTGTCCACACAGATCTCGACCCCGTCGAGGGCCTCGACCACCGACTGGAATCCCACCAGATCCACCTCGACATAGTGGTGGACGGGAATCCCGAGGGTCTCGGTGACGGTGGCGACGAGGAATTCGGGGCCCCGGGAGTACGCGGCGTTGATGCGTTCGGTCCGCCAGCCGGGGATATCGACCCAGAGGTCTCGCGGTAACGACACCACAGCCAGAGTCGACTCGTCGGGATCGCGTCGCAACAGCATCACGGTGTCACTTCGACGCCCGGTGACCTCGGCGGTGGTGCCGAGCGCCGCAGCATCGGGAGCATCCGGATCGACACCGGATCGACTGTCCGATCCGACCAACACGATGGTGAGGCCGTCTCGGGGTCCCGGCGTGGACAGGGCTGGTGAGACCTCCTCGATGACCACGGACGCCTCGACGGTCGCGTCCACGCTCCGAGTCAGACCCACCAGACCCGCAACGGCGAGGATCATCGCCACGCTCCAGGCATTGACCAGCCGCCGGCGCCTCACCGTGGGCAGACTCGTCAGCGTCGATGTCATGGCGGGGCGAAGCGTACTGGCCTGGGGATCTGGGGACCTGGCACCGTCACGGCCCTTGACCGCCGCGATCGACACCAGGGGCGCTCGTCGGCACCCGAGCTCCCGGTGCCGCCAGTGGCGCGTGTCAGGAGTCGCTCTCGACCTCGGGGGAACTCGGACGCAGATGGATCACGTCGCCTGCATCCACGCGATGTGAGATCCCGCACGCGTCCAGGACCACGAGATGGCCGTCGCTCTCGACCTCGATTGCTCGACCATCCAGAGTCGTGCCACCGGGCAGCTCGACTCGAACTCGGCGCTGCAACGTCGACAAAGCCGCCCGATACGCAGCCGTGGACACCTCGTCGGGCGCATCGATCGCGGCCGCGAGCTCGTCGAGAACCTCGAGTCCGACCGCGACCGGATCGAGTTCCACACCCAGTAACGCCGCCCCGGGGGGTGCCCAGGTCACGTTGACCCCCACCCCCACCACGACACCATCGGGAACCGCTTGGGCGAGGACCCCGGCCAACTTGGACTCCGCGACCACGACATCGTTGGGCCACTTCATCGCCGCATCCACACCGTGGCGTCGCGCCACGCGACACACCGCCAATCCGACGAGTTGGGTCGCCCGGTGCGCCGGCTCAGGCGCCGGCCGCCAGAGCACCGACATCAGCAGATTCGCTCCTGGTGGAGCGTCCCACCGACGGTCCAACCGTCCCCGACCCGCAGTCTGATGCCGAGCGATCAGGACGGCTCCCCCCGGCTCCCCGTCCGCTGCGGCCTGGGCGAGATCGGTGTTCGTGCTTCCGGTCGATTCCACGATTCGAACCCGAAAACGACCCCGCTGAAGCGTCGTCTCGGACCCGTTTCTGGGGTCCGAACCATCGCCGAAGGTGACACCGGTGGGTTCCACGCACCAAGATTGCCATTCGTGCTCACCAAGATCCTGATCGCCAACCGCGGAGAGATCGCCGTTCGGGTCATCCGCGCGGCCCGAGAAATGGGAATCTCGACCGTTGCGGTGTACTCCGAACTCGACCGAGATGCCCTTCACGTGCGTCTTGCAGACGAGGCTTACGCTCTCGGCGGCCAGACCGCAGCCGAGAGTTATCTCAACACCGAGGCGATCCTGGACGCCATTCGCAAGAGCGGCGCCGATGGAGTCCACCCGGGCTACGGGTTCTTTTCCGAGAACGCCGATTTCGCTCGGGCGATCACCGAACTCGGCGTGACCTTCATCGGTCCGCCCGCTGATGCCATCGTCGAGATGGGAGACAAGGTCTCCTCCCGAAAGGCCGCGTTGCGCGGTGGAGCGCCCATCGTTCCTGGGACCACCGAATTCGTGACGAGCGCCGAGGAGATCACGGCCTTCGGCAACGATCACGGCTGGCCGATCGCGATCAAGGCCGCCTTCGGCGGTGGCGGTCGCGGCATGAAGGTGGTTCATTCCGCCGCTGAGGTCACCGAAGCCATGGAGTCGGCTCAGCGCGAGGCCAAGGCGTTCTTCGGTCGTGACGAGATCTACGTGGAGCGCTATCTGACCTGGCCTCGCCATGTCGAGGTCCAGATCGTGGGTGACCACCAGGGCGACGTCGTCTGGGTGTCGACTCGTGACTGCTCGGCTCAGCGTCGCCACCAAAAGCTCATCGAGGAGGCTCCCGCTCCGGGACTGCCCGAGGGCGTCGAGGAGGCCATGGGCGCGGCGGCGGTCAAAGCGGCCAAGGCTGTGGGCTACTACAACGCCGGAACCGTCGAGTTCATCTATCAGGACGGGGACTTCTTCTTCCTCGAGATGAACACTCGTCTCCAGGTCGAGCATCCGGTGACCGAGGTGATCACGGGAATCGACCTCGTCGAGTGGCAGATCCGCGTGGCATCGGGCGAACCCCTCCCGATGACGCAGGAAGAGATCGCCGCTCGCCGAGTCGGTCATGGCATCGAGGTGCGTATCAACGCCGAGGATCCCACCGACGGCAAGTTCCTCCCCTCGCCGGGTCGGATCACCAAGCTCGTTGCCCCCGACGGGTTCGGAGTTCGCTTCGATTCGGGGTACGAGTCCGGTGACGAAGTCAGCCAGTACTACGACAACCTCGTGGGCAAGTTGATCGTCTGGGGCAAAGATCGCGATACCGCGATCGCTCGTACGGTGCGGGCCCTCGAGGAACTGGTGGTAGAGGGCGTGGCCACGACCGTGCCAGCAGATCTCGCGATCCTGCGTCATCCCGACTTCGCGGCGGTCACTCACTCGACCAAGTGGGTCGAGGAACGTCTCGATCTCTCCGATGCCCGCCCGGCGGTGGCACCTGGGTCCAACGACTCCGAACCCCTCGTGCAACGCCGTACGACGGTGGAGGTCAACGGTAAGCGCTTCGACGTGTCCATGTGGGTCCCTGAGACCCCGGCGATCGCCTTGGCCGGCGCCAAGGCGACGGCCAAGAAGCCGGCTCGGGCCCAGGGTGGCGCCTCGGCTGCGGGTGGCGGTTCGGGTGAGGTTGCCGTTCCCATGCAGGGAACCATCGTGAAAGTCCTCGTGGCCGTGGGCGATACGGTCGAAGCCGGTCAAGCCGTCGTGGTCTTGGAAGCGATGAAGATGGAAAACCAGATCACCGCTGACAAGGCCGGAACGGTCAGCGAGATCAAAGTGACCCCTGGCGACACCGTCGGCTCGGGCGACGTGGTCGTCGTGATCTCCTGATCATCGACTGATCTCCACCGCTGCGGCGGTGATCGAGATGGCCAGCGGGTCGCTGCGATCCTCGCTGCGACGCGGCCTGCGGTGTCGCCGCGGGTCAGGACGCGATCTGAAGTTCGACGCGCGGCGAGTGCCGGCATTGTTAGGGCGGTGTCGGACCCAGGATCGTTCGGATGGGACTCGTTCGCATCGGGCTCGTTGGCGTTGGACTCGTGGCCTTGGCGTCGAAGCCGGGGTCCCGTCGAGATGCCGCAAGGGTCAGGGCTCGGAGGTGACCGGGCGCACCGTGACGAGCGTTCCCGCCAGCTTGTCGTGGAGACCGCGACGCACCGGACGGTCCAAGAACGCCCACAGATAGACCGCCAGACCGGCGGCACTGCCCACCACGGGGATCAACATCGCTGCTGCTGGAACCAGTGCCCGTAGCGCCGAATAGGACCACGTGACGGCGAGCCCAGCGGGAAAGGTGAGCACTTCGAGACCCATGAGCCGCTTGCCCACCGTTCGCCGGTACTGAGCAACCGCCACGGTGTGATAGCCCACCCCGAGAATGACTCCGAACAGATTCACTGCCAGCAACACGTTGGCGTTCTCATCGTTCCCTGACCCGAAGTCCAAGCCGAGCGCGAACGTCACCCCCAACAACACCGAAAAGATCAGAATCTGATCGATCAGGAATGCGGCAACGCGCTTACCCATCGGAGCTGGCGTCGGCTCGGTGAAGAAGTCGAGAGGATCAGGGTTCATGGAGTTCATTCAGCGGCCTCCGCGAGGGCTTCGGACAGCGCCGGATGCACGAGCAGACTTTCGACGATGTCGTTGACACGCAGGTTCGCAGTGACCGCCAACGCGATCACGCTGATCAATTCGGCCGCATGGCGACCCACGATCGAACCTCCGAGCACGACCCCGGTGGCGGGATCGGAGATGATCTTGACGAAACCGCGGGAATCCGCGTTGATGAGGGCCTTGGCGGTAGCCGAGAAGGGGACCTTGGTGACGCGAATCTTTCGACCTTCGGCAAACGCCTCGGCCTCAGCCAGACCCACATCGGCGATCTCGGGTTCGGTGAAGATCGCCGAGGCCGCTTTGTCATAGTCGAGATGACGATGTTCACGGGTGTGAAGACCCATCACGTGTTCGGCCACTTTGCGACCTTGCATCGAGGCCACCGAGGACAGAGGCAATTTCCCACTCACGTCGCCGGCTGCATAGATGTGGGCGATGTTGCTCTGGCAGTGGTGGTTGATGCTGACGTACCCGCCGTCGAGGTGCACCCCTGCGGCCTCCAACCCGAGATCGTCGCTGTTGGGAACCGAGCCGATCGCGAGCACCGCATGGCTGGCGCGCACCACGCGGCCGTCATCGCAGCGGACCTCGACCTCATCACCCTCACGTTCGATACTCATCGCTCGAGCGCCTTTGAGCAGTCGCACACCCCGAGCCAAGAAGTCCTCCTCGAGGACCGCCGCAACCTCGGGATCCTTGCCTGGCAACACCTGTTGACGGCTCACCACGAGCGTCACCCGAGCGCCAAAGGACGAAAACATGTGGACGAACTCGACCCCGGTGACGCCCGACCCCACGACGCAGACACTGCTGGGAAACACCCGAGGCGGATAGCAGTCACGCGTCGTCAGGATCCGTTCACCGTCGGGTTGGCACCAGTCGGGAATCCGAGGCCTCGAACCCGTCGCGACCAGAACCGCATCAGCATGGAGAACCTCGATCCCCGCAGTCGAGCGGACCTCGACGCGATGAGCGTCGAGCATTCGAGCGGTCCCTTCGATCAAGCGAACACCCTGGCTTCGCAACAATTGGACCGTGGATCCCTGGAGATGGTCGCGAATGCCGGTGATTCGCTTGTTGAGAGCCTCCACGTCGATCTCGGCCTCATGTTGCTCCAACCCCATGCCGGCGAGACGTCGGCTGAAGGTCATGGCACCACCGGTGGCGATCATGGTCTTGGATGGAATGCAGTCCAGAAGGTGGGCTGCACCACCGAACACCTCTCGTTCGATCACGGTCACAGTGGCACCGAGACGAGCGGCATGAGTCGCCGCGGTATGGCCAGCGGGGCCTCCGCCGATGATCACGAAGTGGAGCGACACGCCCCCAGGCTACCGAGCGCCGCCGAAGCCCGTGAGGGACTCCTCCACCAGAAATCGGCGAGAAGACTCGCCAGGATCGAGCGACAGCGAACTCGCACCGGTATCGACCACGGTGTCATCACCGGAGGGCTCCGTCGGATTCGGGCAGTACCGAGAGGGGTAATCGAGTCCGTCGCGAGGCTCTCCCACCCATTCGAAATGCATCCCGTCGGGACGGGTGAAGTTTCCGCCCCATGCAAAACCGTGTCGACGCATGATCACGACGACTCGGCAATCCAGTTGTGGAACGACACCTTGCGCGTTCGTCACGGTGTTGACGTCGAGGGCCATCCCCCAACTGTGACGCGACAGCACTCCGAGCGATCCGGCGATCCGGTTGAAGCGGGGGTAGTAACAACCCCCGTAGCGGTTCGTGTTCGCCAGATCAATCGCCCCGGCGAGTCCTTGGGCTGCGATCTCGGCGAGCGCCCGTTCGAGATCAGCGGCGACCACGACGTGACAGGCCGTACGGATGCCCACACCGGAATAGGTGCGCCGCTCGCCACCATCGGTGATATTCGACGCGATCCAGCCCGGATCGAGTTGCACTCGACCGTCGTCTCGGATCTGGTAGCGAAACTCCCCCAGACGCACCTTGGTCTCGAGAAGACCCAGTGTCGAGTCCGGATCAGGGGGATCCCAACTCCGGCGCACCCGGGTCTCCCGGCGGGTGGACAGTCCGGCCTTGTCGATGGCCTCCTCGAGAGCGGCGCGCGACCGGGCACCCCACACGAGCACGCGAGTGATTCGCACAGGCCCGAGCCGGGATGCCGCCTCGACCGAGATGATGACCTCGGCGCCACCGACGACCTCGTCAGGAAGTACCGCTCCGATGATGAACTCCACCGTTGAGCCATCGACAGCCCTGAAGCCCACGACATCCCCGGCCTGGGCACCCCGGAGGTCGGCTGCGGTGCTCGACATCACCACCGCACCCCAAGCGATGGTTCCCCCGACCCGAGTGCCCAACACCGGAGTGGCCACATCCGGGTCGAGAACCGATACCGCAACGGGAACCGCCCATCCCGGGGCGATGTCATCGAGACGCTGAGTTCCTCGACGATGAAGGGTGAGGCCGACCCCCAAGTATCCGACCGCGGCCGATGCCCCACCGGCCCGGCGCGCAACGCCATGGGCGAGTTCAGCGGTGGAGGCATCGAGAACCCCGATATCGGAGATCGAGACCAGATCCACATCGGCATCGGATCCGATGCTCAGCGGGGACGACGGGGCCGATGTCGTCGTCGTCATGAGAGGCACCCAAAGGCGGCTCTGTGGCGTCGCAAGGGGTACGCGACGCGCCCGAGCTCCCACGACCACCCCGGCCAAGGCTGGGCCCGGTGCCGACACTGACGGCTCGGGGCGAGGAGGGGCCTGGGCGGTGACACCACCTGGGGAGGACACGACTACTGACGCCACCCCCACCAGCACGAATCCGACGGCTGCGGCCATCCTGCGGCGCGCTCGTCGTCGAGGGCCGCTCGCGACGTCGTCAGATCTCATCGTCTGGCACCGTATCCGGTGGATGGACCCGGGGGTCGACCCGGTACCGTGTCCTATCTGTGACGGGACCTGACGACCCCAGCCCCGAGGGCATTTCGGCCACCGAATCCGGCAGCGGACTCGAGGCTGAGCGCGCCCGGCGCCGACATCGAGTCGACGAGCTGAAAGCCTCGGGCACCGAGCCCTATCCGTATCGTTTCGATCGCACCCATGATCTCGCGGCGATCCGGTCGCAGTGGGGCACGCTCGAGCCGGGTTCCGAAACCGACGCCGAGGTCGCTCTCGCAGGGCGGATCATGTTGCGTCGCGAGCAGGGAAAACTGATCTTCGCGAGCATGCGTGACGCATCTGGCGAGATCCAGCTGTTCATCTCGAAGGCGGTGATCGGCGAGGAGATGTTCGCCGAGGCCCGGCGACTGGACCTCGGAGACTGGGTCGGGGCCCATGGCCGGGTGATGACGACGCGCACCGGCGAGTTGTCGATCAAGGTCGAACGTCTCGTCCTTCTCGCCAAAGCGATCCGCCCACTGCCCGACAAATGGCATGGCCTCACCGATCCCGATACCCGCTACCGGCAGCGATATGCGGACCTGATCATGAATGCCGAGGCTCGGCGCGTCTTCGAGGTGCGACACGAAGTCATTGCGAGCTTCCGCTCGACTCTGGTGGGACACGGCTTCGTCGAAGTCGAAACTCCGGTGCTGCATATGGAGGCCGGGGGTGCTCACGCTCGGCCTTTCATCACCCATCACAATGCTCTCGATCTCGAGTTGTACCTGCGCATCGCTCTCGAGCTCCACCTCAAGCGTCTCATCGTCGGAGGCATGGAACGGGTCTTCGAGATCGGCCGGGTGTTTCGCAACGAGGGCATCAGCACCCGCCACAATCCCGAGTTCACGATGATGGAGCTGTACCAGGCCTTCGGGGACTACACCGACGTCATGGCGCTGACCGAGGAGCTGATCACCACCGCAGCTCGTGACGCCATCGACACCACCATCGTCACCATTGCGGATTCCCACGGAGAAGAACGTCGCGTGGACCTGGCTCAGGCCTGGCCTCGCCGCCGCATGATCGACCTCGTCGCCGATGCGACCGGTGTCGAGGTGCATCCGTCTCAACCCGTCGATGTCCTTCGAGGGCTGGCTCGTGACCATGGCGTGACGCTGCAACCCCAATGGGGGTCCGGAAAGATCATCGAGGAGCTCTTCGAAGCCACCGTCGAGGCATCTCTGATCGAGCCGACCTTCGTGACGGGCCATCCCGTGGAGATCTCTCCCCTGGCTCGCACCGATCGCCACGACGAACATCTGACCGAACGCTTCGAGTTGTTCGTAGGCGGTCGCGAACTGGCCAACGGCTACTCCGAGCTGAACGATCCCGTCGAACAACGACTGCGGTTCGAAGCCGAACAGGCAGCCAAGGACGCCGGTGATCTCGAGCGCGGCACGATCGATGAGGACTATCTCCGAGCCCTCGAGTACGGCATGCCGCCCACGGGAGGGCTCGGCATCGGCATGGACCGCCTCGTCATGTTGCTCGCCGATGTGCACACCATCAAAGACGTGATCCTGTTCCCGACACTTCGACCGGAGGTGCTGTGATGCCCACCGCCTGGGGCCATGGTCTGGCCACCATCGCTGAGGACGGAACCGTTCTCGACACCTGGTACAGCGAACTCGGCTGGGGTGAGCGCGCCGCACCGGTGAGCGCGCTCGATGCCGGTCATGGGGTTCCCAAGAGCGATCCACGCCGATTCGTGACGATGCGACGCGTGACCCTCACGATCGACACCGATGCAGCCCCAGCCGACGCCTCGGACGTGTATCTCCGACTTCATCTGCTCTCTCACCGCATGACCCCACCGCGTACGGTCAACCTGGATGGAGCCTTTGGACTTCTCGCCAACGTCGCGTGGACGTCACTGGGGCCCGTGGCGGTGGACACGCTGGACCGAGTTCGCGTCGAGGCTCGGATGCGCAATGAAGTTCTCAACGTTCATGGCCTCGACAAGTTCCCTCGCATGACCGACTACGTCGTCCCCAGCGGTGTACGTATCGCTGACGCGAACCGAGTGCGCCTGGGAGCGCACCTGGCGGCGGGCACGACCGTGATGCACGAAGGGTTCTGCAACTTCAATGCCGGAACCCTGGGGGCATCGATGGTGGAGGGTCGAATCTCGGCAGGGGTCGTGGTAGGTGACGGGACCGATATCGGTGGAGGGGCCTCGATCATGGGCACCCTCTCAGGAGGTGGAACCCAGGTGATCTCTCTGGGCGAACGCTGCCTCCTCGGCGCCAACAGCGGGCTCGGTATCCCCCTCGGAGACGACTGTGTCGTGGAAGCCGGTCTGTATCTGACTGCCGGAACCCGCGTTCTGCTCCCCGACGGTGCCACGGTCAAGGCTCTTGAACTCGCTGGGGTCTCGAACATGTTGTTCCGCCGCAACTCGGTGACGGGAACGGTCGAAGCACACCCGCGTTCAGGCTCCTGGGGTGGGCTGAACGAAGCCCTCCACGCCAACGATTGATTCGATGATGGATATCTCCGGTCCCCGAGATCCCAACGCTCAGGATCTGTCAGCCCTGATCGCACAACGCCGCACCTCGATGCAGGTCGATGCCGAGCGAGAGATTCCTGTCGAGCTCATCCAGGACTTGTGTGAGTTGGCGGCCTTGGCGCCGTGCCACAAACGCACCTGGCCCTGGCTCTTCACGCTGGTGACGGGTGAAGCCCGAGCCCGCCTGGGTGAGGTTGCATCGGCGGCGATGGCCGCCGCCGGGGATGACGGCCCCAAGGTCGACAAGACCCGAACCAAGTACCTACGCACCCCCGCCATGCTGGTCGTGGGGTCAGTCGCTGGGGACTCCCCGACTCGAACGCTCGAGAACCGGGATGCGACGTCGGCGGCCGTCCAGAACCTCTTGCTGGGTGCCACTGCTCACGGATTGGCGTCGTTTTGGTCGAGTTGTCCCAAAGGCGCCAACGACGCCGTGGGCTCCTGGTGTGGATATCCAACCGACACCACCATCGTGGCGATGATCTATCTCGGATGGGCCAATGGCACAGCCGTACCTGTGCCGTCACGCCCCCCGGTGGAGCTCACTCACCGTCGTTGAGTCCACTCGACCTCGGACCCCCGCGATCACACCGCGGTCAGCGACGCAGCACGCTCATGGAGAACAAGAGCGATCAGTGCTGATGTTGCGGGCGCTCCCGAGTCACTGCCCGATGTCGAGTTCATCGAGCGGCGATCAAAGCGATTTCGAGACGCCATGAGGATTGCGCGAGTGCCGGTACCGTCACCAGGGTGCTCGCAGCCCGATGTTCGCCCATGACCGCATCGCGTGCCGCCATGATCACGCCGAGGTCCTCCCCCACCACGACATAGGTCGTGATCGACACGATGTCGGTGACGGCCATACCCGCCTCCGCGATCATCGCCTGCAGGTTGTTCCACACGACCCTCGCCTGATCCTCGAGCGCATCGGGAACGGTGCCATCGGCCTGGACCGGAACCACCCCGGAGGTATGCAACCAACGCTGAGCGCCGTGGGTGAGCACAGCATGGGCGTACTTCGCGGCGGGCGGTGCAATCGATGAGGGGTTGATCTCGAACTTCACCTCACCATGATCCCACCCGCGCCCCATCCGCCGCGCGCCGCGGCCGCCAGGAGGCCTAACGTGACGGCATGTCTGTGACCGAACCCCATCGCATCGAGTCGTCCGCGGTGTCCACGAGCCCAGCGGCTGTGGCCCAGATCGACGGCGTGGAGCTCACACCCAAGACCGCGTCGCTGTCGGGGCCTGAAACCTTCGACGATGTCGCCGACGAGCGCCGCCACCGCAAAGCGAAACTGGCGGGGGCCCTGCGAGTGTTCGGGCGTTTGGGTTTCGGCGAGGGCGTTGCGGGGCATATCACCGTGCGCGATCCGGAATTCCCCGATCACTTTTGGGTGAATCCCTTCGGAATGAGCTTTCGCCATATCCGCTCGAGCGATCTGATCCTGGTCAACCACGATGGCGACGTCGTCTACGGTGAGCATCCGGTCAACCGGGCGGCGTTCGTCATCCATGCCGCCATCCACCAGGCTCGTCCCGATGTCGTGGCAGCAGCCCACGCCCATTCGGTCCATGGGAAGGCGTTCTCGTCACTGGGGATTCCCCTGGCTCCGCTGACCCAGGATGCGTGCATCTTCTACGAGGACCACGTCGTCATCGCCGAACAGGGCGGCGCCGTGGTGTTCGAAGTGGAAGCGGGACGAGAACTGGCGTCCAAGTTTCCTCGCGGCAAGGCTGCGATCCACCGGAACCATGGGCTGTTCACCGTGGGTGAGACCGTGGACGAGGCGGCATTCTGGTTCTTGTCCATGGAACGGTCCTGCCACGCTCAGTTACTCGCTATGGCAGCCGGGGATCCCGTCGAAATCCGCCCGGAGCACGCTCGCTACACCGCCCAACAAACCGGCTTTCCCCTGGCGGGATGGTTCAGCTTCCAACCGCTGTGGCAGGAGATCTGTCGAACCGATCCGGATCTCTTCGACTGAGTCGATACAGCCGACACAGACCCTGACGAATCCGCGACTTCTCCAGGTGACGAGACCCTCATGACGTCTCGATCGTCGACCACGTCGAGCCCTGCCTCCGAACGGGTCTTTCGCCCGGAAGCGCTCTTCATCATCTCGGGGGTTTCGCAGTACCTGGGGGCCGCCATTGCGGTGAACCTCTTCGACGAGGTGGGTCCTGTCACCGTGGCATGGTTTCGCATCCTGGGCGGTGCGGTGGCTCTGGGTCTGGTCACGAGCACTCGGCGCAGCCGTCGTTGGACCCGCGCCGAACTGGGTGCAGCCGCCGTTTTCGGTGTCGCCACCGCGGCGATGAATACCTTCTTCTACCTCGGCATCGATCGGATGCCCTTGGGCACCGGCGTGACGATCGAGTTCATCGGACCGATCGCAGTGGCCGCGGCACGCACGCGAACGACGAGAAACGCCGTTGCGTTGGGCTGCGCGGCACTAGGGGTCGCAGTGTTGTCGGGCTTGGGCGTGGATGACCCCCTCGGGGTGGTCTTCATCCTGGCGGCATCCGCCATGTGGGCCGCCTACATCGTGGTGGGCGCCCACGTTGCTCGACTCGATCGCGGGCTATCAGGGTTGGCCGTCGGACTCGGCATCGCCGCTGTTGCGTTCGTGCCCATCGGGGCCCCGGGCAGCGGTCCGGTCTGGGGATCGCCCTCGCTGCTGCTCGCCTGTGGCGCCGTCGGGATCCTGTCGAGCGCCGTCGGTTACGGGATCGATCAACACGTCCTGCGCCGTATTCCGGTGCGCCGGTTCTCGGTGCTGCTGGCTCTGCTTCCGGTCACCGCGACCATCATGGGAGCGATCACATTGGGCCAGATCCCTGGAGTCGTTGACGCGATCGGTATCGCCTTGGTGATCACCGGGGCGATGATGCAGAGCCGAGAAACGCTGTAGAGCTCAGACCCTGCTGCCAGCGAACTGGTGAGTTGGCGATCCATTCATCCGAGGGTGCGTCAGCGGCGCTCATGACAGCGGGCACCTGAGCGGAATCGACGCCATGGCCGCAGCCCGCCCCGGGCCACCGTGATCACGACCACCCGGGCCCGAACCGGACAGAGCGGTCGATCATGGTGTGGGTGATCATTGAGGACGCCACGGTCCTTCACGCACCCAGCAGACTCGGGGTCGCCATGACGACACTCAGGCCATGATCACCACTCGGCGCGCATCGAGAGCGATGTTCCCGCCAGGACGAGGCGCTGCCACTTCCCGCCAACCGGTATGACCGGGGTGGGCGATGAGCAAACTGTGGGCGCTAGTCGCTCATCACCGACGACGCACCACCAGACCTCGAGCGAAGGCCAGCAGCATGACGCCCGACAGGCCGACGAGCAGCGCCACTCCAGCGAGGTCTCGGTCGGAACCGGTGGCGGGCAGCGAGCCGGGGAGAGGGGTTGGCGCTAGTGACGTCTGCACCACGATGCCGATGTTCGCCGATCGGGGTTGATCATCGAAGCTCACCCCGTTCGTCTGAAGGGTGTGATCACCCACCGGGATCCCAGCCAGGGAAAACGAGCCCGAGAATGTCCCATCGTCTTGAACGAGAAGGGCACCTAGGTAACGCGGCTCGGAGAAGATCCACACGTGCACGAGTGTTCCCGCCTTGAAGCCGAAACCTGAGACCTTGGCATCTCCAGCCTCGTCGAACAGCAGTACCTCACGCCCGGTCTCGTCCCGAATCAGCGTGCATCCCTCCTCACAGTCACCTGCGAGACGCAATTCGAAGTCCTGCCCACGCATGACCAACGCCGAGTCGTCTTCGATGACAACGTCGACCGGCACGTCGACGCCGTCCTCGGTGGCCACGCCCGACCCAGCAGGTGCGGTCGGCAGGTCACCAGATTCGTCACGAACCGGCACGGGAGGTTCAGAGGCGGGCGGCTCCGTTGTCTCCGGTTGCGTGGTGGGGGGCGTCGTCGATGACGGCACGGTCGTCGACGTGGTCACCGGTGGAGGTGGAGGAACCACGGCGTCGCGAAAGTCGAAGGTGATGGTGGTCGTGGCGAAGCCCCACTCGGAACCAGTCGCACTGATCTCAACTGTGGAGAACTGGGCTTCGGTAGGCGTTCCTGTGATGAAGCCGGTGGCCGGGTCGAGAGTCAACCCGGACGGGAGGGCGCCCGACGCCACCGCGAAGGTGACCGTGCCGCTGAAACCGTCTCCCGTGAAGTCGACTTGGGGGATCGCCTCTCCCTCGCGACCCGCGGTGGCAGCACGGTTGGGTGCGATCTCTGAACAGTTCAGGTACAGGTTCACATCAGATGTACCGGCACCGTCGAAGTCGACGCGTGCTGCCGCCGACGTACTGACCGAAGCACCTCGTAAGTAGTCGTAGCGGGCGCTGGTACTGACCATGGAGGTCGCGAGCACCGACGCGTTGGCAGCATTGGTGGCGTTCACGAGGAACCGATCGGCGGCCGTCAAGGCACTCGCGCTCACCCGGAAAGCCGGAACGGCCGGGCTGAAACTGAACGCAGCCGTGGTGGCCGTTCCCTGTGTAAAGCGATAGGCGTCGCCGCCAGCGCTGACGGCCGAGACGGTCGTGGCGGTGACCGTCACCCCTGCGACCTCTGCTGACTGCCCCTGCCCCAGAAACGGGACGGAACAGGGCTTGAAGGCGCTCGACGCGGCGAACGGGGCGGGGGCATTGGTAGCACCGATGTTCCACACGGCGTAGTTCTCAGCCAGTTCCACCGTCCACGAAATCGACGAGGTTGCCGCTGGAAACTGCAACACGCCGCCGCCTTCGAGGCCACTGAGCACGGACGCATCGGTGCGGGCTGCTCGCGTGAGGCTATAGGTATTCGAGGCGCCGATTTGTCCGGTATTGGTGCTGACTAACGAGAAGTTCTGATCGAACGCCCAGGAGCCGTAGCTCACACCACTCCCGAGCGACCACACGAACATCACGATGTTGTTGACGGCCACCGGGGTGGTCAGCGTCGGATCACTGAAGAATTCGAGAGTCTGACGATCAGAGCCGGTTCCGATCAGGCCGATGCGGTCACCGTTGGAAGGGGCCTCGGGCACGTTGGCACTGATGTACGTGCCAGCCTGAACCCCACGAGCCGCCTCGGTCCAGTAGCCAGCCGGTTGGCTGAAGCCCGAATATGCCCCACCCCCCGCCGGCTGCACCACCTCGCCCGTGAGTTTGACGTACACGGTGGAGCCATCAGGCATCGGCAAGGTTCCCGACGCCGTCGGAGCGTAGGGCTGTGTGGCAACTCCAGACGTCGACAGCGGATACGCAGCGGGTGCCGTCCAATTGATGAAATTCGACTGCACCGGGGCGGCCTGGGCCGCCAACCGCGACCCGTGGGAGGCCGCCACGACCAAGGCCCCAGTCACCGCCACCATGAGGGTCGCTGTGACCAGTCGACCCCACACCCTTCTCTGCCGTGGGCCTCTGCTCGAAAACGTCGCCATAGGCGAAGAATATACGGCAGTTGTCTCTGAGCTACGTAGTCGGGAAATGTCTTACATGCGGCAGGTCAATTCACAGTCAGTGATCCGTCAACCCCGGAGCACACAGTCCGTCGAGTTCACGAATCTCGATGCGGTCGCGGTTCGCCCAGGTCACCTCATTGGCCGGATCCGGGCGCAGGTTGAACGTGCGGAACGTCATCTCGGTGGTGTCCACCGCCAGGATGCGTCCGATGAGCGGATCGCCGAGGCCGAGCAGAACCTTGAGCGCTTCGAGCGCCTGGATCGAACCGATGATCCCGGGCAGAACACCGAGCACGCCGGCCTCGGCACACGAGGGAGCCAGCTCAGCGGGCGGCGGTTCGGGCACCATGTCGCGGTAGGTCGGTCCCAGTCGGGGATGAAACACCGACACCATCCCTTCGAAACGGAAGATCGAACCGTGCACGACGGGGATCCCCAACTTCACGCTGGCATCGTTGAGCAGATACCGCGAGGGGAAGTTGTCGGCCCCATCCACGATCACGTCGTAGCCGTCGATGATGTCGATGATGTTCTCCGCCGACAGACGAGTGTCGTAGGTGACCACGTCGACGTCGGGGTTCAACGCAGTCAAGGTCTTCTTGGCCGAATCAACCTTGCGGTCCCCGACGCGATCCAGATTGTGCAGGATCTGACGCTGAAGATTCGACGCATCAACCTCGTCCATGTCGACGATGCCGATCGTTCCCACGCCTGCCGCCGCGAGGTAGAGAGCCGCCGGGCTCCCCAGTCCCCCAGCCCCCAACATCAGCACTCTGGACTCGAGCAGTTTCGCCTGACCCTCGACCCCGACCTCGGGCAACAGGAGATGGCGCTGATACCGGTTGCGCTGATCAGGTGTCAACGTCACCGGAATCGTCCATGGGCGACCCTCGTCTTTCCACCGACCGAAACCGCCCGCCATCGACACCACATCGCCGTAGCCGAGATCTTGGAGAGTCTTGGTGGCGAAAGCACTGCGCACCCCGCCCGCGCAATACACCACCACGGGTGTCGACTTGTCCGCGATGCGGTTCTCGATCTGGGCCTCGAGATGACCTCGGGGCACGTGGATCGAACCGGCGACGGTTCCTTGCTCCACTTCATCGGGTTCGCGCACATCGAGCAGGATCGGTGCGGCGCTCTCGGCGAGACGGTCCGCCACCCAGGCGGGGTCCACCTCGCGGATCTCGGCCTTGGCGGCGGCGAGCAGATCGCGAAAGGTCGGCATGCGCTAAACACTACCGAACTAGTCGGGAATTGCGACATCCGAGGCCGCCGGCACCAGCGCCAGCCGATCTCGCTGCTCCCGACGGGTCACCCGCGTCGACGATGCCACCCCGACGGCTGTCAGGGCGACACGAGTTGGGGGAGGATGTCAGCGATCGAGCCCAACAGAATCGCGTCGGCGTAGCGGTCCATCTTGGTGCTCTCACCGTTCACGATGATGATGCGCGCTCCCGCAGCCTTGGCGCGCGGCACCATGTTGGCCACCGGGAAAACCCCCAACGTCGTCCCGACTGCGACGAGCACTTCGGCTCCATCGGCAGCCTGCATCGCCGCTCCGATCACCTCGGGATCCAGAGACTGTCCGAAACTGATCGTGTCGCTCTTGAGTATCCCGCCACAGAGCAGACACGACGGATCGTCTTCTCCGGCGCGCACGCGATCGAGAGTCTCAGGCATGGGTCGCCGATCGCCGCACTCCCAACAAGCACTTCGGTGGATGGTTCCATGGACCTCGTGGACGATGGAGGGATCCGAACCAGCCACCACATGAAGTCCGTCGATGTTCTGGGTGACCAGAGCCGTGAGCGCTCCGGCACGTTCCATCGCCACCAGGGCATCATGGCCGGCATTGGGCCGGGCGCTCCACACCGGGGTCGTCAGGCGGTTCTGCCAGGCCTTTCGGCGAAGGAGTGGATCGTTCAGGTAGTACTCGAGCGACGAGGCCTTCTCGGCATCGGGATCCTTGGTCCACAGACCGTTGGGACCGCGGAAGTCTGGAATTCCCGAATCCGTCGAGATCCCTGCTCCGGTGAGTGCCACCACCCGGCGGCTCGCAACGATCCAGGACCGCGCCCTGGCCAGAGCATCCTCGTCCACAGGAGTTTCCTCGGCGACCACCCGGCGATGGTGACACAACGGATCCGAACGCGCCGGACTGGGTCCCACATCTCCGAGTGTGAAGCCATCCGATTCGCCCACCGACCGGATAACGAGTACCGCTGGACACTCGCGTCGCCGCCGCGAACCCTTCCGAGGCACGCTCCTGGCCTCACTGGCTGCGACGAGTCTGCGGGTCATCGAGTTCCGTGATCCTTCGCTGACCAATGCCCCGGGCGTCGATGATCACAGCTTCGAGCAGTTCTGGCTTCCGATGTTGGGTCCGAGCACCGTATGTCTCGTGCGCATTCTGCACCGCGAACTCGCACAGCAACCCCAGGGATGTGTCGTCGAGTTGGACGAACTCGCGATCCGACTGGGCCTGGGCTATCGCCAAAGTGGCCGATGTTCACTGAGTCGAGCCGTGGAACGCGGGATTCTGTTCGGCTTTCTTCACCGCCGAGGCGAGATGCTTGCGGTGAGACGGCGCGTTCCCCCACTCTCGCAGCGGTTCAAAGAGCGCCTTCCCGACGCCCTCCTCGGGGACTACATCCGCTGGGAAACCGCCAGCCGGACGACGATCAGCGGGAGCGGCCGCGCCCGTGATGGGTGACGACGTCGATGAGGAGCCGGGTTCCAAAGCCGGTTCCGCCTCGGGTGAGCCATCCATCATCGGCATCCGAGCTCATGGGGCCTGCGATATCGAGATGAGCCCAGGGAACCTCGCCGACGAATTCGGAGAGGAACAACGCTGCGGTGATGGTCCCGGCGTAAGGGCCCCCGATATTGCGCATGTCAGCGACCTGCGAATCGAGGAGTTTGCGATAGGGCCGATGCAGGGGCAATTGCCACACGAGTTCATCCACCCGCTGAGACGACTCTCGGACCCGGTCCACCAGATCCTGATCGTTACCCAGAACTCCCGCCATCTTCGTTCCCAGAGCCGCCATGCACGCGCCCGTCAACGTGGCGATGTCGATGATCGCGTCGGGCTTTTCTTCAGCCGCAAGAATCAGCCCATCGGCGAGGATCAGTCGTCCTTCGGCGTCGGTGTTGTGAATCTCAGCGGTCACGCCATTGCGATACGAGATCACGTCTCCGAGCTTGAGCGCGCTTCCCGAGGGCATGTTGTCGGTGCACACGAGGTACCCCGTCACCGCGCTCGTGCATCCCAATGCCGACACCGTCGACATCGTGGCGAGCACCGCAGCAGCTCCGGACATGTCCATCTTCATCATGGCGTGCATGCCGTCGGAGGGCTTGAGACTGATACCACCCGAGTCGTACATCACGCCCTTACCCACGAGCGCAACATGGCCCTTGGCGTTGCGGGGTCGGTAGGTGAGCGTGATCAGTCGGGCCGGTTCGGTACTGCCCCGATTGACGTTGAGCAGTCCCTGACAGTTCGCCTCGATGAGGCCCTGTTCATCGAGGACCTCGATACCAAGACCCGAGCGTGACGCCACCTGGGCGGCCACCTCGGCCATACGCGTCGCGGTCAGGTGAACCGGCGGCGTGTTGATCAGATCTCGGGCCAGTCGCACCGCATCGGCGATGACGAGTCCGCGGTCGGCGCCCTGAGCCGCGGCCGATGCCGATTTGGCTGCCACGACGAGAGTCAGTGTGTCTATCGAGGGGGCCGAACTGCGATCCTTCTTGAGCGCCAGATAGCGATACGTCGCCAGACGCACCCCCTCCACGACCGCTGCAGCCGCCTCGGCAGCGTCGAGGCCTGCGGCCACTCCGGCATCGACGAGATTCGTCGCGACATGGTTCCAACCCGGAACCGCCCGAGCCAATGCCGCCGCCGCGTCCCGAAGGACTGCGGTATCGATCGCGTCGGGATCGCCCAGGCCCACCACGACCACGGTCGCGCTCGACGACGAGGGCACGACCAACGTCGAGGCACGGGCGCCGGTGAACCCGTGCTGTTCGAGGACCTTGCGGTTCATCCCGACCGAACGAGGCACCGCACCCGAGGTCGCAACGCCGACCCCCATGACCCCAGCGCTTGGCGGAGCGCTGCGAGCGAGGCGAACGTTCAATGCAGGATGATCGATGGGCAGATGCATCACGACTCCAATGCGGTGAGGAAACGAACGGTGGCCCCAGTCGCACCACCGGCCAACATCAGGATGGTCACGATCCGACCCGGCGGACAGCCAGGCTGTGGCCCTCCTGCCAGCGCGCCATGGTCCACAGCAGATCCGAGAGACGATTGAGATACGGAACCACCAGAGACGGTGGGCGCGCTGCGGGTATCGAGAGGCGTTCCGCGCGTCGCACGACGGTGCGCCCCAGGTCCAAGAGCGCAGCCACCTTCGAGCCACCAGGGACCACGAACTCGGTCGGAGGATCGAAACGTTCGTCGAGGGAGTCGATCATCGCTTCGAGAGCAGTCACCATCTCCTCGGTCACACAGGAGGCTCCCGGTGTCAGCTTGGAACGATTCTCGGGGAGCGTCGCGAGCTCGGCCATCAGAACCCACAGGTCCCGCATGACTCCCACGAGCATGCCTTCGAGTTCCTCGCCCTCATCGAGTTCGGCTCGCACGAGACCCAGAACCGCCTGGGCTTCGTCGACGGTGCCGTAGGCCACCGGTTGAACGCTGTCTTTGGGGACGCGCCCGCCGTAGAACAGACCGGTGGTGCCGTCATCTCCGGCCTTGGTGTAGATCCGTTCTCGCGCCATCGACTCGTCACGCTACCGGGGTCCTCGGTCCCATACCGGACCGGGCTCGCATCAGACCGGACTTGCATCAGACCGTGCGCACACCCGACCGGTATCGTCACGAGTACCCATGACGACCTCTGGATACCTCCGCGCCCTCGATGAGCGGGTGATCGTGTTCGACGGCGCCTTTGGCACCTTTGTGCAGGACCTCGGACTCGGACCCGACGATTTCGGCGGACCCGACCTCGAAGGCTGCAACGAACTGCTCGTCGCCACCCGTCCCGATGTGATCCGTGCCATGCACGACGCGTTCTTGTCGGTGGGGGTGGACGCAGTCGAAACCGCGACTTTCGGGGCGTTCGCACCGGTTCTCATCGAGTACGCCATTCCGGAACGGGCCTACGAGTTGAACGTGACCGCCGCGCAGTTGGCACGTGACGTGTGTGACGACTACGCCCGTGACGGACGCCCCCGGTTCGTAGCCGGATCGATCGGGCCCGGCACGAAGTTGCCGAGCTTGGGTCACATCGGCTTCGCCGAACTCCGTGACGCCTACGAGGTTCAGGCCCGCGGACTGATCGTGGGTGGATGCGATCTGTTTCTGATCGAGACCTGTATGGATCTGCTCCAGGTCAAAGCCGCCGTGACCGGATGCCGGCGGGCGATGCGCGCCGAAGGGCGAGACATTCCCATCCAGGTTCAAGTCACGATGGAAACCACAGGCCGCATGCTCGTGGGATCCGAGATCGGGGCGGCGCTCACGGCGATCACCGGTTTGCGCCCCGATGTCATTGGCATCAACTGCGCAACGGGTCCCGCCGAGATGCAAGAACACCTTCGTCATCTCTCCCATCACTGCCCGATTCCGATCAGCGTGCTTCCCAACGCTGGACTCCCCAGCGTTGTGGATGGCGCGACCCACTACGACTTGACCCCCGCCGAACTCGCCCAGTTCCATCATCATCACGTGACCGAACTCGGAATCGGAATCGTCGGCGGGTGCTGCGGCACCACACCGGAGCATCTTCGCCAGGTCGTCGAGGCGGTCGGCCATCTCGAAGCGCCACGCCGATCCCCCGTGGTGGAGCCCAGTGTCACCTCGCTCTACAGCCCCGTCACGCTCGCCCAGGACAACTCGTTTCTGATCATCGGCGAACGCACCAACGCCAACGGCTCCAAAGCCTTCCGTGAAGCCATGCTCGCAGCCGACTGGGACACCTGCGTCAAGATGGCCAACGATCAAGTCCGCGAAGGGGCCCATGTCCTGGACCTGTGCGTCGACTACGTCGGACGTGATGGATCTCAGGACATGGACGAACTCGCCCAGCGATTCGCCACTCAGGTCAGCGTTCCTTTGGTTCTCGACTCGACCGAACCCGAGGTTCTCGAAACGGCACTGGAACACCTCGGCGGCCGAGCCATTCTCAATTCGGCGAATCTCGAAGACGGCGACGCCGAGGGATCCCGAATGGACCGAGTGTTCTCCCTGGCTCGCGATCACGGCGCCGCCGTGATCTGTCTCCTCATCGACGAACGCGGCCAGGCGCGAGACGTCGAATGGAAGATGGAGATCGCTCACCGACTCCATCACATCGCTACCCAGCGTTACGGACTCGATCCGAGCGATCTGATCTTCGACGCTTTGACGTTCCCGCTGTCGACGGGCGACGACGACCTGCGCCGCGACGCCCTTCACACCATCGAAGCGATCCGACGCATCAAGTCCGAGATCCCCGGCTGTTACACGACTCTGGGGGTGTCCAATGTGAGCTTTGGTCTGTCGCCGGCAGCTCGCCACGTGCTCAACAGTGTGTTCCTCCACGAATGTGTCGAAGCTGGACTCGATTCCGCGATCGTGCATGCCGGCAAGATCACCCCTCTGGTTCGCATCCCCGATGAGCAGCGAGAGGTCTGCCTCGATTTGATCTATGACCGTCGGCGCGAGGGGTACGACCCGTTGACCCACCTTCTCGAGGTGTTCGCCGATGTCACCGTCACGACCGCCGTGCGTGAGGATCGCAGCGACTGGCCCGTGACCGAGCGCTTGAAGCATCGCATCATCGACGGTGACCGCGATGGACTCGCCGAAGACCTCGACCTGGCCATGGCCGACGGTATGGCGGCTCTGAACATCATCAACGACGTCCTCCTCGACGGTATGAAAGTCGTCGGCGATCTCTTCGGCTCCGGCCAGATGCAGCTTCCGTTCGTGCTGCAGTCAGCCGAGACGATGAAGACCGCCGTTGCTCATCTCGAACCTCATCTCGACCGGTCCGAGGCCTCGAGCTCCAAGGGCACTCTCGTTCTCGCCACCGTCAAAGGCGACGTCCATGACATCGGCAAGAACCTCGTCGACATCATCTGTTCGAACAACGGCTACACGGTTCACAACCTGGGCATCAAGATCTCGATCGCCGACATGGTGGCGGCCGTGCGCGAGGTCGGCGCCGACGCGCTCGGGATGAGCGGACTGCTGGTCAAGAGCACCCTGATCATGCGCGACAACCTCGAAGAACTGAATCGACTCGGCATGTCGGATCTGCCCGTGCTGTTGGGGGGCGCCGCCCTGACGAGGACCTATGTCGAAAAGGATCTGCGTGAGGTCTACGAGGGTCGAGTCTTTTATGGACGCGACGCCTTCGAGGGCCTGTCGACGCTGGAAGCCTTGATGGAGATGAAACGGTCCGGACGCGATGATCCCGACTTCGGCCGGGTTCCCAGCGGCCGGGTGCTACCCGAGCGCAGCCGGGCGAGCGCGCCCAGCGGACCGATCCCGCAGCGATCCCCCGAGGTCGACACGACCAACGAGATCCCGCGGCCACCGTTCCTGGGCACCCGAGTGGTCAAAGGCATTCCCCTCGACGAGATCCTCGGATACGTCAACGAAACGGCACTGTTTCGCAATCAGTGGCAGTTCCGCCCCGAAACCCGAGCCGACTCCACAACCGAAACCGATGACGAGTTCAAGGCCCGTCTGCGGCCGTTGCTGCGACAGCGGATCGCCGAAGCCAAGGCCTCGGGAGTGCTCGTGCCTCAGGTGGTGTACGGCTATTTCTGCGTGAACGCGATCGGCGACGACCTGGTGGTGTGGACC
This sequence comes from uncultured Ilumatobacteraceae bacterium, assembly GCA_964471865.1. Classification (GTDB taxonomy): domain Bacteria; phylum Actinomycetota; class Acidimicrobiia; order Acidimicrobiales; family Ilumatobacteraceae; genus CAYMUC01. Next base: position 27,811 of record CAYYHU010000006.1, on the reverse strand, counting down.
GATGAGAGCCGCACCGCGGAACACTGCCGATTCCACTATCCCCGCCAAAGCGAACATCCGTACCTGTGCATCTCGGACTTCTTCCGGCCCTACGAGGACGGGCGCGGCAATCTCGACTACGCAGCATTCCACTTGGTGTCGATGGGCTCAGCGGTCAGCGACGCCGCCGCTGAACTGTTCGCCGCCGACCGCTATCAGGACTATCTGCAACTCCACGGCATCGGAGTCGAGATGACCGAAGCGCTCGCCGAACTCTGGCATCGACGTATCCGCGAAGAGTGGGGCTACGCCGACGAAGACGGCCCCTCACTGGCGGGGCTGTTCCGTCAGCAGTATCGCGGTGGCCGCTATTCGTGGGGCTATCCGGCATGTCCTGATCTCGAAGACAACGCGACCGTTGCCGAGTTGCTCGAAGCTGGACGTCTCGGGATCGTCGTCACCGAGGAGACCGGATGGCAATACCAACCGGAGCAGACCACCTCGGCGATCATCTGTCACCACCCTCGGGCCAAATATTTCGTGGCTCGCTGACCACTCCCCCATCGGGGGCGAGTCCGAGGACGGAGCGGTCAGCGGGGTGAGTGCTCGAGGCGAACCGAGTCTTGAACCTCGGCGAGCAACGAGGCGAACTTCCATCGTCCTTCGACTCGGACGTAACGGTCGCGATAGAACCCGATGATCCGGTACCGGGAGTCATCGGGACCGGTGTACTGCATCAGGAAACTCCAGGTGCCCTGGGCCTCGTCTCCCAAGACGTCGATCACCGGATTGGTGACCATATGCGAGGAGTGACGGATCCGGCCGCTCGCTCGGATCGCGTCGAAATGGGACCGAATGGCGTCATGGCCATGACATGGCGGACCCAAGGTCGACTCCCAGGTGCCATCGGGAACGAACAATCCCGTCACCGCAGTCGAATTGTGGTCGTCATCGCATGCTGCGCAATAGGCGGCCTTCAATCGACGGATCGCCTCGATGTCGTCCAGACGAGCCAGGCGCGCCGCCAAGCCCTCGGTGGTGTCGGTCCCCTCGGTCATATCCCCTCCCTGACCGAACCCTAGGTGGCGAGCTCCCGCGACCGAGCCCTGGAACGCTCAGTGCTGACCCGAGACCCCGGCACGTTCCCAGGCCCGGGCCAAACCCGCGTAATGACCCCCGAGCGCCACGAGTTCATCGTGGGTTCCAATCTCACACAGGCGGCCGTCATCGACGACCACGATGCGATCGGCGGAACGGACCGTGGAGAGCCGATGCGCCACCACGATCACCGTGCGTCCGGCAACGAGGCGGGTCAGGGCCGCGTCTACGAGAGCCTCGGTTCCCGGATCGAGATTCGACGTGGCTTCATCGAGTACCAAGAGCGCCGGGTCGACGAGCGCCACTCGAGCCAACGACACGAGTTGGCGTTCACCCGCCGACAGCCGGGTCCCCCGCTCTCGCACGGGGGTGTCAAAGCCCTCGGGTAAACGGAGAAACCGGTCCGCGACCCCGATCCGCTCGAGCGCGGCGAGCACCTCGGCATCATCGGCCTCAGGCCGGCCGAGACGAACGTTGTCGGCCACCGTTCCGCTGAACAAGAACCCCTCCTGGGGAACCACGACACAATTGCGCCGCAGTGAGGAGCGGGTGGCGTCACGAAGATCGAGCCCTCCCCAGGTGATCGACCCGTGGGTCGGGTCGTACAAACGGGCCACCAGTTTCGCCAGAGTGGACTTCCCCGCCCCCGTGGGCCCGACCACAGCGATGCGCTCACCGGCGTGGATCGTCAGATTCACATCCGACACCACGTCTCGTTCGGTTCCCGGATACCGAAACCCCACATCTGTGAGCACCAGATCCCCGCGTGCCGCCAGATCACGAGCTCCGGGTCGCTCATCGACCTCAGGGGCGTGGTCGAGAATTCCAAAGAGCTTGTGTAAGGAGGCCGCCGCAGACTGCAGCGAGTTGTACAGCTGTGACAACTGCTGAACCGGGTCGAACAGGTTGGCGACCAACAATACGAATGCGACGACGGTTCCCACCGACACGCTGCCTCGATGGACCAGCCACCCTCCGACACCGACCAACAGCGCGGTTGCGACGACCCCGGCGAACTCGACCAGACCGAAGTAGCTCGTCGAGATCCGAACGCTGTGGAGATGAGAGCGCAACAGCGAGGTGTTCGTGTCCGAGAACCGAGCCCGCTGACGATCCTCGGCCCCACTCGCCTGCACCACGCGGACCGTTGCGATTCCCTCTTGTACCTGGGCCAGGGTCGAGCCGACCTGTTCACGTACGTCGAGATAGGCCCGATTGGCCTGACGTTGGAAGCGGACCGACGCGATCACGATGACGGGAAAGACCATCAAGGTGATCAACGTCAACTCCCAGGACAACACCACGAGTACACCGAGCGCGAGCACCAAGAGCAGCGCGGCCCCGAGGAATTGCAGCAAACCCCATTGGACGAGTTCACCCATCGATTCGATGTCGGCGGTCATCCGGGCGACGAGGACTCCAGCTGGATGCCGGTCGTAGTACGCAAGGGATTGTCGTTGCAGGGTGTCGAACACCGACACCCGCAGATCTCGTAGGAACCCCTCACCGGCGGCGTTCAGAGCCAGATGCTGACGTCGACTCGCCAGCCAGGAGATCACGACCACCACGAGATAGCCCATGACCGCGGCGTTCAACGCCCCCGCATTACCGGCCGACACGCCCGCGTCGATGCCGTGACGCACGAGTACTGGCCCCGCCAGAGTTCCCAAGGTGACGACGGTGACACATGCCAGAGCCACCAGAGCGGGACGACGATGAGGTCGCGCGAAACTCAGAGCGCGAGCCAACAACGCCACTGTCTGCACCCGATCGAGACGATCTTCCGCCCGTACCGCTGCCATCCCCCACATGACGTCAGGCCTCCGCGGAGGTGTCGTCATGGTCTCGACTCGCCAGATCGGCGAGCACGAGACGGTATCGGGCGTCCCGGTTCAGCAAGTCCTCATGGCGGCCCCGCGCGAGGACCTTTCCCTCTCCGATGAACGCGACCTCGTCGGCGAGAGCGATCGTGGCTGGACGATGAGCGATCACGATGGTCGTGCGGTCCCTCATGACCGTGGTGAGGGCGTCTCGGATCTCATGCTCCTTGGCCGGGTCAACCGAGGACGTCGCATCATCGAGAACGAGCACCCGAGGATCCGCCAGGATGACTCGGGCGATGGCCAGTCGCTGACGTTGACCGCCCGAGAGCGACAAGCCTCGTTCGCCCACCACGGTGTCGAGCCCTTCAGGAAGGATCTCGACGAGTTCGCTGGCGCCAGCCAGTCTGATCGCCGTGAGAATCTCATCTCGTTCGGCCTCAGGTCGAGCGAAGGCCACGTTGGCAGCCACCGTGTCATGAAGGAGGATCGGATCGTCAAAGACCACGCCGACATGTCGACGAAGTTCGCTCAGACGTAGATCGCGCACATCGATCCCATCGAAGCGAACCGCTCCGCTCTGAACGTCGTAGAAGCGTACGAGTAGGCGCGCCAAGGTGGACTTTCCCGAAGCGGTCGCGCCCACGATGGCGAGGGAGCGACCCGGTGGTATCTCCAGATCGAAATCCGTCAGCACCGGATGTTCGGCGTCGTAACCGAAACCGACATGATCGAACCGAATGGCACCTCGGGGTGTGGGTCCCAAGGATCGCGCTCGGGGCGGGTCGACGATCGCTGGTTGCACCGACATGATCTCATCGACACGCTCGAGTGCTGCGGCTGCGCGCTGACCCCACGCGATCGTCATCCCGACGGTCCGCAATGGCACGACGACGAGCACGAGTGACGCATTGAACGCGACCAATTCGCCCAAAGTCATCGCGCCGTTGAGGACCCGGTGTCCTCCGATACCGAGGACTGCGATGACACCCAAGGTTGGCAACACGTCCAGGATGGGGAGGTACCTGCTGCGAATGACCGCTGTATGGGTGGATGTTCGACGGATGTCCTCGGCCTCGACGGCAAGTTTGTGGGCCTGAACGCCTTCGGCGCCGAAGCCCTTGACCGCTCTCACCCCGACCACGGACTCCTCCACCACGGCTGCGAGCTCTCCTTGCTCGGCCTGTACTGCGAGCACGGCGGGATGGATCGTGGCCGAGAACCGCTTGGCGGCAATGTTGACCAAGGGCAACGGCGCCAACGCCACGACGGCCAGGACCGGATCCATCACGAGCAACATCACGATGACGCCGAGGATCATCGCCAGGTTCGACAGCGTCAGGGGCACCATGACCACGAAGCCCTGGACGAGTTGCAGATCGCTCGAGGCTCGAGTCATCAACTGACCACTTTGAGCCCGATCGTGAAAGCCGATGTGGAGCCCGAGGAGATGATCGAAGAGCCGTTGACGCAGGCGACTTTCGGTGATCCGACTCTCGCGAAACGCGAACCACCGTCGAAGAGCGGTGTTCACTCCCACCACGGCACCCGCAACGAGAATGATTCCTGACCACCACCACAACGATCCACCGCCCACGATGCCGCGATCGATGGCCAAACGGGTCAGCTGGGGAACCGAAACCTTGGCGAGGCTCCAGATCAGGCCCGCGACCGTGGCGATCAACAGGCCTCGCCGGTGCTCCACCACGAGACGGACGAGCAAGCGCCAGCCGTGGGAGCGTCCCGGTGTTTGAGGTGGAGGATGTGGAGCCTCGTGGTCGCCGATACTCGGCGCGCCCTGTGCCACCTGGGCCGTGTCCGTCGACGAGGAGGTCACCGGCTCAGGGTACCGACGCCCACCGATCACGACATGCGCGACCCGTTGGCTCTGGCCGGTCCCAACCCGGAGATCGACACCAGGACGTGTCGCCTCGTCGGGATCGGGTTAGCGTGGACGCGTGAGTCAGCGAGCACCGATGGACCAGCACCGACATCGCTCCGTCTCGGGAGGTCTGGCGCGCGCCGCCGTGTTCGGAGTCAGCGACGGGCTGGTATCGAACGTGTCGCTGGTGCTCGGCTTTGCCGGGTCGGGAGTCGCAGCCGAGGTCGTGCGACTCTCCGGAATTGCCGGAGCGGTGGCCGGGGCCGCGAGCATGGCCGCCGGTGAATGGGTTTCGGTGTCGGCCCAAAACGAGATGGTCCTTCGCGAACTCGAGATCGAACGACGAGAGCACCGCATCAACTCGGAGAACGAAACCAACGAACTCGCCGCGATGTACGAGACCCACGGCATGAGCCGCGAGAGCGCTATGACCGCCGCTCGTGAGGTCATGGCGTCACCAGAAGATGCCGTCCTGGTGCATGCCCGCGAAGAGTTCGGCGTCGATCCCAATGATCTCCCGTCTCCATGGGCCGCGGCCATCTTGTCGTTGTTGTGCTTCTTGCTCGGCGCCGCCGTCCCCGTCCTTCCCTGGTACATCGGCTCGGGCGGCGCGGCCAAGCTCGGATCGTTGCTGGCGGGCATCGTCGGAGCGCTGATCGTGGGGGGGCTCATCGGACGCCTGGCCGAACGCCCCATACCGCGTACCGCATTGCGACAAGCCGTGATCCTCGTGGTAGCCACCGGCGTCACCTACGGAGTCGGCAGCCTCTTCGATGTCACCGTGCTCTGAGAGCGTCCGGCGCTACGCCTCTCCTGGGGTGATGTCGTCGATCCGCTCCCCGTAACGAGTGCGCTACTCCTGGCCCGATCGGGTCCAACGAGCTCAGACCCGCGCTCCTCGATCGCCCCGGCGTCATCCGATTCATGGTTGCGCGCGTCCAAAGAAGGTGAACCCGACCCTCGAAACCCTCGCGGCGTCGTGACATCTCCGGAGGTCCACCATGTCTCTGATCACCCGCTCGACTGCGACAGCACTGACCCTGCTCCTGTTCACAGCGGCGCCAGCTCACAGCGAATCGCCAGATGGTCGAGCACTCGTTTCTGGCGCCGCTCTCAGTGCCGCCAGCACGCTGACCGATACGCGTTTCGACGTGATCGACGGCCGCGGCGATGTCGTCGTCGCGGCCACCTCCGCAGACGACGGGGTCGTCACGGCTGTGATCGCCGTTGCCTCCTATGCGACCCCCTCGTTCGATCTTGGATGGTCTCGCGGGGTCACCGGAGTGCTGTGGGCCTTTGACACCGACCTGGACGGAGTCACCGACTACGAAGTGTTCTTGTCGTATCAAGTCAGTGGGTTGAGAGGCACCGTCTATCTCGGTGAGACCGATCTCCGGCTGTGCTCAGCCCCCGTGGCCGAGAGCTACCCGGCGACCAGCTCGTACGGTGTGGCCTTTCCGAGTTGGTGTATCGGAGACCCCATCGCGTACCGATGGACGGCGACATTCCTCTACGACAGTTACTCCTTTGGCAGCGATATCGACCGGGTTCCGAACTGGGGATGGTCTCCCATCGTGGTCACCTCCAATACCGCCGTCGTCACACCGCCACCGTCTGCGCCCCCCACGTCTGCGCCCCCCACGACGGCGCCGCCCACGACCGCGCCCCCGACGACGGCGCCTCCCTCCACGACGCCGCCGGCTGCACCTGGGGTCGACGACGATCCCGGCCCGTCATTGGTCTCGATGCGGCCCGTGCGCATCTACGACTCGCGTCCCCAAGGCCGGCGAGGCGCAGGTTCGGTCACCGAGATCCGCCTCGGGAGAGTCAACGGACTCCCTGACGATGTCGAGTCGATCATGGTGAACGTCACCGTGACCGACCCGGTGGCGCCGGGATATCTGACGGTGTTTCCCTGCGGTTCGGTGATGCCCGAGGCCTCGAACCTGAACTACCTCGCCGGCGACACCATTCCCAATGCCGTGCTCGCCAAAGTCTCGGATTCGACCACGATCTGCGTGTTCACCTCGACCTCGACTCAGATCATCGTCGATGCCACCGGGTACACCCCCGCGGGCTCGACGGTTCGAGCGATCCGACCGGTACGGGTGCTGGATACCCGCGCCGACAGGCGCTCGGGACCCGACTCGACCAGTCGAATCCGAGTCACCGACGCCCGTGAGGTTCCCGCAGATGCCACAGCCGTCATGATCAACCTGACCGCTGTCGATCCCCTCGCCGATGGGTATGCCACGGTCTATCCCTGCGATCGCCCCCGACCGGGTTCGTCACATCTCAACTTCACCACTGGACGAACGACTCCCAACGCGGTGCTCGCGAAGATCTCGTCACGCGGTGAGATCTGTGTCTACACCTCGGCTGGAACCGACGTGATCGTGGACGTGAACGCAACGGTGGACCCGCAGGCGAGCCTCACCGCCATCGATCCGACCCGACTCTTCGACTCCCGATCCGGCCCCCACCGCCGCGCCGGCTCGGTCACAGACATCCCTCTCACCGGACTGGGCGGCGTCCCCGCAGACGCGCGAGCGCTGGTCTTGAACGTCACGGCGACCGACCCGCTCGGTTCGGGCTATGTCACCGTCTTCCCCTGTGGTTCGACGATGCCCGAAGCCTCCAATCTCAACCTGAGCGCTGGTCGCACGACCGCGAATGCCGTCCTGGCCCGACCCGGCGCTGACGGTTCGGTCTGTCTCTACAGTTCGGTGGCGACTCACCTGATCGTCGATATCGGCGCGTATGACCGTTGAGCACGGAGCCGTGGGGTGTGGTTGGATGCGATCATGACCGCTCGCAACGTCCTCGGTGGCGACCTCGCTGCATGCTCGTTCGATCCGTTGACGGGCTACTACCGCACCGGGCACTGTGATTGTCGTGGTGACGATCCAGGGGTTCACGTGGTCTGTGCACGGGTGACGGAGGAATTCCTCGCGTTCAGCGTGTCACGCGGCAACGATCTCGTCACTCCGATGCCCCAGTACGGCTTCGCTGGTCTCAAGCCGGGAGATCAATGGTGTCTATGCGCCAGTCGATGGCTCGAGGCCTACGAAGCGGGCGTGGCCCCGCCCGTGGTCCTTGCTGCAACGCATGTCATGGCGTTGGAGCACGTAGGACTTGATGCCTTGATGCAACACGCCATCGACGCCCCGACGACCTGAGAGTGCTGCGACCCCCGATACCGGCGACGACGTCCACGGCGCGTTGCCGGTATGGGGTTCAGCGCCAACCCCGTACCAGGACCCGTCAGGGGTCGAGTCGCTCGACCTCGACCGCCACGTCGTAGTAGCCCACTCCCCCGCCCCAATCCGTCAACGTGTCACCGGTGAGGTCGTTGGCACAGCCCCCGTCGAGATGCTGGGCCCGCCACCATCCAAAGGGAACGAGGACCACGCCGGGGCGAACTCGGGCCTGGGACCTGTCGGGCACCAATGCGGGTAGCTCCAACGATCCATGACGGCTGTGGACTCGCACCAGGTCACCCGATGCGATCCCGCGGGCGTCGGCGTCTCGAGGATCGATCTCCACGAATGGCTCACCCTCGCGATCACCGTGACCCGGCAAAGGCGAGTACGAGGAGTTCAAGAAGCGGGTGTGGACCTTGGCGGTCATCAAGGCCAGAGGACGTTCGGTGTCAGCTATGCGTTCAGGAGCGACAAAGGTCGGTAACCCCGCCAGGCCCGCGGCTTCGAGACGATGCGACCGCAAGCTCACGACGCCACCCGGACCATCAGGACCTCCCTGGGCGTAGGGCTGAAGGTCTTCGGGCAGTGACAAACGGATGAATCCGTCGCGTCGGAGGGTGTCGAGATCGACACGCGAGAGCGCATCATGGAGAAGTTCGGCATCCGAACTGAACAACTCCGGTTCCTCGAACCCCATCGCCTCGGCGAGTCGTCGCCAGAGCTCGGTGTTGGGGATCGCCTCCCCGCGTGGCGGAATCGCCGGTTCGTTCCACCCGAGATACAGATGACCCCAGGACGCCACGACATCCAGGTGTTCGATCTGCGTCGTTGCGGGCAACACCACGTCGGCATACGCCGCGGTATCAGTGAGGAACTGCTCGCTGACGACAGTGAAGAGATCCTCTCGAGCGAGGCCTTGTCGCACGAGCGCCGCCCGAGGCGCAGTCACAGCCGGATTAGCGTTCCACACCACGAGCGATGCAATCGGGGGGTCGAGCCGCTCATGGGTGAGGGCTCGACCCAGATGGTTCACCTGGAGCGAACGAGGAGCCACCCCTCCCGGCCACAGATGCGAACCGTCGAAGACGCTTTCGTCGACGTCAACCGAGGACCAGGATCCGACGCTGCGAGCCAGTCCGCCACCGCGATGACGCCACGCACCAGTCAGGGTGGGCAGACATGCCAAGGTCCGAAAGAACATCGCCCCATTGGCATGGTGCTCAGGACCCACCAGAGACCGGATGAAGGATCTCGGTTCCTCCCCGTAGTACTGCGCCAGGGTCTCGATCTCGGTGGCGGGCACCCCACACAACGCCGAGGCTCTTTGGGGTGTCCATTCGGCGACGTGGCTGACGAGATCCTCGAAACCAACCGTATGGGCGTCGACGTACTCGCGATCCACGAGTCCGTCACGAATCAGTACGTGCATCATCGCCAACATCAACGCGACATCGGTACCCGGGAGAGGCTGAACGAACCAGTCCGCCGCCTGCGCGGTCGCGGTACGCAACGGATCGATCACCACGATCGTCGCGCCATCGGATCGAGCGGCCTCGATCGCCGGCCACAGATGACGGTTCGTGACCTTGGTGTTGGTGCCCCACAACAACACCAGCCGCGCATGGCGGACATCGAAGGGATCCGAACCTCGACGCGAACCCGTCGTGGCTTCCATTCCCGCCCCGGCCGCCAGACCACACATCGATCCCAGGGGTCGGGTCGCTCCGAGTCGGGCGAAGAATCGACGATCGAGCGATGTGCCCTGGAGAAGTCCCTGAGTTCCAGCGCTCGACCAGGGCAGGATCGCTTCACCACCCCACGTGTCGATGATGTCGCGCCACCGCGTGGCGATCACCTCGAGAGCCTCATCCCAACTGGCCCGCCGGAACGAGCGAGATCCTTTCGGTCCGGTGCGCACCAGAGGATGAAGCAGTCGCTGGGGGTGATACACCCGGTCGAGGAACCGGTTCACTTTGGGGCAGAGTTCTCCCTTCGAAGTCGGATGCTCGCGGTTGCCGCGCAGGCTCACCGCCACCGGCCCCGAGGCCTCCTCGCGTACCGTCACCTGCCAACCGCAGGTGTCGGGACAATCGTGATGACAGGTTCCGAGCACGACTCGGTCGTCGCGATGGTGGGTGCTCGTCTCGGCCACGTCCCCACACTACGAGCACCCCGCTAGCCTCGGGCTCGCCGTCGAGCAGAAAGGGCCGAATCGTGCCCCCTTCCACCACTACGACCGCCGTCGACATCGACCGTGCCCGCGCCGCAGTACGGGAACTCCTTCTCGCCGTGGGCGAGGACCCTGACCGAGATGGACTTCTCGACACCCCGTCACGGGTGGCCCGCATGTGGGCCGAACTCCTCGCTGGGAACTCCGAGGAACCTGAGGAGCATCTCGCCACCACCTTCGAGATCGAGCACGACGAGATGGTTCTCGTGCGCGACATCCCCTTCACATCGCTGTGTGAACACCACATGCTTCCCTTCACCGGAACCGCTCACATCGCATATCTCCCCGGCACCATGGGTCGTTTCACGGGTCTGTCCAAACTCGCTCGCCTCGTCGAGGGCTACAGCCGCCGGCTCCAGGTCCAAGAGCGTCTGACGAGCCAGTTGGCCGATGCCATGGAGACCATGTTGAGCCCTTCGGGAGTCCTCGTGGTCGTCGAAGCCGAGCATTCCTGTATGTCGATTCGCGGGGTGCGCAAGGCCGGAAGCCGTACCGTGACTTCCTCGGCGCGAGGCATCTATCGCTCCGATGCCGCGGCCCGAGCCGAGGTCATGGCCTTCATCCGACAGGGCTGAGGCCCCATGGGGCGTCCCCATCCGACTGTCGATATCCCCGGTGTTCATCCTGGGGTCCTCGCCGAGATGGAGAGTTGCGACCTCGATCCCGATGGATTCGCAGGCCAGCTTCGTCGCGGCCTCAGCCGTGATGATGCCGACGTCATCGCAGGCCACGTCTGCGCGACGGCCTGGATCTTCGACCCCGAGGGCACCAGGCTGCTCCTGGTACGCCACCGCCGTCTGGGTTGGGCCTCACCGGGAGGACATGTTCATCCTGATGAGACCGTGACCGAGGCGATCTGGCGCGAGGTGGCCGAGGAGACCGGACTGGGCCCGCCCGAGTTGAGACTGCGGCGACCGGGCCCCTTTGGCGTCCATGTCACCGACACCGCCGAGACCGATCATCGCCACTGGAATCTCGCCTATCTGTTCACGGCCTCTCCCGACGTCGCGGTGCGACGCGAAGAGGGTGAGGGACCCGGTGGAGAACTCGCCTGGTTCGACGTCGAGGATGTCATGGCTCTCGCAGGCGTCGACGGTCCCGACGATCTCGCGACGATGACCCCGCGGGCTGTGCACGCGTTCAGAGCCTCGTCGACACCGCCGGGGTGACTACGGTTCGCCTCATGCGAGCGGTCGTGTGTCATGAGTTCGGACCCATCGAGAATCTGATCGTCGAAGAACGACCCTCTCCACCACTCGAGCCCCATCAGGTTCGTCTCGCCTCAGGTGCCTGTGGACTGAGTTTCGTCGACGGTCTCATTATCCAAGGCGCCTATCAGATCAAGCCGCCCCTCCCCTACACCCCGGGGATGGAAGTCGCAGGCCGCATCGTGGAGATCGGTTCCGAGGTCACCGAGGTCCACGTCGGGGACCGAGTCATGGTGAATCTCGGCTTTGGGGGTGGCTGTGTGGACGAGGTCGTGGTGGGAGCTCGTCGGGTCCGACTGCTTCCCGACACCATGACCGATGGTCAGGCCGCCACCTTCGTGCAGAGCTATCTCACGAGTTGGTTCGCACTGGTGGATCGAGCCCGCCTCGATCCGGGCCAGATCCTGCTCGTTCTCGGCGCCGGATCGGGAGTCGGTCTCGCGGCGGTCGACATCGGCCGGTATCTCGGACTTCGCGTGATTGCCGCCGCATCGACATCGGACAAACGCGAGCTCGCCATCACCAAAGGTGCCCAAGCCGTCATCGACTCCTCCACTGAAGACGTCAAAACTCGAGCCAAGGAGATCGCATCCCAGTGGGGTGCGCCAACGGGGGTGGACGCTCTCTACGACCCCATCGGCGGCGAGGTCGGCACCGCCTGTCTACGAGCGTTGGGTGAGGACGGTCAGTACCTGGTGATCGGGTTCGTGACCGGAATACCCCAGTTGCCGGCCAACCAGATCCTGTTGCGCAACCGACGCGTCATCGGGGTCGATTGGGGAGGCTGGGCCATGACCCATCCTCAACAGGACGCCGCGATGCTCGACCAGGTCTTCGACGCGATCTCGCGTGGCGACCTCTCCCCTGTCGAACCTGTGACGTATCCGTTCTCGGATGCCGCTCGCGCCCTCGAGGATCTCGCCCACCGCCGAATCGCCGGCAAAGTCGCTCTGGTTCCCTGACCGGGACTCACCCGGCTCGCCACCCGCGCATCCGTGGTCGTATCAGGAGCCGGCCACCGGATCACGATCGGTCTCTGAACGCACCCGCGCCAAGGGCGGCCGTTCATCGAGATGGATCGGCACCGACGTGCCATCGCCGCGGGTGAGTACGAGTTCATCTGCGGCGAACGAAGCCGCCGCAGGTGTGCGGGCGAGCACCGTGGCCATGACCTCGGCAGCCTGCACGGACAACTCGAGCAACGAACGGTGACGGTGGCGCCGGGTGTCGAGATCGACCTGACCGATGCACTCGGGTCCGAACCGGGCGGCGAGATCGATGAGCATGCCGATCTCGGCCCCCCACCCTTCGACGAAGGGGATCTGCTCGAGTGACCGCCGCCGACCTGCAAATTCACCGGCCAAGGGTTGGTCCAGACCGGTCAGTGCCGGGAAGAACAACGACAACAGCGGTCGAGCGACCAGTTCGGTCGTGCGGCCCCCTCCTCCGTAGTGCTCGGGGCGGTGATAGGTCGCTTTCACCAAGGCCAAGGAGTCCTCGGTGAACAACGGCATGAGCAGTCTCGGTACCCAAACCGGTTCGAAACTGGTCACGTCGCCGTCGCACCACACGATCAGGTCACCCTGAGATGCCTCGAGAGTCGCCCACAACGCGTTGCCTTTACCGTGACCTACTCCGTGGCGGGCATGGACCTCATCGATGGGCACGACGCGGGCGCCGGCGCGTTCTGCGACCACGGCGGTGTCGTCGGTGGATCGGTCGTCGAGCACGATCAGTTCATCGACGAGACCGTGACGGTCGATGAGATGGGTCCGGATATGTCGTACCAACGACCCGATCGTGGCCACCTCGTTGCGACAGGGAATACACATCGAGACGGTGGTCGAACCCTTGGCTTCGAGGGCGGTCTCGACATCCCACTGGCGAACGTCGAATGTGCGAACGGTGCTCATCGGTGACCTCCCCGATACGGTGCGGTTCCGTGTTCTTGTATGGCGTCGTGAACGCGAGTCCCGACTCGCTGAATCTGGATTCGATCGCAACCACCCCAGAGCAGGCGACGCAGCGAGCTCGTTCCCTGCTCGCTGATGGTGCTGATGCGATCGATCTCGGCGGCCAAGGTTCCACCGACGCCGCCACGATCGTGGACTGGACCGACGAATGGTCCCGCCTCGAACATCTCATCCCGGTCTTGGTGGATTTCGGAGTTCCCGTCAGCGTGGACACCTGGCGACCAGAGGTGGCACGCCGCGCGCTGTCGGCGGGAGCCACCGTCTTGAACGCTGCGAACGGGATGCAGACCGACGAGATGTGGCAGATCGCGGCTGATGCCGGCGTGGACGTGGTGGTGCCGTTCTTGTCGGGGCCGAACCCTCGTGACATGGAGATGGTTCGCGCGGATCCGATCGGGGTGATGCTCGACTTCTTCGCCGCCCGCCTCGCGGAGGCTGATCGGTTCTCGATGCGCGAACGCTGCATCCTCGATCCCGGAACCGGGTTCGCGCCCTCTGGTTGGCCCTGGGAAGAGCGTTACGTCTACCAGAAACTCGTCTACGGACGCCTCAGCGAACTGCGCGTTTTCGGACTCCCGTTGTATGTGGCGCTCCCCTGGAAAGAGACCGCCCAACACGACGAACTGCTCGAGATCGTCGTGAAACAACAGCCCGAGTACGGCCGGGTTCACTACCCCGCCAAGGTTCGCTCCTTCGAGCGTCGCCTCGGCGTGGCCTGAGTCGCTCCCAAGCGTCGCGACCTGCGTCATCGCATCGTCGGTCATCGGCTCTCGTCCCTGACCTCAGAGCTCGAGAGGCCCCAGGGGACGAACCCCGTCATCAGCCAACCGGTCCTGCCAACCTTCGGGGCACCGCTCAGGAGCGATGTCGGACAACGGCGCCAGAACGAAGCGCCGCTCGGCGTAGCGCGGATGCGGCAGGGTCAACTCGGGGGACTCGATTCGGCGGTCGCCATGGAAGATGAGATCGACATCGAGCGTCCGCGGCCCCCAGTGCACGATGCGCTCGCGACCCGCGGCGGCTTCGATGCGATGGCAGCGGCGCAAGAAGGCGAACGGATCCAGATCGGTGGCCACCTCGACGACCATGTTCAGATACGCGCCCTGATCTTGGGGCCCTCCGACGGGATCGGTCTCCCAGACCTGGGAGCACGCGACCACATCGCCAAGTGAGCTCACCCCGAACCGCAGATACGACTCGCGATCACCCAGGTTCGAGCCGAGGGCGACGAAAGCCCGATGCGCGCCCGAGCCGACTGAAGCGACCTCGGCTCGGGTGCGGGTGATACGAATCGCCGTCGTGTCGACATCAGCGGGGATCGGAGGACGAAGTTTGGTCACGGTGACGGTGACTTCCTCGACGCCGGTGAATCCGAGCGCCACCGTGGCGATGCGCGCGGCGAGTCGTTCGAGGAGAAGATCCGAACTCGCCTCGACGGTCGCAACGACCGCTTCGGAGACTGCCCCGTAGTTGGCGGTGTCATCGAGGTCATCGCTGAGTCCGGCGTCGTGCAGGTCCACACCCAGGCTCAGGTCCACCTGCAAGGGTTGACGCGACAGTCGCTCATGGTCCAAGACGCCGACGAGCGCGAGAATTCGAAGGCCGTTGATCTCGATCCGGTCCATGTGGCTCTCCTGTGTCGGCCGACGTACCCGGTGCGTCATGGGTCCTTTCGACCCGATCTCACCCTAACGTCGAGTCTCGTCGCTGCCTCAGGGCGGCGGTCACGGCCTTGCCGTCGGCCTGGCCACCTGAGGCTTTCATCACCGCTCCGACCAGGGCTCCGACGGCTTTGTCCTCACCCGAGCAGAACTTGGCCCAGGCATCGGCCTGAGCTGCGATCGCCTCGGTGACGAAGGCATCGAGGGCCCCGGTGTCGAGGGCTTCGAAACCTCGGGACGCAGCGATCGTTTCGGGGTCGGTCCCGACCCCGTCCAACATGTCCGCGAGCACGGTCTTGGCCTGGGTCGCGGTGAGAGCACCGGAGCGCTCCATGGTCGTGAGCCGAGCGAGAGACTCAGCGGGGACGTCAGGGTGTTCGCCTTGATCGGCGTAGGCCTGCTGGACGTGCACCAGCACCCGCTCGGGGTCGCCTCCCGCCGCGATCGCCGCTGCCACGTACTCGTCTTGGCCTCGTTCCACGACCACGACCACTCCCACCGAGTCAGCCCGAGCCCCCACGACCTCGGCCAGATCTCGTCGCCGTTGGGCGGGCAATGCCGGCAGCGATGCCCGAACGCGCTCGATCCACTCCTGATCGGGATCGAGGGGCACCAGGTCGGGTTCGGGGAAATAGCGGTAGTCATCCGCGTCTTCCTTGGTGCGCAAGGTGTGGGTCCGGCCGTCGGTCTCGCTCCAGTGGCGGGTCTCTTGACGCACCGAGGACCCATCGAGGATGAGATCGACCTGGCGACGGGCTTCGTAGTCGATGGCTCGACCCAACGACCGCACCGAGTTGACGTTCTTGATCTCGCACCGCGTGCCGAGCTCGTCACCGAGACGCCGTACCGACACGTTGGCATCGACGCGCATCGAACCCTCTTCCATCCGGGCGTCGGAGGCGTCGATGGCCACGAGGATCGCTCGCAGCTCGGTCACATACTGGCGAGCCTGTTCCGAGCTGTGGAGATCGGGGCGTCCGACGATCTCGACCAGGGGCACGCCGGCGCGGTTGAAATCGAGCAACGACGCGTCGCTGCCATGGATCCGACCTCCGGCTCCACCCAGATGCGTGCTCTTACCGGTGTCTTCTTCGAGATGGGCTCTCTCGATCCCCGCGCGGGCCCCATCGGGCAGCTCGAGCCAACCGTCGACGTTGAGAGGCTGGTCGTATTGGCTGATCTGATACGCCTTGGGCAGGTCGGGATAGAAGTAGTTCTTGCGGTGGAAGATGCTGCGCTGAACGGTGCAGTTGAGAGCCAAACCGATCCGCATGGCCAACTCGACGGCCTGACGATTCAGCACGGGAAGCGCCCCTGGAAGCCCGAGGGTCACCGGGTCGATGTTGGTGTTGGGTTCGTCCCCGAACCGGTTCGGACTTCCGGAGAACAACTTGGTCCGAGTCGCGAGTTCCACATGGACCTCGAGTCCGATGACCATCTCCCACCCATCGGGCAGTACCGATTCGCTCATCCCGCTCGCTCCGTCTCCGCCGCCCGCTCCAACGCGGCCGCCACCGTGAACATGACCTCGTCACCCAGTGCGGGAGCGAGGATCTGGACTCCCACTGCCAGGCCGTCGGCTCCGGTTCCCCACGGAACGCTCATCGCGGGATGTCCGGCGAGATTCGACGGGATCGTGTACGTATCGCACAGATACATCGCATAGGGATCGGCCGTCTTGTCGCCGAAGGGGAACGCGACGCTGGGCGTCGTGGGCGTCAACAACACATCGGCATGCGTATAGGCCGCATCGAAATCGGCAGCGATGAGTCGTCGGACCTTGAGAGCCTTGCCGTAGTAGGCGTCGTAGTACCCCGCCGACAATGCGTAGGTGCCCAACATGATGCGCCGCTTCACCTCGTCTCCGAACCCGGCTTCGCGCGTGGCGGCATACATGGCATTCGTGTCGCCCGACGGCACCCTCAAGCCGTACCGCACCCCGTCATAGCGGGCGAGATTGCTCGAGGCCTCCGCCGGGGCGATCAGATAGTAGGCGGTCAGGCCATAGGTGAAGGCGGGAACCTCGACGTCCACGATTCTGGCTCCCGCAGCAGCCAGGGCATCGAATGCCGCCTCGAGACGTGCCTCGACATCGGGGTCCGCCCCCGAGGGCAGATCGGTGATGCGCCCGATCCGCAACCCGGCGACATCACGCTGGATCGCGTCGACGAGTCGCGGCGCCGGTCGCGGAATGCTGGTGGAGTCTCGGGGGTCGTGACCGGCGATGACCTCGAGGGTGACGGCGGCATCGGGGACATCGGCTGCAAAGGGACCGATCTGATCGAGACTCGAGGCAAAGGCCACCAAGCCATAGCGAGAGACGACCCCGTAGGTGGGCTTGACTCCCACGACGCCACACAATGCGGCGGGTTGGCGGATCGATCCGCCGGTATCGGATCCCAGTGAGATCGGGGCGTATCCCGCGGCCACTGCCGCGGCGCTACCACCAGAGGAACCTCCCGGGACCCGCGTGGGATCGAGGGGATTGCGCGTGGGGCCGAACGCCGAGTTCTCCGTGGAGGATCCCATGGCGAACTCGTCGAGGTTGGTCTTGCCGATCATGATGGCGCCGGCAGCCTCGAGTCGTTCGACCACCGTGGCGTCATAGGGCGGACACCATCCCTCGAGGATCCGACTCGAACAGGTGGTGGGAATCCCACGGGTGCACATGTTGTCCTTGAGCGCCACCGGAACACCCGCGAGAGGCCCTGGATCCTCACCCCGGGCCACGGCGTCATCGATGCGCTGCGCGGCCATTCGGGCGGCATCACCCACGACCAGGTTGAAGGCGTGGATCTCGTCGTCGCGCTCAGCGATACGCCCCAAGGCCTCATCGATGACCTCGGTGGCCGGGCGGGCGCCGGAGCGGACCTGAGCCGCTACATCTCGGGCGCTCATCACTCGCTTCCTTTCACGGGGGGAACCCGGAACTGGCCGTCCTGAGCAGCCGGGGCCTGGGCGAGGACCTCGTCGCGGTCCAGAGTCGGAATCTCGACGTCGTCACGCAGCACGTTGGTCAGGGCGTAGGGCTGGGTCATCGGTTCGACGTCGTCGAGGTCGAGGGCGTCGATATCGGCGAAATGACCCAACATCGACGACAGTTCTCGGGCGCTGCGGTCGAGTTCGTCCTCGGTCAACTCGAGTCGGGCGAGACGAGCGACTTTGACGATGTCGGCGACGGTGATGAGCTCGGACACGAGTTCCGAGACTAGAGGGCGCTGGGACCTGCGAGGGCTTCCAGCTCGAGGAGAACTCCGGACTCGGGTCCAAGCACCGGTGCGGGCAACCCGATCGCAGCGAGGGTCGCACCCGTCATGACCGTCTCTGCGTCGGGATCCATCCACGGCGGCCGGGCCCGAGCAGCATCGGTGACGTCTCCGGGCACCGGGATCCGACGAATCCGGTATCGGGTGTGCGCATCGAGCCCCAAGAGGCGCCAGGGACCGGGAACGGCGACGTCATCGGTGGTCATCTGCAGCCATGTCACCGCCGCCCACCGACGATCTCGTGCGTAGACCCCGAATGCCTGCGAGCCGGTGCTCGGGGGATCGAATCGGACGAAGTCCCCCGTATGCAATCGGTCTCGCAATCGTCGATGAACAGCGATGATCCCGGCTACGTCTGCGAGGTCCTCAGGCGATGTCGCCACCAGATCCATATCGACGCCCAGATGTCCCCACAACGCGACCAGACCGGCGTATCCCAGACGGCGTCGGCGGCGACTGACCGGTGTCGGATCAGCTCCGAGATGGGTACCCCAGACCTCGGGGGGCAGTATCAGCGACCATCCCTGTTGGATCCATGCTCGTTCCACTGGATCGGTGCTGTCGCTCAGCCATACCCGCACGCACTGCTCGAGTGTGGCGAAATCTCCGCGTCCTCCGCCGCCAGCACAACTTTCGATCTCGAGACCTTCACAGCGGGTTCGCAGGGTGTCCATGAGTGCGCTCACGGCGATTGTCTGGGCGTGGGTTCCCGCCGCCCCCGAGGCCGTGGAGGCCTGGCGGTGATCTCGGTTCATGTCCCACTTCAGCCACCGGATGTCCATGGTGTCGAGCAGATCGACCAGCGTGTCGGCGATATCGCTCCAGGTGTCGGGACGGGTCAGATCCACGACGAGTTGATGGCGCTCGGTCGCAGCCGCATAGCCCGGGGTGACGAGAACCGCGCTCGGATCCGAACGAAAGCGGTCGCTATCGGGGCTGACCATCTCGGGCTCCACCCACAACCCGATATCGAGGCCACGTGCCCGAATGGTGTCGAGTACCGCTGCCAAGCCGTCGGGATAGCGCTGCGGCGAGGGCCACCAGTCCCCCAGCGACGAGTGGTCGTCGCGCCGAGCGGCGAACCAGCCGTCGTCGATGACGAAGCGTTCACATCCGACCTCGGCAGCTCGGGCCGCCAACTCGATGAGGCGATCGCCGTCGACATCGAAACGCATGGCGTCCCAGGTGTTCACGATCACCGGACGAGAGGTCGCCCCCGAGAGCGGACGGCGAGCTCGCACCTCGTCATGGAATCTCCAAGAGGCCGCGGTCAGCCCCGATCCGGACCAGGCCGCGAGCATCCACGGGGAGTCGTAACTCTCACCAGGTTCGAGACAGATCTCCCCGGGATGCAACAACTCGGCTCCCTGCACATGGCGGCGACCATCGGGCATCGTCTCGGCCACGAGGACGTGATTGCCATTCCACGCGACATGGACTGCCCACACCTCTCCGGACCACTCTCCGGCCCCGGACTCGAGCGCCCACATGACCGAAGGGCGTGTCGAGGTCGGTCGTGCCCCCCGATGCTCGGAGATGACCGCGGTCGCAGGCCACGCTTGACGATGCAGGCGAGCCTCACGTCCCCAGGCTCCCGTCATCGTGAGCAGTTCGCCAGCTCGAGTGGGAACGGGAACCGACAGCGCCAGACGATCGAGCAGGTACCGCCGCGGATGCTGATTGGAGATCCGTGACCGCAGGCGCATCATCCCGTGATCGGCGAGTTCGATCTCGGTGGTCAACACGAGTCCCGCGTTCTCGTCGATGCCTCGCACCAGGACTCGTCGGCGGGTCGATGTCGCATCGGTCTCGACTCCGGCGGGTTCGAACCAGGGGGCCCAGTCCCGACCACCATGGCGGTGACCTTCGAGACCGGGACGGCCCGCGGACCCATCGGCATGCAACACCACCACACCGGGACGGACCGGATCGTCGGGGCGACCAAAAGCCAGAGGCCGCTCATGAGCGGCGAGCACGGCGGCGAGTTCCTCGCCCGATACCGGAGCCCCCCAGTGCACGATGATGGGGACACCGCCGCTGACATCGATCACCAATCCGACATCGGGTGTGGAGAGATCGACCAGCTGCGCAGCCACGACGCGACGCTACCCGTGCGCATAGCGTGAGGCCGTGGACGCGCTCAGCCCCTCGTCACCGCGGATCGACGCGCATCGTCAGACGAGAGTCCACGTGGTCGCTCATCGCCAACACCGACCCCACCTTCCCGATACGGACTGCCCGTTTTGCGTGGGAGGCCTCGAGGCTCCCGATCCCTATCGGGTCCGATGCTTTGTGAATCGCTGGCCGGCGATGACGGGGGACCGCTGTGAGGTCGTGTTGTTCAGCCCCGATCACGATGCATCACTGGGAGGGTTGTCGCAGTCTCATCGCCGCGAGGTGGTGGATCTGTGGGCCGAACGCACCGCAGTGCTGGGAGCACGTCACGATGTGGACTACGTGTTGTGTTTCGAGAACCGCGGGGCCGAGGTCGGAGCCACCATCCATCATCCCCATGGTCAGATCTATGCGTACGACCATGTTCCGACCCGGCCCTCGACGACGTTCGCCCAGGGGTGGACACCCCTACGGGATCGAGACGGGGGCGACGCCACCATCGACGAGGCCACCCCGACTGGGGCGTCGCCTCGCATGGTGAGCTCGATGGCGGGCTGGGAGGCCTGGGTTCCGTGGGCACCAGAACATCCCGTGGCCGTCACGCTCGCTCCGATCCACCGTGTTCCTGACCTGGTCCACCTCGACGACCCCAGTCGCGACGGGCTGGCTGCGATCCTGGGAGATGTGCTCGTTCGACTCGACCGTCTCGCCCAGGGCCCGATGCCGTACATGATGTGGATCACCCAAGGCCCCACCGTCACCGGCGGCGAGATCGAGCCCTGGCTGCATGTCGAGATCGTCTCTCCGTGGCGGGGCCCGGATCGCCTTCGTTATATCGCCGCCGCGGAGATCGGAGCCGGCGAGTACTTCAACCCGGTCGTCCCCGAGGACTTGGCACGGCGTCTGCGCGACCTCGGATCCCCAGACGTTCCCGATCAGTCCCGAGGTTTCGGCTCATGATCCGAGGTCGGCGACTCCGGGGCGATCTCGGACGATGCGACCTCGGTCGATGCGATCTCGGTCGATGCGAGCTCGGTCGTTGCGAGTTCGACATGAGAGCCATCGTCGACGAGAGCCGACTCGGCGACGTCCTCGCCAGGGTTCGATTCGGGACGTGGTCCCGCCATCTCCGATGATCCAGCGGCGCGTTGACGACGGCGATCGATCACCAGGAACCCGATGGCGGCGACACCCACGAGGATCGCCATCCACTGATTGAGCCGCAACCCAGCCCACTCGGTGGCTTCGTCGATCCGCAGCCCTTCGACCCAGAACCGTCCTAAGGCGTATCCAGCCACGTACCAGGCGAACAGACGCCCGGGTCCGATGCGGAACCGCCGCTCGATCGCGATGAGAGCCACGGCGAGTCCGAGGTTCCACAGTGATTCGTAGAGAAAGGTCGGATGGAACGTCGTGCCGGGGGGATAACCCGCAGCGGCCGCTTTCGAATCGGAGACCTCGAGCGCCCACCACCCCGAGGTGGGCCGTCCGAAGAGTTCTTGGTTGAACCAGTTGCCCCATCGCCCGATGGCTTGGGCCACAGGAATGGCGGGGGCGACCGCTGTGAGCATCGGCGCCATCGCCACTCCTCGGCGACGGGTGGCCCACCAGCCCACGATGACTCCTGCGGCGATGCCTCCGGGTATTCCCAGGCCACCCTCCCAGATGCGCACGATGTCCCCGGGGCGGTCAGAGAAACGATCCCAATCGGTGATCACGTGGTAGAGCCGAGCGCCTACCACCCCGGCAGGAACCGCCCACACCGCAACCGAGGACACATCGTCTCTGGTTCCCGCACCTGAACGCTCGAGACGACGCCCAGCGATCCAGACCGCCGCGACGACGCCTGCTGCGATCATCAACCCGTAGGCATTGAGGCGCAAGGGTCCGAGTTCGATCGAACCCGAACTCGGAGACGGGATCGCAGCGAACAGACTCACGGCGTCGGCTCCACTGCGAATGCGACCGCCCGAGCCGCGATGTCAGCCCGGTCGAGATCCTGGGTCGCGACATGGAACGAACGTTCCAGCATCATCCGAGTCACCCCACCCCCCCAGGCCCCGGCCACGAGATCGCTCTGGGCCGGATCGACGACATGGTCCTGACGGGAGGTGACCAGAAGCAGCGGGACTCGAGCCTCGCCGTAGTGATCCACCAACGGTGCGACTCCCTCGCGCATCAACGAGATCAGCGCCTCGATCGGAGTCTCGTCATACGCCTGTTCGACCTCGCCTTCTTGGGCGATGTCGGACCCGATCCCGGGCATGGTCTCGATGCCCTGTTCGACGAGTTCCTCGAGCGCGACGAGGATCTCATCGGGTTGAGGGGCGCCCGCAGGGTTGACCGCTATGACCCCGTGCAGATCGGGGTGGCGGGTCGCGAGCCACAACGCGAGCGTTCCTCCCATCGACAGCCCCGCCACGACCACCTGAGAGCACCGGCGCTGAAGCCTCTCGAGCGCCGCCTCGGCCGCTGCCGACCAGTCCGCCCAGCGGGTCGGAATCATGTCGGCCACCGTGGTCCCGTGTCCGGGCAGAAGCGGCATCTCGACGTCGAAACCCGCTTCGGTGAAGGCGTCCGCAAGCGAGACCACCGAGGACGGATGGCCGGTGAATCCGTGGAGGACGAGCGCACCCCGGGTTCGGGCGTCGTCGGAAAGATCGGAGGTCATGGATCCGTTCTAGCAGCAGCATCGCCAAGCCCGGTTCCGTTGGACCTCGTTGACCTCATCACCGGTCCCTGGTTCACTGATCCAGTGACACGACGGGCCGACTCGAGAGTGCGTTCGCGCCGGTTCGCATCGTCTTCTGCGTCCCGAGCCCGCCGACGCGTCGACCCGGCGGCATGGTGGGCTTTCGCGCCCGTCGTCGCGCTCACGCCGCTGTGGTTGGTGTCGTTGATCCCGGTGTGGTTGGTACTGGATCTCGCGATCGGCGTCGCGTTCTGGGTGTTGGCGCTCATCTACCTCTCGGCGGGGAGTCTGCTGTTCGTGCGCCCGGCCCAGCGCCTCGTTCTGGCTCCGTTGTTGCAGGTGCGCGCCCCGAGCGAGAGCGAAACCGCACGCATCCTCAGGGCGTGGGAGCCCGTGGCGCAAGCCCATGGCATTCGAGATGGCCGGTTTCTGTTCGCCGTGGTCGATCAGGACGAGCTCAATGCGTTCGCCTGTGGCGGCCATTTTCTGGTGATCAGTTCGCTAGCGGTGACCGAACTCGACCGGGACGAACTCAGCGGGGTGCTCGCTCACGAATTGGCTCATCATCTCGGGTCCCACACCGTGGCGGTGACCGTGACGCAATGGATGAGTCTTCCGGTTCTGGCCGTGGCGCATCTGGGGTGGTGGCTGCGCACCGTCGCCGAGGCCGCGACCCATACCTTCGCCCGTCGGGGAAGCCTCGTCGAGACCGTAGGGCAGCTGACCGTTCATCTGTTGCGCGCAGTGTCGGCGGTCCTGATCGCTGGGGTCCAAGTCGCATCCATCGTCGGGAACATCGCTGGCCGCGGCGCCGAGTTCGCGGCGGATCGCCGGGCCTGGGAGATGGGATTCGGGGGCCAACTCGCTCGAGCGCTTCGCCGCCACGGCACCCCTCAGAGCTCCTTGGGTTCCCGGTGGGCTCGTCTCACCCGCTCACATCCGCCCTCGCGTACCCGCGCCGCACGCCTCGAGGCCTTCACTCGACACGGTCCGGGCGGCATCGAGCCCGAAGGACGTCACGGGGTGGCAACACGCCAGGCCTGAACCACAGGCATCACTCGAGGAGCGGGGCGACGGCCTGACGCAGCTCGTCCTCGCTCACCGCTCCGACGCGCTGCCAGGTGATCGTTCCGTTCGCGTCGATGACCAGGGTGGCGGGCAGGCTGGCGACTCCCAGTTCGGAGACCAAGCGCGCATCGGGATCGCGCCAGGCCTCCAGGTCGACGTCGATCTCGTCGAGAAACTGGCGCGCCCGAGACGGATCGTCGCCGTGGTTGAGTCCCAGTCCGGCGAGTTGCTCGGGATGTTCCGCCACGATCGCGTCGAGAACCGGGAGTTCACGTCGACATGGCGTACACCACACCGCCCAGACCGCAACCACGGTCGGTACGCCACGCGCCAGACCCGCCAACTCTCCTGACGCCACCGGTGAGCCATCACTGAGGCGCTCCACGGTCACCTCGGGCCACTGGGGGCTCGTCATACTGTCCCCACCGCACGCACTTGCGCACAAGAGAATCGCCGCGACTGCCATCCGCCTCATGGCGAACGCACCTCGATCGACACGCTTTCATGGCCCACGGTGCATTCGACCTGGTAGGCACCCGCATCGAAGAACCGCACTCGGGTGGTCTCTCCCGCTCGAGCCACCACGGGACCGAGCCGGTGAGTTTCGACGTCCTCGTTGACGAGTTCGAGCCAATCGCCAACGGTAAGTTCGAGCCGTTCAGGAAGAACTGCAGCCTCGGGATCGCCGGCCCGGATTGCGTCCGCGGTGCCGAAAGGCACCACGAACGACACCACCTGGCCAGGTGGAAGAGGGGCCTCGTCAGACCGGTTCCCGATAACGACGACTGCGGCTGCAATCACGACGACGGGGGCGAGTGCCGCCCACCACCAACGCAACCTGGAGGCCTGGTGCGGATGCAACATTTAGCTCGGCCCCGCTGCGGCCGCCGCCCGGTCCACAAGGATCGCAAGATCGTTCTCCAGGGTGTCCACGGAGACTCCAAACGGCCATTCCACCTGAACGATCCCTCGATCGTCGACGGCGTAGGTCACCGCTGTGTGAGCCACCTCGATCTCACCGTCCTCGGTGGTCGTGATCGCCGACGAGGCCAAGAACGCATCCTGGGCGGCGACCAGCTCACGGACGTCGGTGGTCCTCAGAGCATGAAACCGGTCGGTGAAGCCGCCCAAGTACCCGACCAGGGCTTGGGGAGTGTCCCGCTCAGGGTCCACGGTGATCATCGCCAACGACACGCGCTGGGCATCCTCACCGAGGCGGGCCAGCGCTGCACGGAGATCGAACAAGGTCGTGGGACACACGTCGGGACATGAGGTGAACCCGAAGTAGACGAGAAGAATCTCGCCAGGCTCGGCTCGAACCGCAAAGGGCGACGGCTCGCCCTCGGGATCCGTCCGCACGATTTCGGGCAGGACCACACCGCTGGCATCGAGCGGCGTCTCGCGCACCAAACCCCGCAGGACCGCCTCGCCATCGGTTCCACAGGCCGCTACCGCTGCGAGAAGACCCATGAGAAGCGCGCTCGGTATCGACGCGATCCGACGCCTTCGCTGGCGACGCTCGGCGAACTCGACTGCCATGAAGCCAGTGTGCCAGGAACCCGACCGATAGCGTCGGGACCGATGAGCGTTCCGTTCCTCGACGCCTGCACCGGCCGCATACCGGACCGAACCCCGGTGTGGTTCATGCGTCAGGCGGGTCGCAGCCTCCCCGAATACCGCCAGGTTCGCGGCGACGGCAGCATCCTGACCGCGATCGCACAGCCCGAACTCGCGGCCGAGATCACTCTTCAACCCGTACGCCGCTACGGGGTCGATGCCGCAGTGCTCTACAGCGACATCGTGGTCCCGGCGCATGCGGTCGGATTCGGTATCGATGTCGCCCCCGGTACGGGTCCAGTCGCCGAACGACCCCTACGTCATCGTGACGATCTTGCGCGCCTGATCCCATTCGAACCGCGCACCCATGCGGCGTATGTGTCGCAAACGGTCGAGATCCTGGCGCGCGAACTCGACGAGTCGGTCCCCTTGCTGGCCTTCGCCGGCGCTCCTTTCACCGTGGGCTCCTATCTGATCGAGGGCCGGCCATCACGCGACTATCGCCACACCAAAGCGCTCATGGTCACCGAGGAGGCCCTGTGGCATGAGGTGATGGAACGCCTCACGCAGCACGCTGTCGCGTCCATCACCGATCAACTCGCAGCGGGCGCTCGGGCCTATCAGGTGTTCGACTCCTGGGCGGGGGCGTTGTCGGCGCGGGATTACGACCGCTATGTGGCCCCCCACTCAGCCGCGGTGTTCGAGCAGGTGTCCGAGGCCTTCCCCGACGCACCGGCAATTCATTTCGGAATCGGCTGCGGCCATCTCCTCGACTCGATGTACGCCGCGATGTCGGCGGTTCGCCACCGGGTCATCGGCCTCGATTGGCGTACGCCGATCGGTGAAGCCCGCGAGCGACTCGGCCCGGACACAGTCGTTCAGGGCAACTTGGATCCCGCTGTGGTCCTCGCAGGACACGATGCCGCGATCGAGGGCGCCCGACGGGTTCTCGAGGACAACCGCCGCCCCGATACCACCCGCCATCCCGGACACGTGTTCAATCTCGGACATGGTGTCCAACCGGCGACGGACCCCGATGTCCTCGCCGCCGTGGTGCACACCGTGCACGATTCGACCCGGGGAGATTTCTCGTGACGACCACCGCTGTTTTGCTCATGGCCTATGGCACTCCCCGGACCCCCGAGGAGATCGAGCCGTACTACACCGATATCCGTCGGGGTCGGCCGCCGACCCCGGAACTGCTGGCCGAACTCGTCGCCCGCTATGACGCGATCGGTGGAATCTCACCGCTGGCGGCCCGAACCGAAGCCCAACGGGCCGCACTCGAGCGGGAACTCGAGTCTCGAGCGCCGGGCCGCTACCGGGTAGTGCTCGGACTCAAACACGCCGCCCCCATGATCGAGACGGCCGTGGAAGAACTCGCGGCCGAGGGCGTGGAAAGAATCATCGGCGTGGTGCTCGCGCCCCATTTCTCGTCCTATTCGATCGGGCAGTATCTGGGTCGCGCCCGCGCAGCTGCCGAACCCCATGGCATCGAGGTTCTCGGTATCGAATCCTGGGCGACCGAACCCGCTTTCGTCGAGTTCCTCGCGGCCGATGTCACGCGTCGACTCGAGGCATTGCCGGAGGGAACCAAGGTGTTGTTCACCGCCCATTCCCTTCCACAGCGCATCATCGATGCCGGCGATCCGTATCCCGATGAGGTTCGCTCCACCGCCGAGGCCGTGGCCACAGCCGCAGGTCTCGACACCTGGACCGGCTGGGCGGTGGCCTGGCAGTCGGCGGGACGCACCCCCGAACCCTGGTTAGGACCCGACATTCTCGACGTGATCGACGATCTCGCTACGTCTGAGGCGGCCACGGGGGTTCTCGTATGCGCCTGTGGTTTCGTGGCCGACCATCTCGAAGTGCTCTACGACCTCGACATCGAGGCCTACCACCACGCGCAGGACCGGTCACTGGCCTTCGACCGCACCACCTGCGTCAATGATGACGCCACCGTGATGGGAGCCCTCGCCGAACGCGTTCTCGAGCTGGGCTGAGCCTTGCCGGCACCTGATACCTCGCCTCGACACCGAATCGCGGTGATCGGTGCCGG
>CAYYHU010000005.1:77668-90415 GCA_964471865.1 uncultured Ilumatobacteraceae bacterium | reverse complement strand
TAGAGCGCCACCATGACACGGTGGAGGTCCCGGGTTCGAGTCCCGTCGTGCCCACTCATGCAGTCCCAGGAGTCGACCGATGCGCCGATTCCGGCGCCGGTGTCGGGCCGGTCGGCTGCAGTGGCGGTGATCGTGACCTGCCATATCGACGATGCCGCGGTGGCGCGAGAACTCGTCGAGACCTGCATCGCAGCACGGTTGGCCGCGTGCGGGCACGTGGGAGCGCCCGAACCCGCCCGGTACTGGTGGCAGGGCGAAATCGTTCACGACTCCGAATTCCTGATCCGTCTCGTGACCGCCACGGATCGGGTCGAGGATCTCGTGGAGGCCCTTGGCGCCGCGCATCCCTATGAGGTGCCCGACATCATGTGGAGCTCGGTGGCCACGACCCCGGCCTACGCCGACTGGCTCACCGCCCACACCCGCGACTCAGGCGGCTGAATCCGCTCTGACCTCAGCGGGCGTGATCGCCGAAGCGGTACTCATGAGTGAGTGCGTCGAGGCGGGACCGAAGATCGTCCTCGAGGGGATGATGGAGCGCATCGACGAGTTCTCGGACCTGTTCGGGGCGGCTGGCACCGATGATCGGTGACGTGATCACCGGATTCGCGAGCACCCAGGCCACCGCCAACTGGGCGAGGCTCATCCCCGCCTCGGCTGCCAGGGGCCGCAGCTGTTCCACGGTCGCGAACATGGCATCGTGCCAGTACCGCGCCTGGTAGCGACCCGCGGCGAGTCCGAGAGTGAACCGGGTCCCCGGGGTCGGATCACCCGGGCGGTGCTTGCCTGACAACAGTCCGCCCGCGATCGGGTTGTAGGGGATGACGGCACGGTTCTCCTCGCCACACAGAGGCAGGAGTTCGCGTTCGATTTCGCGAAACAGCAGGTTGTAGCGGGGTTGTACCGATTCGAACTGCACCAGGCCGAGGGTCTCGGATCGTCCGATCGCCCGTGCCAACTGATAGGCGAGAACGTTTGAGCATCCGATGTAGCGCACCTTGCCCGACCGCACCAGATCGTCGAGGGCCCCCAGGGTTTCGTCGATGGGGGTGTCGGGGTCCCATGCGTGAATTTGATAGAGATCCAGATGGTCGGTTCCCAACCGGGTCAACGAGGCCTCACAGGCCCGGATGAGGTTGTGGCGGGAGTTGCCTTGATGCCAGGGACGTGATCCGGTGGGGTAGTAGGCCTTGGAGGCGATCAAGAAGTCATCACGACGCGAACCCAGCCAGCGTCCGAGAATCTCTTCGGTGCGACCGAAACCATCAGGTCCCACTCCGATCGGATAGACGTCCGCGGTGTCGATCAGGGTGATCCCCGCCTCGGCTGCAGTGTCGAGGATCGCGAATGACGTCTCCTCATCACACTGGAAACCGAAGGTCATGGTTCCCAACGTGAGACGCGACACCGACAGCCCGGTACGTCCGAACGCCACATGCTCCATCACCGGGTCTCCTTCGTCGTCGCATCCGTCACTGCACCCGAGCCACCTGCGATCGCGTCGGAACGGCGAGCAGCATCGGCGAAGATGCCTTTGGCCATCAACGAGGACTCGAGGCGCCGGCGAGCCCGGTAGATCTCGGCTCGGGGACCGTGAACGCCAGGATCATCGGGAGCCGCCATGGCGGCGAGATCGATCAGATGACACGCCAAGCGCAGATCGTCATCCTCGGCGGCTCGGAGGGCTCGCTGCACCATCGCCGCGGTGCCGCCTGCCAACTCGCACAGGGTCGACGCGAGGTGGGCATCAGGGGAGGGCTTGAGCCGGCTCGCGACCCCATCCCACCAGCCGCCGTAGAGACGCCAGACGTTGTGCACGACGAACTCGGGTTCGTCATAGACCGGGCGCAGATAGGGCTGCGCCAGGGTCTCGACTGGCACCGACACCTGGGCGATGATCGCGTCGAGGGTCTCACCCGCGTTCATCATGTCGACGACTTGGTGCACCAGGGTTTCCAGCGTGGACGCGATGTCGTCGAGGACTCGAGCGATGCGGTCGCGCCCCGAAATGGGAAGGCCGTGAGCGGGAAGCAACAGTTCGGGTTCCAATGCGGCCATACGTCGCAGGGTCGTCGCCCATTCGAGTGGATAGCGCTGCACCTTTTGAGGGTTGCCGGCATTGGGGAACGTCCAGGTCACGAAGTCTCCCGACACCAGCCAGCGGTGTTCGGGGATCCAACCCCACAGATGGTCGTCGGTTTCGCCTTTGTCATGGAACAACTCCACAGCCCCGTCGCCCAGATACATCAACGCCCGATCGTCCACGATCCGATCCGGGGCGAGGGTGCCCTCGAGGAGGAATCGCGCCGTGGCTCCCACCGTCATTCGGTGCGCAGGATTGATCCCGCCGAACTGGCGGGCGTTGACCGCGAGATTCCAGTCGTTCATCGTCTCGTAGCGTTCGAAGCGATCAGCGACCCGACGGTGGCCGATGACCTCGGGCGCCCGGTGGCCGCGACTCTGCGCGTCGGCCGCGAAGAAACCGCTCCCTCCCACATGGTCGGCGTGACCGTGGGTGTAGACGAGATGGCGCACCGGAGCATCGCTCCAGGACCGCAACGCGGCGACGACCTCGGCTCCCGTCAGAGCTCCCGAGGCATCGAAACAACTCAGACCGTCACCGGTGTCCCAGACGACACAGTGACTGAAGCTCTCGATGATCGCGAGTCCATCGGCGAGTTCGGACAACTGGTTCGTCACTCGGTTCGTGGGTTCGCTCGACACTCCCGTGTCGATCACCCGGCTCGACAACTCGAGCAGATCGCTCATGAGGGACGAGCCCGCTCAGCGCAAGGGTTCGCGAGGAAGACCCAGGACCCGTTCACCCAGGATGTTGCGCATGACATTCGAGGTTCCCCCCATGATCGTGTACCCCGGGCTGTAGGCCACTCCGGCGCTCAATGGGTCCCACAGGGTGGCCGAGGGACCCATGGTGCGAGCCACGAAGTCGGCGACCTGCTGTTCGTGTTCGGTGCAGAAGCATTTGGTCGCAGCCGAGAACCCGGGGGGAGCTTGTCCGAGCACCTCACGGGCCACCAGGATGCGTCCGAGCCGGTAACCGGTTTCGAGGCGAGCGACTTCTTGACGCACTCGAGGGTCGGTCAGGTCGGCATGCTCGAGGGCCATCTGATAGAGCGCCCGATTCGAGACGAGTCGGTCGATGCCACCACGTTCGTGTTCGAGTTGGCGCATCGTCTGTTTGAACGCGTTGCCTTCGACTCCAACGAGGTTGTCCACCGGAACGGCTGCATCGGTGAAGAAGACCTCACAGAAGTGGCGATGGTCCACCATGTCGCGAATCGGACGGACTTCGATTCCGGGAGTGTCCATGGGGACGATGATCTCGGAGATTCCCGCATGGGGTGGACCGTCGTTCGATGTCCGGCAGATCAGGTAGCAGTAGTCGGCTTGAGCTCCAAAGCTCGTCCAGATCTTCTGACCGTTGATGATCCAGCGATCGCCATCGCGCAACGCCGAGGTCGTCAACGACGCGAGATCGGATCCCGAGTTGGGTTCACTCATCCCGATACACCAGGTGACGGCCCCTTCGAGGATTTCAGGGAGGTAGCGGGCCTGTTGTTCAGCGGTGCCGTAAGTCATCAGCGTCGGACCCATCTGACGGTCACCGAACCACGACGCCGCCACCGGCGCACCTGCTGCGATCATCTCTTCGGCCACGATGAGACGCTCGATCGGGGGTCGTCCACCCCCGCCGAAGGATTCGGGCCAGGTCATGCCGATCCAGCCATGCGCCGCGAGTTCTCGGGAGAACTCGGGCGAATAGCCCTGAATCCACGAGTCGTTGGAGCGTCCGTAGCGGTTCACCGCCTCGGTGGCCACCTTGCGGGCTCGTTCACGCAATTCGGTCTGCTCAGCGGTCCATGCGAAGTTCAGCGACACCTCGGCCATCGCCTCATCGTAGGACCTATGACGAGGCCGTGTAGGGTCCGCGCGGTGCAAGCGATCGTGTTGTCCCAGTACGGCGGCCCCGAGGTCCTCGAACTCGTCGAGGTGCCCGACCCGGTGGTCGGACCCGATGAGGTTCTCGTCGATATCGCCGCAGCCGGGGTGAACCGTGCCGATCTGCTGCAGCGCAGCGGTCACTATCCCGATCCGCGTCGGATACCCAGCGATACCCGCCCTGAGATTCCGGGCCTCGAATTCTCCGGGGTCGTCGCAGCGGTGGGTGACCGCGTCCGGATGTGGACACCGGGCGATCGGGTCATGGCCATCGACGCCGGTGGCGGCTACGCCGAGCGCATCGCAGTACATGAACGCCAACTCCTCGCCGTTCCGGCCTCGGTGCCCCTCGAGGAGGCCGCAGCGATCCCTGAGGTGTTCCTCACGGCCTGGGACGCCCTGGTGGTCCAAGGCGGCTTGACCAGTGGACGGTTCGCTCTCGTGCATGCTGGTGCTTCGGGGGTGGGGACCGCAGCCATTCAGATCGCTCGAGCGATCGGCGCTCGGGTCGCGGTGACGTGTTCGGCATCCAAGATGGCGGCCTGTGAGGCTCTGGGAGCCGATGTGGTCCTCGAGCGCTCACCCCATGATTGGGCGAGCTCGGCTCGTGAGGTCGTACCGGGTGGATTCGATGTGATTCTCGATGTCGTCGGTGGTGACGAGATCGCCCGAAACCTGCGTCTCGTGGCCGATCGCGGCACGATCATGCAGGTGGGTCTCATGAGTGGGGGAGCGGTCAGCGTCGATGTCGGACTGCTGATGGCTCGGCGTTCACGGTGGATCGGAACCACGTTGCGGGCCCGTCCCCTCGAAGAGAAGGTGGCTCTCACCCGGCGCTTCGCGGCCGAGATGCTCGGTCTGTTCGACACCGGCGCACTTCGCCCGGTGATCGATACGACGTTCCCGTTGGCGCAGGCCGCAGAGGCTCATCGGCGGATGGCGGCGAACGCGAACATCGGCAAGATCCTGCTCACGATCTGACCCCGGACGCGCAACGAGCCCGCAGCCGAGGCTGCGGACTCGTGACACCGTGTCGTCGTGGTGACGACGCGTCTCAGCGCTGAGCGATGGGCACGTAGTCGCGAGTGTCGGGACCCGTGTACCACTGGCGAGGACGGCTGATCTTTTGCTCTTTGTCACCGAGAAGCTCGGTCCAGTGAGCCAACCAGCCGGCGGTGCGCGGAATGGCGAACAACACGGTGAACATGTCCACCGGGAACCCGAGCGCCTGATAGATGAGACCGGAATAGAAGTCGACGTTGGGGTACAGCTTGCGCGACACGAAGTAGTCGTCGCTCAGCGCGACCTCTTCGAGCTTGAGCGCGATATCGAGCAACGGGTTGACCCCGGTGACTTCGAAGACCTCGTATGCGGTCCGCTTGATGATGGCGGCCCGGGGGTCGTAGTTCTTGTAGACCCGGTGTCCAAAGCCCATCAAACGGCCCTTACCGGCCTTGACGTCTCCGACGAAGGCTTCGACGTTGTCGATCGAACCGATATCGGTGAGCATGCGTACCACGGCCTCGTTGGCGCCACCGTGCAGGGGCCCGTACAACGCCGAGGCTGCCGCTGCAGCCGCCGAATACGGATCGGCCTGGCTCGAACCCACGACCCGCATCGCGGTGGTGCCGCAGTTCTGCTCGTGATCGGCATGAAGGATGAACAACACGTCCATGGCCCGTTCGAGAGCCGGATGCACCTCGTAGTCGCCGATCTTCCACATCATGTTCAAGAAGTTGGCGGCGTAGGAGAGATCGTTGTTGGGGTAATTGAAGGGCAGACCCACCGAGAACCGGTAACACATGGCGGCCAAGGTCGGGGTCTTGCCGATCAGGCGCAGGACCTGCTTGTGACGAGACTCGTCGTCGAAGACGTCCTTGGCATCGGGGTAGAAGGTGCCGAGCGCCGCGAGCGCCGAGACGAACATGCCCATCGGGTGGGCGTCGTAGTGGAACCCGTCCACGAAGCGCTTGCGCATGTTTTCGTGGATGAAGGTGTGATGCGTGACGTCGTGGCTCCAGGTGGCGAGTTGGGCCTCGGTGGGCAGTTCGCCGTGCATCAAGAGATACGCGACTTCGAGGTAGGTCGAACTCTCTGCGAGTTGTTCGATCGGATAGCCGCCGTAGCGCAGGATGCCGGCGTCTCCGTCGAGGTAGGTGATTCCCGACCGGCAGGCCGCCGTCGACAGATACGCCGGGTCGTACATGCGCAGGTCGGGGTCGAGCTCCCGAAGCGCCGAGGACGGGAACACCCCGTCGGTGATCGGGACCGTGACCTGCTTGCCGGTGCGGTCGTCGGTGATCGTGATGGTGTCGGGCACCTTGCTCGTCCCCTTCGCTCGTGATCGGGCGACGCCAGTCGACGTCGTGGTGATGGTGTGTGGGGCTTCCTCCCCGCCGGGCGAGGATAGATCAGTTCGGCCTTAGGACTCCTAGCCGCAGGGCGTGACGCCGTCGGATCCCAGCGTGAACAGGGCACACTGGCGGGGTGTGGCGCCGCCGATTCGCCGTTACCGAGGCGCAGTGGGAACTAGTTCTGAGCTCGGCATGGTCTCTGTGGCCGATCCTTCACGATGACGAACGGGACCGCCTGGTGGCCTTGGCGCAGCGGTTCATGCACCACCATCGCATCGAAGGGGCCCGGGGGGTGGAGGTCACCACCGACATGTCGATGCTGATCGCGGCTCAGGCCTGTGTGTTGCTCTTGGGATGGGACGTCGACACCCGAGGACCTCTCGAGCCCTATGCCCGCACCGGGCCGGTGATCGTGCATCCGTCGACGGTGGTGTTGCGGGGTCCGCGACCGATGAGAGGCAATGTCGGCCAGGTCACCACCGACAGCCCCGAACGGGTGGGGGGTCTCGCTCAGGCCGGGGGACCGGTGTTGATCTCATGGGCCCAGGCCCGAGGCGATGCTCGACGGGTTCGGTCGCCTCGCAACGTGGTGATCCATGAATTCGCTCATCAACTCGACATGTACGACGGCATCCTCGACGGGGTCGCGCCCCAGGTCGGGGATGCGCAGCGTCGGCAGCGCTTCGTAGCGGTCTGTGCCCGGGTCCATGCCGAGATGACGGAGTCGGCGTCCCCGGTACCCCGACGCGAGGCGGCGACCGATCGCGGGGAGTTCTTCGCCGTGGTCACCGAAGAGTTCTTCGGACGGCCCGACGAGTTGGCCGAACACCACGGTGACCTATTCGCGGTCTTTTCGGATCTGTACCGCCAGGATCTTCGCGGACGGTGGACCTGAGACAGACCGGTGCCCAGGTGGCGTGGCTCTCATCTCGGGTCGCAGGACCGAGCGTCGTCTGAGCGGAGTCGACGTGGCTGGTGACGCCGCCGTTGTGGGCGTCGCTGAGATCACTCGACACTCACAACGGCGTGTTGTCGTGCTTTCGTCCGCTGAGACGTTCCCGTTTGTCCACGAGAGCATCGAGGGCTCCCGCGATCACGCTGCGCGTCTCGCCCGGCTCGATCACCGCGTCCACGAGGCCCCGTTCCGCGGCCACGTACGGGTTGAGAAGTCGTTCGGTGTAGTCGGCTTCGAATGCGGCGCGCTCATCCGGGCTGGCTCGGCGTTGCAGGATCGCGGCGGCTTGGCCGGCACCCATGACGGCGAGTTCGGCGCCCGGCCAGGCGAGACAGAGATCGTTCCCCATGGTCTTGGAGTCCATGACGATGTAGGCGCCGCCGTAGCTCTTGCGCAGGATCACGCAGATACGGGCAACCGACGCACGAGCATAGGCGAAGACCAGTTGGGCGCCATGGCGGATCATGCCGCGCCACTCGAGGTCCTTACCGGGATAGAAGCCCGGCGTATCGACCAAGGTCACCAGCGCGATGTTGAACGCGTCGCAGAAAGCCACGAAACGGGCGGCCTTCTGCGAGGCCGGAATATCGAGGGTTCCTGCGAGGGAGACAGGCTGGTTGGCCACGATCCCCACCACGTGACCGCCGATCGAGGCGAAACCCGTCACACAGTTCGCAGCCCACGATCCCCGCAGTTCGAGGAACCAGGAATCATCCGCGAGTGCTCGTATGACGTCACGAACGTCGTAACTTCCCGTCGCGGTCGTGGGCAGGCATGCGCCCGCCTCGGGAGTGGGGCGCTCAGGATCGTCATCGGTGAGGATCTGCTCGGGAAGTTCATCGGCGTTGTCGGGTAGAAATCCCAGCAGTTCTTCGACGGCCTCGATGGCGCTGTCGCGGTCCGAGACCACCAGTGATGCTGCCCCTGAGGTGCGCTGATGGATCGCCGCGCCACCGAGTTCGGTGGTGTCGACGGGAACGCCGGTGAATTCGGCCACCATCGTGGGGCCCGATACGAAGGCATACGAACTCTGGGTCATGACCACGAAATCGGCCAAGCCGAGAAGGAGCGCCGGCCCCGAGACGGCGGGGCCGTCCACGATGATGATCACGGGCACGCGTCCCGAACAGACCGTGAGCGCTCGGGCTGCTTCCCCCCAGCCATGGAGCGCCGCGATGCCCTCGGTGATGTCGGCTCCCGAACTCGCCAAGATGATCACGAGTGGGCGGCCGATCTCGGCGGCGGTGAGCGCAGCGTGGGTGATCACTGCTGATGCATCCGAGGACAACGCCCCATGACGGCGGCTGGAACCCACCTCGATCCACACCGCCGACCGGGACCCGAGGTCGCGGATGTCGGCATGGGCCGCTCCTGGACGTCGGTTCTGGAGTGCGAGCGGCGTGGTCACATCGAAAGAGACTACGACACGGCGTCGGTGGTCGGCGGGTGTGATGCGCCGACATCGGAGCGGTCGTGGGCTCGCAGAGGGCGCGCCGAGGGGTCGGGGTGGACTCCGGCCTGGCGGGCTCCTCGGGATGTGATGATCTCGCGGGTGATGGCCTGAGCGGCTCGCGTCGCCGCATTCGCGCCTGGTCGTCGACGTTGAGTCCACCCCACGACCCGTCGGGGCAGACCGTGAACGGTGAGGAGACGAAACTCGCCACGCAGCCATCCCGGTACTGCGGTCGCAGGCACGATCGCGGCTCCGTAACCGTCGAAGGCCAATGAGGTCAACAGTCGTACTCCGTCGATTTCGGCCTGAACCCGCAATGTCGTGTTCTGAGCCGATGCCGCCCGATCGACGACACGGCGCAGCGAGGTGCCCGGGGGTGGCAACAACAACGGGTGGGCGGCGAGTTCGCTCAACTCGATCTCGGAGCGTTCCGACAGCGGATGACTTTGGTGGGTGAGCAGCATCAGATCCTCGGCGAAGAGCGGCTCCACGTCGAGCTCGGGGTCATCGACGGGAAGATGGACCACCGCAGCATCGATCGTGCGGCTCACCAACATCGGAAGCAGGCTCGACGTCGAGCCCTCGTGCACGATGACCCGCACCGCGCCATGGCGACGTGCCAGGGCCCCCAGGACCTGGGGCATCAACCAGCGAGCCGTCGTTCCGATCACCCCGAGGCGCGTCTGGCCGCTGACCTGCTCGTGTTCTGATGCGAGATCGCCAGGAATGTCATCCAGTTCACGAAGCACCCGCCGAGCCCGTTCCACCACCAGCGCTCCCGCCGGTGTCAACTCGCCCGCATGCCGGTCGACGAGGGTTTCACCCAGCTCCCGTTCGAGTCGAGCGACATGAGCCGACACATTGGACTGAACGGTGTAGAGCGCCCGGGCAGCCGCCGAGAACGACCCGTGATCGGCAATGGCGACCAAGGCGGCGAGTTGGCGCAGATCCATCTCTAGAAACGATAGCGGCCATCGCCAACTACAGGTTGACCGATCGCAAACGAACGTGCATACTTTCACATGTTCGGTGTGCGTCACCCATCCCCCCCAGGGTGAGACACTCGATGCGAGGGATCCCTCCCCCCGGGAGAACTCGCTCATAGAGTCCGAATGCAGTTCCCCCAACTGCAGGGCTCAGGTTGAGAGGCCCCGCTTCCCCCAAAGCGGGGCCTTTCCCGTTCTCGAGACGAGTTGGGCCCTGAGCGACCCGGATCGGGGCCGGCGAGGCCTCGGTAGGGATCGAACTATCCTGGCTGGATGGCCGCTGCGGCAGTGTTCGACCTCGACCGCACCCTCGTGCGTGGGGTGACGGGACCAGCACTCGCTCGAGCTCTTCGCCAGCGGGGGCTTGCCGGTCGGGAGATCCCTGGCGAGCGCTGGATGTTCGGCCTCGTGGAAGCATTCGGTGAGAACCTCCCCGCCATGGTCCTGGCCCGTCAGGCCGTCACCCTGGCCCGGGGACGTCAAGCGGCGGAGTTCCGTGCCGCCGGGGCCGACGCAGTTCCTGAGTTGCTCGCCATGGTTCCCGCCGCAGTGACCGCCGAAATCGCCAGCCACCGCGAAGCCGGACGTCGAGTCGTGGTGGCCACGACCTCGCCTCGGGATCTCGTCACCGCCTTCGCCGAGGCGTTGGGC
This sequence comes from uncultured Ilumatobacteraceae bacterium, assembly GCA_964471865.1. Lineage (GTDB taxonomy): Bacteria > Actinomycetota > Acidimicrobiia > Acidimicrobiales > Ilumatobacteraceae > CAYMUC01. Next base: position 80,056 of record CAYYHU010000005.1, on the reverse strand, counting down.
CTCGACGATGTGATCGCGACGCGCTACGGCGTCGATGCCTCCGGATGCTACGACGGCACCCTCGAAGGGCCCTTCGTGTGGAGTGCAGGCAAACTGACCGCCGTTCGATCCTGGTGCGATGCCAACGGAATCGACCTGAGGGACTGCTGGGCCTACAGCGACAGCATTTTCGATGCGCCGCTGTTGTCGGCGGTCGGGCACCCGTGTGTGGTGAATCCCGATGCGAGATTGCAGGCGTTGGCTCTCACCCGGGGTTGGCCTCGCCGAGACCTCGACGGTCGCGACGGGGTGGCCAAAGTGCCGGGAACGACCTTGGAGGCCCAAGAGGCGCTCCTGGGGCTGACGCATCCGGCGGTGTTTCCGTATGTGCGTTTCGATCTGGTGGATCTGGATCTACTCCCCGAACGGGGACCAGCGATCGTGTGCGCGAACCATCGCAGCTACTTCGACGTGGCGGCGATGGCGGTGGCCTTCGCTCGACGTGGACGTCCCGTGCGGTTCCTCGGCAAGAAAGAGGTCTTCGACGCCCCGGTGATTGGAACCTTGGCCCGAGCTCTGGGAGGAATCCGGGTCGAACGGGGCACCGGAAGTGATGAACCCCTGGCCGAGGCTCAAGCCGCCCTCGATGCCGGCGACATCGTGGCGATCATGCCTCAAGGGACGATCCCCCGAGGACGGGCCTTTTTCGACCCGGTCCTTCGCGGCCGATGGGGAGCGGCGCGTCTGGCGGCGGCCACCGGGGCGCCGGTCTATCCCGTGGGTTTGTGGGGAACCGAGCAGGTCTGGCCCCGCAATTCGCGGATCCCGCATGTCTGGAACCTGACCAACCCGCCCACGGTTCGAATCCGGGCCGGTGATCCCCTCGAACTGCGAGGTCCCGACCCCGACGTCGACACCCACCGCCTGATGGAGGCCATCATGGCGCTGTTGCCTCCCGAAGCACGCGAGATGCGTGAACCGACCGCCGAGGAACTGGCGCGGACCATGCCACCAGGCGCTCCTCGCGACCCGATGGACCAGGGACACGAGCGGCAAAGACGTCCCGGCACGGACTGACCTGCTAGACACACCGCCGGTGCGTGTGGCCGAGCGGACGACAGCAACGAAGGGTGCTCCGGCTCCGGCCTGGGTCCGCTCGATAGGAGTCCTCGGATTCATCATTGCGTTCCTCGTCGGAGTCGCAGCGCTCGAAAAGGGCATCAAACTGCTCGGAGCCGACGCTCAAGAACGACTTTTCGACACGGTGTCGAACCCTCTGGCCGGCTTGTTCGTGGGAATTCTCGCGACCGTTCTGGTCCAGTCCTCGAGTGCCAGCACATCGGTGATCGTGGGACTCGTGGCCTCGGGAGCGGTCAGTCTGGACGCGGCGGTTCCCATGATCATGGGTGCCAACATCGGCACGACCGTCACCAACACCTTGGTGTCGATGGGCCATGTCCGCCAGAACCGAGAATTCGAACGGGCCCTTGCGGCCGCGACCGTGCACGACTTCTTCAACCTGTTGTGTGTGGCGGTGTTGCTGCCCCTCGAATTGATCACCGGGGTGTTCTCCCGAGTCGCCACGCGTCTCGCCGAAGCGCTGATGGGCACGGGCGGGGCCACCTGGGAGAGTCCGATCAAGAAGTTCGTGAACTGGCCCGCAGACCGGCTTCGAGATCTGGCGCAGAGCCCCGGATGGCCTGACGGTGTTGCCGGGGTGGTGCTGATCGCGATGGGACTGGTCGTGATCCTCGTCTCGCTGACCTTGATCACCCGCACCATGAAGTCGTTGATCGCCGAACGAGTCGAGCGAGCACTCAACTCGGTTCTGGGCCGTGGGGGCGGCCTCGTGGCCATGGTGCTCGGCATGTTGGTCACGGTGGCCGTGCAGTCCTCGAGCATCACCACCGCCATCCTGGTACCTCTGGCGGCCTCGGGGGTGCTGACGCTGCGCACCACTTATCCGGTGACATTGGGCGCCAACGTCGGCACGACGATAACCGCGTTGCTCGCCGCCCTCGCGGCGAGTCGTTCTGAGGCCTTGGCGATCGCGTTGGTCCACACGATGTTCAACGTCGTAGGAATCGTGCTCGTCTACCCGGTGCGGGCCGTACGCGACATTCCGCTCCGGGCTGCCGAGGCTCTGGCTCGGCTTGCGGCCCATCGTCGCCGCTGGGCGGTGGGCTATGTGGTCGTGGTGTTCTTGGTGGTGCCCTTCGTGGGCGTGATCGTGCTCAACTGATGACCACGCGGCCCGAGAATCACAACAGGAAAGAGACACGGTCATGATGTCGTTTTTCAAACGGGGCGGGACCTCACTCGAGCGGATCACGGGCCATATCGCCGAGATGGTGGCCGATGCCCGCCACTCCTTCGAAGCTGCGACCGACGCCGTGCTCAGTCCGGTGG
>CAYYHU010000005.1:39395-77568 GCA_964471865.1 uncultured Ilumatobacteraceae bacterium | reverse complement strand
TTCGGCGTGAACTCATCATCCACATCAGCGTTCAAGGCGCCGCCGATATCGGCACCGTGCTCGGATGGTCTCTGCTCGTCAAGAAGGTCGAACGCATCGGCGATCAGGCCAAGAACATCTTGGACCTGGCTCTCGAGGGCGTGAACCTCGCCGACGCCGAGGACCGCGACGAGTACCTCGCGGTTCGCGATGTGATCGCGTCGATGTTCGATGAAGTCGCCGAACTCATCGCCCAGCCCGATCGCGGCCGTGCTGAAAGGTTCAAGGCGCGAGCCGATGTCGTGCGCGCCGGACACGAGCAGCGCCTGCGCGATCTCGTTCATGCCTCCCAGCCCGGCCATTGGGCGGTACCGCGCGCGGTGCTGCACCGCTATCTCAAGCGGATCGTGGCGAACCTCGAAGGTGTGGCGCTCACGATCACCGATCCTGATCGTGAGCTACCCGACGAACTCGACTGATCGCCACACCCCTTCAGTCGGGGTTCAGTTGTCGCCGGCGGCGACCTTGGCGCGCACGATATTGAGAGCGCTTCCCGCTTTGAACCACTCGACTTGTTCGTCGCTGAAGGTGTGCACCCCTTCGAAATCGATCGTCGAGCCGTCGGGCTTGACGATCTGGCAGCGCACGTTGCGATCTGGAACCGGCGGCAGATCCAACACGTTGATCCGGTCGTCCTGATCGATCAGGTCGTAGGTCGCGGGATCCGCGAAGGTCAAAGGCACCAGACCCTGCTTCTTCAGGTTCGTTTCATGGATACGAGCAAAGCTGCGAGCCAGGATGACCACACCGCCTCGGAATCGGGGTTCCATCGCAGCATGCTCGCGGCTCGACCCCTCGCCGTAGTTACGGTCGCCGATGGCCACCCAGGCGATGTCCGCTTCGCCGTAGCGCTTGGCGATCTCGGGATAGGACCGGGTGGCGCCGTCGGTCACGTCCACACCCTCGCCGGTGGCGCCGGTGAAGGCGTTGACCGCTCCGAGGAACAAGTTGCCCGAGATGTTTTCGAGATGACCGCGGTAGGTCAACCACTTGCCCGCGGCGGAGATGTGGTCGGTGGTGCACTTGCCCTGGGCCTTCATCAGGATCGGCAGACCGAGATAGTCCTCGCCGTTCCACGCCGGGAACGGCTCGAGCAGTTGCAGGCGGTCACTGGTCGGATTCACCACGACCTCGATGCCGGAACCGTCCTCAGGGGGAGCGGTGAACGTGTTCGAACCCGGGTCGTAGCCCTGTTGAGGCAGCACCTCGCCCACGGGTGGCTCCAGGCGGACCTCGGTGCCGTCCGGTGCGGTCAAGGTGTCGGTGGTCGGATCGAAATCGAGCCGGCCCGCGAGCGCCAAGGCCATCACGGTGTCAGGGGAGGTCACAAAACTGAGCGTGTTCGCGGAGCCGTCGTTGCGCTTGGGGAAGTTGCGGTTGAAGGAGTTGACGATCGAATTAGCGGTCTCGGTGATCTCCTTGGAGCGCTCCCACTGACCGATGCAGGGTCCGCACGCGTTCGCGAGCACCGTCGCGCCCACCGCTTCGAGATCGGCGAGGAGTCCGTCGCGTTCGATCGTGGCGCGAATCTGTTCGGAACCCGGCGTGATCAGCAGCTCGGTTCGGGCTCGCAACCCATGAGCGGCAGCCTGACGAGCGATCGAGGCGGCCCGGGTGATGTCTTCGTACGAGCTGTTCGTGCAGGAGCCGATCAGCGCCGCAGAGATCTCCACGGGCCAGTCGTTCTGGGACGCAGCCGCAGCGAGATCGTCACCGACTCGATGGGCGCGATCAGGGGAGTGGGGGCCGTTGATGAGGGGCTTGAGAGCGTCGAGGTCGATCTCGATCACCTGGTCGTAGGTGGCGCCTTCATCGGGACGCAGATGCTCAGCCACCGCATCAGCGGCATCGGCGACACCTGCGCGGCCAGTGGCGCGCAGGTACTCCGCCATCTGGGCGTCGTATCCGAACACCGAGGTGGTCGCTCCGATCTCGGCTCCCATGTTGCAGATCGTCGCCTTGCCCGTGGCGGAGATCGTGTCGGCCCCCGGACCGAAGTACTCCACGATCGCCCCGGTGCCACCTTCGACGGTCAACACCCGGGCCACTTCGAGAATGACGTCTTTCGGGCTCGACCAGCCGCTGAGACGACCCATCAAGCGGACTCCAATGACCTTGGGCCAGCGCACGTTGAAAGGGAACCCGGTCATGACGTCCACGGCATCGGCTCCACCGACTCCGATGGCCACCATGCCCAGACCACCTGCGTTGGGTGTATGGCTGTCGGTGCCGATCATCATCCCGCCGGGGAAGGCGTAGTTCTCGAGCACGACCTGGTGGATGATGCCACTTCCCGGACCCCAGAATCCGATGCCGTACTTGGCCGAGACCGAACGCAAGAAGTCGTAGACCTCGGCGTTCGTCTCGATCGCCGAGCCGAGATCCAACCGGGCTCCGACCTTGGCGAGAATCAGGTGGTCACAGTGGACCGTCGAGGGGACGGCAGTCGCGGGAAGACCAGCAGTCATGAACTGCAACAACGCCATCTGGGCGGTGGCGTCCTGCATGGCGACGCGGTCGGGATGAAAATCGGCGTAGCTCGATCCCCGATCGAGTTCCTGGCCCTCGGGATCGCTCAGATGATTCACGAGGATCTTCTCAGTCAGGGTCAGGGGACGCCCGAGGCGACGCCGAGCGATGTCGACACGCTCAGCCAGGGTGGCGTAGACGCCTTGGACCAGTTCGATAGGGGTTCCGGCGGTGACAGCCATGATGTCTCCTCGTCGTCGTTGTCGTGAGTGCTGATGGGGGAAGCGGGCGCAGAGCGAACGTGTCGGCGCAGGGTGAGGGGGTTCGCCCGTCTTGCGCCGGAGGCAATGGTAGACAACTCTAAGACAAGTGGGCGAGATCGAGTCCGGTCCTCGAAGAGTGCGCTACCGCGACATCGCGGCGGTGTTGCGGGACCGCGTCGCGTCGCGAGAACTCGCACCCGGATCGCTGTTGCCCTCCGAAGCCGCGCTCGGTGAGGAATTCGCCGTCAGCCGTGTGACGATCCGGCGGGCTCTCGACGTCCTGCGCGAGGACGGGGTGCTCGACTCGCGACAGGGGGTGGGATGGTTCGTCGCCGAAGCGCCGGTGCGTCAGAGCCTGGCGCGCCTCGCCACGATCGAATCCCAACTCGAGCATGGAGGAATCCGTCCCGAGCGGCGAGTGCTCGAATTCGAACTGACCACGGCTGGTCCCGGTATCGCGTCGGTCCTGGCCACCTCGCGGGTGCTGCGGGTCCGACGGCTTCACCTCGCCGATGGTCAACCCTTTGCCCTGGTCACGGTGTGGTGTCCTGCTGATCTCGCCGGCTCGCTGTCGCTCGAAGACGTCGAACGGTCTCCGTTCTACGAACTCCTGGACGTCACGTTGGAATCCGCAGTGCAGACCATCGGGGCCGATGCTGCTGACGCCGACACCGCCGGATTGCTCGGCGTTCCGGTCGGATCACCGGTGTTGCGATGCCGGCGCGTCACCTCGAGCGGCGCCGGTCGGGCCGTGTTGGTGTCAGAGCACCGCTTTCCTGCTCACCGCACCGAATTCGTCGTCGATCTCGCTCGGGCTGAACCTTCGATTGCTCCGAGTGGACTTCGCCTCGTGGATCAACTCGCCTGAGCCCCGCCGAACCAGCGACGGATTCAGGGATTTCGGGCTCAGAGTCGCGCCAAGCGAACCCTACCAAGACGCGCAGCGCTCACGTTGCCGCGTCGATGTGGTGGCGTTCGCAGGCAGGCGTTCAATGGGTCCCGTTCACCGAGTGGGGGTCACCAGGTGTCCCAGTGCAGCACCGAGTCCAAAGGCAGCCGCTTGGCGAGTTGGAACTCGGTCCCCACCGTGTAGGCGATCGGGAACAGCCCGCCTTGGGAGATTTGGTCGAAGGGGATACCGATCAGGTCGGCGACCTGGCGTTCGCCTTCGCCGATGAGATGGATGGTCGTCCAGGCCGAACCCATGCCGCGTTCGCGCAACGCCAACATGAAGCTCCACACCGCCGGCAGGAGCGAACCCCAAGCCGATGCCCCTACGAACAACGGCACCTTGTCCAAGCGGCCCTCGATGCAGGGGATCAACATGAGGGGAACCTCATGGAAATGGTCCACGAGGAACCGCGCCGAATCGGTGATGCGCTCTTTCTGCTCGAACCGCAAGTCACCCTCTTCGTATTGGGCGCTCGCAGGGCTGTTCGCGTAGATCTCGAAGTTCGACTTGTAGATGTCGGCGATCGCCTTCTTCTTCGTCGGATCCTCCACGATCACCCAGTGCCAGCCCTGACGGTTCGAGCCCGTGGGGGCCTGCAAGGCCACCTCGAGGCATTCTTCGACCACGGAGCGTTCCACGGGCCGATGGAGATCGAGGCGCTTGCGCACCGAACGGGTGGTGGTGAGGACCTCGTCCGCAGTCAGGTTCAGCTTCATGGGGCGCAGTCTGGCATCTGGAAGACTGGCCGCTATGGCCGAAGCGAATCCGATCACCTTCCCGAGCGACTCCGATACCCCGCGGGTGCGCGTCACAGTGACCGACGGTATTGCCGATGTCGTGTTGAGCCGGCCCGAGAAGCGCAATGCTCTCGACGGGGCGATGTTCCTGGGAATCGCCGAGGCCGGGGCGGCGGTGGCTGGCGATCCCCGAGTCCGCGCAGTCGTGGTGTCGGGCGAGGGGGCCGCGTTTTGCGCCGGGCTGGATTTTGGTTCTTTCCAGCAGATGGCCGGGGGAGGAGGCGATGGCGGTGCCGAGGGGTCGCCGTCACGACGCGATCCCGACCGGATCACCCATCTCGGTCAGCAGGTGGCTTGGGTTTGGCAAGAAGTGGCCGTGCCCGTGATCGCCGCTGTGCATGGTCATGCTCTGGGCGGAGGACTTCAGATCGCGCTTGGCGCCGATATTCGCATCGTGCACCCTGATACGCAGCTCTCGGTGCGCGAGGTCTATTGGGGCCTGGTTCCCGATATGACCGGAACGCTGATCCTGTCACGCCTGTTGCGACCCGATATCGCCAAGGAACTCACCTTCACCGCTCGGATCCTGTCGGGAACCGAGGCCGTGACTCTCGGATTGTGCACCTCGTTGTCCGAGGACCCTCGCCGCGACGCTCTTGCGATGGCGGCGGAGATCGCTCGGCTGAGCCCGGATGCCGTGCGCGGGTCCAAGGAGCTGTTCAACCAGATCTTTCACGCCGGAGCCGCCCAAGCCTTCAGCGAGGAGCGCCGAGTCATCGGCTCGCTCATTGGCTCGGGCAATCAGGTCGAAGCCGTGATGGCGCATTTCGAAAAGCGCCCCCCGGCGTTCAACGATCCGACCTGAGACCATCGTCGACCGTGCCAAAAGGGCTGGGCCCGGCCTAGGATAGGGCGCTGTCTCGGGCCAGTGTCGTCCCGAGTCCACCAGTCGACGTTTCGTGGATTTTTCGTGGATGAGGACGATGCTGAATCACTATCCCGCGCCCCGTGGTCTCTATGACCCCCGCTTCGAACACGATGCCTGCGGTGTCTCTTTCGTGGTGAACGCCCGAGGAGAGCGCTCCCGTCGCATCGTGGAGATGGGTATCGGGGCGTTGTGCAACCTCGAACACCGCGGAGCCACCGGTGCCGAGGCCGATACCGGAGACGGCGCCGGAATCCTGATCCAGGTGCCCGATGCGTTCTTGAGAGCCGTGGTCGACTTCGATCTGCCGGCTCCGGGCGCCTACGCCGTGGGTCTGGCGTTCCTTCCCGCCGAGCCGTCAGCACGCGCCCAGGCCAAAGCGGCGATCGAGGCGATCATCGCCGATGAAGGCGTCGAACTGCTCGGATGGCGCGAGGTGCCCGTGGATCCCACGAGTCTGGGTGCGACCGCACGCGCCGCGATGCCGGCATTCGAACAGTTGTTCCTCGCGTCATCGGGCGGCGAATCCGGAATCGATCTCGATCGCCGGGTCTACGTGGTGCGCAAGCGCATCGAGCACGAACTCACCGGAGACATAGACACGTATCTGGCCTCGTTGTCGAGTCGCACCCTGGTCTACAAGGGCATGTTGACCACGCCCCAGCTGGCGGCGGTGTTCGTCGATCTGCGCGATGACCGGGTCGAATCTGCTCTGGCCCTCGTGCACTCGCGGTTCTCGACCAACACCTTCCCGTCCTGGCCGCTCGCTCATCCCTATCGGTACGTTGCCCACAACGGTGAGATCAACACCGTTCAGGGCAACCGCAACTGGATGCGGACCCGCGAAGCCCTCCTGGCGAGCGAGCTGCTTCCGGGACTGGAACGGGCATTCCCGATCTGTCAGCCCGGCGCCTCGGACTCGGCGAGCTTCGACGAGGTGCTCGAGTTGTTGCACCTCGGTGGACGATCCCTGCCCCACGCGGTGTTGATGATGATCCCCGAGGCCTGGGAGAACCACGAATCGATGGATCTCGCCCGGCGGGCCTTCTATCGCTTCCACGCTTCGGCGATGGAACCCTGGGACGGTCCGGCCTCGGTGGCCTTCACCGATGGCAGCGTGATTGGAGCGGTGCTCGATCGCAACGGTCTGCGTCCGAGCCGCTACTGGGTGACCAGCGATGATCTCGTGATCATGGCCAGTGAGGTCGGCGTCGTCGACGTCGACCCGGCCACCGTGATCCGCAAGGGTCGTCTGCAGCCTGGACGCATGTTCCTCGTGGACACCCGTCTGGGTCGCATCGTCGACGACGAAGAGATCAAGAACTCTCTCGCCGCTGAGCATCCGTACCAGCAGTGGCTCGATGCCGGCATGACCAGCCTTGATCAACTACCGGCCCAGCCTCATGTCGTGTACAGCCACGATGCGGTGCTGCGGCGCCAACAGGTGTTCGGCTACACCCACGAAGAACTACGGGTGATCATCGCTCCCATGGCGCGCACGGCGGCCGAACCGATCGGATCGATGGGCACTGATACGCCCATCGCGGTGTTGTCGCAGCGGCCTCGGTTGCTGTTCGACTATTTCCAACAACTCTTCGCTCAGGTGACCAACCCGCCCCTCGACGCGATTCGTGAAGAGGTCGTCACCGCGGTGTCGTCATCGTTGGGTCCCGAGTCGAACCTGCTCGCCCCCGGTCCCGACACCTGTCGGCAGTTGGTGTTGCCGTTCCCGGTGATCGACAACGACGAACTCGCCAAGATCGTCCATGCCGACGACGACAGTACGCGCCCGCATCTGCGCGCCGTGGTCGTCAGCGGTCTCTACCGGGTGCAGGGCGGTGGAACGGCGCTTCGTCAGGCCATCGACGGTGTGCGCGCTCAGGTGTCGGCGGCCATCGACGAGGGTGCCCGGGTCGTGGTGCTGTCGGATCGCGGCAGCGATGAAGTATTCGCTCCGATTCCGTCCTTGCTGCTCACCTCGGCGGTTCATCACCATCTCGTACGGACCAAACAGCGCACCAAGGTCGGCCTCGTCGTGGAATGCGGTGACGCCCGCGAAGTCCATCACATGGCCTTGTTGATCGGATACGGAGCCGGGGCCATCAACCCCTACCTTGCGTTCGAGTCGATCGAGGACATGATCCGCGATGGTCTCAACGGTCTCGAGGATGCCGACCCCGACAAGGCCGTGCGGTCCTACATCAAGGCGGCCGGTAAGGGTGTACTCAAGGTGATGTCCAAGATGGGTGTCTCCACGGTCGCGTCGTACACCGGCGCACAGATCTTTGAAGCGATCGGGCTCGGCTCTGAGGTCGTGGAGGAGTACTTCACCGGAACGGTCAGTCGTCTCGGAGGTATCGGTCTCGACGAGATCGCGGCTGAGGTCTCGGCCCGTCATGCCACGGCCCATCCCACGCGTCCCGAGGAGCGAGCCCACCGCAAACTCGAACTCGGTGGTGAATATCAGTGGCGCCGCGAAGGCGAGTACCACCTGTTCAACCCGGAAACGGTCTTCAAGCTCCAACACGCCACCCGGGCGGGCCGCTACGACATCTACAAGGAGTACACCCGCCTCGTCGACGATCAGTCGCGTCATCTCGCCACGCTGCGGGGCTTGTTCCAGTTCCGCGCTGGTGAGCGCACCCCGGTGCCCCTCGACGAGGTCGAACCCGTCTCCGAGATCGTCAAGCGGTTCTCGACGGGAGCGATGAGCTACGGCTCGATCTCGGCAGAGGCGCATGAAACCCTCGCCGTGGCGATGAACCGCCTCGGCGGCAAGTCCAACACCGGTGAAGGAGGCGAGGATCCCGAACGGTTCGTTCCGCTTCCCAACGGCGATTCGAAGCGCTCGGCGATCAAGCAGGTGGCTTCGGGGCGTTTCGGAGTGACGAGTGAATATCTCGTCAATGCCGATGACATCCAGATCAAGATGGCTCAGGGCGCCAAGCCCGGTGAAGGCGGCCAGCTCCCGGGTCACAAGGTCTATCCTTGGGTGGCGAAAACCCGCCATTCGACGCCGGGCGTCGGCCTGATCAGCCCCCCGCCTCACCACGACATCTATTCGATCGAGGATCTCAAGCAGTTGATCCACGATCTCAAGAACGCCAACGATCAGGCGCGGGTGCATGTGAAGCTCGTCGCCGAAGTCGGGGTGGGAACCGTGGCGGCAGGTGTCTCCAAGGCCAAGGCCGATGTGGTGTTGATCTCGGGTCATGACGGCGGTACGGGTGCGAGCCCGCTGACCTCGCTCAAGCATGCGGGCGCCCCCTGGGAACTCGGCTTGGCCGAAACCCAACAGACTCTGGTGCTCAACGGTCTGCGCGACCGGATCGTGGTGCAGGCCGATGGTCAGATGAAGACCGGACGTGACGTGGTCATCGCCGCTCTTCTCGGCGCCGAGGAATACGGCTTCGCCACCGCACCCCTCGTGGTGTCGGGCTGCGTGATGATGCGGGTGTGCCACCTCGACACCTGTCCGGTGGGTATCGCCACCCAGAATCCTGAACTGCGTCGGCGTTTCAGTGGCCAACCCGAGTTCGTGGTGAACTTCTTCGAGTTCATCGCCTCGGAGGTTCGCGAGCTGATGGCCGAGTTGGGTTTCCGCACGATGGACGAGATGATCGGCCATGTCGAGATGCTCGACACCCGCGAGGCCGTCGACCATTGGAAGGCCCGTGGCCTGGACATCTCTCCGATCCTCACCGTGCCCGAGAACCGCTACGGCGGCACGTTGTATGCCAGCGTCGGTCAGGATCACGGCCTCGACGAGGCTTTGGATCAGGAACTCATCGATGCGTGCCAACCGGCGATCGCTGATGGTCGCCCCGTGGAGTTGGACGTTCCGATCCGCAACGTGCACCGCACCGTGGGCACCTTGCTCGGTGCCGAGGTGACTCGAGCCTGGGGCGGAGGCGGACTCGCCGATGGCACGATCCGGATCCACTTCCGGGGTTCGGCCGGTCAGAGTTTTGGCGCCTTCGTACCCGCGGGCATCGAGATGGTGCTCGAAGGGGACGCGAACGACTACGTCGGTAAGGGCCTGTCCGGGGGACGTCTCGTCGTGCGCCCCGATCGCAACGCTCCGTTCGTCGCTGAAGACAACGTCATCGCTGGCAACGTCATCGGCTACGGCGCCACCGGAGGTGAGATCTACCTGAGGGGCATCGTCGGTGAACGCTTCTGCGTGCGGAACTCGGGAGTCAGCGCCGTGGTCGAAGGCGTGGGTGACCACGGATGTGAGTACATGACCGGAGGACGAGTCGCCGTGCTCGGACCGACGGGGCGCAACTTCGGGGCCGGAATGTCAGGTGGTGTGGCCTACGTCTACGACCCTGATGGGGACTTCGACGAGCGTCTCAACCCCGAGATGGTCGAGCTCGAACCCATGGGTGCTGAGGACGCGGCCGAACTGCGCTCGATGATCGAACGTCATCGTGAGTTCACCGGATCCGCCGTGGCGGAGCAGCTGCTCGGCGCCTGGGCGGTGGAAGTGGGACGCTTCCGCAAGGTCATGCCCCGGGACTACCGCCGGGTGCTCGATGTGATGAAGGCTGCGGCTGAGCAAGGACTCGACGAAGCCGCGACATTGGACAAGGTGATGGAGGCGAGCCGTGGGTGAACCGACCGGATTCCTCAAATGGGGCCGTACCAGCCCGACGCGCCGACCCGTCGAGGTGCGCCTGCGCGACTGGAGAGAGGTCTATGAAGACTTTCCCGTCGAGGCGGTGCGAACCCAGGCAGGGCGCTGCATGGACTGCGGGATTCCCTTCTGCAACAACGGTTGTCCGCTCGGCAACCTGATCCCGGACTGGAACGATCTCGTCTATCGGGATCATTGGCGCGAAGCGATCGATCGGCTTCATGCCACCAACAACTTCCCCGAATTCACAGGCCGTCTGTGTCCAGCTCCCTGTGAATCAGCCTGCGTGTTGGGCATCAACGCCGATCCCGTCAGCATCAAACAGGTCGAGGTCGAGATCATCGACCGCGCCTGGGAGGAAGGCTGGGTGGTGCCTCAACCGCCGTCGGTGCGTACCGGAAAGCGAGTGGCCGTGATCGGTTCGGGCCCGGCAGGTCTCGCCGTGGCCCAACAGTTGACCCGAGCAGGCCATGACGTCGTGGTATTGGAGCGCGCTGATCGCATCGGGGGACTGCTGCGATACGGGATTCCCGAGTTCAAGATGGAGAAGCATCACCTGGATCGCCGCCTCGAGCAGATGCGGGCCGAAGGCACCGAGTTCCGCACCAATGCCGAACTCGGAGGCAACATCGACATCGACGTGTTGCGCGCCACTCATGACGCGATCGTGTTGGCCTGCGGTGCGACGGCCTGGCGGGATCTGCCGGTTCCGGGACGCGAACTGGCGGGTATCCACCAAGCGATGGAGTACTTGCCGCTTGCGAACAAGGTGCAAGAAGGTGACCTCGAGGCCTGCCCGATCGACGCCGCGGGCAAGCATGTGGTGATCATCGGCGGCGGTGACACCGGTGCGGATTGTCTCGGAACCGCGCATCGTCAAGGCGCAGCTTCGGTGACGCAACTCGAGATCATGCCTCGTCCCCCCGAGGACCGCGCCGAGTCGAATCCGTGGCCCCAGTGGAGCCTCGTGTACCGGGTGTCATCGGCCCATGAAGAAGGCGGCGAGCGCATCTACTCGGTCAGTACCGAACGGTTCCTCGACGACGGTGAGGGCAACGTCCGCGCTTTGGCGATCCACGAGGTCGAATTCGTGGATGGATCCTTCCGCAAGATCGAAGGCACCGAGGCCGAACTGCCAGCCGATCTGGTGTTTCTGGCGTTGGGATTCGTGGGACCCGAACAGGGCTCGTGGCTCGACACCCTCGGAGTGGATCTCGACGCTCGCGGCAACATCGCCCGTGACGACGAGTTCATGACCAATGTCGAGGGTGTCTTCGTCGCTGGCGACATGGGTCGCGGTCAGAGTCTGATCGTGTGGGCCATCGCCGAGGGGCGGTCATGCGCTGCGGGTGTGGACCGGTTCCTCATGGGCGAAAGCCGCCTTCCCGAACCGGTGGCCCCCACATCGCGTCCCTTGGTCTGAGCAGCTCGACGCCGTGATCTCGGTGCCTGTGAGAGCCTCGTCGATAACTCATCTCCGCGTCCCCGCTGCGCGGAGTTTCGCGCCGTGGGCGTCTATGTTGGCGCCATGATTCCGGTTTCCCGATGGCGTCGTGTGGGCGGGCGCGGCGCTGTGGCCCTGTTGGGTTTGATCGGAGTCGCAGCCTGTGGCGGGGCCGATGGCGTGGCCCCAACGTCGACGCTGGCCGTCGAGACCACCGACTTTGCGACGATTCCTCCCGTTCAGACCACCGAACCACCTCCCACGGTGCCCCCCTCGACCCTGCCTGAACCTCAGGAGTACGTGATCGAATCGGGAGACTTCCCCATTGCGATCGCAGAGACTTTCGGTGTGTCGTTGCAGGCTCTGGTGTCGATCAACGGGTGGTCGGATGTCCAATCCGACTTTCCTCTCCCCGGAACCACGATTCTCATCCCGGCCGGTGGACGCAATCCCGTCTACATGATGACCACGACCCTGCCGCCGACGAGTCCAGACGCGACCGGCGCCCCGGCGCCCGAAAGCGGAGGGGCGGGAACCTATGAGATCCAGGCGGGCGACTACCCGATCAAGATCGCAGAACAGTTCGGGATCACTCTTCAGGCCCTGGCCGCGGCCAACGGTTGGGAGAACCTCGAAACCGATTTCCCCCTTCCGGGCGCCGTGATCATCATCCCCGCCGCCACGGGATGACCTCGTCGTCATCGATCCGAGCCGTCCAGGTACTCGACATGGCGTCGCGGCGGTCCTCGACATGATCGGACTGTCGTTTCTCGAGGGACGGGTACTGGGCTGTCTCATCGAAAAAGAACGCACAGTCGCTGATCAGTATCCCCTGACGCTCAACGCACTCGTCGCAGCCTGCAACCAGATGACCTCTCGGCAACCGGTGATCCAGGCCTCGGCCGAGGAGATCGAGGCGGCGGCCGGATCGCTCAAAGCGCATGGTCTTGTACGGCTGGTCCATCCCAGTCATGGGCGAGCCGTGGTGCGTTACCGCCAAGTGTTCATCGACAAACTCGGTCTCGATGAGGCCGAGGCGGCCGTGATCGGCGTTCTGCTCCTGCGGGGGGCGCTCACCGCTGCGGAAATCCGGACCCATGGCCAACGGTGGCATCACTTCGAACGCGTCGAGGACGTGGACGGTGTCCTCGACGCACTGGCGGATCGCGGGGAACCACTCGTGGAGCGACTCGATCGCCGCTCGGGACGCGCCGGTGAACGCTGGGTCCAGTCGGTGACCGTTGCGATTCCGCGCGATGAACCGGCTCCGATTCCGACCGGACCGGGTCCCGCTCAACAGGTCGTCGAACTCGAACAACGGGTCCTCGATCTCGAAGCGCGTCTCGCCCGGCTCGAGGATCGGCTGTCAGATCTCCTCAGCTGAGTCGCCGATGCGAGATGGTTCAGTCGCCCAAATCGGGCCAGCGGCGGCGTTGGCGGCGACGCTGTCCAGCACTCGAGTTGCGACGAGCGTGCGACAGCGCCCACTGACGGCGCCAGCCCACCACATCTGGACCCGTCAACGACGGGCTGGTTCCGGCAGCCGCGCGGCGAGCCGCAGTCCAGGAATCGGTGAGGGATTCATCCGCGAGCCGGCTCACCGCCGCTTCGATGCGCGCGGCAAACCGTCGGGTCGATTCGCCTTCGAGGGCTGACATCGGGCGTCCGAACACGATCCGGGTGCGGCCCGGTCGCGGTCGCTTCATCCCTTTTCCGAAGATGGCGCCGGTCCCATCGATGAACACGGGCACCACGGCCGCGTTGGTCCTCGCGGACAGATACGCCGCCCCACCCTTCCACGACTGGCCCCAGCCATCGGGTGATCGTCCGCCCTCGGGGTAGATCACCAGGCTCCAGCCGTCATCCACGAGAGCGCGAATCCGATCGCTCGAGGATCGCGAGGTGGCTTCCCGATCGATCGGGAGCGCGTTGAGAGTCAACGCGGCCGCAGTGCCTTTGGCTCGCGAGGTGAAGAAGTAGTCCGCCGCCGCGGCGACCACGAGGCGATGCCGCCAGGGCATCGGCACGGCCACCGCCATCAGAGGCGTGTCGAGATGACTGTGATGATTCGGCGCAAAGATCAACGGTGGCGGGTCGTCGAGGCGTGACAGATCGGCGAGTCGATCGGTTCCGAGGATCTCGGGGTCGGCCAGAGCTGAGACGAACAGACGCACGGGCCCTTCGGTGAGGACTCGCCGTAGCGTCCGCGCCGGGGTCCGGCGGGCGAAATCGGTGTCGAAATCGGCTCCGAGCCGGGAGGGTTCCTCGGGCACGTCGACGCCGTAGGGGACCGTGGGTGCTCGCCAGGGAAAACCGCGAGCCCCCACCGCGCGTCGAGCGACCGAGGCGGTTGCCTCGACAGGAGCGAGCATCCGTCCCAGACGCCGCAGGGTCTCGGCCCCGGACTCGTTGGGATCGTCAGCGGACATCGGCGACCATCAACGGAGGGGTGTGGAGATGGGTGACCGTGGCGGAGCGGCCCACGACATCAGCGGCCAGCTCGAACGCGTCAGTCATCGTGCTCGCCGGGGTGAATCCCAGACGCCGCACCGCCGCCGCGTTCCCGCCCACGATGATGACCCGACCGGCATGTTGCATACCGTGAGAACCCCAATACCACATGTAGAAGGGATGGACACCGTGATAGGCGTAACTGGTGCGGTACAGGTGCCGGTACCAGTCGTCCTCGGCGAAACGACGTTCGTGTTTCTCGACCTCGGCCGGATCGGTGGTCTGGGTCAGCACCTGCTCGTAGAAGTCGATGTAACTCGGATGATGAACTGGATGGAAGTCGGGTTGGGTGGGATGCGTCATGATCACCACACCGCCCTCTCGCACCAGGGGCTTGTTGCGATACAGGTTGAAGAAATACCCCAGCCCCGTACACATCACCAGGATCGGGTTCATGATCGAGTGGACGTTGTAGGGGCAGATGTAGGGGATGCCCATCGTGAGGATGTCGGTTTGGCCTTCGACCTCGATGAGTTGTTGCTGGTAGACGTTCTCGGTCGTGATCCGGTGGACCGCTTCGACCTCACCGGCTTGGACGCTCGTCATCTGATGGGGGGCTTCGATCGAATGGAAGATCTTGCGCGCCAGACGCGTCGGGGTTCGCCGTAGCGCCCCTGACGCTCCCAGATAGGTGGCTCGGTCTCGGGCGGTCCATTCCCATTCCCGTTTGGACAAGAACTCGAAGGGGGACGGGAACGTGTCGGTGTTGAGCGTGGTCTCCACCTGAAACACCTTGACCCCGGCCGAACGCAGAACCTCACCCATCCGCCAGTTCGACTTGTGCAACTCGCTGCGATGCTGGTCCATGAACGATCGGCTGTGTTGCATCGTGTGGACGTTGTGGTGATGGCGCAGGCTGCGATAGCTGGCAAGACCGGTCGCGGTGGATTTCCAGCCACCATCCATGGCGACGAGGTTGATGTTGACGTAGACGATGAGATCGCTCTCCGCCGCGCGCTTGTTGATCTCGACTTCTTCGCCGTGGGGGGTGGTGCCCAAGAACGCAAGGTTGTCGGGATCCTCGGCGTCGTGCTGGTACAGCAGGCCGCGAGGAGCGAACGCGTCATAGACCCGATCGCCCACTGCGTGGCGAAGTTCGGCCTCGGTCATACGCCGGTGCAATGCGAGCGCCGCGATGATGTGGACATCGTCGACTCCGGCGCTCGCTGCGGTGTCGAGGACCGCTTCGATGATGCGTTGGCGGATATCGGGGCGTTGCATCTTCGGTAGCGGCAGGCTGATGTCGTCGAAAGCGATCGTCAGGCGCATCCCGGGAAACAACTTCGAGGACAACGGATCGTCATCGATGGGGTTGTCGAGGGCTCGGCGGATCGCGCCGTCGATGTCATCGATCGCCGGAAGCGGTTCGGGCGCATAGATGATGCGGGAGCGATCGGCTGGCAGTCGCTCGAGAGAAAACCCTTCACCGCGCCAGAACAGCGTCGGTGGTGTGGAGCGGTCCACATGGTGCACGAAACCGGGACGGGGCATCAGCGGGCCTCCTGGGTGGCACGAAGATCGAATGCGACCTTGATGCCGCCTCGCCGACCGGCGGTGGCAGCATGCGCGAGCGCGTCGAGATAGCGCTCGAGGGGATAGGTCGCGCAGAGAAGTCGGTCCATGGAACACGCAACCACGGTGTCGAGGGCCAACTCGAACGTGCGATGTCGGGACCCGTCGGGAAGGGTTTCGGTTCCATAGGTGTAGGCGCCCACGAGTTCGGTCTCGCGGTGCCAGAGATCGGTGAGTTCGACACGAACCTCGGCGGGCATGCCGAGCATGACGACTCGTCCGCGAGGTCGGGTGATACGCAGGCTCGTCGTGATCGACGCCGAATTCCCGACGGCATCGATGGTGGCGTCCGTGCCGCCTGAGAGATGGTCGCCGACCATATGGCATCCGACCATGCGCCGTACGGCCCGGGGGATCTCGTCGGGATCGACCACCACATCGGCGCCGAGTTCGCTGGCCAGATGTCGCTGGATCGGATAGCGAGCCCCGACGACGATGCGGAGATCACCACCGAGGTAGCGGCGAAGGCCCGCCACCGCACACAATCCCATCGTCCCGGCTCCGAGGACGGCGACCACCGGGGACTCGATTCCTGCGATGGCCCGCTGACACATCAGGGCCGCGTGAATCCCGCCTGCGGTGGGTTCGACCATGACCGCCGCTTCATCGCTCATGGTGTCGGGGACGGTGTGGATCTGGCTGTCATGAGCGATGAGTTCGCTCGCCCAACCACCGCCGGTGGAGGCGCAAAAACCGATCTGGATACCCGGCTCGAGCGGAGGGCGGACCAGATGGGCGTAGTCGTTGCCGTCACCAGGGGCGGCTCCCGGGAAGGGTAGGGGGGCTCCTCGTGCTGCATGGCCGAGCACGGGTTCGATCACTACTCGACGGCCGTCCTCGCAGTCGCCCACGATCTCGTGACCGGGAACGAAGGGAAACGACACCCAGTCGTCGAAATACGCCGAGGCCTGACCTTCGACAGTTGCGAGATCACTGCCACAGATCCCGGTGAGACGAGGCCGGATCCGTTTCCATCCCGGACCGGGCAGTTCGGGAGGATCGAGGCGCACCATTTCGAGCGGTCCTCGTTTGGCCGCGGCACGGGGATCCCAAGCGGCGGTGACGCGCGCGAGTCCGAAGCGGGCCGGTTGGCGACGAACACGCAACGCTTTCATGACCTGCTCCGAGTGGGGACCCGAGCCTCGATGGGCAGCAGTCGTCGGGGACCGCCCGGGGCCTTGGACCAGTGTTCGACCAGCCAGCCCCGTTTGCGAGCGATGGCAGCGAGACGGGTTTCGGGGTTCACCGCCACCGGGAATCCGACCGCTTCGAGCAAGGGTAGATCGCTCGTGGAATCGGCATAGGCGACGCATTGGGCGAGTTCGGCGCCTTCTTGGGCGCAATAGTCGGCGAGGATCTGGGCCCGGGTTTCACCCGTCGGGGGGACCTGGGCCAACTCGCCGCTGAAGGTGCCATCAGGACGTCGAGTCATCGAGGCGGCGACGATTTCGTCGAACAGTGGCCGCAGACCTTCCACGGCGAAGTCGAGTGCCCCGGTGATGAGGATCGTCTTGTGACCCTGGGCGCGATGCTCGCGGACTCGGCGGATGCCATCGGGGAAGGACTTCACCAGGATGATCTGGGTGAGGAGTTCCCGGGCATCGGTTTCGATCTGTTCGATCGGGGCGTTGTCGTAGCGTCGATAGAACATCCGCAGGAAGTCACCGCGGTCGCGCCGATCCATCGCCAACAGCCCGGGGGCCTCGGCGAGGGTCTTCATGACGTACCGGAACCGGTCTCGGGTGTCGAGGTGACGCGTTGCGAACCAGGAATAGCTCTCCACGACATTGGATGCGATCAGGGTGTTTTCGAGATCGAACGCGGCGATGCGGCGTTCGGGTGCCAACACGTTGCGGCGAAGGCGGTCCCGGCGGTCGTTGACGCTGCGCCCGGGTGTGGTCTTGACCCGGGCGTGATGCACCACCGAGGGCAGATGGATCTCGTGGATGTAGGTCGGCCAGTCCACGATGCGAGGATCGAACGCGAAGGTCTCACGGTCGGTTTCGTCGAGACGCTCCCACAACTCGAGCAGCCGGTCCACGCCGTAGATCGCTTCACATTCGGTGTAGAGACCGTAGAGCTCCACGTATTCAAGAGCCCGTTCCACCTCGGTGCGCTTGGTGTCCAAGGTCGCCGACCAGGACGCTTGGGTTCCTCGCAACGGGAGTTGATGGAGCACTTTCTCGGTGCGGGTGATGATGGTCTTGGCTCGGGTGAGTTGCCCCTGCACCCGACCCCGGCCCGGAAAGTTCCAGTCCGGAACCTCGATGGGTTGACCTTTGGCGTCATAGATCGGTCGAGCGGTGAAGAAGTCCCGAACGTTGTCCACCAGCGTGCGGTACTTGAGCGGGTTGGTGCTACCCGAGGCCACCTGGGTGATGAGGGGTGCGTCCTCCGGGCCCGCAGCGGCCACGGCGATGATCGCGGCGACGACGATGTCGACGGGAATCACGTCGATCGTGCCTTCGGGAACGCCGGGGAACTCCTTGAGCAGACCGCGGGCATAGGAGATGATCACCGGCTCGGCCATACGAAAACCGCGGATCCAGCCCGGTCGCGGTTCCGCCCATGCGGATTCGATGATCGAGGGACGAACGATCGAGACCGGCACCGCGCCGCGACTCTCGACGAGGGCCTGTTCGCCCAGGGCCTTGGTGAACGCGTACGCGTCGGGCCAGCCGACGCTGGCGGCGCGTGCTCGTCCGGCTGCGACGAGGCGATCCTGAACCCAGCGTTGGCGGAACTGTTCGGTCTTGCCGGCCAGAGCCGGCGCGCCTGCAGCGCCGAGTTCGTTGCGCGCGTCCCCACGGAACCCGGCGAGACGATCGGGGGTCCGGCTCTCGGCCTCGGCATCGCTGCGGAGGCGCCGAGCCGCCGCAACCTCGTCGCGCCAGTCGAGACCGAGATCGAAGGGTCCCTCCGAGACGAGTTGTTCTGGTGCGTGTCCTCGGCGGTTCCCAGCGACGTAACAGGTGCTCACCGCGACCAGATGGGGTGTGACCCCGAGCGCGGTGAGGGTCTGCACGATGCGGGTGGGGCCGAGGAGGTTGACCTCGACCGCGGAATCCAACGGGGAGTCGAACGACACCGTGGCCGCGGAATGGATCACCGTGTCACAGGTGGCAAGGATCCGTCGGCCCTCATCGTCGAGGCCGAGTCCATCCACGCCGACATCACCAGCGATCGTGGTGACCCGTCGAGCGATCATGGCGTCGAAGGTTTCGGCATCCGAAGCGGTGTCTGACATGGCGGTTTCGCGGAGCCGGTCGAAGGCGTCGTTGCGGAAGATCTCGCGCCGGGCCCGTTCCCCAGCCGGTGTTCGTCGGCCGTCGCGAACGATCAGCACGATGTCGCAGTCGGGAACGCTGCGCAGCAACCGTTCCACGAGCGCGGTCCCCACGAATCCGGTGGCCCCGGTCACGGCGATGCGACGCCCGGCGAGCGATTCGGCGATCACCCTCTTTGTCTACCATATGGTAGAGAGTCATGCCTGCGTCTCCCGGTGCCACCCGTTCGCGCATTCTCGACGCGGCGATCGATCTGTTCGGGCGCCGCGGGGTGGACGCCACCTCACTCGATGAGATCGCCGGTCGCGTCGGGGTCCGCAAACAAACCCTCCTGTACTGGTTTCCCTCCAAGGACGATCTCGTCGACGGGGTGATCGACGCCGTGGCCGCCGAGCTCACTTCGGTAGTCGAGGCCGCTGTGCGCGCCGCTCCTGACGAACCTCTCGCCCGGATCGATGCGGTGGTGCGAGCCGCATTTCGACCGGCGATCCGTCGTCCGGCGCTGTTGGGTCTGGTCCGCGAAGTGGGGCGGTTCTCACCTGGTCATGCCGAACATCTCGTATCGGCTGTGCGGCCATTGCTCGACGCTGCCACGGCCTATCTGGCCACCGAGATGGAGCGAGGCCGGGTTCGACAGGGGGATCCGGGACTGTTGGTGGCGTTGGTGTATGCCACGGTGACGGGGATCGCCACCGAACCGGTGCTACTCGCCGCGGTGGACTGGCGAGCCGACCTGGCCGGATTGCGTCATCTGCGAGATGAACTCGCTCGCTTTCTCGCCGCTGCGCTCAGCCCCTGAACCTGGCTCGTGAGTGCCGCCCCTGGGCTCGGTTCCGGAGATCGGTTCGTCATCGTCGTCCTCTTCGGGGCCCGAGAGCGGCGTTTAGCGCTCGGTGACGCGCCGGCGAACCCGGTGGCGTTCGCCCGCCAAACGGATCAGTTCATCGAGCAAATCGGGATACGCGAGTCCGTCATGGGCCCAGAGTCGCGGATACATCGAGATGGGCGTGAATCCGGGCATCGTGTTGATCTCTGAGACCAAGAGACCGCGTCCACCCTCCTCGTAGAGGAAGTCAACTCGGGCCAGTCCCGCGCATCCCAGGATCTCGTAGGCCTCGAGGGCGAGACGTCGGGCCTGGGTGGCGACGGCATCGGGAATCGGTGCGGGAACGATCAGGGTGGCAGCGTCGGTGACGTACTTGTCCTCGTAGTCGTAGAACGCGGCACCCGGCACGATCTCGCCAGGGGTCGTGGCCCGAGGGCTGTCGTTACCGAGTACGGCAACTTCGATCTCCCGGGCTGGATCGGCGGCCTGTTCGATCAGGGCGGTGGAGTCATAGCGCCATGCCGTCTCGAGCGCCATGGCGAGATCCGCGGGGTCCGACACCCGGGTGACACCGACCGATGACCCCATGTTCGCCGGTTTCACGAACACCACCGGTCCGAGATCGTCGAGGATGCTGGCGGTATCGGCCTCATCGAGATGATGGGCGGCATCGGTCGGGCCGAACTCGCGTCGACGCATCACCCGGTAGCGCACCTGGGCGATACCGGCAGCGCCGAGTACGGCTTTGGTCGTGGCCTTGTCCATGCACATCGCACTGGCGAGCACCCCGGATCCCACATAGGCGACATCTGCGAGTTCCAACAGGCCTTGAAGAGTCCCGTCCTCACCCTGGGGTCCGTGCACGAGGGGAAACACGACTCGGTCGCCGTCGCCGCCGTCATCGGGAAATGTGCCGAGGGGAATCGGATCGCCGGTGACCGCAAGACCCTGGTCGCACAGCGGCCCTGGCGGGCTCGGATCGTGCCACCAGCGGCCGTCTCGATCGATACCGATTCGCACCACCCGATACCGCTCGGGGTCGAGAGCGGCGACCACTCGCGCTGCGCTCACCCGACTGACATCGTGTTCGGCGGACCGACCGCCATAGAGCACCACGATCTGGGTGGGTGCGGGGGACATGTGCCGCACGGTAGTGGGTCACGCATCGACTCGACCGGCATCGCTAGCGTTCTGCGACGTGAAGTTCACCGCAGCCGAGGTGGCGACAGCGACAGGCGGTCACCTGATCGGTTCCGACATCGACTGTGTCGGGGCGACCTTCGACTCACGCCTCGTGGTCCCGGGGGCTTTGTTCGTGCCGGTGCCGGCGAGCGAGGGGGGACGTGATGGTCACGAGTTCCTCGAGGATGCTCACGCCCGCGGAGCCCACGCGCATCTGCTCGCTCGAGGTCACCGTCACGGACCCGGAACCGCGATCGAGGTCGATGACGTTCAGACTGCTCTTGGCCATCTGGCCCGGTGGGCGCGTGATCGCCTCGACGCGGCCCTCGGTGACCGGGTCGTGGGAATCACGGGATCGGTGGGCAAGACCTCGACCAAGGATCTGACCCGGGCCGCGGTCGGCGCCCGCTGGGAGACCTGGGCCTCTCCAGCCTCGTACAACAACGACTGGGGTCTACCCGTGACGTTGTTGAACAGTCCCGACGATGTCCAAGCCTTGGTGGTGGAGATGGGAATGCGAGGCTTCGGCGAGATCGCCCGGCTTTGTGATCTCGCTCGTCCCCAGGTCGCGGTCGTGACCTCGGTGGCCGAGGCCCATACCGGTCGGGTGGGCGGACTGGACGGGGTCGCGCAAGCCAAAGGCGAACTCGTCGAATCCCTCAACTCTGGCGGGACGGCGGTGTTGTGTGGAGATGACGAACGAGTCGCGGCGATGCGGACGCGGACCTCGGCGCGGGTGCTGACCTATGGCCTGTCGGCCGCCCTGGGTGGACGCGGCGGTCATGACGTCGAGATCCTGGCGCTTCAACTCGATGCTGAGGCTCGACCCGAGATCACGGTGGGGACCCCATGGGGCTCGGTGACGGGACGGCTTGTCGTGACGGGTGCGCATATGGGTCTCAACGCGGCCGCTGCGCTCACTGTGGCCGGAGTGCTCGACGTGGACCTCGCGGCGGCCATGGCGGCGCTGGGGGATGTGGTCGTGGCTCCGGGTCGTTCCCGGTTGCGCACCACTGCGAGTGGTGTTCGCGTACTCGACGACACCTACAACGCGAATCCGCATTCGATGCGAGCTGCCCTCGACACCTTGGTCGCGTTGCCCGCCTCTCGCCGGGTGGCGATTCTGGGGCTCATGGCCGAACTCGCCGATCCCTCGGAGGCTCATCGTGGCGTGGCGCGCTACGCCGCGACGCGCGACATCACCATCATCGCCGTGGACACCGACTTATACGGGCTCGAACCCTGGAGTTCCCAGAACGTGATGGAGCATCCGGCGCTGTCGGATCTCGGCGCCGGGGATGCCGTCCTGGTCAAAGGTTCACGCGTGGCGCGGCTCGAACGGGTCGTCGAGCGACTCCTCGAGATCTGAGTCTCGCCGACCCGACCGGGCGTCGAGTCGGACCATGTCACAGGCCCACACGAGGATCGCGGCCCACATCGCGCCGAGAAGGAGTACCCCGCGGGCGCCTGCTGCGTCGACGACGGGCGCAAAGATCAGGTTGCCCACCGGGACGGTGCCGCCAAAGGCCATGAACCACAACGACATCACCCGACCCCGTTCGTGATCGGCGATGCGGGCCTGCACGAGGGTCAACAAGGCCGTCGTCGTGGCGAAATATGCCGCGCCGAGACCGAAACCGATCACGAAGGCGGCGACCGGTGATGACACGACCGCGAACGCGGCCAGCAGCACCGCGAAGGCGCCAAAGCCCCGTCGGATCACCCGGCGGGTGTCCCAACCCACGAGCACGGTCCCCACCGCCAAGGCTCCCACGAGAGCCCCAGACCCCCACACGGCGTACAGCCATTTGAACGTGCTCGAGCGGGCCGCGATCCCGAAGTTCTCTTCCGCCACAGCGGGGAACAACCCGATATAGGGCAACGAGATCAATGAAAATGACGCCATGGTCACGAGGAGTCGGCGCAGATCGGCGCGCTGGCGCACGATGCGAATCCCCGAGGACAGCCGGGCCCACCCCTGTTCGCCAGTGTCGACACCGGCGGGTACACCCAGATGCAGACGCATCAACGCGGCGATCACGAACAGATATGTCGCCGCGTTGACCAGCAACAACTGAGAGGTCGTGACCCCCCAGGTGGCGAGGATCGCGGCGATGACGGGACCGATGACCCGAGCGCCGTTCAACTGCACCGAGTTGAGAGCGATCGCTCCTTTGAGATCCCGAGGACCGACCAGTGCCGGCAGAGCCGCCGAGTAGGCGGGGCCGGCGAAGGCGTTCGCGATGCCGACCCCGGCTTGCACAGCGATCAGCGCTGCGAGCGCGGCCTCCGAGGCTACGAGGGCGAACAATCCCACCGAGAGCACCATCTGAGCCAGCAGGCCCACGAACAGGATGCGGCGCCTGTCGACCCGGTCGGCGACCACGCCGGCGAGAAGGGACAACAGCAACATGGGGCCGAGTTGGGCGAACACCATGAGACCCACCGCCCATGCCGCTCCGGTGCGGTCGTAGACATATGCCGGAAGGACGACGTTTTGGATCCAAGTCCCGATGTTGGACGCGAACATTCCCGTCCACAGGGTGCGAAAGTCCCGGTGGGCGAGCGCGGCCCGGGCCGAGCCCGGTCGGGGAGTACGGGGGGTCTTGAGCATCGATGGTCCCGCCACGAGTGGCGTCAGCGAGCCACACTAGGGGCATGGAGGCTGCGAGTCCTGTCCCGCCCACCACGACTGCTGCGACCTGTGGCGTCGAGCGATCTCGCTTCGGTGTTTTTCCCGAGTGTCCGCTGTGTGGGGGAGCTCTGCATCCCGAACACGCCCATTTCCGTTGTGGTTCGTGTGGTTGGCGCGATTCCTGTTGCGACTGAGCGCGCCGACCACACGATGGTGAGCCGGTGACGCCGATCCGACCGAAGCGCGTCCCACAGACCTCGCCCCGCAGGCCGAGCCCCGCAGACGCAACCCCCCAGATCTAACCCAGGATCAGATCCGCGTACAGCGGCAACACCTGAGCGGGACCGCTCACGAGGAAGGTCGTGATACAGGTTTCACGCCAGGCGGCGAGTTCGTCACGAATCTTGTCGGGCGGACCCACGAGGGCCACGTCTTCGACCATGGCGAGAGGAATCGCCGCTGCGGCCTCTTGCTTCTTGCCAGCGAGATAGAGATCCTGCACCTTGAGCGCCACATCCTCGTATCCCATCCGAGCGAAGACTTCGAAGTGGAAGTTGGCGCCTCGCGCTCCCATACCGCCGGCATAGAGCGCCAGGAAGGGTCGCACGAAATCGGCGCATTTCTCGGCGTCGTCACCGGGGATGATCATCACGGTGGAGGCCACATCGAAACGATCCGCCTTGCCGGGTTCCCCAGAGCGATCGAAGCCTTCGGCCAGGCACTGGCGATAGAAGGCGTCTTCTTTGGGGGAGAAGAACAACGGCAGCCAACCGTCGCAGAGTTCCGCGCACAGCGCCACGTTCTTGGGACCTTCGGCACCGAGGTAGATCGGGATCTCGGTGCGCAACGGGTGGATCGTGCTCTTGAGGGGCTTGCCGAGTCCGGCGCCACCCTGGAACGGCAGGTCGTAGAACTCGCCGTGGAAGTCCACGGGCTCCTCGCGCCGAATGATGCGCCGCACGATCTCGATGTACTCGCGGGTGCGTGCGAGCGGCTTGGGATAGGGCTGGCCGTACCAGCCTTCGACCACCTGGGGTCCTGACGCGCCCAGTCCGAGGATGAAACGACCACCCGAGAGATGGTCCATCGTCATCGCCGCCATCGCGGTCGCCGAGGGGGTCCGAGCGCTCATCTGAATGATCGCTGTGCCCAGTTGCACCGTCGAGGTGTGCGCCCCCCACCAGGCCAGCGGGGTGAGGGCATCGCTGCCGTAGGCCTCCGCGGTCCAGATGCTCGAATAACCGAGCCGTTCAGCCTCGGCGATCGCTTCCATCACTCCCGCCGGGGGACCGCTGCCCCAGTAGCCGGTGTTGTATCCGAGTTTCAGTTCGCGCATGTCGGTGACGCTACGCGAGTGAGGCTCAGGGTGCGGGATCGAACGCGATCGGCAAGTCGGTGGGTCCGAAGATTCCCGCGAGTGCCGATTTGTATCGGACCTCACCATCGAGACGCAGACCGGGAAGCCGTTGTGCGAGCAGTGGCAACGCTTCTTGAAGCTCGGCGCGCGCCAAGGAGGCCCCGAGGCAGTAGTGGATGCCGGACCCGAAGGTGAGCTGGGGCTGGCCGACGGGCTCGCGGGTGATGTCGAAACGATCGGGGTCGGGGAACACACTCGGGTCCCGATTGGCGGTGGCGAGGCTCGTACCCACGAGCGTTCCCGCCGGGAAGCGCACATCGCGCATCACGATGTCCTCACTCGCGATGCGGCCCGTTCCTCGCACCGCCCCCGCCACCCTCATCACTTCTTCGACGGCTCGGGCTGCGAGTTCGGGGCGTTCGCCGAGCAAGGCCCATTGATCGGGGTGTTCGGCAAAGAGCGCCAAAGCGAGCCCGAGCTGATTGCGGGTGGTGTCGGTTCCTCCGAGGATGACGGCTTCGACCATGACCACGAGTTCGGTGGGGGACAAACGGTCGCCGGCTTCCTCGGCTGCGATCAATGCCGTGAGAAGGTCGTCTCCGGGCCGATCGCGTCGCGCCGAGATCAGATCCAAGGTGTACGCCTCGAGTTCGTCCTGGGCGGCCATGATCACGGGTAGATCGACGTTGAGGTTGAAATCGAAGATCTTGAGCACATCGGTGGCCCAACGACTGAACGACTGCCAATCGCTCGCCGGGGCGCCGAGCAGTTCACAGATCACCGGGATCGGATAGGGGTCGCAGATCGACGCCACCGCATCGCATGAGCCCGTGTGGGCGATCTCGTCGATGAGGCCGTTCATGACCTCGCGCATGAAGGGCCGCAGGCGATCAGCGGCACGTGGTGAGAACGCGGGAGCCACCAACCGTCGCAGCCGGGTGTGTTCGTCACCCTCCGCGGTCAGGATCGACACCCGCCGACGACGAAGGAACTCGGGATTGTCGACTCCCGACAGCTCCGCGATCTTCGACGCAGCCGAATGCCATCGCTTGTCGCGCAGCACCGTGACCGCGTCGTCGTAGCGCAGGACCGCGTATCCGAGGTTGCCACGCACCACCCAGTGTTCCTGAGCGGCTTGTTGTTGAAGCCGGGTGCGTTCGGCGCGGTCCCCGACCTCGAAGGTGTCGACGAGGGGCAGGTCCAGATCGGCGACGTCTCGGATCATCTCGGCACCCTAGCTGGGGGTGCCGGGGGTGCTGTCAGGAGGGTGCCAGCAGATCGGCCCACGGGACCGATGTCTCACCAAGAGCATCGGCGACGGCATCATTCGTGATGTGTCCTGCAACGGTGTTGAGGCCTCGGGCCAAGGCCGGATCTCGGCGAGCGGCCTGGGCGACCCCGTGCTCGGCCACAGCCACGAGATACCCAAGAGTCGCGTTCGTCAACGCGTAGGTGCTGGTGTGAGGTACTGCGCCGGGCATGTTGGTCACCCCGTAGTGCAGTACCTCGTGATGGATCCGAATCGGATCGTCATGAGTCGTCGGTGTCGTCGTGGCGATACACCCGCCTTGATCGACCGCGACATCCACGATCACCGATCCGGGGCGCATGGCGGCGACGAGGTCCTCGGCCACGACCACGGGCGCGCGACCTCCGGCGACGAGAACGGCACCGATGACCGCATCCGCTTCCGAGACCGCTCGTTCGATCGCTCCGCGATTGGACGCCATGGTCGAGATGCGGCCCCGATGGATCTGATCGACGAAGCGCAAGCGGTCGAGGTTCTTGTCCACGAGCACGACCTCGGCTTCCATACCGGCGGCGATCCAGGCCGCATTCCAGCCGACATTGCCGGCGCCCAGGACCACGACTCGGGCGGGACGAACCCCAGGGGCGCCGCCCATCAACACACCCCGGCCACCGCGATGGCGTTCGAGGAACTGCGCGGCCATCTGAGGAGCGAGGCGTCCAGCGACCTCACTCATCGGAGCCAGCAACGGCAGCGCCCCTGACGCGTCCTGGACGGTTTCGTAGGCGAGGGCGGTGGTGCCAGCGGCGAGAAGAGCGGTAGCGACCTCGGGGGCGGCTGCGAGGTGGAGATAGGTGAACAACGTGAGGTCGGCGCGCAGGAAGGCGAACTCGGACTCGAGGGGTTCTTTGACCTTGACCACGAGATCACAGGCCCACGCGTCAGCAGATGACGCAACGATCGTGGCTCCGGCCGCTTCGAAGTCGGCATCGGTGATCGACGCCGCTTCACCGGCTCCGGACTGGATATGGACCTCGACGCCGGTGCGTTCGAGCTCACGCACTCCGTCAGGGGTGAGCGCGACCCGGCCTTCGGCCGGTTTGATCTCGGTGGGGACACCCACGGTGGCGAAACGCGTCATGGCACCATCATGGATCCTCCACGGACCTGTCGCGGACGCGCGCAGAGGTGGGTGGCGAATCTGTCACGATGACGCCATGGACCAGTTGTGGAACTTCATCGGCGGAGAGCGAACGGCCAGTGTCGAGGGCGAGACCACCCCTGTGATCGACCCGGTGACAGGGGAGGCCTATGCCGCCGCGCCGCGATCGGTGGATGCCGATGTCGACCGGGCCATGGAGGTCGCCGAGGCGGCCTTTGCGGGGTGGGCGGGTCAGACCCCGGGGGAACGCTCACTGGCGTTGTTCCGCATCGCCGACGCTCTCGAAGCCCGAGCCGGTGATCTCATCGATGCCGAGGTTCGCAACACCGGGAAGCCTCGGGCGCTCACTGCGAGTGAAGAGATCCCTCCGATGGTGGATCAACTGCGGTTCTTCGCCACCGCCGCACGCCACCTCGAGGGTCGTGCAGCCGGGGAGTACATGGCGTCGATGACTTCGATCATCCGGCGTGAACCCGTGGGAGTCTGCGCTCAGGTGGCACCGTGGAACTACCCGATGATGATGGCGGTGTGGAAGTTCGGACCGGCTCTCGCCGCAGGCAACACCGTGGTGCTCAAGCCGAGCGATACCACACCGGTCTCCACGTTGTTGTTGGCCGAGATCGCGGCGGAGTTCTTGCCTCCGGGGGTGTTCAACGTGATCTGCGGGGACCGGGATACGGGTCGCGCGATGGTGGCACATCCGACTCCGGCGATGGTCTCGGTGACCGGTTCGGTGCGCGCAGGTATGGAAGTCGCGAGCGCCGCTGCGGCAGGGTTGAAACGGGTGCATCTCGAACTCGGGGGAAAGGCCCCCGTCATCGTCTTCGACGACGCCGATGTGGAAGCGGCAGCCGAAGGCATCGCGACGGCGGGATATTTCAACGCCGGCCAGGACTGCACCGCGGCTACTCGCGTCCTTGCAGGACCACGGGTCCATGACGATTTCGTCGCCGCGCTCGCGCAGGTCGCCC
Organism: uncultured Ilumatobacteraceae bacterium; assembly: GCA_964471865.1. Taxonomy (GTDB): domain Bacteria; phylum Actinomycetota; class Acidimicrobiia; order Acidimicrobiales; family Ilumatobacteraceae; genus CAYMUC01. Next base: position 49,348 of record CAYYHU010000005.1, on the reverse strand, counting down.
GGTCCACTCGTACCGGAGATCCCGACGATGACGTCTTGTACGGGCCTTTGAACAATCCGGCCCAGTTGTCCCGGGTCGCCGGATTCCTCGATCGGGTGCCCGATCATGCCGAGGTCCTCACCGGAGGTCACCGACTCGATCGTGCGGGCTATTTCTATGAGCCCACGGTCGTGGCGGGTCTCGAACAGACCGACGAGATGATTCAGCAGGAGATCTTTGGTCCTGTGATCACCGTGCAGCGTTTCGATGACGAAGCCCAAGCTCTCACATGGGCCAATGGTGTCGAGTACGGACTTGCGTCGAGCGTGTGGACTCGCGACGTGGGCCGCGCGATGCGCATGGCCAAAGCTCTCGATTTCGGATGTGTGTGGATCAACACCCACATTCCTCTCGTCGCCGAGATGCCCCATGGCGGCTACAAGCGGTCCGGGTATGGCAAGGACCTGTCGATGTACGCACTCGACGACTACACCCGGATCAAACACGTCATGGTGAATCTGGACTCGTGACATCGGGCTCGATCGCGCTCGGGCCGAGCGGCTCACATGATGTGCTTGCCCAGGACGGGTCGCAGGTGGGACCATGTGATGGTGCCCGTGACCCGTGATGAGGTCATCCGACTCGACCATGTCACGAAGCAGTACGGCGCGGTCCACGCCGTACGCGAGGCCGATTTCGCGATCGGGCGCGGTGAGTTCTTCGCGATGCTGGGCCCTTCCGGGTGTGGCAAGACGACGACTCTCAAGATGATCGCCGGATTCGAACAACCCAGTTCGGGACGGGTGATGCTCGACGGTGACGACGTCTCGAAGGTTCCTCCTCATCGTCGCAACGTCAACACGGTGTTCCAGCAGTACGCGTTGTTTCCCCATATGAGCGTGTACGACAACGTGGCCTATGGCCCACGCAGTGCCAAGGTGCCGCGAGCCGATATCGATCGTCGGGTGCGCGAGATGCTCGAGGTGGTCCGCCTCGGCGACTACGCGCAGCGTCGTCCGGCAGCGCTGTCAGGGGGTCAACAGCAGCGGGTGGCGTTGGCTCGGGCGTTGGTGAACTTCCCCAGTGCTCTGCTCCTCGACGAGCCGCTTGCGGCGCTCGATCTCAAGTTGCGCGAAGCGATGCAGATCGAACTGAAGCGGATCCAACGCGAAGTCGGAATCACCTTCGTCTTCGTCACCCATGACCAGGGTGAGGCCTTGTCGATGAGTGACCGAATCGCGGTGATGAACGAGGGCACCGTCGAACAGATCGGCACGCCACAAGAGATCTATCAGCGCCCTGCGACGCTCTTCGTCGCGGGGTTCATCGGTTCAGCGAACCTGCTTCCGGGAACCGTCGAGGCCACCGATGGCTCCGACACCGTCGTCACCTTGCGAACCGGAACCACGGTACGCGCCCGTGGAGGCCACGTCACCCAGCCCGGCGCGCCGGTGTCGGTGATGTTGCGCCCCGAGGCGTTGCGCCCGAGCCGGGAAGAACCCGCCGCCGGACATGGGCTCGAGGGACGAGTCGAAGACGTCACTTTTCAGGGGCCCGCCGTACGAGCCGTGGTGCTCCTGGCGGATGGCACCGACGTCGTGGTCAATGTGACCGCTCATGACGATCTGCCTTTTTTGCGGCCAGGTGACCCCTTGTGGGTCACCTGGGGTGATGATCTGCCCTATCTTCTCGATGGCTGGCCGGCACGAGCCGGTTCGACCCGAACCGACGTCGACCACATCGAGGCGCACCTGTGACCGTCGACCTGACGGCGCATCCCGTCCCTTCAACCCGTGAACAACCGGAGGAACGACCATGACCAACCATCCCCATCGGCGGCCCCAGCGCGTGGATCGTCGTCAGTTCCTGATCCGGGGCGGTCTCGCCGGGGCCGCGGGACTGTCCCTGCCGGCGTTGCTGGCGGCCTGTGGTGACGACGATTCGTCCTCGGCGACCACGCAGGCGCCCGGTACGACTGCAGCGCCGGCCACGACGGCCTCATCGGGTCCGGGTTCGTTGTTCTTCGAGAACTGGCCGGCCTATATCGATCCCACCGAGGACGGACTCATCGGCACCGTCGACCGGTTCACCGAAGCCACGGGCATCTCGATGCGCTACACCGAGGCCTTCAACGACAACAACGAGTACTTCGCCGTCATCCAGCCGATCCTGGGTCGGGGGGACCGTATCGATCCCGACCTCATCGCCCCCACCGGTTGGATGGCCGGGCGCCTCATCCGACTGGGATGGGTGGATCCGTTGCCCCTCGATCAGGTCCCCAACGCCGTCAACTTGCGTCCCGACCTCCGTAACCCGGCCTGGGATCCGGCGGGGGAGTACTCGCTGCCCTGGCAGACAGGCTTTGCCGGAATCGCGTACAACCCCGAGGTGACCGGTCGCGAGATCCGCAGCGTCGAAGACCTTTTCGATCCGGCCTTCGCCGGCAAGATCGGCATGCTGACCGAAATGCGCGACACGATGGGCTTGTTGATGCTCGGTTTGGGTATCGACATCTCGACCATCACGAGTTTCGATCAGGCCGCGCCGGCCTTCGAGCAGCTCGAAGCCGCCAAGGACTCGGGTCAGATCCGTCGTTTCCACGGCAACGACTATTTCGATGATCTGTCGAATGGGAACTTCGCAGCCTGTATCGCATGGTCCGGTGACGTCGCGCAGTTGCAGTACGACGATCCTCGGATCCAGTTCGTCTTCCCCGAGGAGGGGGCCACGAGTTGGGCCGACACGATGGTGATGCCCAAGGGTGCCGCCAATCGGGATCAGGCCGCAGCCTGGATGAACTTCGTCTACGACCCGGTGCAGGCCGCTCAGATCGCAGCGTGGGTGCAGTACGTATCGCCGGTGGCGGGTGTGCGAGAGGAGATCGACAAGATCGATCCCGAACTCGCCGCGAACCCGTTGATCTTCCCGGATGCCGAGGTGTTGGCCAATGTGTATCCGTTCGCATCGCTGAGCGAGGACGTCGAAGCCGAATTCGACGCGGCGTTCTCTCGAATCACGGGGGCCTGACCACCTCTGATGGCCGCGTCGCCGTCGCGTCCCTCGACCATCATCGCGTCCCATCCCGAACGAACCGGGCTGCTCGCTCTTGCGCTGGGTGGTCTGGCTCTGGTCGGGGTGGGGGCGCGATGGGTCACGGGGCCGGTGGCTCTCGTGGTACTCGCCCTCGTCGCAATGGCGGTCATCACCGTGGTCGCGACGGCGCTGTTCGCAGGGCCCGATGCTCGTCGAAAGCTTGCGCCCTACGGACTGTTGAAGCCCGGCACGCTGTGGCTGGCGTTGTTCTATCTGGCCCCCTTGGTGGTGCTGGCCCGCTTGTCGCTCTCCGAACTACCCAGTCGCTTCGCTGTCGAGGCGGACTTCACCGGGACGTTCGAGAACTATCGGCGTGCCTTCACCGATTTCGGCCCCCAGATGGGTCGAGCATTCCTGTACGCATCGATCGCCACGATTCTCACCATCGCTATCGGGTATCCCCTCGCTTATGTGATCGCGTTCCGAGGTGGACGGGCCAAGGCGATCTTGTTGGGACTCGTCGTCATCCCGTTCTTCACCTCGTTTCTGATTCGCACCATCGCCTGGCGCAGCCTGCTGTCCGATAACGGACCCGTGGTCGGTGTTCTCGACACGCTGCGCCTGACGGGGCTCCTCGATGCGATCGGAATCATGGAGGGTGATCGCCTGATCAACACACCAGCTGCGGTGATCGGTGGCCTGACCTACAACTTCTTGCCGTTCATGATCCTTCCGATCTACGTGAGTCTGGACAAGATCGACGAGCGTCTCGTTCATGCGGCCCGGGATCTGTATTCGGGGGCGTTCGGAGCGTTTCGCAAGATCGTGGTTCCGTTGTCTCTGCCGGGAGTCTTCGCGGGCACGTTGCTCACGTTCATTCCCGCGTCGGGCGATTTCGTCAACGCTCAGTATCTGGGTAATCCGAACACCACGATGATCGGCAACTCGATCCAAGACCAGTTCCTGGTGCAGAACAACTACCCACTCGCCGCAGCGATGGCCTTCGTGCTGATGATCATCATCACCATCGCCGTGATCGTCTACAGCCGGTTCTTCGGAACCGAGGACCTCACATGAGTCGGCTCCCATGACGATGCCCACGAGCACCCGGGGACGATTGGGACGCTGGGGCATCAACGCGATCGCGGCGGCGGCACTCGCCTATCTGTTCGTGCCGATCGTGTGGATCGTGGCGTTCTCGTTCAACGAACCCGCCGGCAAATACAACGTGATCTGGCAGCGTTTCACCTGGGACAACTGGCGTGATCCGTTCTCGGATTCGAACCTCACCGACGCGTTCACCCAGAGCGTCAGGATCGCGCTGGTGTCCACCACGATCGCGACGATCTTGGGCACGATGATGGCTTTGGCGCTCGCGCGTTACCGGTTCCGTGGCTCGGGACCTCTCGGCTTCTTGCTGGTCCTTCCTCTCACCACCCCCGAGGTCGTGTTGGGATCCTCGCTCGCGACGCTGTTTCTCGACTGGGACGTCTCTCGGGGATCGACCACGGTGATCATCGCCCATGTGATGTTCCAGGTGAGTTTCGTCGCTCTCACGGTACGAGCCCGGGTGCGGGGATTCGACTGGACACTCGAGCAGGCCGCAGCGGATCTGGGAGCCTCGGCGATACGGACGTTCTGGACGGTGACGTTCCCGCTGATCCTCCCCGGAATCGCCGCCGCCGCGTTGTTGTCGTTTGCGCTGTCGATCGACGATTTCATCATCACCTTGTTCAACGCCGGTTCGTTGTCCACGTTCCCGGTGTACATCAACGCCAGTTTCCGCGTGCAGTTCCCCGCTCAGGTCAACGTGCTCGCCACCCTGCTGCTCGCGGCGAGCATCACCTTGATGGTGTTGGGAGCGATCTGGGGCGCCCGGCGTCGTCGACGCACTGGCTAACCTCGGCCCGATGTCGCAGGCCTCCTCACCCGCGGGTGACGCCGTCAAAATCGCGGTCGGACCTTCCGAGGCGCCGGCTTGGATGGCCGAGGCCGTGCTCGCAGCCGGGGCTGAGGTCGTGGATCCCTCCCAGGCCACCGGACTCGTGTGGGGGCACCCCCATGACGCCACGGCCCTGGGGGAGTTACTGACAGCGCATCCGCATCTGGACTGGATCCAATTGCCCTGGGCAGGGGTGGAACGCTATGTCCATCTCGTCGATCGCGATCGCCGGTGGACCTGCGGTAAGGGTGTCTATGCCGAACCGGTGGCCGAGATGGCTCTGGGTCTCGCCCTTGCGGGTCTGCGCGGGGTCGGGTCCTATGCCCGCGAAAGTGCGTGGTCGTCTCCGCGGGGTCGCAACCTGCTCGGAGCCCGCGTGACGATCCTGGGTGGTGGGGGCATCACCGAATCGTTGGTTCGGCTTCTCGGCCCCTTCGATTGCCACATCACGGTGGTGCGCAATCGGGTGCAGGCCATGGATGGGGTGGCGGATGTCCTCGAGGCGGACCGCTACGCCGACGCGTTGCCGGGTGCCGATCTGGTCGTTCTCGCCCTCGCGCTCACCGACGAGACCGTGGGGATCATCGGCCACAGCGAACTGGAAATGATGGAACCTCATGCCTGGCTCGTGAACGTGGCGCGAGGCCGTCATATCGTCACCGAGGATCTGGTTCGGGCACTCGCCGAGGAGCGAATCGGGGGTGCCGGTCTCGACGTCACCGATCCCGAGCCTCTCCCGCCAGGTCATCCGTTGTGGAGCGAACCGCGGTGCATCATCACGCCCCATGTCGGCAACACCCCGGAGATGGCGGTTCCGTTGCTGGCCGAGAGGATCACCACGAACGTTCGCCGCTACCGTGACGGTGTCGACCTGATCGGGTCGATCGACGCCGACCTCGGTTACTGAAGCACCCGTGCCCCGCAACTCACCGGACCATTACGAGATACTCGGTGTCGACAGCCGAGCCGATCTCGCCGAGATCCGAGCCGCCTATCGGCGTCTCGCTCGGCATCTGCATCCCGACACTCGGGGTTCGGCTGCATCCGGCCCCGAGTCCGAAGCCATGTCACGAATCAACGAGGCCTGGCGGGTGCTGTCGGATCCGGCTCGGCGGCGAGCGTATGACGAGACGTTGATGCTTCGCAGCTCACGACCCGTCACCGCAAGCGCCACCACGACCGCTGCCGAACCGGTAGCGATGACCCCGCCTCCGGGACCGGCACGCTTCCCCTGGCGGTTCGTTCTCGGGCTCGTGGCGGTCGGTTCGATCGGCGTGATCGTGTTGTCGGTGCTCGTCCAACCCTCGGGTCCGGCGCCTGTGGACAATCTGCTCGTCGCCGGTTCCTGCGTAGTCGTGGAACCAGGCGAGTTGGCTCGGGAAGTCAGCTGTGATCAAACCCATGACGCGGTCGTGGAGGCTCTGATTCCCTTCGACAGCCGATGTCCGTTCGGAACCGTCACCCTGAGGGACCGTCAGGGTATGGGGCTGGCCTGTGTGATACCGGTGGCCACCACCCCAACCGCCCGAGGGTGACGACCAGGGCCGAGACACCACCGCCGAGCAGCGGGTGGTGGATCTGAGGGGAGCGGTGATATGGTGCCGTCCCGCACGAGGGCGATTAGCTCAGTTGGAAGAGCGCCACGTTCACACCGTGGAGGTCGTGGGATCGAGGCCCGCATCGCCCACCAGATCGAGTTGCGACTCGATCATCGAGTGGTCCTGTCGAACGTTGGCTGCTGCATCGTTCGTTGCTGGAGACCCAGTGCTGAGCCGTTGCATGAGTGGATCGCTTCGGACTGCGGCGCTACGTGCTCGGGTGTCGCTGCGCTTCGATGTCCATCCCCAGGTGGTGACGCCGAGATGGCTAGCCTGAAGGCCGTGAGTCGTCGGTGTGAACGTCCGGCCTGTTCTGAGGTCGCGGTCGTCGCTTACCGTTTTGACGCCTCCCGGCTCCTCGTCGAGTTGTTGTCCGAGATCGGAGAGGTGAGCACGTCGGGGGCGTTGTGTCGCCGACATGCCGATGCGCTGGTGGTACCACGGGGGTGGACCCTCGACGACCAGCGAGATCCGACGCCGCGACTGTTCACGGTGGCGACCAACTCGGCTTCGGCCGCCGCGAAACGAGAGTCCACACCGCCACGGTCGCGGAGTCGCAAGCGTCGCGATCCCGAGGTGACCGATCCCGTCACCACCCCGTCCCCAGGACCTCGGGAGACTCCGGTGTCGACGCCAGTGGGTTCTCAAGCCCTACATCCACGCCGCCGCAAACGTCGCGTGGTTCCTGAAGAGACCATCATCCCGTTGTTCAGCACCCCGGTCGCGGATGACGACGATCACTCCGACGATGTGACCGTGGCCGAACTGGCCGGTGAGACTCCTAGCGACGATCTCGATGAGACCCGGGCGTTGCCCTGGAGCCCGAACTTCGACCTCGATGACACCCTCGATGGTGCTCTCGACGCCACCACACCGTTGTTGGGACGAGCCTTCACCGGTCGTCGTCGATCCGACTGAGCACCTCGACGATGGAAGCGACCGCTGAACTGGTCACCTCGCGTCCCGTGGACGCCGTGCGACCCTTCGTCGACGACCTGTCGGCGTATCCCCAGTGGATGCGTCTCATCTACGACGTCGCCGTCGATTCGGTCCCACCGCACGCCCCCGCACTCGACGCCACCTCGGAGGATCAGCGTGGCATCGATCGCGCCTGGACAGTCGAGCTACGGGCGCGCCTCGGGCCGTTCGCTCGGTCCAAACGTCTCCGCATGGTGCGCCGGGCCGTTACCGAGCATGACGACGCCACGGCGGGGGTCGAGAGACTCGTGTTCGAACGACGCGAACTCGACGGTCGTCAACATGCGCCTTGGGTGCTGACCGTCGAGTTGATCTCCCTCGACAGCGGAGGAACCCGTCTGGCGGTACGACTCGAGTACGGCGGTCGGTTGTGGACGGGAGGAGTCCTCGATCGCATCCTTGCCGATGAGATCGCGCGTGCCCGTGAGACGCTGCTCAGCCTGCTGGGCGAACGCTGAAACGTCCTGCGCGGTACTCGAGGACGAGCTCGAGCCCGAAGGTTTCACTGACCGCTGCCGATGTCAGCGTCGTGTCGAGTTCACCCGCGGCCACGACTGTTCCCGCTCGCAGCATCATCACATGGGTGATTCCCGCAGGTACCTCGTCGAGATGGTGGGTCACCAGCACCAAAGACGGAGCAGCTGGTAGCTGGGTGAGTTCAGCAAGGGCCTGGGACAACTGGACGCGACCGGCGAGATCCAATCGGGCACTGGGCTCATCGAGAAGCAGCAATGCCGGGTCGTTGACGAGGCCCCGAGCGAGCAGAACCCGCTGTTGTTCGCCCGAGGACAACGATCCGAGGCTGCGCTCGGCGAGCCGTGCCACTCCGAGACGGCCAAGGGCCTCGAGCGTTGCCTCGCGGTCGGCATCGTCATAGGTGTGCCACCACGGCTCCAGAGCCGCCCGACGCGCCGTCATGACGGCGTCATGCACGCTCAACTCGGGTCGCAGTTGTCCCCCAAGAGCGGCTGAGACCGTTCCGATACGACGTCGCAGAGTCCGCACATCGGTCGAGCCGAGACGCTCGCCCAAGACCTCGACGGTTCCCGTAGTGGGGTGTAGATCGAGTCCCGCGATCCGAACGAGTGAGGTCTTCGCGGATCCGTTGCCTCCGAGTACCAACCAGTGGTGACCGGACTCGATGGTCCAGTCGAGAGGATGCAGGATGGTGGTGGCGCCACGAACGAGTGAGACGTCTCGCATCACGAGAGGCTGTGTCGGACTCGTCACGTCTCTGACGGTAGACCCAACGGTCCACTAGCGTCGCGATTGATGCGGTGTCGGTGTTCCCAGGTGATCTCGACCGCAGTAGCGGCTGTGATCGCGCTGGGAGCGGTCGTGATCATGGTGGTGGGGTCGTCTCGGGTGGGTTACGCCGATGATGCCGCCACCCGGGCTGCAGCCGAGATCCTCGCAGCCCAAGAACGTGCCGATACTGCCGCGGGGGAATGGGCCCAAGCCGCCGAACGTCTCGAGGAGCTCGAACTGACCCTCAGCGTCACCGAGACCGAGCGCGCCGAGGCGGTGGCTCGTACCGCCGAGTTGACCGAACAACTCGAAATCGCGGTCGTGGAACGTTTCATGGACGCAGCGGTGTCACCGCTGCCGTTGTTGACGGGATGGCGCGGACCCACCGACGAGGCCCAGGCGGCGGTGTTCATGAGCGTCGTATCGACCACCACGGTCGCAGACCTCGCCGATCTCGATGCTCAACGTGCCGACCTCGAAGCGATCACCCGGCGAGCCGAGGCTGAGCGCAAGGCCTTGGAGGCTGCTCGAGAGGAGCTGGAAACGCGTCGTATCGCCGCTGAGCGCACGGTGTTGCAGTTACAAGCCGCCGAGTCGCAACGACTGCGTGATGCCGCAGTTCAACAGGCGCTCGAAGCGGCGCGTTTCGAACAGCAGCGCAACGATGTCGTGGCGCGCGACGGGGTCGAGGTGCGCCAGATGGCGGCCGGGGTCGTGGGGGGACCGGGCTGGGTCTGCCCGGTGGCGGGAACCACGGCATTCGCCGACACCTGGGGTGCTCCTCGCCCCGGTGATCGCCGCCACCTCGGTGTCGATTTCATCAGCCCTCGGGGTACGCCGCTGGTTGCCGTGGTCTCGGGGATCGCGCGATCGGGGACGAACCGTCTGGGCGGCAACGTTGTCTATCTCCAAGGTAACGACGGGCATCGCTACTACTACGCCCATCTCGATCGCTGGGACACTCTCGGACCAGTGCGCGCGGGAGACGTGATCGGCTACGTCGGCGATACCGGTAATGCGATCGGCATTCCCCATCTTCATTTCGAGATCCGACCCGGAGGCGGTCCCAACGTGAATCCCTATCCGACGGTCCGAGCGTTTTGTTGATCCGGAGGGCCTGATGACGACCGACGCCGCCCATGAACTCGCCAGCGATCTCGCCGTGGTCCTCGACG
>CAYYHU010000005.1:0-39295 GCA_964471865.1 uncultured Ilumatobacteraceae bacterium | reverse complement strand
CGACGCCGCCCATGAACTCGCCAGCGATCTCGCCGTGGTCCTCGACGTCGATCGAGTCGAGGGTCTGCAGCGACTCTCGGGTGGTGCGTCACGCGAAACCTGGAGATTCCGCGTCGCTGAAGAGGATCTGATCCTGCAGCGTCAACGTCCAGGCTCGCCGCGAGATCTACGCGTCGAGGTCGCGGCGCTGCGAGCCGCCCATGGTGAGGGGGTTCCGGTTCCTGAGGTGATCCGGTCGGGGACCGGGGACGAACTCGGTGAGCCCTTTATGGTGGTGCGAGCTGTCGATGGGGAGACGATCGCTCGGCGCATTCTGCGCGATGAGGCCCACGCCACGGCTCGCACGCATTTCGTCCGCGACGCGGCCCGCGCCCTCGCCGCAATCCATCGCATCGATCCCGAGACGGTCCCTGGATTGCCGCCCGATGAGGAGATCGATCACTATCGCGGAATTCTCGATGAGCTCGGCGAGGCCCATCCAGCCTTCGAACTGGCGATGAAATGGCTCATGACCAACCGCCCCGAGAGTCGGCGTTGCAGCCTCGTCCATGGTGATTTCCGCCTCGGCAATCTCATGATGAACGATGCCGGGCTCGCGGCGGTGCTCGATTGGGAACTCGTCCATGCCGGTGATCCCATCGAGGACCTCGGGTGGTTGTGCGTTCGAGCCTGGCGATTCGGCGGTCCTGAGCCGGTGGCGGGCATCGGCAGCTACGAGGAGTTGCTCGACGAGTACGCCCAGGCCTCAGGCATCGATGTGAGCCTGAACGAGTTGATCTGGTGGCAGGTGTACGGGACGTTGCGCTGGGGTGTGATGTGTATCTCGCAGGCCGCCACCCATCTCACGGGTCTGGCCCGGAGCCATGAACTCGCGGCGATCGGGCGCCGAGTCTGTGAAAACGAGCACGATCTGTTTCTCGCGTTGGAGGGACGTTGGTGAGCCGACCCGGACATGAACCCCATGACGCGCCCGATATGGCCGAACTCGTCGAGTCCGTGCGGGAGTGGCTCGAACGCGATGTGTTGACCGCTGTCGACGGTCGTCTGCAATTCCACACCCGAGTCGCGATCAACGTGCTCGCCATGGTCGAGAGGGAATTGGATCTCGGTCCCGCGCAGGCCGACGTCCATCGTCGGCGCCTCGAGGCCCTCGGGTGTCGCGACGATGCCGAGTTGGCGGCACGTATTCGTGCCGGGGATCTCGACGAGCGGGCCGAGGAGGTACGCGAGCTCGTATGGGCGAGCGTCAAGGACAAACTGAGGGTCGCGAACCCCCGATACCTGGGGGAGCGGTAGAGTCTTGGGGGATGGACGGTCCTGAGCTCTGGCGCTGGATCTGGCTCGCGGGTGTCGGCGTCTTCGCCGTCGGAGAGATCGCGGTAGCTGGCTCGTTCTTCCTGCTGCCCTTTGCGGCCGGTTCGCTTGCCGCGGGGATCGCCGCCTTTTCAGGTGGATCGATCGCGTTGCAGTGGCTGTTGTTCGTGGCGGTGTCAGCTCTGGGAGCGATCGGGTTGATTCCCTTGCGACGTCGCCTCGACAAAGCCGACCCTCAAGACGGCATCGGATCGCGGCGTCTTTTGGGTCAGGACGCCATCGTGACCGCAGCGATCGGTCCTGGCCCGGGAGTGACCGGGACGGTGCGCCTCGGTCGTGAGGACTGGCGGGCCGAAAGCGTCGACCACCGTCCCTTGGCGGTCGGAACCGTCGTCAAGGTGGTCGATGTCAAAGGGACTGCCGTGATCGTGCGTCATGTCGACCTGCCCGCCCCGAGCCCCGGAGGTACTCCGTCATGATCGCTGTCATCGTTCTCGCAGCCGTGTTCTTACTGCTCATCGTCTACGTCGCGTCGAGTGTGCGGATCGTGCGGCCCTATCAACGCGGTGTCGTGGAACGCCTGGGCAAATATCACGTGACCGCCGATCCGGGTCTGCGTCTCATCATTCCCTTCGTGGATCGCATGCGTCTCGTCGACATGCGTGAACACGTCGTGGACGTTCCCCCACAAGAGGTGATCACCTCCGACAACGTGGTCGTGGCCGTCGACGCCGTCGTCTACTACGAACCCGTCGATCCGCAACGACTCATCTACAACGTCGCCGACTTCATCACCGCGGTCACGAAACTCGCTCAGACGAATCTGCGAAACCTCGTGGGTGATCTCCAACTCGACCAAGCTCTGACGAGTCGCGACTCGATCAACGCGAGTCTTCGTTCGATCCTCGATGATGCGACCGACACCTGGGGTGTTCGGGTCAAGCGAGTCGAGATCCAGCGGATCGATCCGCCCGCGGATGTGATGTCGGCGATGCACGAACAGATGAAGGCCGAGCGAACCCGCCGCGCCACCGTCACCCAAGCCGATGGGGAACGCCAGGCGGCGATCACCCGAGCCGAAGGACAGCGTCAGGCCGTCATTCTCGAAGCCGAAGGCCAGGCCACAGCGGTACGCGAATTGGCCGAGGCCGAACGGTTCCGTCAACAGACCACGGCTCTGGGTGAAGCCGATGCCATTCGTACCGTCTACCAAGCGATCCACGACGGTGACCCGACACCTGATCTCATCGCCATCAAATATCTCGAAGCGCTCGCCGAAGTCGCCGATGGCAACGCCACCAAGATCTTCCTTCCCGCCGACACGACCGCGGCGATGGGATCTCTGGCTGGCATCGCTGAGTTGTTCACCCGGCCAGGTCCCGACACCGACGCGTCAACGACGACGCCCTGACGCGACGGGAAAGCCGAGCGTGATGGCCCTGCTCACCGCGTCAGAACTGTTGGCGGCACCCAGGTTCCGGTAGATAATCATGGTGTTGCGTCGGATCGTCGAGACGCTGTAACTCCGTTCAGCCGCGATCGACGTTTTGTTCCACCCTGGGCGAGGAGTGTCAGGACCTCGAGTTCGCGTTCGGTTGGAAGCACCGTGTTGACACCCTCGAGGTCGACTCCAGCAGCATTGCAGGAAGCGAGGACTGCATCGAGTCGGCGAAGTACCGGACCGTGTTCGACGCGTCGATCTCCAAGCCTAAGCAGCGCTTGCGCGCTCCAGCGTGCTGCTCATGGTCGCAGCGGCACCTGCTTCATCAGCGAGGCACCGAGTGAGAGTTGGTTCGCTACGCCACCGCATAACCGTGTCGACTCCACTACAGGTCGGCACTCGCACTTCGACGAGGGCGCAGGCGGCCCGACGTTGGCTCACCGTCCGGAGCGCGTCGCCGACAGCGTGACGGACGCGGTCGCCGGCGTCGTACGGACGCCGGCGGCCAGTTGGCCACAGGCCGCATCGATATCGGTGCCGCGGTTGGCGCGCACCGTCGCGTTCACGCCGAGACGCTCGAGACGATCGCGAAAGGCGGCGACGCGCTCGGGGGCCGAACCCACGGTGGGCCAGCCTGGCGTCGGATTGAGCGGAATCAGATTCACATGAGCAGCCAGGCGCAGCGATCGGCATCGCTGCGCCAACTCCATGGCATCAGAGTCCCGGTCGTTGACGCCGGCGATCATCGCCCATTCAAAACTGAGACGACGTCCTTTGACGCGCAGATAGTCATCGCAGGCCGCCATCAGATCATCGAGGGGATACCGGCGGTTGATCGGCACGAGCTCATCGCGCAACGTGTCGTTGGCCGCGTGCAGACTCACGGCCAGGTTGACCGGAAGTGGTCGGGTGGCGAGGGTACGGATCCCCGGGATGATGCCCACGGTGGACACGGTCAGATGACGCGCCGAGAGGCCGATATCGCCATGTGCCCGTTCGATCGCGGTCCAGACAGCGGCTTCGTTGGCCAGGGGCTCACCCATCCCCATGAACACGACATTGGACAGTCGTCGTGAGCGCTCCTTGGCCCCGCGAGCTGCTCGGACGATCTGTTCGAGGATTTCACCCGCTTGCAGATGCCGGTCGAAGCCCGCCTGGCCGGTCGCGCAAAAACCGCATCCCATGGCGCATCCGGCCTGGGAGGACACACACACAGTCGCCCGGTCCCGGTAGAGCATGAGCACACTCTCGATCAGATGTCCGTCATGGAGACGCCACACCTGTTTGATCGTGTCGCCGCCGTCGCTGACGCGCTCGGTCACCGGTTCGAGGGCGGCGGGAAGTCGGGCATCGAGGTCACGACGCAGTCCTGCAGGCAAGGTGGTGATCTCGGTTGTTGCGAGACCGTGGAGATACCAACCCTCCCAGATCTGATCGATCCGGTAGCGGGGGAGAGTTCCGGCGATCTCGGTGGCGATCACTGCGAGTTCGTCTCGGCTCACCTCATGGCGCGTCAACACACGATCAGGCACCGGGGAGATCTCCCACATAGGCCTGGTCGGTGCGGTGGATCTCGAAGCCCAGCGACCGATACAACGCGACCGCAGCGGTGTTGTCGGCGTCCACGTACAACATGCCCACCGGGACCCCTGCCTCGGCCATATGGGCTAGTCCCGCCACGGTCAGTGCGCGTCCCAAGCCGCGTCCGTGAGCGAGAGGGTCCACGGCGATGACGTAGATCTCTCCGAGTACGGGTTGGGTGTCGGAGTGGATCTTGGTCCAACAGAACCCGCCAAGGCGCGTGATGCCTTCATCGTCGACGACGTCATGGAGGAGGAAACCCTCAGGGTCGAACCAGGGTTCGTTCTGGCGAGCTTTGAGCGTCGCGAGATCCCAACCGCCTTGTTCGGGATGCCAATGAAAGGCGCGATTGTTGACGTCCAACCAGGCGTCCTCGTCCACCCCGATTCGAAACGGGCGGGTGGCGAGGCGAGGAGGCGGATCCAGTTCGGCGGGAACCGGCAGGCTGCGGCGCATCTGATGAAGTCGGCGCCCCGGTGCGAGTCCGAGTCGCTGAGCGAGTTCGTCATGAAGCGCCGAGGGTTCGAACACCCACCAGTGCACATGGCCGCCACCCTCGGAGGCGACGACCTCACCCACGGTGTCGAGCAGTCTCGGTCCGATCCGCGCGGCGTCGTAACGGTGATGAGGGTGGATGACGAGCTCGAGCGCCCAGGAACCATGGCCCCAGGTCAGTTGGGCGTAGGCGACGGGATGTTCATGGCCCTCTTCTCGGGCGACGAGACCAGCGAAACCCTCCCGGCCGCCGTGGACAAGGTCCAACCAGAGGTGATCCGAGAGCGGACGGTGGCCGTCGGCTCGCTCGACGGCCGCGAGGAGGCCCTGCACTTCTCGGACGTCCTCAGGGGACATCTCTCGGCGCACGACCAGTTCATGCATGACGTCAGGCTAGTGGCGCCTCGCTAGCGTCGAGTGGGTGCCCCAGGGACCCCGATCGAGCCGACGTCGCCATCGTGTCGACGCGGGCATGCGCGGTGGCCGCGACCGAGACCCGTCGATGATGGACCGGGATGTTCGAGTTCGCCGGGACGAGATACGCGCTGGAATTCGAGCGGCGACTCCCTTGGCGCTCGCAGCGCTGCCCTTCGGAATCGTCTACGGCGTGGCGGTGGTCGATTCGGGAACCTCGGTGGGGCTGGGAATCGCAGCCTCGTGGATCGTGCTCGCAGGCGCATCGCAGTTGAGCATTCTCGAACTGCTCGATGCGGGAGCGACCGGACTCGTCGTCGTGGTGACCGCGCTCGTCATCAATGCTCGGTTCGCGCTCTACTCGACGGCGTTGGCACCCGCGTTCTCGCAGTTTCCCCGCCGGTGGCGGTATTCGCTGCCGTATCTCTTCACCGATCAAGCCGCCGTTCTCGCGATGGGTCATTTTCCCGAGCTCGCCGACCCGGTACGGCGCCGCTGGTGGTTCTTTGGAGCCGGTCTGTTCTTCGCCGCCGCCTGGTGGGTGGGAACGATCGTCGGGGTGGCGTTCGGGGGAGTGCTCCCCGAGTCGTGGCCCGTCGAATTCGCAGTACCGGCGATGTTCATCGCGTTGTTGGCCCCGACGTTGAGGACGCGACCCGCGCTCGTCACCGCGGTCGTCGCGGGTGTCGTGGCCTATCTCGGATCCGAACTGCCCAACGGTTCCGGGGTGCTCGTCGGGGCCGTGAGCGGCATTGCGGCCGGAGCGGTGATGCAATGGAGGCGAGGCTGATGACCGCCTGGATCGTGGTCATGATCGCCGGATTGGGAACCTTTGGCATCCGGGTGTCGGCTGTGGCTCTCCTGGGCCGGTTCGGCCCTCCAGGGCCACGCGTGGAATCCATCTTGCGCCTCATCGCACCGGCGGTGATGGCGGCCCTCGTCGCCACCCAACTCAAAGCGGGTTCTCCGTCGGGCGATGCACCGTGGACCTGGTGGGTCGCGGCGCTGCCGGCCGCGGCAGTGGCGTGGAAATGGCGTTCAGCGGGAGCCGCGATCGGGGTGGGGATCACCGCCTTGGTACTTCTCGACTGGCTGGCCTGATCGCGAACCATCACCGGCGCTGAGTCCGTCGACGAGTCAACCAAGCGTCGTTGCGACCTTCGCCGCTCGGGTCAACAGCCGTTGAGCACTGCGCAAGGAACGTTCCGCTTCGAAGATCGCCGAGAGCAGATCCTCGCGCTCAGATCCCAGATGAGGAGTCGCGAGATCCGCGATCCGCTGACGGTATCGCTCCACGGCGTCGGCGGCGGCGGACAACTCAGCAGCGGTCGTCGATGCGCTCATGAACCCAGTGTGGCGTGTTCGCGTCCCCAGCGCGCACCGGGGACGTCGCTAGCCTGAGACGCCGTGACCCGACCAGCCGTGCGTGACGACCTCGCAGCCCTCGAGGGCTACCACTCCGCGCAGGTGGACGTGGCGGTGCGTCTCAACACCAACGAATCACCCCAAGAACCCCCCGCGGCCTGGGTGGAGTCGGTGCGTGACGCCATGGCGAGCATCGCCTGGAACCGATATCCGGACCGGGGGGCTCGGGCATTACGCGAGGCACTCGGAGCGTTCCACGAGGTCGAACCCGAGCGAATCTTCGTGGCCAACGGGTCGAATGAGGTGCTCCAGACCCTGTTGTTGACCTTCGCAGGACCCGGTCGGACCGTGGCCACGTTCGAACCCACGTACCAACTCCACGGACATATCGCTCGGCTCACGGGCGCCCGAACCGTGGAAGGGGAGCGGGCGCAGGATTTCGGTCTCGATCTCGCCGAGGTCGACAGGGTGCTGCGCGAGCATCGTCCCGATGTCACCTTCGTGTGTTCCCCGAACAACCCGACCGGTGGCGCCGAATCCCCTGAGACGGTACGCGCCGTTCTCGAACAGGTTCCGGGTTTGTTGGTCATCGATGAGGCCTACGGGCAGTTCGCACCTCATTCCGCGATCGAGTTCCTCGACGAGGACGTGCCCGCCGTGGTCGTGCGCACGTTCTCCAAGACCTGGTCGATGGCAGCAGCTCGCCTCGGCTACCTCATCGGTCCCCGGTGGCTGGTCGCCGAGTTGGACAAAGTGACATTGCCGTACCACCTCGACGCCTTCAAACAACTCGCCGGTCGTTTGGCTCTGGACCATGTCGCTCAGATGAACGACAGGGTCGCCGCGATCGTGGCGCAACGAGAGCGTGTGATCGCGTCGATGTCGACTCTGGATCTCGACGTGTTCGCCAGCCAAGCCAACTTCGTGCTGTTCCGGCCTCGTTCCATGGCGGGACGGGCGTTGTGGCAGGCGTTGGTGGACCGCAGCGTGCTGGTTCGCGACTGTTCGAGTTGGCCCCGACTCGACGATTGTCTGCGCGTCACGGTGGGCACACCCGAGGAAAACGACGCTTTCCTCACCGCACTCACGGAGGTCTGTTCCCGATGACCCGTCGCGCCATCCGCAATCGTTCGACGGCTGAGACCCGTATCGAGATCGAGATCGATCTCGATGGCACCGGGCGCACCGAGATCTCGACGGGGATCCCGTTCTATGACCACATGCTCGACCAACTCGGCCGTCACGGTGGTTTCGACCTGCGCATCCACGCCGAAGGCGACCTTCATATCGACACCCATCACACCGTCGAGGATGTGGCGATCACCCTGGGAGAAGTCTTTCGTGAGGCGCTCGGGGACAAAGCCGGCATCCGTCGGTTCGCGTCCGGGCGTTATCCCCTCGACGAAGCCCTCGTCGACATCGCCCTCGATCTCTCGGGTCGACCCTTCGTGGTCTGGGAAGTACCTCTGCCCGAATGTCTGCCCCTTGGTGAACCGGCTTTCGATCCCCAACTCGCAGAACACGCAGTGAGTTCTTTCGCCACGGCCGCCGCGATGACGTTGCATGTCGAGTTGGTGCGCGGTCGCAACGTCCACCACATCATCGAAGCCACCTTCAAAGGTCTGGCGCGATCACTGCGCGACGCCGTACGGGTGGACGGGCCCGCGGCGGTCCCTTCCACCAAAGGCGTCCTGTGAGCCTGGACGGCTCCCCGGTCGCGCCCGTCGTGGCGGTCGTGGACTACGGAATCGGCAACCTGCATTCGGCTCACAAAGCCCTTCAGACTCAAGGCGCCGATGCTCGTCTCACCACCGATCCCGCAGTCATCGCCGCAGCTGACGGTGTCGTGCTTCCCGGGGTGGGAGCGTTTGGCGCGTGTATGGCGGCGCTGAGGTCCCGAGGTCTCGAGGCGCCGGTCCGCGATGCAGCCGCCTCGGGCCGGCCGTTCATGGGGATCTGTGTGGGGATGCAGATGCTCTTTGACGCGAGCGATGAAGATCCGGGTGTCGCAGGACTCGGCATCCTGTCGGGACGGGTCCAGTGGATTCCCGCGGGCGTCAAGCGACCCCAGATGCAATGGAACCGCCTCGAGGTGCGCTCGGGCGCCGATCCGCTCCTCGACACCCTCGACCCGGGAGCGTGGATGTATTTCGTGCATTCACTGCATGGCGTTCCCGATGACGCGGCGGTCGTGACCGCCACCTGTGACTACGGCGGGGCCCTCAACGCGGCATTTCGCCGCGACAACGTGGTCGCGTACCAATTCCATCCCGAGAAGTCCGCCGCCACCGGATTGGCGTTGATGGCGGCATTCGTCTCGTGGTGCGCCACGGGTGCTGCGAACCCGACCTCACCGGAATCCCCGATCGGTGAGACTCGATGACTGCGCCCACTTCGATGATGGCGAGGAGCAGCGATGAGTGCATGTGAGTTGTACCCGGCGATCGATCTGCGGGCCGGGCACGTCGTGCGGCTCGCTCAAGGTGATTACGCCGCTGAAACGGTCTATGGAGACGATCCCGTGGCGGTGGCCACTGCGTTCGTGGAGGCGGGGGCACGGTGGATCCATGTCGTCGATCTCGATGCTGCGCGCAGCGGTGAACCCGTCAACCGCGATGTCATCACCGCGATCGTGACTGCGGTCGCACCCGCCGCGCAGGTCCAAACCGGCGGTGGTGTTCGCACCCTCGAGGACGCCCGCGCACTCGCGGCGGCGGGAGTGGCCCGCGTCGTCATGGGTTCTGCCGCTGTCGCCGATCCCGAGCTCGTCGCCCGGGTCGCGCGTGACGTTCCCGTAGCTGTCGGGCTCGATCACCGCGCCGGAGAGATCGCCGTCCACGGATGGACCCAGCGTTCGGGAGTGACCCTCACCGAGGCCTTGGGATGGTTCGAATCGACCGCCTCGGCCTATGTGATCACCGACATCGCCCGTGACGGGATGCTCGATGGTCCCGACGTCGAAGGATTGACCACCGCCGCCGCGGCGACCACGGTTCCGGTGATCGCGTCGGGAGGTGTCGCCGATCTTGGTGATGTGACCACCCTGGCAGGTGTCCCCGGAATCGCTGGTGTCATCACCGGACGAGCGGTCTACGAGGGGCGACTCGACGTCGCAGCAGCCGTAGCGATCATGGCCGGTATCCGATGATCGTCGCTCGCGTCATTCCCTGTCTCGACGTGACCGCGGGACGCGTCGTCAAAGGCACTCAGTTCGTCGATCTACGCGATGCCGGCGATCCGGTCGAACTCGCGGCCCGCTACGACGCCGAAGGTGCCGATGAACTGGTGTTTCTCGACATCACCGCGTCGAGTGACGGCCGTGACACCATGGTCGATGTCGTCTATCGGACCGCGGAACAGGTGTTCATTCCCTTCACGGTGGGCGGTGGTATCCGCGGCCTCGACGATGCCCGGCGAATGTTGCGGGCCGGAGCGGACAAGGTGAGTGTCAACACCGCTGCGGTCCAACGCCCCGAGGTGATCAGCGAGATCGCTGCGGAGTTCGGAGCCCAATGTGTCGTCTGTGCCATCGACGCCAAGGCTCGACGTGACGGGTCCGGCCAGGTGAGCGGTTTCGAGGTGTACCTGCATGGGGGGCGCACTCCCACCGGTATCGATGCTGTCGCATGGGCCGAGACGGCGACGGCGGCCGGTGCCGGCGAGATTCTGTTGACCTCGATGGATCGCGACGGGACCAAGGAGGGTTTCGATCTTGACCTCACCCGTCGCGTCGCTGACGCCGTAGGGGTTCCGGTGATCGCGTCCGGCGGAGTGGGAACTCTGGATCACCTCGTCGACGGGGTCCGTGACGGCGGCGCCGACGCCGTGTTGGCGGCGTCGATCTTCCATTTCGGCGAACACACCATTACCGAGGCCAAAGAGGCCATGGCCCGAGCCGGGATCACGGTGCGCCCTGTAGTGTCCCCGCGATGACGGGTCCCAACGCCGCCGCGCCGATGATCTATCGCCGGATGGGCCGCACAGGTCTTCAGATCTCCGTGCTCTCGTTCGGCTCCTGGGTCACCTTCGACAACCAACTCGACGAAGGCCTCGCGACCGACTGCATGGCTGCCGCCTATGAGGCAGGATGCAACTTCTTCGACAACGCCGAGGTCTACGCCGGTGGTCGCAGTGAGACGATCATGGGACGAGCGATCGCTCGTCTTGGCTGGCCCCGATGGTCCTATGTCTTGACCACCAAGGTGTTTTGGGGAATCCATGGCGATGTTCCCAACATGCGCAACACCTTGAATCGCAAGTATCTGATGCAGGCGGTGGAGGGCAGCCTCGAACGGCTCGGAACCGACTTCGTGGACGTGCTGTATTGCCATCGTGCCGATCCCCACACGCCGATCGAGGAGACGGTGTGGGCGATGTCGGATCTGATCGAGTCGGGACGGGTGCATTACTGGGGCACCAGCGAATGGTCTGCTGATGAGATCCGTGCGGCATGGGAGATCGCCGAGCGTCATCATCTGCACAAGCCGGTGGTCGAACAACCCCAGTACAACCTGTTGGAACGGCGTCGGGTGGAGCGCGAATACGCCCGTCTCTACGACGACATCGGTCTGGGCACCACGATCTGGAGTCCCTTGGCGTCGGGGTTGCTCACCGGGAAATACGCAACCGGTATCCCTGATGACAGTCGGGGGGCGCTCGCGGGATACGACTGGTTGGCGACCCGTTTGCGAGATCCCGAATCCTTGGCACGCGTCGAACGTCTCCGACCTATCGCAACAGAACTCGACTGTTCGCTCGCGCAGTTGGCGATCGCATGGTGTGCAGCGAACCCTCGGGTGTCCAGTGTGATCACGGGCGCCTCCCGAGCGGCTCAGGTCGTGGAGAACTTCGCCGCTCTCAGCGTGATCGATCGTCTCACCGCCGAGGTGCTCGAACGTATCGACGCCGCTGTGGCCTGAACGCCACAGTGCCCGCCACGGGCCCGCCGCCGAGACACACCGGCGTGGACAGGCACCAGCTCAGGACCCCTCGACGTCAGCTCCCGGTGTGATCGCCTCGAGGACCAGACCTGCGACGATGCCGGTGGCGCCGAGGAGGAAATGGTCAGCGGATTCGACGATCACATGACGTGTCATCGACCAGGACTCGATGTGTTCGTCGACCGTCGCTGGCGAGCAGAACTGATCATGGCGCGGGGTGATGACCAGTGTCGGGTGATCCTCGCTCGCGACAGCCGGTCTCTCGTCACCCAAGGGGGTCAGTCCGAGTCCCAACGGCGCGGCGACGAGGATCCGACCGGCGATCTCGGTGATCTCAGTCGCAGCGACCACCATCGCTCCGAACGAATAGCCCACGAGCCACACCTTCCGCGAGGGCATCTCGGCGCGCAATGACTCCGTGACCGCCACCAGATCCTCGCGTTCGGCGTCGCCGTGATCATGGCGCCCCGACGACCCTCCGGTGCCGCGGAAGTCGAATCGTGCCGCTCGTACCCCGACTGCGCCCAGCGCCTCCCAGATCGCGGTGACAACCGAGTTCTGGCGGTCGCCGCCATAGAGAGGGTGAGGATGAGCGATGACTGCCCCGACTGGCGCGTCGCTGGGTCCGATGAGATCCGCGGCGAGACGGACCCCGTGCGAACTGCTGATCTCCACGGTTTCGAACCCCACCGCCGGCACGGTACCGTGCGCCTCGTGCCTGCCGACGACAAGTTGCCGATCAAGATGCTCAACGACCGGCTGTTGGTGCGGATACCCGACAACGATCCGGAGCGGCGCTCGACGGGCGGGATCCTGATCCCGGCGACGGCGCAGTTGTCCAAGCGGCTCGTGTGGGCCGAGGTCGTGGCGCTCGGCCAGAACGTCCGGTCCGCCGAGGTGGGTGACAAGGTGTTGTTCAACCCCGAGGATCGCTATGAGGTCGAGGTCCAAGGTGTCGACTACGTGATGTTGCGCGAACGCGACCTTCATGCCGTGGCTGCGGAACGTATCGACGGCCACACCGGGCTCTATCTGTAGTCCTTGCATCGCTGATTCGTCGACGACACCTCGATCCGATCTGGCAACGGGTCCGGTCTCACCGGGTTCGCCGAGGCTGCGGGACCTAGGATCGGGATCATGCCCGAAGGTGTGAGAATCGACGCGACCCCCGACCAACTCGCGACGGTGCGCTACAACGAGGACGGTCTCGTTCCCGCCATCGCCCAAGACGTCGAGAATCGGGAGATCCTGATGATGGCGTGGATGAACGCCGAAAGCCTGGCGATGACCTTCGCCGAGGGCCGCATGGTCTATTGGTCACGGAGTCGGTCCGAACTGTGGCGCAAGGGTGACACCAGTGGTGACCGCCAGTTCGTACGCGAGGCCTACTACGACTGTGATGGCGACACCTTGTTGTTCCTCGTCGAACAAGAAGGTCGCGGCGCCTGCCACACGGGCGAACGCTCCTGTTTCTACCGACGGTTCGGATGACTTTCCCCGCCACTCCGCGTCTCGGAATCAGCCGCGACGAGTTCCACGCCCTCGCCCGAGAGCACACCGTGGTGCCGGTGTGGACCGAACTGCTCGCTGATCTCGACACGCCCGTCGCCGCCTTTGCCAAACTCGTCGGAGACGAGCCCGGGTTCCTGCTCGAATCGGTGGAACACGGTGAACGCTGGAGTCGGTTCTCGTTCGTGGGTCGGCGACCCCGAGCCACCTTGACGTTGCGTCAAGGGCGTCTCGAGGTCGAAGGTCAGGTGCCCGACTCGATGCCGACCGATGCGGGCATGCTCGCCGCGATCGAATCGCTGTTGTCGGTGTATCGGGCTCCGGTCCTTCCCGATCTGCCGCCTCTGCAGGGTGGGGTGATGGGGTATCTCGGCTACGACGTGGTGCGCGAGGTCGAGAATCTGCCCCATAGCCCCGAAGACACCACCGGCATGCCCGATGCGGTCATGAGCGTCATCGGGTCGCTCGCAGCCTTTGACCACTGGCGTCAACGGGTATCGCTGATCGAGAGCGTTCCGGTGTTCGGACTCGATGCCCGAGGCCGCGATCAGGCCTATGACGAGGCCGTGGCCCGCCTCGTCGAGGCGATCGAGGATCTGTCTCGCCCTCTCGACCATCTGCCGGTCGAGCCGCCTATCCGCGCAGAAGCCGGCCCCGAGTTCCGGTCCTCGATGGCCGGGGAGCGGTATCGGCGAGCGGTGGAGGTCGCCAAGGAGTACATCCGCGCCGGCGACATCTTCCAGGTCGTGTTGTCGCAACGCTTCGAGATCGATCTCGACGCCGACCCCTTCGATGTCTACCGGGTGTTACGCCAGGTGAATCCGAGCCCGTACATGTATCTGGTTCGTCATCCCGAGGTGACCCTGGTGGGATCCTCGCCTGAACCCATGGTGCAACTTCTCGACGGCCGGGTGATCTCGCGTCCGATCGCCGGCACTCGCAAACGAGGTCGTGACGATGAACACGATCGTCGCCTCGCGGCTGAACTTCGTGAACATCCCAAAGAGGTCGCCGAACACGTGATGCTCGTCGATCTGGCTCGTAACGATGTCGGACGGGTCGCGAGTTTCGGGACCATGAACGTCGACGAGTTGATGATTCTCGAGCGCTACAGCCATGTCATGCACCTGACCTCCCAGGTCTCAGGTGCTCTTCGCCCTGGGCTCGGACCGGTGGACGTGTTGCGTGCCACCCTGCCGGCGGGCACGGTCTCGGGAGCGCCCAAAGTGCGGGCCATGGAGATCATCGACGAACTCGAACCGGTGAAACGCGGCCCATACGCCGGGGTCGTCGGCTATGTGGACTTTTCTGGCAACCTCGACACGGCGATCGCGATCCGCACCATGTTCATCGGTGCCGACGGCGCGTTCTGTCAGGCGGGAGCCGGAATCGTCGCCGATTCGGATCCTGGTGACGAGGACCTCGAATGCGCGAACAAGGCCGCAGCGCTGCTCGCGGCCGTGCCCGCAGCGCAACGTATGACCGCAGCGAGGCGCGCCGCCGCGACGCGCCGAGACTGAGTTCTCATCGACATCGGGAATCGGTCAGGATCGAGAGCCGAGGCGCCGTGTCGGGCGGTGCTGGCATCGATCCGAGCGAGGAGAACGTGATGACGACGGTATGGGCGCAGACACCGCGGGATTTCGTCATGGTCGAAGGCGCTGACGCGCTGAAATATCTCCAGTCCCAGCTTGCTCAGGATCTCTCGACGTTGGCCGTGGGCGAGGCTCGGCCCTCGTTACTGCTCGAACCCCAGGGAAAGGTGTCGGCCCTCGTGCGAGTGCTGCGCAGTGGGGACCACGCCTATGTCATCGATGTCGACGCCGGCTTTCTCGAGCCCATGACCGCCCGTTTGACCCGTTTCATGATTCGAGTCGACGCCAAGGTCACGGCGATCCCGTGGCGTTGTATCGCCGTGCGGGGCCCTGAGGCCTCCACGGTGAGCCCGACCCCGGGCGGGGTCCTGGTTCCGGCGTGGTGGGGTGACGGTACCGCTCTCGACATCGTCGGTCCCGATCCGACACCCCCCGTGGGCATCGCGCAAGGTACGACCGAGGACATCGACGCGGCCCGCGTCGCGTCGGGATGGCCGGCGATGGGAGCCGAGATCACCGAGTCATCGCTGCCCGCCGAAATCGGCGTGGTTCCCGTCGCGGTGTCGTTCACCAAAGGGTGCTATCCCGGCCAGGAACTCGTCGAGCGAATGGACAGCCGAGGGGCGCAAGCGCCGCGGACGTTGCGCCGCTTCAGTGTGCCCGCCGGTACCCAGGTCGGGGATCCGGTGATCGTGGACGGGGTCGAGGTCGCCCGGTACACCTCGGTCGCTGGCAGCCACGCCCTCGCCCTGGTGAAACGCTCCATCGCAGCAGGCGAGCCGGTGGGCATGGGCACCTAGACTCGGCCGACGTGCCCTACATCTACGCGTTCGACCATCGTCACCGTCGGCCTCCGATGGAGCTCAAAGACCTGCTCGGAGGCAAGGGGGCGAATCTGGCTGAGATGACCTCGGTGCTCGGGCTTCCCGTACCTCCTGGTTTCACGATCACGACTCCGACCTGTACCGACTATCTGGCCGGAGGATGGCCCCAGGGTCTCGACGAGGAGATCGACCGGCATATCGCGCGGCTCGAAAAGCGGATGAAACGTCAACTCGGAGATCCCCGGGATCCGCTGCTGGTCAGCGTGCGATCAGGAGCCAAGTTCTCCATGCCCGGAATGATGGACACCGTGTTGAACCTCGGTCTCAACGACGCGAGCGTCAAGGGTCTGGCCGAGGTGACGAGCGATGAACGTTTCGCCTATGACACCTATCGGCGTTTCATCGCGATGTATGCGCGCATCGTGCTGGGTGTCGAGGGGGACCGGTTCGAAGAGTTGCTCGAAGAGGCCCGGCGTCTCGCCGGAGTCCGCAACGACGCCGATCTCGACGCCGCCCGGCTCGCGCAACTGTGTCGGCGCTCTCTCGACCTGGTCGCCGACGTGACCGGCAAGGCGTTCCCCCAAGACCCTCGCGCCCAGTTGAAAGCCGCCGTCGAAGCCGTGTTCCGATCCTGGAACGGGGCTCGTGCCGTCGCATACCGCACGCGCGAACGCATCGGTCACGATCTCGGAACCGCGGTCAACGTCCAAGCGATGGTGTTCGGTAACCGCGACGATCGGTCCGGAACCGGAGTCGCGTTCACCCGGGACGCCGCGACGGGGGAGAAGCGACCCTATGGAGATTTCCTCGTCAATGCGCAGGGCGAGGACGTGGTGGCGGGGATCCGCAACACCGAGGACCTCGACGCCATGGCGAGACACTTCCCGGATCTGACCGCGGAATTGCTCGACATACTCGCCCGACTCGAAGCTCATTACCGCGACATGTGCGATACAGAGTTCACCATCGAACAGGGCCGTTTGTGGATGCTGCAGACCCGTGTCGGGAAGCGCACGGGAACTGCTGCGCTCAAGATGGCTGTCGACATGACCAAAGGCACGAAGGCTCCCGACGGTTCGACCTGGAAGATCAGCCGCGAGGAAGCGGTGATGCGCATCACCGAAGATCATCTCGATCAGGTGTTGCACGCCCAGTTCGAAGGTTCGGGATCCTCGGTGTTGACCACAGGTCTCGCTGCGTCGCCCGGTGCCGCGGTTGGCAAGGTGTATTTCACTGCCGATGACGCCGCTGATGCGGCGGATCGCGGTGAGGACGTGATCCTGGTCCGCAACGAGACCAGTCCCGAAGACGTCCACGGAATGATGGTGGCTCAGGGGATCCTCACCGCTCGTGGAGGGCTCGTGAGCCATGCCGCGGTGGTGGCGCGAGGCTGGGGCACTCCCGCGGTCGTGGGCGCCGAGGCAGTGCGCATCGAGGGTCGCTCGTTCAGCGTCGATGGGGTCACCGTCAACGAGGGCGACATCATCTCGATCGATGGCACCACCGGTGAGGTGATGGTCGGCGAGGTGGCGATGACCAGTGCCGAACCACCTCCTGAGTTCACCACCGTGTTGCGCTGGGCCGATGCCATCCGCAAGGGACATCTTGCAGTGCGCGCCAATGCCGACACCGGGGACGATGCAGCCGTCGCCCGTCAACTCGGGGCCGAAGGCATCGGTCTGTGTCGCACCGAGCACATGTTCCTCGCTCCCGACCGACTGCCCGTCGTGCGGCGGATGATCCTTGCTGACACCCCCACTGAGGAGGCTGCAGCACTCGCCGAACTGCTCGAGGTCCAGCGAGCCGACTTCGTCGAGGTCCTCGAAGCGATGGACGGGCTTCCCGTCACGGTGCGTCTCCTCGATCCGCCTCTGCACGAGTTCTTGCCCCGGCTCGAAGAACTCCATGTCAAGGCGGCCACCGAAGGCCTCGACGAGACCGAGACGCGGCTGTTGCAGGCGGCGGAAGCATGGAGTGAGGCCAACCCGATGCTCGGCACCAGAGGGGTGCGTCTCGGCGTGGTCAAGCCCGGCCTCTATGCGATGCAGGTGCGTGCGCTCATGGAAGCCGCAGCCATTCGTATCGCAGCTGGAGGCAAGCCGATCGTGGAGATCATGATCCCGTTGACCGTGACCCGTGAGGAGCTCGCTCTCGCGCGGTCCTGGGCCACCGAGGCCATCGCCGAGGCCACTGCGGGATCCCGTCGACGCGCCAAGGTGTCCATTGGCACGATGGTGGAAACGCCCCGCGCGGCATTGCGTGCCGATGAGATCGCCGAGGTCGCGGACTTCTTCAGTTTCGGAACGAACGATCTGACCCAGATGACCTTCGGGTTCTCACGCGACGATGTCGAAAGCCGCATGATGCCGGCCTATCTCGAACGAGGGCTGCTGGCTCGCAACCCCTTCGACACGATCGACACGGGTGGGGTCGCAGAACTCGTCCGGCTCGGAGCCGAACGCGGGCGATCCACCCGACCGGATCTCAAACTGGGAGTCTGCGGCGAACACGGAGGCGATCCCGAATCGATCGAGGTGTTCTACCGAGCGGGTCTCGACTACGTGTCGTGTTCGCCCTATCGGGTGCCCGTAGCTCGCCTCGCGGCGGCGCAGAGCGTGCTGCGAGCCGCCGCCACGACCGCCTGAGGTCACCAGCGCCACCGCCGTCGGACCTAGTGGTTTCTGGTCCACTCGGACGAACCCTCGCGAACGCGGGATCACAGGCCCGCGTAGGTGGCTAGCCTCGGGCGGGCATGGCCATCGTCGACGAGGACATCGAGCGGGTACGGGATGCCTCTCCCATCGCCGATGTGATCCAGCAGTACGTGGCGCTGCGGCGAGTGGGACGCAACTGGGTGGGGTTGTGCCCGTTCCATTCCGAGAAATCGGGGTCGTTCAACGTCCGCGAGGAAACCGGCCGATACAAGTGTTTCGGCTGTGGGGCCGGCGGAGACGTGTTCAAGTTCGTCCAAGAGATCGAACATCTCGACTTCGTCGCAGCAGTGGAGCATCTCGCGAATCGCGCCGGAATCCAGTTGCACTACACCTCGGGTGGTGAAAATCAGGATCGTCGACGTCGCAAAGAGCTTCTCGAGGTTCTCGACGCGGCGGCGGGCTGGTTTCATGAGCGACTCCTGAGCGCCCCGGACGCCCGAGCCGCCCGGGACTATCTGCGGTCGCGTGGGCTCGCCGGGGACGTGGCGCGACGTTTTCGTCTCGGATGGGCTCCCGATGACTGGGACACCTTGGTGCGAGCCCTCGGGGTACCGGGGGACCGGTTGGTCGAAGCCGGTTTGGCGTTCAAGAACCGCGCCGGACGACTTCAGGATTCGTTCCGAGGTCGCATCATGTTTCCGATCACCAACGATGTCGGCGACACCGTCGCGTTCGGTGGACGAATCCTGCCGGGATCGAGCGATCCCGCGAAGTACAAGAACTCGACGGAGACCCCGGTCTATGCGAAGTCGAAAACCCTCTACGGGTTGTCCTGGTCCAAAAGCGACATCGTGACTGCCGATCAGGTGATCGTGTGCGAGGGCTACACCGATGTGATCGGATTCCATCGGGTGGGGGTGTCTCGGGCCGTGGCGACCTGTGGCACCGCTCTCACCGAGGAGCATGTCCGGTTGCTGAAACGGTTCGCATCGCGGGTGGTGCTCGCGTTCGACGCCGATGCCGCCGGCCAGGGAGCAGCGGCTCGTTTCTATGAATGGGAGAAGCGTTATGACGTGTCCGTCGCCGTGGCGCGCTTGCCCGAAGGCAGCGACCCGGGTGATCTCGCCGGACGAGACCCCGATGCGCTACGAGCCGCCATCGATGACGCGACCCCGTTTCTCGGGTTTCGTCTCGACCGGGTGTTGGCAAAACGAGCGCTGCGCACCCCCGAGGACCGAGCCCGAGCCGCCCGCGACGCCATGGATGTCGTCAACGAGCATCCTGATGTCAACGTACGCAAACTGTATGCCGGTCAGGTGGCGGCGGTGACCGGATTGGCGGCTGCCGATCTCGTCGCAGCAGCTCAGAGTCCTTCGCGCACCGACACGCTCACCGCCGCTCCGGTACGGCGGATTCGACTCCCCGAGAGCGCCGAATTCGTGGCGTTGACCCTGTTGATCCAGCGCTGGGACGACATCGCTCCCTGGCTGATCCCCGATCTGTTCGATTCCGAAGCCGAAGGCGCCGCCTTCGACGCGATCGCCCAGACGGGTGGTGATCTCGACGCCGCGATGCGCCTCGCGAGTGAGGAGGCTCGAGAGATCATCGAGCGAGCCAGCGTCGCTGACGTCGATGCCGACCCTCTCGTCGAGGTGCGCACCCTGACCGCTGCTGCGACGCGTCGTCGGCTCCAACGTTTGTCGCGTCGAACCGAACCCGAGGTCGTGGCCGAAGCCCGTGAGGCCCGCCTCGCGCTCGAACGCCTCGATGGCCCCGAGACCGCCGCCGAGGCGTTGACTTGGTTGTTGGGATGGTTGCAGCGCACCGCACCCGATGTGACGGAAGCTGCCAGCCGGTGACGACTCTCGAGGATCGGGCCGCTGAAGCGGCCGAACATCTTCTGCGCGAGCGACGACGTCGTCGAGCTTCGAGCACCTCACCCGGTGACATCGGCGATTCCATGCGGCGTTATCTGCGCGAGATCGGCCGGGTGGAACTTCTGGACCCCACCGAGGAACGTCAGATCGCGAGCCTGATCGACCGGGGACGAATCGCGCGTGAAACCCTCGACTCGGCCCGCGCGTCGGGAGCAGAGATGGCGATCCGGGATCGTCGCCGTCTCGAACGCATGGTGTCGGTGGGGGAGGACGCGACTGCCGAACTGATCGAAGCGAACCTTCGCCTCGTGGTGTCGATCGCCAAGCGATACGCGAACCGAGGTCTGTCGATGCTCGATCTCGTTCAGGAGGGCAACCTCGGACTGATGCGAGCGGTGGTCAAGTTCGATCACGAACGCGGTTTCAAGTTCTCCACCTACGCGACCTGGTGGATTCGCCAGGCGATCACCCGGGCGCTTGCTGATCAGAGCCGCACGATCCGTATTCCCGTGCATGTGGTGGATGAGCTTCATCGCATGGTGCGTGTCGAACGGGATCTCCACCAACGCCTCGGGCGGCTTCCGACCGCGGCTGAGGTGGCGGAACTGACGGCCTCCACTCCTCAGCGGGTGGAGGAGTTGCGACTCTATGACCGTTCGACGCTCAGCCTCGAGAGCCCGGTGGGTGACGACGATGCGAGCTTTGGTGATTTTCTCGCCGATCCCGACGCGGTCGATCCCGACGAGGTGGCCTCGCGCGGTCTTCTTCACGATGCCGTCGAAGAGGTGCTCGCCGAATTACCTGATCGCGAACGTGAATTGATGCGGCGACGTTTCGGTCTGGACCGTGACGTGTCGGTGACTTTGGACGAACTCGGTCGCGATCTGGGAATCACCCGCGAACGGGTCCGACAGATCGAAGCCCGAACTCTGGCCCGGTTGCGCCGTAACGGTCTGGGTGAACGCCTGCGCGGCTATGTGGACGGCGTGTAATCGACTCGGTGAAGCGACGGATCCTCGAGGCCTGTGGTCGCGATGTCGCACGCGCCGAGACTGGGGAACGGGACCGTGGCGCTGCTAGCCTCGCGTTGCCTTCCGGGGTAGCTCAATCGGCAGAGCGGCGGACTGTTAATCCGTAGGTTGTGGGTTCGACCCCCACCCCCGGAGCTCGAACATCTCGACTCGCCCGGCTCGTCCGGGCGTCGGTACCGGGGCGGTAGCTCAGTGGTCAGAGCAGGCGGCTCATAACCGCTCGGTCATGGGTTCGATCCCCATCCGCCCCACTCGGGGAGAGGGTGACCCCTCGCGATGACACCTGCGTGCGTCGCCGCCGGCCCGTTACTGCAAGCCGGTCACCTGACTATCTCGACCACGAGACGCAAAGACACCAGTGATGCCGGTCTCGCGAGCGTCTGAGTACGTCGAGGACGGCTGAACTAGCGCTCAGACTGTTCGAATCCGACGACCTGGCCCACGACCTCGTCATCATCATTCGATGTCGCGGTGTCGGGGGGAATCACCTCGTCAGCGACGAGGGTTTCGACGATCTCGGTGTCAGCGGAAGCATCGCCTGAGGCGTCCTCACCGGATTCGATGACGTCCAAGAACGCGTCCAGGTCGCTTTCCTCGCCGACGACGAGCCAACTCTCACCCTCATCGCCCTCGGGCAACAAGATGTCGAGGTCGAAGCGCCGCAACGTCACTTCCTCGGCACCGTCGACCACCGGATCGACCACCGCCACCACCACGTTCGCGTCCCCAGGGAGGTCTCGCAGGATCTCGATCAGTTCGTCGGCACGCATGGCGGCTCCTTCATCGCGTCATCGCCCATCGTAGGCGGTCAGATCTCGAGAGAGTCCACCGGTTCAGTCGTCGACGCCGAGCCAGGCCGGCGCCATGTCCAAGAGCGCCAGGCTGACGTCTCGGCAGCGATCCAACACATCGCACAGCGCCTCTTCGTTTCCGAGATACACGTCGCTCAAGGGCACCGAGAGTTTCGCCACCAGTGACAAGGACCGTTCCGGGGCATCGGTCACGAAATGGAACGAGTCGATCGCAGAGACCTCGACGGGAAGGACGAGCCCGCCGACACCGGCGATCTCAGCGGCGAGAACCAAGAGATCGGGTGGATGTCGCAACGGCGGGAGCGCCCAGGTGAAGACCAACGGAAACGCAAAGCCATCGGGAGGTTCCGCTTCGGGGTCGTCCATCGCCAGAACGGCATCCTCGAAACCGAGCAGAGCGCGAGGATCCACCTCGAGGGAAAGATGCAGGTCGATCGGACCGTTGCAAGCCTCCTCGGGATGGACGTCGACCTCCCAGAGTTGGCGCAGCGAATACGTCTCCACGAAGTGGCGTTCATCGTGCACGTGGAAGCCGTGGTCGATGGCATGACTCTTGAGATCCGCCACGAACCCTGCCACATCGATGACGGCCACGGTCCGACACTACCGTGGCCACCGTGGCCTCGTCTCCGCTGCGGCGTGATCTCGATGATCTGGTGCAACTCCTCGAGCACACCGCCGACCGGGCAGCAGCCGAAATCAGTGCGATCTCGGACTGGGCGCTGTCAGGGCAGCGCGATGGTCAATATCGCGCCGATGTCCGCCTCGACGATCTCGTGGTGACCACGCTTGTCGACGGTGGGGTCGGAGTGTTGTCCGAAGAGACCGGGGTCCATCACAGCAACCGGTCGATCACGGTCGTGGTCGACCCACTCGACGGGTCGACCAATGCGAGTCGAGGTCTGATCTGGTCCGCGACGGCGCTATGCGCCTTCGACGACGCGGGACCTCTGGTCGCTCTCATCCACCAACATCCCGATGGTCGACGGTGGAGAGCGCGACGAGGAGCGGGCGCCACCCGGGACCACACACCCATTCGACCCAGCTCCTGCCAACGCCTCGGTGACGCTCTGATCGGCGTATCGGGATACCCCCGTCGTCATCTGGGTTGGAACCAGTTTCGAGCCTGGGGCGCAGCGGCTCTCGACATCTGTTTGGTGGCTCAGGGCTCACTCGACGGTTTCATGGACGTCAGTGTCGATGCGCATGGCATCTGGGACTACGCGGCCGGAGCCCTGGTCTGTCAGGAGGCTGGCGCTCCGATCATGGACGTGCACTCCCGCGATCTCTTCGCTCTGGACCCCACCATGCGGCGTACACCGGTCGCGGCCGGGACCGAGGAGTTGCTCACCGAGATCGTGTCGGCCCGGCGAGGCGCGTCGTGATCGACCCCGCCCTCCCCGGCCCGGCCCGCCCTGTGACGGGCCGGGTCGTGGGATGTCGCAGTTTGCCCAACGCTCGCGCTTCGATCTGACGGATTCGTTCCCGGGTGACGCCATGAGCATCGCCTAGTTCTCCGAGAGTCCTCGGCGGCTGTCCGAGGCCGAAACGCGCTCGGATGACGGCGGCTTCTCGAGGCTTGAGCCGTTCCAGGCGTGCATCGATGTCACGACGGTCCATGGCCGCGCTTGCCCGTTCGAAAGCCACGTCGGCGTTCTCATCGGGAATCATGTCTCCTAGTTCGGCGCCATCATCGGGTCCGATCCGATCCGACAGCGAAACGAGACTCTGTCGATGCTGGCGAATCAAGCGAACGACCTCGAGACTGAGACCCGCCTCGGTGGCCACATCCTCGTCGCTGGGGATCTGACCGGTGACGCGGGTCAGACGATCGGTCACCTGATCCACGAGCCCGTACATCTCGCGCACATGTGAGGGGACCCGGATGGTGCGCGAGGAATCAGCCAACGCCCGCCCGATCGCCTGACGGATCCACCAGGTGGCGTACGTGGAGAACTTGAAACCCTTGCGATGGTCGAAACGCTCCACCGCTCGAATCAAACCGATGTTTCCTTCCTGCACCAGATCCGGGAGCGAGAGACCAGCACCCTCATAGCGTCGAGCCACCGACACCACCAGGCGAAGGTTCGAACGGATGAACACGTCGCGAGCGGCCTCCGCGTCATGCACGGCCCGAAGAAGTTGGCGTCGTCGAGCCCCCGAACGCAGCGCACCCGAGTCGAGTTCTTCGCGAGCCTCGCGACCGTTGCGCAGGATCGCCCCGAGACGCTGTTCATCAGCGGCTGTCAGTAACGGATGCTGACGGATCTCGTCCAGATAGGGGCGTAACGAGTCCCGGTCGACGCGTCGAGGCAGGTCCGAGGCCATCGGCGCGAACCCTAATGGTGTCAACATGTCCGAACGTGGATCACCGCACCACGGGAGGTTCTGTCGGCCACTCACCGAGTCGGCTGAGGGAGCGGTCCAAGAACGGTAGGCTTCGCCGTCCGTGTCGTCGGGCGCTTAGCTCAGTTGGTCAGAGCACCTGCCTTACATGCAGGCGGTCGGGGGTTCGAGTCCCTCAGCGCCCACCATGGTCTGCGAGGCCATCTCGCCATCCGCTTGCGGGGCGATGGGGGATGACCGGACCGTCGTCAGTGCGCGACTAGGAATCAGCCGATGAGGTTTGGGAGCGGAAGTAGTCCCATTCGCTGACGCGTTGTCCGTCGGGGAGTTCGCAGTAGCCGACTTGGCCGGTGGCTTCGGTGACGATGTCGAGTTGGCCGCCTTGGTCGATGCAGTAGACGGAGGGGGGTGGTAGAGCCGACCAGGCTCACCGAGTTGTTCGGACTGACCGAGCTGCTCGGGCCGACCGAGTTGTTCCAGGTGACCGAGCTGCTCGTCGTCAGAGCAGCATCAAGGTTCTGGGTATTGCTACATGCCCCGAGAGCTAGTGCGGGAATCATGGAACCAGAGATGAGACGTGATGAACGAACTTTCATTGCCGCCCTCCGCGATGGCGAGACTGACGAATACCCTCAGCCGCGGAGGGCAACGGGCAACCCGTAGTGGCCCGGCTGACCCGCACGATGGTTTATTCGATCGACTAAACCGACGCCGATGTCGCTCGACGGTGCCTCGCTCAGCGCTCGGTGCCAGTCGGCGTCAACTGCGCACCAGCACGTCGTGATGTCAGGATGCCCTCATCAGATCGGCGACTGCGAATGCGCAGCCCCAGGACAGGACGTAGCCGACACCGCTGTGGCCGTAGTTGTGCACGAGCATTCGGCCATCCGTGGTGTGCGTGGCCTCGACACGAACCTCGGATCGCCCGGGACGTTCACCGACGCGAACGGTGTGGACCTGAGCCCCGACGAGACGAGCGTCGAGTGCCGTCGCGTCCGCGATGATCCGCTTGGTGAGTCCCGCATCGGGTTCGAGGGGGCCGGCATCGGGTGGCCGGAGTGGACCGGGGCGGCGCAGACCTCCGAGTACCACTTCACCCGAGCGAGGGTGGAGGTAACAGATTCAGTCCGGGCCGGATTCGTCTGCCACCGCTACCTCCAGCCCTGGACCATCGATGATGACGACCTGGCCGCGGATCGGGAACAGGTCGACGTCATCGGTGAGCATTGCCGCTGCCAGGCCCGTGCGAACTCGACCACACGACGCCGAAACTCCAGAGGGTGTGGACGAGCCATCAGGACCCCTTGCGAGACAAGCCTCAGCCCGCCTCACAGGAGGAGTCCGTAAACGGGGGTCTCTCCAAAGTCGTCCAGAACTGGCCGACCATCAGCGAACCAGCGACCTGTAAAAGTTAACGACAGCGGGGTTCACGTCAGGTAGCGAAGTCCTCTGGGATGGAACCCGCCATCGGAGTTTGTGGCCGGCCGGTCTCGGATCCGGTGCTGGACCCCGTCACGTGCCGCGGACGACGTCTCGGAATGGGCGGTCGGTATCGCCGGCCGGCTCGCGGGGGAGGCCGAGTACGCCTTCGCCGAGGATGTTCCGTTGGATCTCGTCGGTCCCGCCGGCGATCGACTGGGCGGGCGTCGAGATCAGTACTTCGGCAATGGTTTCGTCGTCGGGCCGCCCGGCGTCGGTAACCATTCCGCCGGCGCCGCCGACCAGCGAGTGCACCGCGGTTGAACGCCTGGCAACCTCGGATGCGGCCAGCTTGCCGAGTGAGCCCTCTGGGCCCGGCGGGCGTCCGAGCGCCCGTGTTGCGCGGGCCCGTGAGGCGGTCCACTCGTTGATCCGGACGAACGAGAGGA
Organism: uncultured Ilumatobacteraceae bacterium; assembly: GCA_964471865.1. Taxonomy (GTDB): domain Bacteria; phylum Actinomycetota; class Acidimicrobiia; order Acidimicrobiales; family Ilumatobacteraceae; genus CAYMUC01. Next base: position 13,229 of record CAYYHU010000005.1, on the reverse strand, counting down.
GATTGGTGATCGCCTGCCTCACGATCGGATCGTCGGTGAGCCCGAGCGATCGCGCCCGTTCAATCGCTAGGTCGGCCCTGCCGGCTCTCTGCGGGTACCAGACGTAGGTCCGGAAGTGCTCGTCGGCTTCGGCCTGCGCTTCGGCCAACGTATTCCCCACGGGCTTCCCGGGCTGTGCGAACTTTGGCCGGCGCATGGTAGCGAACGCCCGCTCGTACGACAGCGTGGTGCGGGCGACGCGCCACCCGTCGTCGAGCTGGCCGACAAGGTTCGCGGCCGGGATCCGGGCGTCGGTCAGGAACACCTCGTTGAACGATGCATGTCGGTTCATCTGCAGGATCGGCCGTACCTCGACGCCGGTCTGGCGCATGGGCAGAACGAAGTACGAGATGCCTTGGTGCTTGGGGACGTCCCAGTTAGTGCGCGCCACCAGCATGCCGAGGTCGGCGTGGTGGGCACTCGTGTTCCACACCTTCTGACCGTTCACGACCCATTCGTCGCCGTCGCGTATGGCGGTGGCCGTCATGCCGGCCAGGTCCGAGCCGGCGTTCGGCTCGCTGAATAGTTGACACCAGGTCAGCTCACCGGTGAGCGTCTCACGCAGGAGCCGACGCCTCAGCTCGTCGGACGCATGGGCGTAGAGCGTCGGGGCTGCAAGCGACATGCCGGCACCCAGGGGCGTCCCGACTGCGCCGGCCGCACGTAGCTGCTCGATCACGATGGTGTCTGCCCAGGCTGGGAGCGCGTGCCCAAACCACTCGCGGGACCACGATGGCACCGCCCACCCCGAAGCCACGAACCGTTCGCGCCACTCGGTGAGTCCGATGTCGGGATCCCATGCGTCGGCGAGCCACCGGTCGAATTCGATTCGCACCTGCGCTCGGGTCGGTGTGCTCATCGGCGCTCCGATCGAAGGCCGCAGGCCCTCACCCAGATGCCGGTTAGCGCCTCGACCGCCTCGTTCTCGTCATAGGTGTCGCCCGCGACGAACTGCCATTGAGCGAATCCGGAGATCATCGCAACGAGCGCAGCAGCGGTGATGGTCGGGTCGATGTCGGGATCGGCGAGATCATTCGTTTGCCAGCGTCGAATGGAGCTTGCGACGCGAGCGATGTGGCCCTGCCGGGATTGCAGGCGGGCCTTGCCGACGTCGGGGTCGTGGGCGGCGACCTGTTCGACCAAGCGGTAGAGGTCGGCGTTGCGGCGCACGACGGCGAGGTAGTTGCGGTTCGACAGTTTGAGGTTCTCGATGGGGTCACCAGTTCGCTGGCGATCAATTTTCACGACTTCTCGGTCGACGTCGGCATCGATCACAGCGGCGAGGTGGCGGAACAGGTCGGCCTTCGACTCGAAGTAGGTGTAGAAGCTGCCACGAGCGAGGCTGGCTTCGGCGACGACTAGCTCCACCGTGGTGTCGATGTATCCGTGCCTGGCGAAGACGACACGCGCCGCCTCGAGCAGCCGTGCGCGCGTGCGCGCCGCCTTCGGGCCGGGGGACGCCTCGAAGGTGGCGCGTCGATCGGCCGAGATACCCGTCGGCTCGAATCCGCCGCGGGTCCGTCCGGTCACGTCGCCATCTCAAATCCAGCGCGGCGGAAGAGCTCGGCCTGTACCTCCGTCGAGCGCAGGTAGCCGTCGAGCGTGCGTTGGCGCGGCTCGGGTACGAAGTGGTCGACGCCGATCGCGAGGTAGTGGTCCAGTTCGGCGAGGATTGTGTCGTGGTCATCGATCAGCGGATCCCACCGCGTCCGCATTGAGATCGTGAACTCGGCCTCGGGTCGTTCCGCTCGAAGCTTGGCGACTCGACGCCCTGTCTGCTGTGGAGTGAGGAATGCCCCGTGCCAGCCGTCACCGACGAGGATCGCTCGTTCGAGTGCGACATCGGCGTGACCGCCGACCCAGATGGGCAGGTGGCCGACGGGCTGGGGGAGGGCCCGGATCGAACGAAGGTGAGCCCCGTGGACCGGGTAGTCGGCGGTGATGTGGTCGTCGGTCCAGGCGCGCCGGAGGATCTGGATGGCCTCGTCGGTGCGCGCACCGCGCGTGGCGAACGAAACGCCGAGCGCATCAAACTCGGCCTTCAGCCAACCTGCTGCGGTTCCCAAGATGACCCGGCCGCCGCTCATCTGATCGACCGATGCCAGCGCTTTGGCGACGAACAGTGGGTTGCGCATCGGGAGCACCAGGACGGTGGTGCCGATGCGCACGCGCGAAGTGGCGGCAGCCACCCACGCCATCGCCACCAGTGGCTCGTACACGTACGCCGATGGCGGGTAGTCAACTCCCGTCGGCACGACGAGATGATCACTCAACCACACATCCGCGTACCCCAATTCCTCGGCGAGTCCGGCGACGCGGTGCATCGCCGCGCCCGACGCCGCCGGCCCGGCCTGGGGGAGATGGATTCCGGCCGTCGGGGGTCGGGGAGTCATCATCTCCTCACTGTAGAGCGATTCGGCATTGATGTCGACTTTTTTGAGTGACGGCACTAAGGTAGGGAGGGTGAGCCAGATGATCGTCCTCGCAGGCACGGCGGAATTCGCGACTCAGGAGGGGCGTGACAACTGCCTAGCGACCAGCGGCCAATACCAGGAGCCGGCGAGAACAGGCGAGCCGGGTTGCCTTGCGTACTACTTCTGTCCGGATCCCGTCGTCGGAACCCGCATGGTGGTCTGGGAGCTCTGGGCCGATGAGGCCTCGCTCGCAGCACACTTCGCGCACCCGAACTACAAGAACATGGGGCAGCACTTCGCGAAGTTCGACTTCGTCCAGGGAAGCTTCAAGAAGTATCGAGTGGACAAGATAGGCGACGTGTACGACGAGACGTTCACGCCGCGAGCCGACTTCTTCTGATCGACATGAGCCGGGCGCTGGTCGAACATCACGTTGACGTCGTCACGGACGACGGCGCGATGGGTACGTTCGTTGTGCATCCGACCGAGGGCGGTCCCCATCCGGTCGTGCTGTTCCTGATGGATGCTCCGGGCAAGCGCGAGCTGCTGCACTCGATGGCGCGACGCATTGCGGCGGGTGGTTACTACGTGATGCTTCCGAACCTGTACTACCGAGACACCGATGCATTCGAACTCGACTTCTCGAGCAAGGAATCTTTCGCCCGGATGAGCGAACTGATGCGACGTGTCGGCAATCGCATGGTCGGGCGCGATGCCGGTGGGCTCCTTGCGATCGCTCATGCCGCGGCCGACGCGGATGCCGACCGCGTTGGTGTTGTCGGCTACTGCATGAGCGGACCATTCGCTGTCTGGGTGGCCGCCGAACACGCCGACCGCGTTAGAGCGGCCGCGTCGTTCTACGGGGTCCGGCTCCACGTCGAGAGTGCAGACTCCCCACACCGTCGTCTCGTAGAGGTCACCGGTGAGCTCTACGTCGCCGCCGCCGAACACGACGACTACGTCCCGCTCGACATGATCGACCGCTTCGAGGCGGCGATGCAGGCAGCAGGGACTCGCGGTCGCGTCGAGCGCTACTGGGGGATGCACCACGGCTTCGTGTTCGACGATCGCCCGGCGCACGACCCTGTCGGCGAGGACCGCCACTGGGAACGGCTCATCGACCTGTTCGACCGAAACCTACAGCCGGTCATCGAATGAGCGGCGACGATGCCGTCGTCGACGTGTCGTTCGTGGCTCGGCACGTTGGTCACGTCCGCCTTCAGCGGCCACCCCACAATTTCTTCTCCCTCGACCTCATTGAGGGCATCGCCGACGCCCTCGAGGCCATCGATGCTGACGACGACTGTCGGGTCGTTGTGCTGAGCGCGCAGGGCAAGAATTTCTGCGCGGGCGCAGACCTCTCGGCGTCGAACGCGGACTACACCACGACCGAGTTGTACGCAGCGGCGGTGCGGCTGTTCCGCACCCGCAAGCCGATCGTGGCAGCCGTACAGGGGGCGGCAATCGGCGGTGGGTTGGGGCTCAGCCTCGCAGCTGACTTTCGAGTCGTCGCCCCCGAGGCCCGGTTCAGCGCCAACTTCGCCCGACTCGGATTCCACCACGGGTTCGGCCTCTCGGTCACGCTGCCTGCACTGGTCGGGCAACAGATGGCAGCACGGCTGTTGTACACCGGTCGTCGCGTCCGCGGCGACGAGGCAGTGCAGATCGGGCTAGCCGACGAGCTTGTGCCGCTCGATGACCTTCTGGACGCAGCGACGGCCTTCGCCGTCGAGATCGCCGCCTCCGCCCCGCTCGCCGTCGAGTCAATCCGAGCGACACTCCACGGCGACCTCGCCGACCGGATCGCCGCAGCGACCGAGCACGAGGCCGAAGAACAGGCCCGGCTCCGTTCGACTGCCGACTTCATTGAAGGGGCGAGGGCGATGTCGGAACGCAGCGAACCCCGATTCACCCGACGCTGAGGAGACGACATGGCCATCGAGAATTCCCCCGTCCGCGGTGTCATGACCGCAGCTGACTCCATGTCGCCGACCGAGTTGTTGGCCTACGCCCAGCGACTCGAATCGCTTGGCTACCCCGAACTCTGGCTCACCGACATGTTCGGGCGTGAGATCTACGTTACGGCGGCCTTCGTCCTCGCCAACACCACCCGGATCAAGGTCGCATCTGGTATCGCCCACATCTATGGGCGCGACGCCATCGCGTCGGAGCAGGCAGCCCGTACGTTGTCGGAGCTGTCCGATGGTCGCTTCATCCAGGGGCTCGGCGTCTCGCACCCCATCGCCGCGACGATGCGTGGTGTGCCCTGGGAAGACCCCGTCGAGAAGACCCGCGCATACCTGAGCGCAATGCGCGGTGAGGTACCCCTCCGACCTCGTTCTGGGGTCCCGGAGGTGCCGATCTATCTCGCTGCCCACGGCCCGAAGATGATGGCGGTTGCTGCCGAACTCGCCGATGGTGCCAACACGTATATGCAACCACCGGAGCGCACCGCCGAGGCCCGCGCGATGCTCGGCCCGGATAAGGCCCTCAACGTCGTGCTGCCCTGCTGCCTGACCACGGATCCCGCAATCGGACGTGCAGCGGGGCGTCGAGCGCTATCGATCTATCTCCCGCTCCCCGCGTACCAGCGGCGGTGGCTGGCGAACGGCTTTACCGAGGAGGACTGGTGCGATGGCGGGAGCGATCGACTCGTCGACAGCTGCTTCACCTGGGGCGATCTCGACACCATCACCAGTCGTATGCGCGCCCACATCGACGCAGGGGCTACGGCCATCGAGATCGGCGCTGCGCCCGCCGATCCTCGAAATAGCGGCCCGGCATGGGACCTCCTGGAGGCGCTCGCTCCGAGCCTTGGCTGACTCCGGGAGTGGCAGGTGCGCTGGACGGGAATCTTCCACTCTGTCGGTCGCACGTGCGTCCCTGACTGGGTTCAATCAGCCGCTGTGGCTGAGCTGCTTCGTGAGGGCAGCCCATCGGTTCAGCTCTGGCGTACGGGAGCGGTCATGACCCCCATCGCGAGACGCCCTGACACTGGCGCTAACGGTTGCGCGCATGATCGATGATCACAAGACGGATCGGTCCACCTTGCGCCGCACCGCAGGCGAACTGTGTGGCCTTTCGGCTACATCGACTCACGGCATTATCTTGCGATCTCCGCCGGACAGAGGTGCCGTCTGGTGCATCGGCAGATACAGCGGCTGAATTCGGTCGATAATCCGACGGGCGTTTTCTGATTCCTCCTCCTGGAGGACGAAACCGTCAACCAACCCACGGGGTCCGCGTCAGTGTGCATATCGTTAGGCAATCCCTCGACGCCTTCTCGAAACTCTCGAGACTGTCGGGGTCGTCGCCCGGGCATCCGTCGCCGGTGTCGGCTGTGCGGTCAGGTGTCGGCCGATGCGGCGATCAGATCCGCGACCTCAAGGGCACATCCCCACGACAACACGTACCCGACACCGCTGTGGCCGTAGTTGTGAACCAGGGGCCGGCCATCACTGGTTCGGTCCGCTTCGACTCGGACCTCGGGTCGTCCTGGACGTTCGCCGACTCGTACCGTTCGTACCCGGGCGCCGGCGAGGCGGGGTTCGACCGCTATGGCATCGTCCAGGATGCGTTGGCTCAGTTCGGGGTCGGGGTCGGGCGGTTCGGAGTCGTCAGGACGCAGCACACCCGCAGTGCGAAGACCGCCCAGGACGACCTCGCCCGATCGCGGATAGGCATACGTGATGTGGTCGGGATCGGACTCGTCCGCAACCGCGATATCAAGTCCAGGATCCTCCACCACGACGACCTGCCCAAGAATCGGAAACATCGCCGAGTCCCGCACCAACCGGGCGGCGCCGAGACCGGCGCAGTTGACCACGACCTCTCCTGGAACATCGTCGATCGTTGGCACCTGCTGCGTGAGGATCTCGACCCCGTTCGCATCCAACATGGCCATCAGGCGGGGCAGGTACCGGCCGGGATCGATCGTGAAGCCCTCGATGCGTAAAGCCGACGAGTACCCGGGCGGTACCTCGGATGCCTCAAGGCGGCGGACCCAGGGGGTGGTCTCCCACCAGGAGGGTTCTCGTGGGAGGCGTTCGAGTTCGATCTGGACACACGCCATGACGCCCGAGTCGGAAACGGTGGCCCAGGCTGCGAAGTGCTCGCGACTGGTGAGCGCCCAGGCCCGGGTGCGGAGCGTCGGCGGGGTGTCGGTGATCGTCCAGACAGCTGCCGCAACCCGCGACACCGTGTCGGTGAAAGGGGCGGCGGCGCGGATGCTCACCCGGTGGCCAGACTGAGACAGAGCGACGGCGGTCGTGAGGCCGCTCACTCCGGCGCCGATGACGGTCACGTCCATGACGTCACGGTACGCGAGCGAGTCCCAGGGTTGCGGTCGCCGCAACGACTAGGACCGGGTGCGGTCCTAGGTCCTGGCTCGGCTGATTCGCCCGGCCCTGATGTCGGTGTGGCGAGATCGCCAACACTGCCGGAGTGGGTGTGGCGAGGACGGTGAGCGAGGACTACCTACGCCGAGGCCTCGTCAGCCGCCCGGTTGCCGATCCCGAGGCACTCGCCGAACTGCGCGAACGGGTCGTGATCACCGCGGCTCGACTGATCGGTGAAGAGCCTCCCGTCGACGTCGCCGATCACGATCACTGGCTAGAAACCATTCACCACCGGATCGACCTCACCCAACTCAACGATCTCAAAGTGGCTCTGATGGCCCGATTGGGCCATCAACCCGAAGTTCGGCGGGGACTCCATGCGGTGGCGAGACCGTTTCTCGACGAGCTGATCGGGCCCGAACTCGCAGTGCAGCGACGTCCTAATGTGTCGGTTCATCTCAGTGGGGCCGGAGCTGAAGCCCTCCCGGTTCATGCTGATACCTGGTCGGGCCATTCACCCTTCGAGGTGGTGGTATGGGTGCCGTTGGTGAGTTGTCGACGCACTCAGGCGATGTATGCGCTCGAGCGCCCCGCCGACGCGGTGTTGAGACGGGATCTGGCTCGCCGGGAACGACCCGATGCCGAGTCGTTATTTGCACAGATCGCCTCGGCGGTCACCTGGGTCGAAGTCGACTATGGAGACGTCGTCATGTTCGATCCAGGTTTGGTCCACGGCAGTCGACCCAATGAGGAGCCCGCTACCCGATGGTCCTTCAACTGTCGGTTCAAAGCGGTGTTCAGCCCCTACGGCGACAAAGGTCTCGGCGACTACTTCGAACCTGTCGGGCTGTCACCCGTCACCCGGGTGGCACTCGGGTATCGCCACCATGGTGTCGGGTGAGCATTCTTCGCGGCTACGTCAACCAACGGGACGCATTGGCATCTGTGCCCCACAGCGTCCAGAACGCAGTGTTGCGTGATTACTGCCATCGCCATGGTCACCAGTACCGACTGGCGGCCACCGAGGTCGCGATGCCGGGACGTTGGACCGCCCTCGACGATGTCGTCGCGGAGATCGAAGCGCCAAGCGGTATCGAGGGTGTCGTCGCGTACGGTCTCGACGCCTTCCCCCTGGATGCCGCCCAATCCGACGGAATCCTCACCCGAATCGTCGACTCCGGCGGTGAGATCCATTTCGCTCTCGAGGGCATCCGCCTCACCGATCACGCCCAGATCGACTCGCTACGTGATGTTCTGGTGCTGCGCCGGTTCGTGGATGGATTGCGATGGTCGCCTCCGTGACCGACTGCAACCGCTGCCACCGAGTCGACCACCCAGCGCCATGAGACTCGAGGACCCCCAAGCGAGGAGTTCGCTAAGACCTGACCGAGGCGGGCATCAACGGCCGAGGCGCCAGATCTCGAGAGGGGAAAGGTGCCGGGCGCCGGTGAAGGGGATCGCAACCTCGGCGCCCCCATCACGGTCCGAGGCGTACGCAGCACAGATCACCTCGAGTACCTGACGACCGAAATCGGCATCGATGGCTGGACGACGCCGCTCGGCGAGATCTTCGGCGAAGCTTCGCAGCTGCTCGGTGAACCCGAGCGCGTCGACCCCGGCGGCACCATCGGTGGGCATGGACGAACTCGACACCACGTCACCATTGATACTCAACTCGGCAGTGGGCAGGATCTCACAGCGCACCACGTCGCAGGGGCCTGCGACCTGGGCATCCCACACCGGAGCGCCCTGATGCCGCCAACTCGCCACGACCCGGGCCGTCAGCCCTGATGCGAATCCGATCGTGACCTCGCCGTACTCATCGGTGGCATGGCCCGCTCCGCCTTCGACCCGGGCGGTCACCGAGGTGACCGCCCCACCGTGGGCTGCGGTTCCCAGCAACAGGGCCAATGCAACCGGATGAGCGCCGAGGTCGAACAGAGCTCCTCCACCCCACTGATCGGTGGTGAACTCGCCCCAGGTCGGTATCCCTTGAAGGGCTCGGACCTCGATCATGGTGGCATTGTCGAGACGGCGAGCGTGACGCAGCATCGCGACCACCACGGGGGCGTGAGCGAGGTTCTCGCCGTAACAGAGCCGATGTCCGGCATCTTCAGCAGCGACGACGAGTTCATCGGCTTGGGCCAGGGTGTGCGCGAAGGGCTTCTCCACGAGAACCCCCACCCCGAGTGGCAAGAGTTCGAGCGCGTCGGGAGCATGGCGCGATGGAGGGGTGGCGATCACCACGAGATCCGCGCCCGCTGGCAAGTCCTCATAGGTGACTGCCCGCGCCCCGACCTGACTTGCAGCCTGCTGGGCCCGTTCAGCCCGACGCGACGCCACCGCCACTACGTCGAGTCCCACATTTTTCGCCGCCAGAGCATGGGCGCCGGCGACCATTCCGGCACCACACAAGGCGACGCGTCGCTTCATCGGCCCGCCAACTCCGCTACGACGGGAGCGAAGGAGTCGACGTCCTCGGCTCCGACGATCACATAGGAAAAACCCCAGCGTTCGCGGCGGTCGAGCAGATCCTCGACGAGTTTGGCCGGGGGGCCGATCAACGCGAAGGGTGAGCACCGCACCATCTCCTCGGTGACCCCCATCGCCGAGGACAGACCCGCGATCGCCGAGTCGGCATCATCGGTGACGTTGACGAGAAAGGCTCGCAGATTCCACTCGATCGTGGTGAGGCGATCCCCGGCGGCTTCGCGGGCCATCTCGACCTTGGAATCGACGGCCTCTGCCGTCATCGATGCGATCGCCTCGGGTCCGACGACGCCTGCCGTCATCGTCGGGTTGATCCCCACGATGTCGGCGTGACGGGCTGCCACGCGCACCATGCGCGGACCGCCGCCACCGATCAGCACCGGAGGGGCCGGCTGCTGCACCGGCTTGGGCCACCCCTCGTAGCCGGTGACGCGGTAGTGCTCGCCGTGGTGATCGAAGGGTCCGGATGCAAACGCTTGGCGAATGATGCTCAGGCCCTCCACCATGCGGTCGATACGAACCCCGGGCGAATCGAGGGGAATTCCGGTCTGGTCGTAGTCGCTCGTCATCCATCCGGCTCCGAGACCGATCTCGACGCGGCCGTGGGACAACAGATCGACGGTGGCGAGCTCTTTCGCGAGCACGGTGGGATGGCGATAATCGTTGTCCCAGACCAAGGCTCCCACCCTCAAGGTGGTGGTGGCGTCAGCGGCGGCCATCAGGGCCGGAATCGGGGCGAACTGCTCGGTGAAATGGTCCGGCATCGTCAACACCGAGTAGCCGAGGTCCTCGCTGCGACGGGCCAGATCACGCCATCCGGAGGCATCGGCGGCATGGTTGGCCTGCACCCCGAAACGGAACGGTCGGGTCGGCACATCGGGACCTGACATCACCTGGCGCAGCGTAGCCGCCCGATCCGAACGCTCCCATGAGCCCCTGCCACCCACACGCGAGTGGCGCTGGATACCGTGGGGGAGTCGTGCGCTACCTCACCTGGCCTTTCCGACTCGCCGTGACCATCCTGGCGGGTGCGCTCCTGGTCGCTGGTGTCGTCGTGGGTGTCGCTCCCCAGGTGTGGGCCGGGCTCAATGCTCATGACGAGACCGCCGTCGAACTTCCCGAGTTCGTGGCGCTCGCGCAACGCAGTTATCTCTATGACGCTCAGGGCAACGAGATCGGGGTGTTGCAGCTCGAAAACAGCCAGCCGGTCACCTACGACGAGATTCCTCCCGAGGTGATCTCGGCGCTGCTCGCCGTCGAAGACGTCGAATTCTTCGTCCATGATGGTGTGAACCTGCGGGCGCTGGTGCGAGCGCTGTTGTCGAACTTCCAGACCGGAGGCATCCGTCAAGGGGCCTCCACGATCACCCAGCAAGTGGTCAAGAACGACATGCTCGCAGGGCTCGAACGCGACGGTCGGTACAAGTTGCTCCAGGCCAGATATGCCGTGCTACTCGAACGGATCATGTCCAAAGAGGAAATCCTCGAGCGCTACCTCAACACGGTGTTTTTCGGCAACAACTCCTATGGAATCGCGGCGGCCGCCGAGACGTATTTCGGAAAGTCCGCGTCGGAACTCGATGTGATCGAAGGTGCATTCCTCGCCGGGTTGGTGCAGGCGCCCTCCACGTACGACCCGATTCGACGTCCCGATCAGTCGCGCCGTCGGTTCGTCGAAGTGCTCGACCGCCTCGTGGACGAAGACCTTCTCGATGCCGACGAGGCCGCGGTACTCGCCGAGGAGTGGCCGATTCCGGAACAGGTGCGTGTCGTCAACGAACGAGCGCTGCCTCGTACCTATTTCACCGAGGCGGTCAAGGACTACTTGTTGAACCGTTCTCCGATCCTCGGAGACACCTATGAGGACCGTTACAACCGTTTGTTCCGCAGCGGAATTCGGATCTACACGACTCTGGACCCCGACCTACAAGCCGATGCCGAGGCGGCACGTGACGACCAGTTGCCGTTCAACACTGCCGGGATCGAAGCGGCATTGTTGTCCCTGGACACCTCGAGTGGCGCCGTGCGCGCCATGGTGGGCGGTTCGGGATTCCGCGCCGGCTACAACGAGGTGAACCTGGCGCTGCGACGGCGCCAGACCGGATCCAGCATCAAGATCTTCATCCTCGCCGCCGCGATCGAAGCTGGCGCCCAGGCCTCTGATCTGATCGACGGCACCCGACCCTGCACCCTGCCCAATCCCGACAATCCAAGCGAACCCTTCGAGATCACCGGGGGAGTGAGCCGTCCCACCTCGACACTCGCCGAGCAGACCTGGGCGTCGATCAACTGCGCGTTCGCTCGGCTGTCTCAGATCGTGGGCCTCTACCGGGTGGTCGATACGACGTATCGCATCGCAGCGTCGCCGTATCTGACCGGCGACCCCGTCGTCGACGGCAGCGCGTCGCGTCCGTTCCAGATCCAGCCGTTCGCGAGTTATGCGACCGGAGCAAACGAGATGAGCCCGTTGGACATGGCGGCGGGCATGCAGACCATCGCCAACGGCGGGTTCCATCATCAGCCGTATCTGGTGGAGCGCATCGAAGACGCCGAGGGTCGCATCCTGTATCGACACCAGCCCGAGGGATCTCAGGAACTCTCCGTCGACACCGCCGCGACCACCGTCGACATTCTCAAAGGCGTCCTCACCCGAGGCACCGCCCGTCGTCATGCGCTCGCTGATGGCCGACCCGCAGCAGGTAAGACCGGTACCCAGGACAACAACACCAATGCCTGGTTCGTGGGTTCGACACCCCAGTTGACCACGGCGGTCTGGGTGGGAGACCCCCGCGCCTACACCCCGATGATCAACATTCCCGAATTCGTCGCTGCCGGTGTCGGACGGGTGCAAGGCGGGACCTTCCCCGCCGCGATCTGGAAGGCCTATATGGACGCCGCCCATGAGGGTCTCGAACCTCTCGACTGGGATGCGCCACCTGCCGAAACTCGGGCGGCCGCTCGGCTGTATCTGCCGGGTAACGAATGCCTGGCCGGAGTGCTGTCGGGAACCGTGCCCGAGGTCGCCACCGGGACCTCGACGACGACGACAACCACGACCACCACGACGACGACAACGACCACGACAACCACGACGACGGTGCCAGGGGAGGGGCCATCGGTGACGATTTCGCAACCGACACCGGTGGGGCCCACGACTCCGACGACCACCACCACGACGTTGCCGCGGGTGCAGATCCTCGACTCGGGCACCACCATTCCTCCCGACAACCTCTCACCGAACGCGCCTTTGCCCTCGATCGCCCCTGATGGTGTGGTGGTGTTCGACTGCGAGACCGGACTTGCCGGGGTCATCGTCGAGCCGGGACCCACGGACGTGGCACGATGAGCGCTGTGGGTGAAGCGCTGCTCCAGGTCCAAGAACTCGATCTCGATCTCGATCGGCTCACCCGCACGATCGAACGTCCGCCCGAACTCGAGATCCACGACCAGATTCGCAGCGAGTTGTCGGCCGCGGTCGCTCGACGCCAGGACAACACTCGACGCACGGCCGAGGCCGAGAACCAGGTGGCACGCGTCGAAGCCGAGACCGCTGAGATCGCCGTGAGTCGGCAGCGGCTCGAAGGTCAGCTACGCAACGTCGTCGTGGTCCGAGAGGCCGAAGCGCTTCAGCATGAGATCGATCAGCTTGCACAGCGTCGCAACGAACTCGATGATCTGGGTCTCGAAGCCTTGACGGTACTCGAGACCTTGGAAGCCGATCGAATCGCCATCGAGGCGAGCGTCGACGAGCTCGAGTCGCGCGAACGGGATGCCGCTGCGGCCCTGGCCGAGGCACGCGATCACCTGACCTCGGAGCGTGACGATGTGCTTCGACGCCGCGATGAAGCCCGACGCAACATCGATGATTCGTTGCTCGCCCGCTACGACCAGTTGCGCAGCCGAAATAGTGGAGTCGGTGTCGCCCGACTCGAAGGAGCCCGCTGCGGCG
>CAYYHU010000004.1:99115-110673 GCA_964471865.1 uncultured Ilumatobacteraceae bacterium | reverse complement strand
ACGGTCGTCGTCGTCGATGTCGCAACGGTCGTCGTCGTCGACGAGGGGACCGTGGTCGCAGGACTTGCAACCGTTGGCGCGCCTGGCGTTGCGGTTCCGGTGTCGTCGATCGCCAGAGGTGCTCGGAACCCGGTACCCGAGGTGGGTGCGTACGCAACGAGGTCGTGACGTCCCTTGGCGAGGCCGGGGGGCAGAGTTCCCTCGAGGGTGACATCTCCGTCGCGATCACTGGTTTCTTCGTCGAGGAGGATCACCCCGTTCGATGAGGAAGCGACCACCATCACAACCGCCTCGACGGGGGCGAAGCCTCCGAGTTGCCATGACATTTGTTCTCCGGGACGGAGTTGACGATCGCTCGTGATCGGTGCTGTGACCTCGGGGAGGGCGGCCACCTCTTGGGTATCCACCAAGCCCTCACATTCGACGGCGGCGAGCGTCGGCGGGGCATCGTCGACGAGGCTGACGGTGGTGACGAGGGGAAGAAGCATGAGCGCGCCGATCCCGAGACGTGGTCGACGGGCCAGAAGGATGACGACCCCTGCCAGGATCGCCACTGCGGCAAGTCGCGCCGGGCCTACGCCGGAACCTGAGATCGGCAGGCTGTGACACCACTGTGATAGCGACATCGGACGTGCTCGCCTTTCGCGTCTGGGCTGCGGCCAGGCACGGTCGTTTCGGTGCGCGACACGTCAAGCCGAATGACAAACAATGTATTTCTCAAAACAGTGACCGTAGCTGACGACCACCGATGTCTCAACATCCGCTGGTTCCCGATGGTCGGATCGGGCATGAGGGGGCCCGTGAGAAGGTCCCGTAGCCTTCGAGGTATGCGCCGTCAGGACAAGGCCGACCGAATCGGACAAATCCTCGACGAGTTGTACCCGGATCCTCCTGTCCCTCTCGATCACCGCGATCCATACACCTTGCTCGTAGCGGTCGCGCTCTCGGCTCAGACCACCGACAAGAAGGTCAACGAGGTCACCCCGGCCCTGTTCGCCGTGGCCGATACCCCCGCCAAGATGGCGGTGCTTCCCGTGGAGGAGATTCGGCGGCTGATCGCCGAGATCGGTCTCGCGCCGACCAAGGCGAAGAATCTGTCCACCATGGCCCGTCAGATTCTCGAGGCCGGCGGCGAGGTGATCCCCGACTGGGAGTTCCTCGAATCCCTCGCCGGGGTCGGCCACAAGACCGCGAGCGTGGTCATGTCTCAGGCCTTCGGCATCCCCGCGTTTCCCGTGGACACCCATATCCATCGTCTCGCCGCTCGATGGGGGTTGTCACGCGGGACCACGGTTGAGCGCACCGAGCGCGACCTCAAAGCCGTGTTTCCCCGTGAGACCTGGAACGACCGTCACCTGCAGATCATCTTCTTCGGCCGCGAGTACTGCCCAGCGCTTCGCCACGATCTGGCGACGTGTCCGATCTGTGGGTGGGCGGCTACGAAGAAGCGGATGCTCGCCGAGGCCACACGGCGCTGACGTGGCGACTCACGCGTCGATGACGTCGATGAGTTCCTCGGCGAGTCGCGGGCTCGCAGCCGCGATGCCACTCCACCGTTTGCTGAGATCGGGTTCGAGGGTGAGCGGGCGGCCGTAGAGATCCCAGACCACACCGCCGGCGGCCTCGACGATCACCGTGGTCGCGGCGAGGTCCACGACGCGATGTACCTCGCCGCCGGGATCGCAGAACGCGTCGATGGCACCGTCGGCCACGAGACATCCTTCGATCACCGAAGAACCGAGCACCCTGATCCGATCGGCGCGACTCGCCACGCGAACCCACGAGGCCAAGGTCTCGGGGCGAGGACGCAGCATGGAGACCGACGCACCCACGAGCTCGCATCGTCCCGTCACGGTGACCGGTCCCGGATGGTCGACGTGAGCCCACCAGGATCGATCCGTTCCGAGCCAGGTGGCATAGCCCTCCACGAGACGGTCGTCGATCGCCAACGCGGCTGCGAACGCGCTGAGAGGAACGCCGGCGGCGGCGTTCGCGGTTCCGTCCACGGGGTCCACCACCACCGTCACCGCTGAACCCCGGTCGATCCAACCGACTTCCTCGGACAACACGTTCACTCCGTGGCGTTCGAACACCTCGAGCACAGGAGCTTCGACGATCTCATCCAAGAGATAGGTGGGGGTTCCGTCACCGCCCAGACCCACGAGCGTGGAGCGTTCGGTCCGGGTCATGGTCGCCATCGCCTGATCGAACGCGGTCGCCGCCGCAACAGCGGCTTCACGCAGCACCGGGTGGATATCGGGCATCGTCATGTCAGACGACCGCGACCGGGTCTCGGTCGGGCCGTAGAACCGCCCGGATCGTCGGCAGCGATCCCGCGAAATGAACCAGGACGAGATCGGCGCGCCGGCCCACTTCGATGCGACCCCGATCCTCGAGTCCCACGGTCTCGGCCGGTCCTCCGGCGACGAGTTCCACCGCGGTGGCCAGATCGCAGATCCCGTCCGCGGCGAGTCCGGCCACGGCTCCCATCAACGTCGAGGGCAGATAGTCCGAGGCCAAGACGTCACACAGGCCCGCGGCGATGAGATCGCGAGCCGACACGTTGCCGGAATGACTCCGCCCCCGCACCACGTTGGGCGCTCCACACACGATCCGCAGTCCCGCCTCCCGAGCCGCTCGGGCGGCATCGAGAGTGGTGGGGAACTCGGCGATCGATGCATGCCAGGTGACGGCCTCGGTGATGTCGTCGAGGGTCGCCGGATCGTGAGCCATCAGTCGGATCTCCCCGGAGCGCGCCGCCTCGGTGAGATGGGGAAGCGCTCGCTCACGGTTGTGGATCATCGCGTCGCGAGCCGCGATCATCTCGTCGACCTGGCGGCGGGCTTCGTTCTCGTCGAGGCCTCGGGTTCCCATCACATAGCGCTCCATGGCGGTGCGGTCCATGTACTGGCCTTGGCCAGGGGTGTGATCCTCAAAGGAGACCAAAGGAGCGATCGAGGTGTCACGTCGCTGTGGCAGCACGGTCATCAACGCGTCGAAACCGTCGGCGTCGCGTGCGTCGAGGCGGTAGAGGATGCGATGGTCGATCAAGGCATGGTCCGACTGCGCCCGGTCGCTGATCGCCCCGCACAACCGAACCGCTTGGTCCACGGACCGTTGATTGCGGTCGTCTTCTTCGAAACCGATGCCATGAAAGATCGTCGTGATGCCGGCGGCTCGGACCCGACCTTCGAAGGAACCCAGAGCGAAGTCATCATCGAGAATCACCCCCGGCCGAGGACGCATCTCTTTTTCGAGACCGTCGGAATGGGTGTCGACGAGTCCCGGAAGACAATGGACTCCGCGAGCGTCGATCGCCGTGGTCGAGCGCAGGGTTCGGGTGGTCACATCGACGATGAGGCCGTCACGTACGACGACGGTGGCATCGTCGAGGACCCGGTCGGTAAGCACCGCCCGCGTGTTGACGATCTCGTAGTCGGTGGTGTTCATCGGGCGACCCCTGTCAACTCGGCGAGGACGGTGCGTGGTGGACCGGAGCGTTCGACCCGACCATCGCGCATGAGCACGACGCGGGTGGCGAGGCGCTCCATGGCCTCGAGGTCATGGAAGACGGCGAGGACGGCGACGCCTTGTCCGGTCAGATCGCCGATCAGGTCGAGAGCGGCCTCGCGGTTGGCGGGATCGAGCGCCGAGACGGGTTCGTCGAGCAACAACAGCCGCGGTGGCGAGATCGTCCCAGCGGCGAGATTGACCCGTTGCTTCTCGCCCCCGGACAGCACGCTCGCGTAGACGTCCCAGAGGGTCTCGTCGAGATGGAGACGCCGAAGGGCTCGCATCGCGGCCTCGCGGGCTTCGTCTCGGTCCATGCCCCGTTGCACCCCCGCCCGGGTCACGATGTCGAGGGCCCCTCGCCGGGGTTCAGCCCGCAAGAACTGGGAGACATACCCGATCTCTCGACCTCGAAGGGACGCGAGTTCCTGGTCGCTCGCGGCGGTGAGATCCACCCGTCGGCCATCGCTGAGGCCGAGTCGCACCGATCCCGAACTCGGCAGATACGTGCGATAGATCGACTTGAGCAGACTCGACTTACCCGCCCCCGAGGATCCGGCCAGTGCTACGTGTTCACCAGCGTGGACATCGAGGTCGACGCCATCGAGAGCCACGACCCGCCGAGCTCCCATCGCATGAAGAACGAAGTGCTTGGCGAGTCCCCGAACTTCGAGCACGACCTCGCGATCGGGGGTTGGCGTGGCTGTCGGCACATCAGAGGATTCCGGACGCGTCACGGCGTCTCCTAGGCGCGGGCCGCGGCGACCAGCCGCTGGCTGTACGGGTGATGAGGATCCTCGAGGAGTTGATCGGTGAGACCGCTCTCCACGACCCGACCGTGATGCATCACGATGCTGCGCGTGGTGAGCATTTCGATGACCGCGAAGTCGTGGGAGACGACCACCGCGGCGATGCCGAGTTCCTCGAGCAGACTGCGGATCAGATCGAGCACTCCCGCGGCGACGCTGGCGTCGAGACCGGTGGTGGGTTCGTCGAGCAGAACCAGAGGGGGTTGGTTTGCGAGGGCCTTGGCCAACTGGACTCGTTGACGCATCCCCCCCGAGAACGTGCGCACCAGATCATCCATGCGCACGAGGGGAACCTCGGTCCGGGTGAGAAGCTCGCTCGCTCGTTCACGGATCCGACCGAAATGTCGCCATCCCGCCGCGGTGAGGGCCTCGGCGACGTTGCCACCGGCGGTCACTCCGAGACGAAGTCCCTCAGCCGGGTCCTGGTACACCACCGCGAGCTGATCGACGCGCAACTGGCGGCGGCGGGTGGGTGACACCGTCAAGATGTCGGTCGAGCCGTCATCCACACCCCGCAGGTGGACCGATCCGGCGGTCGCTGGATGATCGCCCGCGATACACCGCATGACGGTCGACTTTCCCGACCCCGACTCTCCGATGACCCCGAGGGCTTCACCGGCTGCGACCTCGAACGACACATCCCAGGCCGACACGATCGCCCCGGTGGTCGCACTCTTGGAGGTGCCACGCTGCGGACCGGTCTCCGCGATCGAGATCGCACTTGCGTCGCCATAGACCTTCCCGAGGCCTTCGACGCGCAGGACCCAGTCCTTGGTCATGATGTCACCTCATCGCGAGACGTCGTGCCCGTCCAGGTCGGCGGATTCGAAGGAGCCTCGACGAGGCCGAGTGCATGGCGACGGCACCAATCGGTGTCCGAGCACACCCAGATCTCGGTGCCGGGCACCTCGACGAGAAAGGTGGTCGAGGATCCGCAGTGATGGCATGAGGCGCCGGGTGCGAGCTCCACCTCGAAAGGCACGTCGTCGAAGGTGAGAGGTTCGACATCGGTATGGGGTGGAACGGCGTAGATCCGCTTCTCCCGCCCGGCTCCGAACAAAGTGAGAAACGGGGCCTGATGCAACGCCGGAACGTCCCAACGGGGGATCGGAGTCGTGGCGATCACATAACGGCCATCGACCAGACACGGATATCCGGTGGTCTGGGTGATCACACCGTTGCGGACCTTGTCCTCGTACAGACTGACCCACATCCGGGCGTAGTCGGCCTCGGCATGCATCCGGGCGAGTTCGCGCATATCGCGCTCCACTCCGCGCAGCGGTTCGGGAACCGGTACTTGTAACACCAACACCGGGGGCCGCTCACGGTCACCGGCCTCGAGGCCGTCGGTGGGGATCCGGTGACGGCTCTGGATGATCGTCGCTTCGCCGGCCACCGTGGTCTCGTCGATGGTCCCGTCGTCGCACCGGGTGGAGTCCACGATCAGGCGTCGCAGGTTCGCGGCGTTCACTCCGGCGTCGTCGCCTTGGTCGATGACCTTGACCACGTCGTCGGGTCCCACGAGCGCCAGCGTGATCTGCAGGCCGCCCGAGCCCCAGCCGCGGGCGACGGGCATCTCTCGGGATCCGAAGGGCACTTGATATCCCGGAACCGCTACTGCGGTGAGAATCGCTCGCCGCAGTTCCCGCTTGGAGTACTCATCCAGCAGGCCGAAGGGGATCGGCGCCTCCTCACCGACGAGATCGTCGAGGAGAGTCATGAGAGGGATCCCTCGACCGGAGTGGGGTTCGTATCAGGCGCCGCCCCAGACGGCGAGTGCTCGGACGCGGCCCGTGCCGTGCGCACCGCCAGTTTGCGTTCCACCATCGAGCGGAACGTCACGTAGTGGGGAAGTTTGAGATGTTCGAGAAAGCCGCTGGCGTCGAGTCCGTCGGTGGTCAACAGGATGGACTGTTCCAGTGCGCTGGCTCCGCCGTCGCGGTGACACGCGATGTCGAGATTCGCCATTGCAATGGCCTTCTTTTCGTTGTGGCCGAAACACAGTCCGTATCCCACGTCGAATCGGTCCCGGTCCTCGTCGAGGCCGTCGAGATCCTCGATCGCTTCGACCTCGGTGACCCGGATGTCACCGATCGACACGGTTCCGCCGGTCACCGGATGGGTGACCCTCACGGGCAGTCGGCCATGGCGGACCTCGCCCAGGGTGATCTCATGGAGATAGCCGTCAGGCCCAAGAATGTTTCGGTACCAGAGATTGACCAACGCGCCGGTCTCGGCGCGGGCCATGAGCGACAGACGCGCCGAGCGGGGAGCCGGAGGGCGGGCCGCCATCTTGGTGATGTCGAAGGGTTCGGGATCGTCATCGCGGCGTCGATCCACGACGAGATCGAGATCGCGCAAGACATCGAGGAGTCGTCGAGGTCGGCGGTCGGGATCCCGATCCTCGGACGTCGCCGTGGCCGGCTCGGTGGAGTCACCGAGACCGACGTCGGCTGCGAGTTTCTCGGCCTCCGTGCGAGCGTCGATCTCGGCTCGTCGATCGAGGAGCCGGCCGGTGTAGTCCGTGGTCCTACCGAGAAGTTGAGGGCCCGGTGGGGTCCGATAGGCCGGCACGATGCGGCGAAGAATCGCGATCTCATCCGTCGACACAGCCTCGCTGTAGGCGAGTCGAGGAAGCGAGGATCGAAAGGACCGCAGAAGATGTGCGGCCTCGATGAGATCGCCTTCGGCCTGACGCAGCGCCGTCGCCGCGAGATCAGGATCCCAGACTCCTCCCTCGCCCATCACGCGGTCCACCGCGAGTCGAAGACGGTCGACGAGTTGGTCCCGACCCAACCAGGCGCTGTCGGCCACGAGACGTCGAAGCCGCACCAGATCTTCAGCAGCTCGAATCGCGTCGAGGCCGCCCCGAGCCGCGGCGTATCCCATATCAGTGTCCTCCTCGGGGAGTTCCTGGCTGGGTGGAGATCACCCGCATCGATGTGGTGCGAGGAAGTCCGACGACGGTTCCTGCCGGGCTCACGAGCCAGGTGTCGATCCCCGCGGGGAACTCGGCGTTGACCGTCGCCAGGGTCGTGAACACTTCAGCCGTGAGGTCCCCAACGGTGAGATGGCATGAGCCATCGATGCCAGGTCCCGTCAGTTCGAGGGTCACAGATTCGGATCCGTCGCTCGCATCGAAGGAGCGACACGACATGACGAGGCGGGCTCCGAGTTCGGGGTGAAGAGCATCACCTCGACGCAGGGCCGTGATCACGTCGGTATCGAGAGGTTCGAGCGCCGCGACCATGGCGGCTTCATCAACTGTCGCCTCATCGGCTCCGGTCGCCGCAGCGAGCACTCGACTCCAATCACATGCATCCGCAAGGGCTGGAGACGACTCTGTGGCTCCTCGCGATAACGGCCTCTCGATCACGGTGAGGGTGACGTCGACATCACCGAGCGCCGCCAGAGGAGCGAGTGCTGCGGGGAACCGAGCGACAAGCAGTGGTGGCAGATGGTGGAAGGTTCCCGGTCGGGAGAGCGAGTGGAGAAGGACGGTGAACACCGCATGAGACTCGAACTCGTCCAGTGTGCATGCCGCGACGCGGTCCACGAACCCCGTCGAGGTGGGAACCGAGGCCGAGGTGGAGGTGTCGGAACCGGTGGCCATCAGTCGAGTTCCTCGAACGCCACCGCAGTCGCGACGAGCTCAGACCACTCGCGACGTTCGAGTTCCTCATGGTGTTCGGCCGTCTGACGACACAGGGCGTCGATCTCGTCACGCCAGGACTGCCAACTGTGACGACTCGTCACGGCGAGGGCGTCACACATCGCTGCCGCGAGGGTCGCTGGTCGATCGGATCCCAGTCGCATCGACCAGCCGCGTTGGCCGTCGATCGCGACCTCGGCCCGGGTCACGACGACGTCACCGAGATGGAACCGCTCCGCGCAGACGGGTTCGCGCACTTGCATCACCACGGCCCCGGTTTCGGGGTGGTGGGTCACGGTCAGAGCTTCGGCGATCTCATCGGCGGCGAGTAGTCGTTCAGCGAGGGCGGTCAACTCGGTCGACGGTGCCATGGCGAGCAGTTCGCAGCGCCGTTCTCGACTGAACACGGCATCACTTTCATAGTCGTGGGTGAACGAGTCGTGTCGTCACCTTGAACGCTGCCTCCCTCGACGTCAAAGCCTCGACGAACTCGGGTGCTCTGCGACGCAGGCGCGCAGGGATCGTGACGTGCCTGGTCGATCGGTCGTGGTCACGACTCGGGTCGATTGCCGTCAGTCGACGGGCCGACCTTCGAAGTCGCCGATCAGCGACACCGTGACGCGCTCACCAGGTGGCGTGTCGAGGAAGCGTCGCAACTTCTCGGCGTAGTAGTCCTCGCGCAGCGACCCGAGTGATGCGGCGTTGTAGGTCGGATACAACGCTCGGCGATCACGGTCCGAGCGGTTGGGACCGCTGCGATGAGGGGTGCGTGAGTGGAACCACAGCGTTCGCCCCGCTGGCAACGGTACGGGTTCCCAGACGAGTCGTTCCACGACGTCGGATCGCACGCAACCCCGGTCGTCCATGGGCAGGACCTCGCCATGGTGGCCGCTGACGACCTCGAGACAGCCGTTGTCGAGGGTCGCATCGTCGATCGCGACCATGCACGAGACATGGGTGTCGATGAAGGGATAGGCCGGTGCGTCCTGATGCGGTGAATAGCCTGCGCCGCCGCTCAGCTTGTAGTTGATCTTTTCCTTGTAGAGAACGGCCGGCTCACCCAACAGGCTCGAAGCCGTCGCCGCGAGCCGCACGGTCAACAGTTCCCGGAGTTCGTCGTGCACCGGAACGAAGTTCTCCGACCGACACAATTTGGGTCCCTGATCGGTCATCTCGCGGTGGTGCAACACCCCACCATCGAGATCGGCTCGGGTGGCGATGTCATCCACCCAGGACGCCAAGGATGCGATGTCGTGTTCGGTGAGATCGGCGGTGAGTACCCAGCCGTGATCGTCGAAATGCCGCTTCGCATCCGGATCGCGGGGATCGAACGCGGTCTGGGTCAATGGGATCACGAATGGGTTCCAGCGTCGGGGGAACCGTGGCGGGATGCCACGAGACGGATCACGTCCTCCCAGGACTCGAGTCCGGGCACGATGCGCCCAGGAACCTTGGCGTCGTCATCGGCAATCCGCAGCGTGACCGCGGCGTCCAGATCGGGATGTTGCTCGAAGGCGGCTACTTCATCGGGAGTCATCGTCCCGCCTTGAGCCTCGAGGGTCATCACACTGTCGGGCGACAGTCGAGAGCGGTACTCGGGGCGGGTGGCGACGAGGTATCGCTTGGCGGGCACATGGCTACGGATCAACTCGGCGATCCGTTCTCCGAGCACGTCCACGACCGCCAGCGCTCCCATGGTCGCGTGGCGAGGCTGACCAGCGGAGTCCCAGGGGTGGGCCAGATCATGGACGAGCCCGGCCACCTGAGCCTCGACGTCGTCGGGGAGGCTCGAAGCGATCAGCGCTGCGCATTGCAGACCATGGTCGAGTTCGCGGAGGCGATCATCCTCGACCGAGACGATCTCGTCGAGAGACCAAAGATGGTCGATCAGTTCCTCGACATCACGAAACCGTCGAGGGGTGGTGTCAGAGACCGAGTCCATGAGTGTCACGACGCCGGACGGTACCAAGGCGAGATGGACGGTTGGTGACGCGGAATCGACACCTCAGCGACGGGTCGAGGCCGTCCGGCGGATCAGGGTCTGGCGAAGCAGATCGTCGAGTTCGGGGGACAGATCCGGTCCGAGGCCGCTGCGAAGATCGAAGTCCTCGTGATGAACTCGATCCACGCCGCGAGTCCGCGCCGAGGTCGTCACCGACTCGATCAGACCGACGGGTCCGCAGACGGCGACATGGGCCATCGGCCAGTGGTCGACGGGGATCTCGAGATCCTCGAACGTGCCGACAGCGAACCGCCGCCCTTCGCTCGACGCTGCCACCCGCAACCTGATCCGTCCCGCATCGTGAGCCTGGGTCAACTCCTCGAGAGCGATCGCGCTGTCGCGGTCGCGGATGCAGTAGATCAGATGGGGGACGATCCCGTGGTCGGCGGCCGCGTCCAGAGCGGACAGGAACGGTGTGATCCCGACCCCACCAGCGACCCAGACCGTCGGACGCGACTCGGAGGGCAGGACCTCGAAGGATCCGTGGGGGCCGTCGAGACGTACCCGGTCGCCCGTTGCGATATGGCGGGCCCACCAACTCCAGTCGCCGAGGCCTTTGATCGCGAAACGCACGGTGTCGCTCTGGGGTGAGGAGGCGAAGGAGAAGGGATGGGGCTCCCCTCGACCACGTCGTTGGATACGCACGAAGGCGAACTGGCCCGGTTCGAAGCGGATCGCCCGGCCCTCGGGTCGCATCACCACCTCGGTGGTCCCGTGATGATGACGAACGGTGTCGACTCGGTAGGGGGTGCCTCGACCGAACACATCGAGGCCGACGACGCGGACCAGCCACGACGCGAGCCCGATGAGCATGGCCACGTTGAAGTACCACCCCCAGCCGGAGGTGTTGGCATAGGGCTTCTCGGCGGTGAAGAAGTGCAAGGCGGCGAACGCGAACGGGACGCCGAGGAACTTGTGGGTCAGACGCCACCATCGATACGGGACCAGACGCAGAATCGAGGCACCCACCAGGATGTACAGCAGGGTCTGGGCCGTTCCAGCGAGGTCTTCGGCACTGTCGGCGAGGTCCTTGGATGCTCCGGCGATCCCCCGGAGAAGCTCATCGATGGTGCTGGTGTGCAGATACATCGCAACCACTGCCGCGATGCCAGCCCACCGGTGGGCTCGGTACATGCGGTCCGCCCCTCCGAAGATCACCTCGAGACGAGGGATCCGAACCGCCAGCACGAAGCTCCAGGCCATCAGCAGAATCGACACCGATCCGATGTAGAGGGCGAAGGACACGTCACCGTCTTCTCCAGCCGTACCGGCGAAGGCGGGCCAGGTGCCCAGCGTGGTCACGAGCATCAGGATCGGACCCGTCCAGGCGCGGCCTGGGCGAGGTCGGTGGGGTCGGCGGGGACGGGTCAGACGCCACTCGGCCCGAGTTCCGAGAAGTGCTCGACCCCGGCGTAGCCGAGGTCCCGCCGTACCCATCGGCACCGGGGTGCCAGCGGAGGAATCGAGCGCCGTCATATGAAGTCCTGACACATCGTCGTGTCGACCGTAGTGGATGAACTCCCACGGCGACGCCGCATCATCTCGAGGTGACGATCGCGCGTTCAACGATCATGGCCACCACCTG